>NZ_MASN01000019.1 GCF_001861355.1 Natrialba sp. SSL1
GGGTCCACGTTCGGTGACCAGCCACGATCGTGAACCGATCGGGCGTCACCGAACTACCAAGGCTAACATCAGATCCCATCTGTACGGCGGACCGCAGGGGTAGGATCCTCATTTCCTTCGGACGTATTCGTAGTCCGCCTGGGGTACTTAACCCCTTCGGACCAGAACCGTCCGACGACGAAGCGAATGAACACTTCGCCAGTCACGCGTTCTTTGCAATCGTATCCGAACCCCCGTATGTACTTAAGGGCAACGGATCGATTCCGTCCCGGAAGTCACAGCCGGAACGGGATTTGCGTAGTAATGGATACGCCCCGTGTGTATATAAGGACGTTGTTCCATGGCGTCGAAGACGCCACCTACGCTCGATCCAGTTGCCCCAAGCGACCTGACTTCAGAGAAGCCAGATAACTGGGAGATGGATACAGTGCCTACCTCCGTGCCGGAAACCGGCCAGAGGGAACGTGGCGGCGTGCGCCACGTCGTTCGCATTAATGACGAGGAGAGGGTGCATACATAAGGCCGTCGAACGAGACGCTCATCGGAATCCAGTACCATGAGAGGAGGTTCCACCTGTGAGTGAATTGCCGTGTACGTGAGAACTAGCCGAGCTGGCGGGTAGAACGGTTTTGAACGAGAGGATACTGACATCGCTCAGCGTTCGCTAGCGAGTAAGCAAATCACAGCAATTGGAGATCCGGTGAGACTCGACGAGGTAACACGACTCACTCGCTGATCGTGGCAGTCGCACAGACAAGTTGTCACGCGGGCGGAGGTCGGCCAGTCATCCCGTCCTTGCAGACACGGTCGAACCGAATGATACCCGCGTGCATCTGGGTGGGTTATGCGTGTGTAAGAAACTTACTTCTGGGAACGAACCGGCGAGAGCGAGTGCTCGCGCAGTTCGCCGGCGATGCACCGATGCGAATATACCCGAGGCGTTACAAGTGAGTGATGAATGGTCCGGGACCCGATCGGTTCGGAGTCAACACCGTCTGCAGCAGAGATCTGTGCTGCACTCGACGACCCTGACTGCCGTGAGATCATCCGGAATCTCGAGGAACCCATGACGGCTTCTGAACTTACTAACCGGTGTGAAATACCCCAGTCGACGCTGTATCGGAAACTCGAGTTGCTGACTGACTCGACGCTACTCGAGGAGACCACCGAGATTCGTCGTGACGGACACCACGCGAGCAAGTACGCCGTCGCGTTCGACGAGATTTCGATCGGGCTGGATGAGGACCGATCGTTGGCGGTGCAAATCGATCGACCGGCTCGGACGGCGGACGAACGGCTTGCAGAACTCTGGTCCGAGGTGCGAAAGGAAACATGAGCCCATACGCTTCCGGTGCATCGGAGATCGCGCTCGCACTCGCGGTTGTGAAGACGCTCGTCCTGATCGTGGGTGGAATCATCACGTATTTCGCGTTCAAAGCCTACCGACGGACGAGACAACGTGCGCTTGGCTATCTAACACTCGGGTTTGGCCTGGTTACGCTTGGGTTCTTCCTGGCAGGGATGCTCTACGAACTGCTGAACGTTCACCTGTCGACGGGGATCTTGCTCGAGAGTCTGCTGGTGCTCGCAGGGTTTCTCGTGATCGCGTATTCGCTGTACGTACAGTAGTTGCCGTCTTCTCTTTCAGTTTCGCTACGCTAGACAAGGAAAACGGCTGATGTCGGTCAGCCCTCGTATCCTGCGTCGTCCATAATCTCGCCGAACTCGTCGGACTCCATTGCCGACTCGTAGACGATCGCCGTCGCCATCCCACCGGGGTAGCGACCTTCGGTCGTCACGTGGTGGACTTTGTGGCAGTGTGCCGGATAGATGCCCGGTTCGGCGTCGGCCGTGAACTCGAGTGTGTATCGTTCTGCAGGGGCGATGTTGAGCACGTCCTGTTCGTACCGCGCCGCGTCGGGGATCGGTGAGCCATCTTTCTCGATGACCTCGAAACGGTGGCCGTGAGTGTGGAACGGGTGGGATTCGTAGCCGTTGTTGGCGATGTGAAGGTGGACGGTGTCGCCTTCAGAGACGATGAGCGGGGTCCCCAGTTCGGGGTGGAACGTAGTGGGGGCGCTGCGGCCGTTGAGGGTGTAGGCGTCCGAGGAGCGCTCGACGGGGTCGTAGTCGGCGTCGCCGCCTGCTTCGCGATCGTGGAGACGCGTGTCCCAGTCACGGAGCGTGAAGAAGTACTCCTGGTCCGGTGGGACGTAGTCCTCCGGGTCGACGCGAAGGATGCCGTACATCCCCATGTCGAGGTGGTTGTGCGTCTGGTAGTGACAGTGGTAGACGTGTGTTCCCGGCACGTCGGCCTCGAGGGTGTAGGTGTGGCTCTCACCGGCGTTGACCTGATCGCGGTTCGTAACCGGAGCACCGTCGTCTTCCCAGGACTTGCTAACGGCGTGGACGTGGACCGTGTGGGGTCGGTTGTGTTCGGTGTTGTCGTAGGTGAGTTCGAAGGTATCGCCTTCGGTCATCCGATACATAGGGCCGGGAACGGAGGGGGCGAGGTCGTCGGCCTGCCAGGCCCATACCTCGGGGAGCTCGACCGGACCGCCGCTCCCGTCCTCGGTGACGAGTGCGTGGCGTGCGGGGACGGTGCGAAGCGTCGATTCGTACCCCTGCTCGGCGATGTCGACGATCTGTGGTGGTTCTGTATACTGGTAATCCGTGAGTGGTGTGTCTACGTCCGTCTCTTCGGAGCCGTCGCCGTCACCATCGTCTGCGTCCGGATCCCCCACAGACGCAGGTTCGTCGTCGGAAAAGACAGAGAGACAGCCAGCGAGTGCGCCCACTGCGCCGACCCCGGCAGTCGAGAGAACCGTTCGTCGCCGCAGCGTGGAAGGACCATTGGATGCAGTCATAGTACAGTTGCACGTTGGGAGGGCAACCTAAAGGAGAGTGCAGGGAGTTCCCACCGAATGGGAAGCCAACGGACCGATTCGTACAAAATCTGGACAGTCTCCCGGACGAACTACGGTTTCCCTGCCGACGACAGCAGTGGAAACTGGCCGCTAACAGATGGGACCCAACACGGCACGCATCAGTTCCTCTCGAGTACTCCGTCGAGTGCACGTATGGGTGGGGAGAAAGGGTGTGCGTGGGCCCGTCCGAGATTGTACAGCGGTGTGACGATGCAGCGGTGCAGCGGTGCAGTGGTGCAGCAATTCAGCGGTTCACCACTGTAACGGTGCAGCAATTCAACGATGCAGCGATTCAGCGATTCAGCGATTCAGCGATTCAACGTATGAATCGCGTGTCCAAGCGCGTTCTCTGCGGCCTCCATTACCGATTCGGAGAGCGTCGGATGCGCGTGGATCGTCGAGGCGACGTCCTCGAGTGTCGCGCCGAGTTCGATCGCGAGGCCGAGTTCGCCGACGAGTTCGGACGCCTCGGGGCCGACGATGCTGGCACCGAGAACGTAGCCCTCGTCTTCTTCAGCAACAATCTTGACGAACCCGTCGCTCTCGCCGGTGGTCAGCGCGCGACCGCTGGCGCGGAAAGGGAACTTCCCGACCACGGTGTCGAAACCGGCATCCTCGGCGTCGGTCTCGGACATCCCGACGGTCGCGATTTCGGGGTCGGTGAAGACCACTGCGGGCATCGCCTGGTAGTCGATAGCCGACGGCTCGCCGGCGATGACTTCGGCGGCAACTTCGCCCTCCATACTGCCCTTGTGGGCGAGCATCGGCTCGCCGGCTACGTCCCCGACGGCGAAGATGTGGTCGACGTTCGTGCGTGCGCGCGAATCGGTTTCGATGAAGCCCTTGTCGTTGGTCTCGACGCCGGCCTCGCCGAGATCGAGCGTATCCGAAACTGGCTGGCGACCGACGGCGACGAGGACTTTCTCGGCGTCGAGGTCGAGCGTGTCCGCTTCCTCGGTCTCCTCTGCTGCGGCCCCGCCGTCTGCGGCGACCTCCGCTGCGGGCTCTGCCACGACGCGAACGCCGTCGGCGTCCTCGCGCTCGTGCCACTCCGCGGCCGTGTAGCCGAACTCGAACTCGATGCCGAGATCCTTCGCGTGCTGCTTGACCGGACGCTTGAGGTCGTCGTCGTAGCCTGGCAAGATCTCGTCGAGCATCTCGACGACCGTCACATCGGTTCCGAGTTTGGCGAAGACGCTCGCGAGTTCCATCCCGATGTAGCCAGCACCGACGACGACCAGCGAGTCAGGGACGGAGTCGAGCGAGAGCGCCTGCCGCGAGTTCAGGACTGGTTCGTCGCCGTAGGAGAAGTTCGGAATCTCGATCGGGCGCGAGCCAGTCGCGACGATTGCGTGTTCAAACTCGAGTGTCTCCGAGCCCTGGCCCTCGCCGTCGTGGGAGATGCGGACGGTGTTTTCGTCGGCGAACGTCGCCGTGCCCTCCATGAGGTTGACGCCGTTTGCCTTGCAGAGCTTCTCGACGCCGCCGGTAAGCTGGTCGACGACGTCGTCTTTCCAGCTGACCATGCCCGCGAGGTCGATTGCGGGGTCGGCGTGGATCCCCATCTCTTCGGCGTTGCGGGCGTCGTGGGCGACGTCGGTCGCCGTGATCAGTGCTTTCGATGGGATACAGCCGTGGTTCAGGCAGGTACCGCCGTAGGCCTCCTTCTCGACGAGCGTGACGTCGAGGTCGAGCTGACCGGCCCGGATCGCGGCGACGTAGCCAGCGGGACCCGCGCCGATCACGAGGACATCGGTGCCGGTGGTGACGTCTCCGACGACCATTAGTTGCGTCCTCCGTGCTGGGCCAGGGTTGCGGTGATCGTAGTCGGTGCCGAACGGAACCGCACGTGCGTCGTGTGTGTGCTCATGTACATGCGTATGCTGGTGCGTATGGTGGGTAGCGTCTAACGTTTAGGGGTCGCGGGCGAAGTGAGGGGGTGGGAGAGCGGTGGGTGGAGAGTCAGTTACTCGAGTAACAGCAGTTCTGGATTCTCGAGGTACTCCATCACCGTGTTCGTAAACTGTGCGCCGACAGCGCCGTCGATCAGTCGGTGGTCGAACGACAGAGAGAGCGTCATCACGGATCGTGGTTCGATCGACTCTGCGCCGTTCTCGTCGGTGACGACGCGCGGTTTGCGCTTGATCTCGCCGACGGCGAGGATGCCCGATTCGGGGTAGTTCAGGATCGGGGTTGCGTACTCACCGCCGATGCCGCCGATGTTCGTGATCGTGAACGTCGAGCCCCGAAGTTCGTCCGGGCTGATCGAGCGCTCGCGGGCGCGCTGGACGAGTTCGTTCATCTCCGAGGAGAGCTGGAGCATGCCCTTTCCGTCGGCGTTGTCGACGACTGGGACCATCAGGCCCACGTCGGTCGCCGCTGCGACGCCGATGTTGTAGTAGTTGCGGTGAACGATCTCCTCGTTCGCCTCGTCGATGACCGCGTTCATCTCGGGGTACTCCTGCAGCGCCGCAACGACGGCCTTCATGATGAACGGCATGTACGTCAGGCGAATGCCCTGCTCTTCGGCGTGTGGTTTGAGCCGCTCGCGAGCGTCGACGAGTTCCGTGACGTCGACCTCGTCGTGGTGGGTGACGTGTGGCGCCGAGAACTTCGACTCGACCATCGCGTCGGCGATCGTCTTGCGGACGCCGCGGAACGGTTCGCGGCGTTCGCGCTCGCCCTCGGCGAAGGCCTCGCCGGCCTCGATGGCTGCCGCATCGGCTTCCTGGGCCTGCTGCTGGGCTTCGGCGTACTCCCGGACTGCCTCGGGCGTGACGAACGCCTCGCCGTCGCGCTCCTCGGTGGCGGGGACGGCGTCGAGGTCGACACCCTCCTCCTCGGCGATGCGCCGCGTTGCGGGTGCGGCGAGTGTGCGGTCGCGGTCGGCAGACTCGATCTGGGCCGGGGCCTGCGTCTGTGTCTGTCCCTGGGTTCCCCCAGCCTGACCAGTCGACCCACCCGCCGTGGACTCGTCGGTACTCGAGTCGGCTGCTGCAGCCGTGGTCGACTCGTTCGTGGTGGTACCAGAATCAGTCTCACCGCTCCCGGCCTGTGCCTGTGCGTCGGCCGCTGGCGCGGTGCCCGCCGCAGCCTGGACGTCTGCGGCCGTGATCCGGCCGCCGGGGCCGCTGCCCTGGACCTGCGAGAGGTCGATCCCCTCCTCGCGGGCCAGCCGTCGCACGCGTGGGGGCGCGAAGATTCGATCGTCTGGCGTCTCCGCGGGTTCGGTGTCATCGCCAGCGCCCGTTGCGCCGGGGTCGCCGGCGGGACCGGCGTCGGCGTCTGCGTCTGCTGTGGCGTCGGCGTCTGCCTCGGCCTCACCAGCGCCTGCGTCCGCTTCCGCTGTGTCTTCCTCGCCCTCCACGTCGAACGTGACGAACACGTCCCCGACGGGGATCACGTCGCCTTCCTCGAAGTGGAGTTCGCGGACGCTGCCGTTGACCGGGGCGGGGACCTCGACGAGCGCCTTGTCCGTCTCGACCTCCGCGACCGGCTGATCTTCGCTGACCTCGTCGCCCGGTTCGACGAACCAGGTGACGAGTTCTCCCTCTGCAACACCTTCGCCGACGTCTGGCAGCTCGAATTCCCGGACCATGTTAGAACCCCATTGCGTCGCGGATGCCCGATTCGATGCGTTCGGCCTCGGGCAGGTAGTAGTCTTCGAGCGCGTACAGTGGGAACGGCGTATCGAAGCCGGTGATGCGCTCGACCGGTGCCTCCTGGTAGAGCAGTGCTTCCTCCTGAATCGTCGCAGCGATCTCTGCGCCGAGGCCACCCGTCTGCGGAGCCTCGTGGACGACCGCTGCACGGCCGGTCTTCTTGAACGACTCGACGATCGTGTCCTCGTCGAGCGGCGACAGCGTCCGGAGGTCGACGACTTCGACGTCGATCTCGCCTGCCAGGTTCTCGGCGGCCTCGATCGTCGGTCGGGTCATCGCACCCCACGTGAAGACGGAGATATCCGATCCGTCGCGGCGGACGACGGCCTCGTCGAGTGGCACCTCGTACGATTCTGCGGGTACTTCCTCACGGAACGCCCGGTAGATGAGCTTCGGTTCGAGGAAGAGCACCGGATCCGGCGAGCGGATCGCGCTCGTCAGCAGCCCCTTCGTGTCGTACGGCGTCGAGGGAACGACAACCTTGAGTCCGGGCTGGTGGGCGAACATCGCCTCCGAGGACTCGGAGTGGTGTTCGGGCGCGCGGATACCGCCACCGTAGGGTGCACGGATGACCAGCGGGCACGTGAATCTGCCGCGCGAGCGCGTCCGCAGTCGTGCTGCATGTGAAACGATCTGGTCGAAACCGGGGTAGATGAACCCGAGGAACTGCATTTCGGGAACTGGGCGCATCCCGTAGGCAGCCATCCCGATCGCGGTGCCGATGATACCCGACTCCGCGAGCGGCGTGTCGATGACGCGATTGTCGCCGAACTCCTCGTACAGTCCTTCGGTGGCGCGGAAGACGCCGCCGTTCTTGCCGACGTCCTCGCCCATGACGACGACGTCCTCGTCGCGTTCCATCTCGCTGTGGAGTCCGTCTCGGACCGCCTGTACCAGCGTCAGGTTGTCAGTTTCGGTGTCAGTGTCAGTGTGAGATTCTGCAGCCATAGATTATCCCTCCAGCAGCGCGTCGTCGCCGTGTTCCTCGCGAATCGATTCGAACCACTCGAGTTGCTCCTGTAATCGCTTGGGCATACCCTCGTAGACGTGGGCGAAGATCTCGGCGGGGTCAGGTCGTTCGACCGCCTCTGCGGCCTCGATGGCGTCTGCAACGTCGGTTTCGATGCGCGACTCGATGGTGTCGACGCGCTCGTCGTCAAGCATGCCGTGGTTGCGCATGTACGTCTCGAGGCGCGGGATCGGGTCCTTCTGCTTCCAGTGTTCGACTTCCTCGTCGTCGCGGTAGACGGACGGGTCGTCGGCGGTGGTGTGGGCACCGAAGCGGTACTGAACGGCCTCGATCAGCGTCGGACGGAGTTCGTCCTCGCCGGGGTTCTTCGCTTTCTCGACGGCGTCGCGGGTGACCTTGTAGACGGCGAGTGGGTCCATGCCGTCGACCTGGACGCCCTCGAAGCCGTAGGCGGTCGCCTTCTGGGCGAGCGTCGCGCTCGCGGTCTGACGTTCGCGCGGGACCGAGATGGCCCACTGGTTGTTGTTACAGAAGAAGATGTTCGGCGTATCGAAGACACCGGCGAAGTTGAGCCCCTCGTGGAAGTCGCCCTCCGAGGTCGCGCCGTCGCCGAAGTAGCAGATGAACGCCTTCTCCTCGTCTTTCAGCTTCGAGGCCCAGGCAGCCCCCGTCGCGTGGGGGATCTGCGTTGCGATCGGGACGGCCACGGTGAAGATGTTCGCGTCTTCCGGAATCTCGTTGCCCTGCTCGTGGCCCATCCAGTACAGCAGGGTGCGTTTGAGCGAGAGCCCACGAACCAGCCCGGCACCGTGTTCGCGGTAGCTTGGGAACAGCCAGTCGTCCGTCTCGAGTGCGTGTGCACTTGCGACCTGTGCGCCCTCCTGGCCCGACAGCGGCGGATACGTTCCCATCCGACCCTGTCGCTGGAGGCTCACGGCGCGCTCGTCGAAGTGACGAACCAGCCGCATCTGCTCGTACATCTCGAGCAGTTTGTCCTCGGCGATATCCGGCACCTCGACGCCCTCACGGACGCGGCCGGCGTCGTCGAGGATCTGTACTCGTTCTCGGGGGTCGCGCTGTATCGTGCTCACGGAGAGTCCCACCTGCGCATACTCTAACGAATTATCGCTTGTGTTAAAGGATTTTCGTAAATAGTTTACTATCAGAGGAATTCTTGCGAGACAGACCGTGGGACACAGTACGAGTATGGACTAAATAATTCAAACGTTCACCAAGACACCTCGTTTTGTAATAGTTCCAGAAATGGCGCATCGGGTGCTGTGAACAGTGAACGGTTGGGCAGCTACTCACCGACCGGCGGGACAGGAAACCAGTAATGGACCGAGAAAAACAGCTCGTACTCGAGTAGGGACTGCGTTATTCGGATCGAGACGGGCAGCGAGAGACTAGATAGTGCCCAGCGGTGCTGGGTATGTCTGGACTCACTCCGAGACGGAGACCGGTGCATCTGCACGGCGAGCGCGCTGTCGTGCTTCGTCCACACTGGTTCCTTCCCGGAGGACGGCGTCGACGAATAGCTCGCCGGCTTTGTACGAGGAGCGGACCATCGGCCCGCTCGCACAGTAGAGGAAGTTCAGTTCGTCTTCGGCGACCTGTCGCCAGGTCTCGTACTTGTGTGGATGGTCGTAGCGCTGGACGTCGAGGTGGCTGCGCGAGGGCTGGAGGTACTGCCCGAGCGTGACGATATCGACGCCGTGCTCGCGACAGTCGGCGAGCGTCTGGTAGACTTCGTGGTCGTACTCGCCGTGGCCGAGCATGATCGAGGTCTTGGTGTAGATGTCGGATTCGCGCTCGACCTGCTCGAGCACCGAGAGCGACTGTTCGTAGCTCGCGCGACGGTCACGAACGGGGAACTGGAGGCGCTCGACGGTTTCGACGTTGTGTGCGATCACGTCCGGGTCGGCATCGATGATCTTGCGGACGAGCTCGGGTTCGCCCTGGAAGTCCGGAATAAGGACCTCGACGAGGATACCCGGATGGCGATCCTTGATCTCGCGAATCGTCTCGGCGAAGTGGCCCGCACCCTGATCCGGCAGGTCGTCACGGTCGACGGATGTAAGCACGACGTAGTCGAGGCCGATCTCGGCGACGGCGTCGGCGACGTTGGCCGGTTCGTCGGGATCGAGTGGCTCCATGCCGCCCGTGGTTACGTCACAGAAGTTACACGCACGGGAGCACCGATCGCCCATGAGCATGAACGTCGCTGTGCCACCGTCGCCCTCGCCAGTGCCGGCTCCGCCGGACCAACACTCGCCGAGGTTCGGACAGTTGGCCTCCTCGCAGACGGTGTGGAGATTCCGCTCGCGGAGTGTCTCCCGGATATCGGTGAACTCCCGACCTGATGGCGGTCGCATCTTGAGCCAGTCGGGCTTCCGAGCGCTGCTCATACCCGGACCGAAGCGGGCAGATGGGAAAAATGGTGGTGGTCGGCTGTGCCAGCGGTGGCGTCCGTCAGTAGCCACCGCGTCCCGTACTATCTAATAGCAATGTTTATTTCCCCAACCAATCACCGTGGGAACGAGATGCTCGATCTCGACCGAACGGAGATCACAACGGGGCCGATTCCCAGGGTGCTCGCACTGCTTGCGGCACCGCTGCTCGTTCAAAACCTCGTACAGGTGCTCCAGCAGGTCGTCGACACCCTCTGGCTTGGCCGACACAGCCTCGAAGCGGTCGCCGCAGTCGGCCTCACGTTTCCACTCACCGGCCTCCTCGCCGCCGTCTCGATCGGTGCCGGCGTCGGCACACAGGTCCTCGTCTCACAGCGCGTCGGCGCGGACGGCGACTGGCGTGCACGACGCGGCGCAGCAAACGGTATCGTCGTTGGCTTCGCCGCTGGTGGCCTCGCTGGTCTCATCGTCGCCTACTTCGCCGCCGACATCGTCTCGCTGTTCGGTGCGAGCGACCTCGTGACCCAGTACGCCGCGTCCTACCTCGCCGTCAGCGCGCTCCTCTTTCCCGCCCTGAGCACGAGCGAGGCACTCGAGTCGGGTTTCATCGGCTGGGGAGATACGCGCGCAGCGCTGTACATCAACGTCGTCGCAGTCGCCGTGAACATCGTCCTCGACCCGTTCCTCATCTTCGGCTGGTGGCTGTTCCCCGAACTGGGCGTCACCGGCGCGGCGCTCGCGACCGGTATTGGCTACGCAATCGGCTTCGCGTTCGGCCTCGCACTGGCGTTGCGCGGCCGGAGCGGGTTCGTCCTGTCGCGAGACGTTCTCACGTTCTCCCGGGCGGACTGTCGCGAGATTATCGACATCGGCTGGCCAACGGCTGGACAGTACGTCTCGAGCCAGTCTGCCCGCGTCGGGATGGTCTGGCTCGTCGCGCTCGTCGGCGGGGATCCGGGACTCGCCGCGTACACGATCGGGGCGCGAGTCGCAGCAATTGCGTTCGTGCCGGCGATTGGGCTCCAACAGGCCGCACAGAGTATGATCGGACAGAACCTTGGGGCAGACCTTCCTGAGCGGGCGCGGCGGACGACGTGGACCGGCGTGGTCATGGCGAGCGTCGGACTCACGGTCGTCGGCGTGGTCCAGTGGCTGATTCCGGAAACGCTGTCGGTGCTGTTCGTTCCAGACGCAACGCCGACGGAGGTGGCAGTCGCCGCGGACTACCTGCGGATTCTCGCGTACAGCTACTGGGCGATCGGTGCGACGTATCTCCTGCAAGCCGGGTTCAACGGCGCGCGGCGCACGCGGACGAGTCTGGTCGCGACCTTGCTCCAGTACTGGATCGTCCGCATCCCGGTTGCGCTCGCCGCGGCGTACCTTCTGGAGATGGGAGTCAACGGTGTCTTCTGGGGCGTAACCATCTCGAACATCGTCGCCGCGCTCGGACTAGGCGTCTACTACTGGTACGAGACGGCGACCGGGATGAACACGCGGGCGGTCGACGTCGCCCAGTCAGAAGCCGCCGATTAACCCGAGATAGGCCGCGAGACACGAGAATACTCCGCGATAACTTTACGGAGCCGAACGAAGTAGACGTGAGTATGACTCCGTCGACGTTGGACTGGCTTCACCTCTCGGACGACGAACGAGTCGTCTGGGAGAGTCGACCGCATCCGATCACGATGGGGGCCAGGATGCCGATTGCAGTCGGACTGGTACTCGTCGGCTTCATCCTCGTCGCGTGGAGCGCATCCGGCGGCGTAGATGCGTTCACCTACGTTGGCATCGCACTGTCGCTCGGCGGTGCGATCGTCGCGCTCATCCAGTACGTCTTCTGGCGGAACACCCACTACGTGATCACGTCGGCGGAACTGTACAAGAAACACGGCGTCGTCTCGCGAGACGTGACCCAGTTCCGCCTCGACCGCGTCCAGAACGCGAGCCTCCAGCAGACGGTCGTCGGCCGCGTACTGGGCTACGGGACGCTGACTGTCTACACGGCCGGCTCCGGCGACCCCGAACTGACGTTCGAGCGCGTTCCACAGCCACAACGGGCGTCGGGAGTGCTCAGCGACGAGCTAGGCGAGATCGCACACAGCGGTTCGCCCGTCTGAAATCGACTTTTGGCGTTGGCTCACAGAGAAAAACGACCGGGAAATCACAGTGAGGACTCGAGTGTCACGCGAGAGTCCCCGGCGCACGCTCGCCCCAGCACTACCGAAGACTCACCTGGAGAGTGGCGAAGAACCAGAGGGGCCGACGTGCATGCCGGTCGGCAACCCGGATTTAACAGGTTGCTAAGGCCGTATTGGAAAGCCTGAATCACAAAATATATTATACGAACTCGGTTGGGGAGCCAATGCGATGGCCCAACAGTCACTGGCGACACCAGCGGAGTCGGTATCGCGCGGAGCGAGTATTGCAGCGAGCGCCGGACTCGGTGTCCTGGCCGCTATCGTCGGATATCTGATCACCTATGTGATGGTGGTCGACCAGGTCCGCGAGGGCTTTGGCGACTACGTCGCCGAGTGGACCGGTGTGGCCTGGTACTACTACAACGCCCACCTGGTCGATGTCGAAGCGAGCGGTGGAATCGGTGGCTTCAGCGGCACCGATACCGTCGACTTCATCGCCCAGACTGACGCCACGAACGCGACGGCGCTGTACGTCGTCCCGCCGCTCGTGCTCTTCGCGTTCGGCGCGGTGCTTGCGTACCAGCTCGACGCCCGTAACCTCGGCGAGGCGGTTATCGTCGGCGCACCGGTGACGATTGGCTACGCCATCATCATGGCTCTCGGAGCCGTCGTCGCCGAATCGAGCGCCGAGGCTACGTTCCTCGGCATCGAAGCGACTGGCACGATGTCGCCAGAACTCGTGCCGGCGATCATCCTCGGCGGGATCATCTACCCCGTCGTCTTCGCGACGGCCGGTGCAGTGGTCGCGGCACTACTCCGGGCCTGAGACGGTTTCGGAGCCACGATCCGACCACAACCGGTTACGAGACGGCAACCGGCCACGAACAACACCCAACCACGGACAAGCCACGAGAGGATCCGAAGGAAACGCCTTTCACCACCCGCTCCCCGTTTTCGCGTGATGGAGGTTGCCGAGGTTCTCCCCGAGTTCGCAGACGCCTTCGCGTTCGAGGAGTTCAACCGCATGCAACGCGAGGCTCTGCCCGCGTTACTCGAGCGCGAGGAAAACGTCGTCGCGAGCGCACCAACCGCGTCGGGCAAGACCGCCCTCGCCGAACTCGCGATCTGCAAGGCCCTGGCTGACGGCGGCACTGCACTGTTTATTGCGCCGCTACGGGCCCTGACGAACGAAAAGGAGGACGACTGGGATCGCTTCGAAGAACTCGGCTACACCGTCTACGTGGTCACCGGCGAGCGCGAGCTGAACTCGAGACGCGCCCGCCACGCGGACATTCTCGTGATGACCCCCGAGAAACTCGACTCGGCGACGCGTAAACACGATTCCCGTCGCTATGACTTCGTGACGGATATCGACGTCTGCGTGATCGACGAGGTTCACCTGCTGGATGCCGACCGCAGAGGCTCCGTCCTCGAGGTCACGATTTCGCGACTGCGCCGGCTCTGCGAGCCGCGCGTCGTTGCCCTCTCGGCGACGATGCCGAACGTCACCGACGTGGCGGCGTGGCTCGACGCACCCGACGAGACCACCTTTGAGTTCGGCGACGAGTACCGCCCGGTCGACCTGAACGCCGGCGTCAAGACCTACACCCACGGCGAGAACTCGTTCGCGGACAAGTACCGCCGACTCTACCGGGCACTCGACCTCGCCGAACCCCACCTCAACGAGGACGGACAGGCGCTCGTCTTCGTCTCCTCGCGCCAGGATACCGTCCGCGCGGCCGAGAAGGCCCGCGACGAGATCGCAGAGCGCGACATTCCGATGGGCGCGCGCGGCAACTACGATTTCCACACCGAATCGAAGGAACTCGAGAACGACACGCTCAGAAATTCGGTCCTCGACGGTGTCGCCTTCCACCACGCAGGGCTCTCGAAGAACGACCGCGATCTCGTCGAAGAGTGGTTCAAGGAGGGCATCGTCGAGTTGCTGTTCTCGACCTCGACGCTCGCTTGGGGGGTGAACCTCCCCGCCCGCTGCGTCGTGATCCGGGACACAAAACTGCACGACCCACTCGAGGGCGAGGTCGATATGAGCCCGCTCGACGTGCTCCAGATGCTCGGTCGCGCGGGCCGACCGGGGTACGACGACGTGGGCTACGGCTGGGTGGTCTGTGACGGGTCGGAGGCGGACAAGTACCGCCGCCTGCTGCGAGACGGCAAGGAGATCGAGTCCCGACTCGCCGAGAGCTTAGAGACCCACCTCAACGCCGAAATCGCAATGGGGACCATCACCGACCTGGACGACGTGATGGACTGGCTCGAGACGACCTTCTACTACGTCCGCGGCCAGTCTCGCCCGGAGGACTACGACTTCCCGAACCTCAGACAGCGCGTCCGAGACTGCCTCGAGAAACTCGTCGACCGCGGCTTCGTCGAAACCGGCGACGACCTCTCGATCGAGGCGACACCGCGGGGCGTGCTCGCCTCGAAGTACTACCTGCGACTCGAGACCGCGGCCGAGTTTGCCACCCTCTGTGATCGCGCCGAGGAAAGCGCGGGTGCACTCGAGATGGACGACATTCTGACGGCCGTCGCGACCGCTCAGGAGTTCGACTCCGTCTCGGCCCGCCAGGACGAACGAGACGCGATCGATGCGGTGCTCGTCGGCGCGGACACGGGCGATCTAGAAGCGGGCGAGCGAAAGGTGCTCGCCATCCTTCGCAGTGCCGCGAGCGGAACGACACCTGGCGCGTTACGCAGCGACGCCTGGGTGATCAAGCGAAACGCGACGCGACTCATCTCCGCACTCGGTGCGTTTCTCGACCGGTTCGTCGGGCCGCACGCAGCGAATCTCTCCCGCCGAACCGAGGCGCGCATCGAGAACGGCGTCGCGGAGGACGCGGTCGGCCTAACGGCCATCGACGGCGTGGCCGCGGGTCGTGCGAGTAAACTCGCGAAAGAAGGGCTTTCGACCCCCGGCGACGTTATCGACGCCGATATCGACGGCCTCGTGGCGGCCGGCCTCTCGGAGGGTATCGCCGAACGAGTTTACGAGGGGGCGCAGTCACTCCCCTCGGTCGAGTTCGACTGGGGCACCTTCCCCGACGCCATCGGCACCGGCGAGAACGAGGTCTGCGAGGTGACGATCCGAAACGTCGGCGAACCGGCACGGGCCGGCGTTCGAGTCACCGTCAACGGCGTCGAGATGACCAGCACCAGCACCTATCTCCGCGATGTCGAGACTGTCCCGGTGGGGGTGTTCGGCGCTGATGCAGCTGTACTCGAGTACACCGTGAGCGTTGCCTTCCCCGAAGAGCCGCTGGTTCCGGTGGAGGCGAGCCGTGTGGTCGATGTGCAGTAGGTGTCCTGAACGACGTGTTTTGATCTGTGAACGATGAATTACTGCTCCCGAGGGTGGAATCTGTCACGTGGTCCGCACCGCAGATCGCCGTCTGTTCGCGCTGTGTCTGATCGCTGCAGCCGCTGGTCTGCTCGGCTGACGGGCGTTCCTCCCGGAACTGAACGGTGGCGTGGTGCTCTTGCTTGCCATCGTCATTCTCTCGGTCCTGTTTTTCGTGGACGGATTCGTTCAGCACCACGCGTGAGAAGCGGATAGGTGGATAGAGCTGGGAAGACGGGAGCAATTGACGAGTAGCGTTTGGATCGGTCAGAGATGGCAACCAACCAGCGGGCAGTAACATACGCTGAAACAGTTGTTGGTCGAACAAGAGTACGATATATAGCAGATAGTAATGACGCTGGTCCGTCGTTCGCCGAGTATGGAAGAGTGGCGCCGCCGTTCGGTACTGGCGACTGGTGCAGCGCTGTCGATCGGAACCGGACTCGCTTCGATTGGGGCTGGAGCCGCCGAGGACGAGGGTGACACCGAGTCCGAGACCGAGGCTGAGGCCGAGGCCGAGAGTGACGTCGACGAGCTCCCGGATCCCAGTCGCGATCCGGGACCCAACGAAGACTGGCCGTCACACCGGGGTGATCCCGGGCACGCCAGACACATCGAAGATGGTCACGAGTTCGAGGGGGAGGGGCTCGAAGCCGTGTGGTCCGTCGACGGGGCGGGCACGAGTTTCGTCGCTATCGCCGACGAGACGGTCTATCTCTCGACGGAGGATGGCGTCTTCGCTCTCGATGAGACAGATGGCTCCGTCGTCTGGGAGAACACGGATATCGACGCGGATACGCCGTCGGTCGACGGTGAGGCGGTCTACCTGAGTGGTGACGAGGTCGTCGCGCTCGAGAGTGCCGACGGAAGCGTTCGCTGGAAGACCGAATTCGAATCCGAGAAGGAAATCGTCTGGCAGACGGCCGCCTACGGCGGCGTCTATGTCGTCGTCGACGGCACGCTGTACGCGCTCGATACCGACGACGGCTCGGTTCGGTGGGAAAAGGAGTCGATCACCACCGCACCGCACGGTGACGAGGAGGACGAGGACGAGTACGAGTTCGTGACGGCACCCGCCGCGGCAAACGGCGTGATCTACAGCGTGACGGGTGCTGGTCCGATTGCGCTCGATCCAGAAACCGGTGACGAAGTCTGGCAGAAGGAGTCCCACGTCGGCACCCACGTCAGTACCACCTATGCGACATCGACAGGGGTCGCGTACGACGGCGGCTCCTACGAGGAGTGGCCGCTGTACGACGCCCAGACGGGCGAGTTTGCAACCATCGGACACGGAACTCGCGAAATCGCGTTCGGTGAGGAGATTTACGTCGGTGGCGGCACCGATCACGGCTACTCCGGCGGCTCGATTGGAGGTGATGAACACAGTTGGGGGCTCGATATGACGTACACCTACGGGCAAGCCGTCATCAGCGGCGACACCGCGTACGCCTATTTCTATCTCGACGGACACAATTACGGAGAGCGAGAGTACGACGAGGAACTCGTCGCCCTGAACAAGTACGACGGCTCTGAGAAGTGGACCATCAGCGTCGAGGACGCACCGGTCGGACCCATTCGTGCGATCAGCGGCGAGACATTCTACGTCGAGCACAACGGCGACCTCGTGGCGCTTCGCGAACCGACCGACGAGGATGACCAGTCAGAGGACGGTGAAGATGGTTCGGAGGACGACCAGGCAACCGACGGTGACGGCGACGGAGACAGCGACGGTAACGGCGATGACGAAGATGATGGCAGTAACGACGACAGAGAGGAAGAGGAAAACGAAGACGAAGACAGAGATGAAGACGGTAACGCAGACGGGGACGGAGACGAAGATAAAGACGGCAACACAGACGGTGACAGCGACGATACGCAATCCGATGGTGACGACGAGACCGAAGAAGACAGCGGCGACAAAGACGACGGAGACGGAGCCGACGACGGCGACGATGGAGGCGACAATGACACGTCAACCGTCGACACTGACGACGATGACACCGGTATCGACGGCACACCCGGCTTTACGACCGGCGCTGGAGTGCTCAGCGGCGCACTCGGACTCGAGTGGCTGCGCCGACGAGCCGGTCCAGACGGGCAAACCGATCGGGATCAGAATCCGCAGATCGATTCGAGCGAGCAAGGCGACTAACGGACCACCAGTAGGCACTCGTAGACGAGCGAGCCCGCGTTACTCGACGAGTTCGAGGATGACCTCCCGAACCTCGGTCGGCGAGTCAGCTACCCAGTCGGCGGGCGAGTAGTCGATGTCGCCGTGGGCGTCGATCCGGTAGGCGATGACGACCGTCTCAGCGCGATAGGCTGCTTCGATGCCGTTTTCCGAATCCTCGACGACAGCACACACCTCCGGTGAGACGCCGATCTCGTCCGCTGCGTACTCGAACACGTCCGGTTCTGGTTTGCTCGCCGCCTCGATATCGTCGGCGCTAATGATTTCCTCGAACGAGTCCTCGAGATCGAATCGATCGGTGACCCAGCCAATCCACTCGTGCGGAGAAGAGGAGACGATTGCCGTCTCGATACCTCGCTCCTCAAGTTCGGCGAGCAGGTCGTGCAGGCCGTCCAGAAGATCGACCCGCTCCGTGTACAGTTCCTCGGCTGCCTCGGTGAACCGGTCGATGTACGCCTCGCGCGAGATCGCCGTGCCGTACTCATCGTCGAGATAGTCGTAGATCTCGCGGTAGTTCATTCCGGTGACCTCGGCGACGTCGACGTCCTCGTCCGGGACCGCAGCGGGGAGGATTTCCTCGCGCTCGAACTCGACCCAGTAATCCTCGCTGTTGACGATGACGCCGTCCATATCGAACAGCACCGCCTCGGCGCGCTCGCCGTCCGCGATCAGTTCGTCGGTCTGTCCCGTCACGTCTGTCGCGTCATCCATATGCGTCAGGCTACCCGACGGTGCCGTATAGCCGTTTGGCCGGCGGAGGGATGGGAGAAAATGGACAAGAAGACAGGAGAGCAAGTCACGGCAAGGAAAGCAGACGAGAACGGTGACCGAACCGCTATCTGACCTAGCCGAAGACCTCACCGCGACGCTCGTGAATCATCTCCGCCGCTACCTCGTCCGCGATGGATTCATCGAACTCGCGTTCGAGCAACCACAGTCCGAGATCGATTCCCGACGTAACCCCACCCGCGGTGAGTACGTCGCCGTCGTCGACCACCCGCTCGTCCACTACGTTCGCGGCTGTCTCCTCGAGGTCGTCCACCGCAGCAGGGTGGGTCGTCGCGGGTCGGCCCTCGAGTAGGCCCGCCTCAGCAAGAATCATCGCACCGGTGCAGACTGAGGCGACCGTCGCGCCGTTCGTGTAGCACTCGTCGACTGCGGCCGGCAGTTCACCCTCGTCGACGACGAGTCGGACGCCGCCGGTCGAGGTCGTCCACCCGCCACCGGGGACGAGCAGGAGGTCGGGGTCGCCGAGCGTGCCGTCGGGTTCGACCCGCAGGTCGTGACTGGCGGTCACGAGGTCGGTTTCCTCGAGTGTCACGAGATTGGTGTCGATCGATGCGCCGGCTTGTGCGCCGTTCTCGAGTACCTCGTAGGGGCCGATCGCGTCGAGTTCGTCGAAGCCATCGAAGAGGACGATTTCAGCGGTAACGTCGACCATGTCAGAGTGGTCACGGCCACGGAAGAAACGTGTTTTGCCGGACGATGACGTGCTGTGGGTGCTGTCTCTTTCCCTGTTCCCTCCGTTCGTCACATCCTGCCGCCGTGGCTACGAGTCAACGCGTGTCGTGGCGATGTCTTCGAGTTCGTCGACGAGTGCGTCGCTCACTGCGGCGACGTACCAGTCAGTGCCACGCTCGACGCAAAGGCCGCTCTCACCGGCGAGAACTTCACCGAGTAACTGCTCCTCTTGGTCGGGACGGTAGCAGACGATCCCATCCAGTCGACCGCGAGCGAGGAGTCCCCAGTGAACCGTCGGACTCCAGCTTTCGAGCCGGCGTTTGCAGGTGGACTCGAGTGCTCGGTTGATCGACTCAGAGACGACGCGGTGATCGGGGTCTCGCTTGACATCGTGGCCGATGACGGAGACGATAGTTGCGGTCGACGGCTGGTGGTGCGTGGTTGTTTCCGACCCCGCCTCGGGTGCCTGCGTGGCTGTCACCGGACGCCCATTGTAGCGGACGCCGCCGCCACGTCGTGCGACATAGAGGTCGTCGAGCATCGGCACGTAGACCGCGCCGAGAACGGGGTCGCCGCTCTCGCAGACGGTGACGGCGCTCGCGAACGACGGGAGGCCGGATTCGAAGTTGTTCGTTCCGTCGAGGGGATCGACGATCCACTCGTATGGGCTGTGGTCGTCGCCCACACCTGCGTGCGTTCCGGACTCTTCGGCGGCAACGCGATGCGTTGGGAACTGTGACTGGATGACCTCGAGCATCCGTGTTTCCGACGTAGTGTCCGCACTCGATTTTACGTCGTGTTCGAGTCGGTCGGCCTCAGTGTCTTCGGTGCGGTAGGCCTCGCGAAGGTACGAGCCGCCGACCGTGCAGGCCTCGATAGCAGTCGATTCGATGCCGTCGAGCGACGTGTTCATACCGACGACAGCATCACCGATCATATTTCGATTGTGTTTTCCACCGACAGATCGTTCGCCGTAGGTATGGACGATCAGTGCAACCACCAGCGACGCGTCGCCGAGTTCATCGCCACACACGACCTCGAGACGCCACCCGAGTTCAGACTCCTCGATCTCACCTCCGAAATTGGGGAACTCGCGAAGGACGCGAACACGTCGACCGAGTACGGCTCGGAGCCAGCCGCACTCGAGATCGCCTCGGACGAGATCGGCGACGTGCTGTTCGCGCTGCTCGCGCTTGCAGAGTCGGTCGACGTCGACGCAGACGCGGCACTGAACGAAGCCCTCGCGAAGTACGAGGAGAGACTGGCAGCAGACGGTGTGGAGTCGCCTGGGTCGGAAACCGGCGAGGAGTGAGGGAGAGAGGTACAGGTACAGGTACAGGTTTAGATCAGATTCAGATTCAGGACCAGGTGCAGATTTGGCCGCCGATTCAGCACCGATCACATACTCACGGACCGAATACAGTCTATGGGCCGCGCTCAGAGGTTGCCCTCACCTGGACTCGGCATCGTCTCTTCTTTCTGGCCCGCTGTTCCCGATTCACCAGAGGACTCCGAAGCCGACTGGTCACGGTCGTGTTCGTTCCGACGGAGTGCAACGGCGAGGACGGCTACGGAGAAGACGACCAAGACAACCGACAGCGTTCCGACGCCGTTGACGACCACGAGTCCGAGTGCTGTGAGAAGGCCCACAGTGAAGAGCGCCCCGTGAAGTACCCCGCGCACGGTGGCGTGGGGCGTCCATGTTTAGTCCTGCACTGCTGACGCAACGGACTTTAATTCCTCTCG
>NZ_MASN01000020.1 GCF_001861355.1 Natrialba sp. SSL1
AACACCGATAAGCCGCCGCAGTCATGCGGTTCTTCGCTTAGCTAAAGACGGATGACCAGAGGTGCTTATTACTTCGAGCCGGTCGCTGACTTGCTGTGTCGATTCTTCACCGGTAGCTTCTGCTTGGGTCTGTAGCATGCCAGCAGTATTGATCAGTACACCTGCGGCAATTGCAGCGACCAGTACCATCGCGATGAACACGATGAGGGTACCGATCCCCACTTGACCACGGTCATTTCCTTCTTTGCTTTCGAACATGTTTTCTCAACACCCGATATTCGGGCTATACACACCTTTTGAGTGGTGGGGGTTAAAGGCAATGGCCGATTTCAGATATGAGAGTATTATTTCTAATAGAGTATTCGAGTAGTCTCGAAGATCGATAACCCTGTAAGGTGGTATTATTTGAGTCTTGTGGCCGTCGCCTAGAAGGCCCACCACTAAATATTTCGGCCGTTTTCGAATGATCATGCTTCTCTTGTCGCGCGCTAGAATGAGTACTCTAGAATTAAACACAAACTTGATAATAACTTCCTACAATCGAATTCCCAACATGCGTGTCAAATACATTTGAGATAAAGGGCCCGAATACTACTGAAGTATTGACGTTAGCTACCGGACAAACCCTAATATGTGCTAATCGGTAGGCTTCGTTACCAATGCCATTGCTAAATATCCACTGGCCAACGTGCCTTCCATGAGTTTGGTAAACCCATAATACGCTCAATTTCTCTGTTCCGTTTCGAGTATTGAGGGGAACAAGATGCCAGTCTTGCTTGAGCATCTTCCTTCGAACCTTTCGAAGAAGTCGACGTGTTCGCCCTGGCGGAGACGAGACGGACACGGGAACACGAACTATTCAGTAGAAATTTGTAGGTCATGACTGACCACAACAAGAATTGATCTTCTCTTGGGGCTGAAGGCCGTAGGTAGTTCACTCAGCGAAGTAGGACTTCACTTCGGCCTCATCACTGACCACAGGATGGTTCGGCCAGGCGTTCAGCTTCTCAACACAGCAGGTGATCTGCCGATTTCTTGCCACCGGTCGTGCGGGCGGGATCCTCTGTCTCATCCTACGGGCGTGGCCGATTCACTGATTGTCCTGGACGTGAGCAACACCGTAATCGATGTGGATTTCTGGCGTACTTGGAGAGTCAGGAGCTGGGACGCCGTTCCAATCGACGACACGGATATTCGCCATCTCTCCGGAGAAGCGAAATCGCAATACACCGGTATCAACCGCACCCTCAGCAGAATGCTCAGTTACGACTGTCGCTTCCTCGAGTGGATCGCCACCGACTAGTTCAATGTCACCGTCGACAGTAATTTCGTAGTTCGATGGGACGCCTCTTCCCACGATCGTAACGCGATTTGGCAAAGGGCCGTCAGCTTCAACGGGCATACCTGGACGTGTCTATTCTGCCGCTATAAGCCTTCTTTTCGATGGAATCGTTGGAATCCGTGACGTAATGATAATCGAAACAGTATCGTATCAGGGGTCGGCGTACTGACTTTCCCATTCACGGCGACGCTCAATTGCGTCGTCTCCGGAGTCGGTGATGGCATAGTAGTTGGTACGCCGATCGAGTTCCCCCTTTTCGACCAGTTCTTTATTGACTAGTGTGTCCAGATTCGGATACAGTCGGCCGTGATTGATTTCGGAACTGTAGTATTTCTCGATTTCGTCCTTGACATCCTGACCTGACGGCTGGTCAGCACCTGCGATGACGTACACGAGGTCGCGTTGGAATCCGGTGAGGTTGTCCATCTCACCTGAGTCTTCAACGATCCTGTATTTGACTTCTTTTCTGGATTCAATTGTATGTTTTGTAGCGACGAAAATACTGACTTGATGAATGAACTTCGCTATGATTGGCAGTGAGGGCCGTCGTGTGACGGGTGATTGCATAGTGTCTCTAGGAATATCAACACTTGAGATTGTGACCTTGACATCCTCCTCCGCGTGAACGCGGAGGAATCCCACGGCACCGCACCGCTGGATTGGGATATTAGGGTTTGCAGTCTACCACTTGCTCCCTCGGTGAGAATCCGTGAGACAAGTCATGAAGGTAGACTCCGGGCTGTGCCAACCAGCCGGTACTCCTATCCTCGCCCAAACTGGCCGAAGACTCGGAGTTACTTTGGTTCAGGTCGAGACGGATGTTCTCCGCCCCGTTCACATCTGCGTTGAACGCCGCATTGCACTCCTTACAGACGTACAAGCCACGTTCAACACGCTGACTATCATCTTCTCTCCCGCAGGCGCAACACGTCTTGCTCGTGTCGCGTTCGGACACTTCCACGACCTCGATGCCCTCGACCTTCGCCTTGTATTCGAGAATCGAGGTGAAGCGGTCGAACGCCCACCCGTGCAGGTCAAGGTTGCCGTGCTTGCCCCAGTTTTTCGACTCACCATCGTCGTCTTCACGGACTCCCTCCAAGTCTCCGACGTTGATGCGGCCAACACCCTTCTCGACACACCGCTGAACGATGTGTTTGGCGAGACTGTGGAAGAAGTGAGTCCGGCGCTCCGACCACTTGTGGTGGAGTCGCGTGGCTTCGTCGCCACCAGAATTGTCGCAGTTGGCGATTTCTTTCGGGAAGTAGTAGCCGTCCTGCTTCAAGCGGTTTCCGGGGTACAGGTTGGCTTCCTCGGTACTGTACGCAACAGCGGCGAAGTTGCTGATACCGAGATCGATACCCGCCGTCTCGGTGCCGGGAGCGTTGGGCGTCTCGATTTCGTCCTTACAGACGAGGTGCAGCTCCCACCGCTCTTTCTGCTGGTCGTAGACGGCCCTGACTTGTTGCAGGTTCTCGACGGTGACGCCGGGGCAAGTTTCGTATTCGACGAGGATGTACTCCCACGCTTTCGGATGTTCCTTGTGATTTGCGCCTTTGGAAAGACGGACACGGTTATTCTTGGTGTCGTGGCGGATACCGTTTTGCTTCCAGGTCACGGTCGAACGTGGGTGTTCTTCGTGGACGCGGCGACCTTCCGAGTCGTAGTAGTTTTCTTTGCGGTAGCCGGGCGGATTATCTCTGTCATCGTCGCTGGAGTACCACGAGTTGAAGGCTTCAGCGAGTTCCTCCAGAACCCGCTGACTGGACTGTGAATGGAGTCCCTTGTACTTTGGATGGGTCTTCAACTCGTTTTTCAACTCCTCGTGGTCAGGGATCTTGCCCGTATCTTCCCACACTTCTCGGGAATGGTAGTTGGCGACGTTCCAGAGTTTGCTAGCGCTCCACCCGTGGCGGTCGAGCGAGTCCTCTACCTGCTGGTGGTTGCGGATTTTCGCTCGATGGGTGCGGTGGACCTCCAGCATTCTGAACGTCTGTATAACCACTTATACCCACACTATAACCACTTATACCCACACTTCTTGTAAAGGTTAGTGTTTGATGGCGGTGGAATATCCAGGCCTGTCGGCGTCGGTAGAACGCCGTACTAAGTGACGGCGCGTATCCACGCTGTGAACGACGTGGTATTGCGCCTGCTCCGCATATAATTTATAACTACGTCAGACGTTATCAGCACTATATCAATGCTGAAAGGAATCGCCAACACCCTAATGGTACGCCAAAAAGCAACAACGATTATTGAATGTCGGCGCTGCGGGCAGACTGTTTCAACGGTTGACTGCTCGTGTCCTACTTGCGAAAGCGAGTCCATGGTCGAATATACGATTGACTAGAGTGGTTGCACTCTCAAACGAAACGTAAAGAGTCAGTGTACGCAACTGCCGTTGGCGTAGGGGCAAACAAGACTCTCGTGATGTCCCTGGCTGGTCCCCTCTCGAGTCTGTATTAGTCAAATTCAACACAATGTGGCGATTTATTCCGGCCGTCAACGCCACTAGTTTCTCAGTGGTGCGGGATATCCTTGATGTAGGACATCAGGAGACTCCCGCTTCAACTTCTTGGCTCTAACGCTCTAAGTCTACGCAGTCATGCGATTCACTATGGCCAGAAATTTTATTAATATTCTCTATTTGATATCTGTATGGTATCTCTTGATAACGATAGTTTTGCGAAAGTTAGCCGGTCGGGGAAGAAACGAGTCGCAACGAGTAGACGGACTGTTTTAAAAACCGCGGGAGCCGGGGTACTCGGTGCAACCGGCCTCAGTGCGACCGGCGGGGCTACGTCGGTCTCGGCGTCCTCCGACTACGACGTCGAAATTAAGGAACGGCCTGATCCGGATGCTGAGTCCATCGAGGTAGAAATCGTCGTTCCGTCGGACGGCGATCCGGTAGACATCCGCGCGTTCCATTGGGATGGTACCGATCTGACAGATGAATCCGTTACTGTCCAACCTGGGGAGACTACCACCGAAACCGTCGAACTGACCGATTCGCTCAAACCCGGCGACTTCCTAGATGTCGGCCTTTTTGAGCAGGGTGTCGTGGACCCCGACAAAGCGCTCAATATGGATTTCACCGAAGTAGACGCCACATACGTCGAGTTCGACGTGTCTCCGTCTGCAGGCGACAACAGCGTCGAATTCTTGGCGACGGTCTCTGAGGATCATTGGGATGAGTACGAAGGGGCCATCGAGGCACGCGTTGTGGACGCGGCAGGTGAGGAAGTGTCTGCCGAGGCAGTTGAGGTTTACCGGGTCGGTGGCGGGACGATCGACCTGACTGACCCCCTTGCCGAGGAAGACGAAATTACGGCGGTTATCCAGGAAGCTGCGGACGAGTACGACGATGAGAAGGAGCTGGTTTCGGAACCGGCCACTGTCGCCGGTAATCTGGAGTTTGAAATCACCGAACGGCCCGATGTCGGATCCGAGTTCGTCGAAGTAGCTGTTGACGTTCCAGCGACTCATGACCACGGGGTGGACGTACGAGCGTTCGGCCTCGACGAATCGGACCTAACAGCAGACGTCTTGACGATCGATCCCGGCGACCACGGCAAGTTCGAGCTCGACCTGACTGACGAACTCGAAATAGGCGATATCCTCCAGATTGGTGTCTTCCAAGAAGGGGATGAAGACCTTGATCAGGCGCTACAGTTCATGCCTACTTCAGTAGATGAAACACACGCCACGTTTACGCCACAACCGTCTGACGGCGACGATATGGCCTTGGTCCATGCTACCGTGTCTAACAAGCACTTAGACGAGCATGACGGGGTAGAGGTATACTTCGTGGACGAGGCGGACGACGAGCTCACTGAGGAACCTATCTTACTCGAAGCGCCGTTCGACGATGCTCTGGTCGAGCTGACAAGGGAGTTAACTGAGGGCGAAGAGATCATACTCGCTGTTCAACCTCGGGCCGGAGAGTACAACCCCGGCGAAACGTTAGTCACCGATAGCGTTACTGTTGCCGACGACGTCGGCCCGACAGCCTCGTTCACCTTCTCGCCGGAGTCCCCGGACGTCGAGACTGAAGTGACGTTCGACGCCAGCGCGTCCGGGCCGCCAGAACAGATCGAGCATTATCAATGGGACTTCACCAACGATGGCAATCCCGACGCTCCTGGACTCAAAGAAAGCTACACGTTCACGGACCCAGGCGACCACGAGGTCACGCTAGTCATCATGGACAAGGAGGGCAATCCACTTGATATGACAAGTGAGACGGTCAACGTTCGGGAAGGGTGTTTCATCGCAACGGCGGCCTGTGGAACGCCTGACCATGAGCAGGTCGAGACGTTACGAGCGTTCCGTGACTCGACCCTGAAAGGAAACGCGATCGGTGAACTGTTCGTCCGACTGTACTATGCGACCAGCCCGCCGGTTGCCGATTGGATCGCCCAGAGTTCACGTCGGCGTTCGATTGTTCGCTCGACGGTCGTTCGACCCGCGGCCCGGGTTGCCTCTGTGCTCGGATTTGACGGGTCGGACGCGTAATTCTCTGACGGCATCGTTTGCGTAACTACTGCCCTGACGACTCATCACTGGTTGTCTCTTCTTCTCATAGCGGTAACAGTGCGGAAACCCACCCGTTCACAGGTGGGAGGAAGCGCGTACGCTCCGTGCGACAACCACCGACTACGACAGGGACGAAACCTCAATATTTATGAATTGTCAAGTCTACATATAATGTATGGAGAAGCGGCGCACTGTTCCCGTCAAACTCGACGTGGACAGTCCTGACGTCGCACTCCTCGAAGATACCGTAGACGAGTTCCTGTGGGCCGCCAACCGCGTCACACGCCACGCTTTCAAGGGCGAATACGTTACCACGAGCAAGACCACGCTCCACGACGAGACCTACGAGGACGTGCGCGACGAGACGGCATTACACAGCAACCACGTCCAAGCGGCGAGAAACAAAGCCGCCGACGCCTGCAAGAGCGTGGTCGAAAAGTGGAAGTAAGGCAAGAAAGCGTCGATGCCGCACTTCACCAGCCCCCACCTCGTCTACGACCACCGTACCGCCACGTTCTACGACGACTGGGTGAGCCTCGCCACCACGGACGGTCGCATCGAAGCTGACTACGTGCTACCTGACGAGGAGCGAGAGACGCCCCACGCAGGATACTTCTTCTCCGACGAGTACGAAACCACGGGGGCGGAACTGCACTACACGAACGGTAACTGGATGCTTCACATCCACTGCAAACGGGACGTGGAGTCGGACACGTCGGAACAGGCAACCACAGAGAACGGAACGGTTCTCGGGGTTGACCTCGGCGTGAACAACCTCGCAGTTACCAGCACTGGCACGTTCTGGACGGGCGACGAGTTCGACCACTGGCGACGAGAATACGAGAAGCGACGTGGTGAATTGCAGGAACACGGCACACGGTGGGCACACGAGAATATCCAGTCTGTCGGTCGTAAAGAAGCGGGCCGATTCAAGCACACGCTCCACCGTATATCGAACGAGTTGGTGGCTGAAGCTCGTGAGAACGAGTGTTCGGTGATCGTGTTCGAGGACTTGAACGATATCCGTGAGCGTACCGGCGCGTCGTGGGGGCACAAGTGGGCGTTCAACCCCCTCTACGAATACGTCGAGTACAAGGCCGCAGAGTACGGCATTGACGTAGAACAGGTCGACCCGGAGAACACGTCGCGGCGCTGCTCACACTGTGGCTTTACCCACCCGGACAACCGCGCCGACGAGGACTTCGAGTGCTTGAAGTGCGGCTACGAGAACCACGCCGACTACAACGCTGCGAAGAACATCGGTCTCCGCTATCTCCGTCGGAACCAAACTGGGGACGACGGAGGCGCACCCGTAGGCGTACGCTTGAACAGCGGGACGCTGAACGCGAACGGAGAGTATGAACCTCCTGCCGATGATTCGGCCAGAGCTGGAGTCCACGCTGAAAGCCTACGGCTTTAGCCGTGGGTTAGCTTACGACTCATGCTTCGTCAAGCGAAATCTGCTCATGGGACTTCCGCCGATTGTGACATTCGAGGTTTTAACTCACACCCAGAGGGAACCAGCGACACACTAGGAGAGGGGCCCTTTCCCCCTTGTGTAGGAGTGTTGCGTGCAGCTGGTTCCAAGAGCACGAGCTAGTACGGATCGTACGCCTCGACGTGAAGGACATCCTGGACATCGTCCGTCCAGAATTGTTTCTCGGCCGTTGCAAATTTCCCGCCGTGCTCAAGAGCAGAGGCAGCGATCAGTGCATCGAGTTGATCGACAGGTGCTCCTCGAGCATGAAGTTTCGCCTGTAAGTCGTGTGCCTCGATTGTCGTCTCTTTCCCCGTCTCGAGGATCTCCATCGAAGATGAGACGCCCTGGATAATCTCATCGGGAGCGGCGTCGATGTGTCCGTAGAGAGAACCCATGAGCGCTTCAAAAAGGACAATAGACGGAACCCCCCATCGATCCTGTTCAAATTCTTCGAGGAATGCTCGTGCCTCGTCAGCACCATTGAGATAGTCGCTCAGGAGATTGTTGTCGAGAACGAGTAGCGTCACTGATCCATCTCCTCGACGTGTTCGTTCATTCGGTCACGCATCTGCTCACGGATCTCTTCTATTTCCTCCCTGGATTCCGCTGGATCTGAAGACGCAACACCGAACCCAGCCCACTTATCCTCCGATGTGAGTCGGATGATGACGTCGTTGTAGCTCTCTCCCTCGCGTTTGTAAAGATCAAGGCGGGACTTTGCCTCCTCCGAGAGTCGGACCGACGTGCTCATGTATGCATAAATGTATGCGCCACCAATAAGCATAGCTGTTTATACCATGATGTGGGCAGTAGGAACAAATGACTGAGACGAATTACGGACCCTCTTCGAAACAGCGGCTGAGGTTGGTTCTATTCATTATGGAAGAGTAAGATAAGACACAAACACTTTTTCACATATATTGACCAACTATACGGTGTAGGCACACAATCCCGAAGTGCGCCTACACGCCGTCAGCAAGACAAGCGCCAACCACTGAGGCGGTTAGCGCAACGCCACCTACTCGTCATCCATTGGGACAATCGCGGTGACCAATCCCCCCATCACCCCGATCCCATTGACGAGTGTTACACCGTCGTTCGGAGGTTTGCTACTCCCCCATACCCTCCGAGACTTTTCAGTAATTCACGCAAACACGGATACGTGAGTGAAGATTGTCAACCGTACTGAGTGTGAACGTACACCAATACCCGACAACCTGAGCGCTGCTGGTTTGTTTTGGAGTGTTGGATACCTCAAGGGCCGGAAGCGACACTTCTGAATTATTCTGGTTCGAGAGCCTTGATGAGTTCCTGTGGACACAAGACGTGCTGGTCACCGAACAGATTCGTGAGAACGCGGCGTGGCACGGGGAGTTAATGGCAACAGGATCCCAATTAATGGCTGAGGGGGCAAACTCATCGGTGAGGAATCAAGCGCTGTAGCGTTCACGGCGTGAGGGGGCTCACGCCGCAAATACAATGTTTTGCCGAGTGGTTCCCCGCCTGAACCGGATAGTAATTACCATTCAATCTAAGAGTCTTTAACTGACCAAGCAGTCAGGGTATAATATGGGAACAACGGAAGTCGGAACGACTAGCCACCCACTCCTAATCGATATTGTAACCCGGGTTGGAGAGCACGAAAATTGTGACATTCTGGACCTCCCACCGGTAGGTAAGACCGTTGATCCAGAGGCACTCGCACAAGTCGCAGACACACCCGCTGTGACGATTGAACTCAACTACTATGGCTACACCCTGACCATTACCGACGGAAAGGTAACAGACTGCCGTCAGCTACCAACGGCTGAAGCCGTTGGCTTGTCGGTGGACTCCCGTTCTGCCGACACGTAGACGTCGGACGCCACGTCAGTAGCGCTCACGGTCATCGTCCCCGACTTCAGGGCGTACTGACAGAACGCCCCTCCAGCGGGGGACTTCTGCCCTCGCTGGAGTTTCAGTGCAAGTTTTCGGGCCACGTTCTTCGCTGCGTTGTAATCCGCGTTCGCCGTATACGAACAGTCTAAGCAGGCGAAGTGTTGCCCGTCGCGATTTTCTTCGAGCGTACACCCACACTTCGAGCATCGCTGGCTGGTATAGGACGGTTCGACTGTTTCGACCACGATGCCAGCCAGTTCCGCCTTGTGTTCGGTCTGTTCTTGCAGCTCCCGGAATGCCCACTGTTGGAACTTCTTGTCGTCGCTGATACGCTCTCGAATCTGCTCCAGGTCCTCAAAGGCGATGTGCGTACAGCCGTGGCGCTTGGCTTCCGCAACGATCTCTTTGGAACACCGATGAAGGTAGTCTTCACTCCAGCGGCCGAACCTGTCACCGATACGTTGAAACGTCAGATGGGCACTCCTTGTTCCGGTCTGTTGGAAGCTGGCACGCCGTTTCTCGAACTCGCGGCGCTGGTGATTGAAGTAGTCAGCATTGCCCACGACTGCGCCTGTTGAGGTCACGGCGATATGGTCATCAACGTTGCAGTCCACGCCAAGCACGTTCGAATGCTCGGCTTTCTCAGGACTGCTCGCGTCAAGTTCCCGTTCCATCACTGCGTGCAGGTAGAACTCGTCGGCTTCGCTGTCGTAGTGGACAGTGCTGGTCGAAAATGAGTAGTCGTCGTTCAGCAGATACTCACCGTGGGGTGTGCCGTCCGGGTCGTCGGGCAGGTCGTACTCATATTCGACTCTGCCGTTGACAGTGGCGAGACTCACTTTGTCTCGGTAGTAGGTCGCTGCCCGCTTGTCGTAGACGATACTGAACGTGTTATAGTGGGGCTTACTGGTGTTCTCACCGTCTGCAAGTCGGTCAACGCAGTTGTCAATGTCGTCGGTGGCGCGTTTGATAGCCTTCTGGACGAGGTTCGCGTGCAGGTAGTCGGTTTTCTCGCGGAGGCCGTCGTAGATGGCGTCTTCAGCTTCACTTTTGCTGGTTACGCAGTCTTGTTCGGGATAGCGCCACGCCCAGTCTGCGGTGCGGTTCGCGCAGTCCTGGAATTTGTCGTTGGTGGCGTGGAGGTCGCTCTTGCGGTCGTCAGGGACGTCAAGACGGACGCGAACCGTTCGAGTTACCTCCCACACCATGTACGTCACAGTAACGTCTACTCTTTATTGATATTTTTGTATAACGTTAGGGAGTCGGCAATGCCGTAGTCGGTGGGTTGCTTCGCGGGGCTTACGCGCTTCCTCCCACGGCTAAAGCCGGTGGGCTTCCGCGCTGTTACCGCTGTGAAGACCGCTGTGGCCACCGGTATCGGAGATACCAGACGCAAACGGCAAGCAGCGTCGCAATGAGAGCAGGCCACCGGTCGCTACTCCGATACAGGTTGGGTGAGGGCAGATGGTACCCCCAGAGCGGCCAGAGGATGTCATACGAGTATCCTGTGGCGTTCACGAGCATCATATCTAAGGCGTGGTGAGATGCAGCACCAACCAGGAAGAGGGAAATCGCCTGGACGCGATACTGTGGGGCGAGGACGAGTGCACAAAGCAGGGCCATGAGGACCGAGCCGCCAAGGACGTGTAGCGGTTGCCACGAGAATGGAACGCCAAGCGTTGTTGTGACCACGGCATCGGGAATGAGGAGCTTGATTTTGACGAAGTCAGGTGAAATCGCACCGAGCACGACGAGTGAAACGTGCGCTGGACGCATCCACTCAAACCACCAGCAAAGGCCGACGCCGATGATGAAGCCGGTGAGTGCGTGGGTGAAAACATCTGCCATTACTCATCACCTTGCGTTGAGTTGGGAGCCTGGTGAGTGCGGGTTCGGCCTGGGAGTGACAACGGGTGCGTTCGTGGGACAAACGCGAGTTGCGTGCGGTCGAATCGCCAGTGGCGGACGAAGTAACCAAGCGCAAAGAGGCCGCCGATGAACGAGATTACGTACATGTAATAGGCTTCCCAGGGTTCCCGGGTCATCGTCCGGTCGGCATCGAGTGTGTCCGTCTCCTCGAGTGTCCCGAACGCCGTGAGGCCATCACCGGACTCGAGTGGGCCGTCCGTGGTCTCGAGGGCGGCGTTTGCGTTCAGGATTGTGACAGAGGTTGCGGCTGGATGGTCCACCTCGAGGACGACCGGGTCAGTGGTGACGATTTCGCCGCCGAGTGTGATCTGCTGGTCGACGTAAGCGTCGGGGTTGGGGGCAACGTCATTTTCATCGGGGTAGTCGTTCAGTTCTGGTGCGTACGATGGCTGTGTGCCGTACCAGACCATCAGTCCAGCGAGGGCTCCGAGAAGCAAGATAATCAAAAGGAGTCTGCCGCGGTGGTTGGAAAGCTCACCAATCATCGTATTCGGTACTCTGAGTGTTGTGGGATATCAATTTTGAAATTGGCCACAAGAGGAGGTGGCAGTTCTGAAAGTGAGCCATCGGCATAGCGGTACACTGAAGCAAACTCCACATTGTGACTCGGCGAGTCCGTTCTCTTTCTTGAGGGAATGTGCAAGGTTCGCACATATTCCGAAACGGTTATCCTCCTGTGTGCAGAACTTGCACATAGAATGAGCGCGAGCGATGACCCACGCCGAGTCCATTTCCAGTCTCCGGAGTACCTCGTCGACCGACTTGACGCAATTGCAGATCTCTTCGACAAAGATCGGACGGATCTCCTCGTCGAGGCCATCCGCGAGTACATCGAAGAGACCGCTGACAGCGAGACGTTCCAAGAGTTGGTCGCAACGAAATACTACGACGACCAACTCGAGTTCGAGACAGTCAAACAACTGGCCGGCGCTGAGACCGCCCAGCGACTCCGCCTCCTCAAAGCCGATCTCGAGGACGAGCCACTTGATCTCGCTACCCCCGACGACGTCGATATCTATGATGGTGACCCGACGACAGTCGACACCGCGGCCAACGACGATCGATGAGCGGTCGTCGACAGCTACGGACGGTCGCGGCCGACACCAGCGCGCTGGTCAGTTTGGCCGTACCCCGCGCCGATGCAACGTACGATACTGAAACCGCCCTCGATCCCCTTCAGTATCTGCTCACCTCGTGTGACGTGTTCGTGCCACCAGAGGTCGTCGCAGAACTCCGCGACATCACGCAATATCAAGATATCCACGGCGCCGCAGCAACGAATGTCCTCGCGGCTCGTAACCACTACGAAGTCGCGGATCCCTACGAGCGTGACAAGACGCCGGACTCGCGGCCGACGTTCGGGCTCGATGATGGCGAAACGGACGGGATCGTCCTCGCGAACACACTCGACGTTGACGGCTTTGTCACCGACGAATTTGGCGGTACGAACTTCGCGCTTATCCACGCGGTTCTCCAAGGGCCACGAATTGTCCCGACACCACGTCTCATCTGTGATTACGCCCGGAATGGCCATATGACTCACGAGGAGGCAAGAACACTACTTAGCGTGATCAGCCCCCACCGGAGCTGGGACAACAGCCCATACGTCGCCCAGCTGGTGGCACTTCTGGAGGAGTAGGTTCATTCGCCCTCGAGGTCACGAGCGTCGAGTTCGCCATCGAGGTACTGTTCTCACGGGAAGGAGGATTCTCTTGCTGAATCAAGATAGAGACCACTTCGGGAGCTCGTCTCAGAGCGCAAACCGAAGTTGCGGGAGCATGGTGGCTGGGAGCGTATCATGTGACGCCCATTGGTAGTTGATGATTCCCTCGGTAGGGTTTGGTTGCGGGGCCGACAGGAGGTGACAGTCAAAAATTCGGTAGGCGGTGAGTGTGTGCATGCCGGATTCGTGGGCATACCAGACGGTCTCGCGGAAGGAATCGATAGTGATTGCACAGTCAAGTTCTTCGCGTAGTTCACGACGGAGTCCCCCGATCAGGGACTCGTCTGGCACCACGCCACCACCGGGGAGCGTCCAAAACGGTGAGCCATCGGCGTGGCGTTCCTGCACGAGCAACACGCGGTCGGCGGTCGTGATCCGCGCTTTCGCACCGAGTCTGACCTGGTGGACGTCAGTCCCCGGCAGCAGTGACATTGTGTTTGTGGTATCGCATCTCCCATCCATACCACTAGATTCAAAACGTTGATGTATAATGATTTCTCAGTGTTGGCGAAAAGTCTACTGTAAGCAACAACCGATCGGCGTCGATGTCAAAAACCTCTGACTCGCAATCTGGTCTGGGAAAGATAGCAGTAGGAAGTAGCTCGGTTTCTTTATTGCAAATCCTATTCTGGTAATTCAGGGCGGGTTTTCCTCATACGTTGCTATTACCAGTAACGAGTACTCTTCACCAGTCAGCCACCCAGCCAACCACTCTTCAGCCCACTCACGTTCAATATAGAAGGCGCCAACCGCACCATCAGATAACGGATCCGCATCAGGATCGCCAACAGCATACGCGAACAGATCGTCCGGTGCCTCCTCTGGATGTTCATCGACAAGCCATGCATAGGCATCAGCGACCGCACCAAGCTCGTAATCCTCGGCATCGATAACGCCCTCCGTTTGATAGTAAAAATACCACGCACGATCACTCGAATCAGAGATATCTAACACCTCCATGCCGTGCGCTTCTTCAATCATCTCAGCCCACTCAGCCAATAGACCGGTCAATTCGTCGGCGGGAGTTTCATCTTCTGGCTCATATTCTTCGAACTCCCATGGATCATCAACAGTACATACGTTATTCTCGTCCATCACCCATGCTTCTATTTGACACGTATGGCACCCGCCATCAACATCGATTGAAGCGATATCACTAGATCCACTGACATCGGTCACGTCAAGAATCACGTCAGCTTGGGTCATCCACCATACGACGCGATCCAGGTCAGTATCAGACGTTGAAACATCGAGTTCAAGAGTTGTAGACTCGTCAGTACCAAGCTCGCTCGTGTCTGGCCGGAAACCATCGACAGTTGGCGGTTCAGGGCCGTTATCAGTGACCGATACGTCCCAGCGAGAGGCTACATTCTCAACATCGGTGGTAACGGCTGCATCCACGGTATACGACCCCTCGGATTCGAAGGAGTATGTGAAGTACTCGCGGCCAACATCGTGGAAATATGTGCTGGACCACGGCCCCATCGGCGTCGTGATGTACTCTCCATCGACATACCAGTGTGTGATTCCCTGATTTTCCATCAATTCGTCATCCACTTCGAAGTGAACCCTTGTCTCCGGCTGAATCGTTAGTTCCTGATCACGATCAGGATACGCGTATTGATTGTCGAACTCGTCCACACCGAGAACATCGACCGTTATTTCTGCTACGTCTGCCTCGGTTTCAAGTCGGACTGGGAATGAGTCATTATCTTGTACCGGATACGTCCGGAACTGCAGAAAATCCACTTCTCGTGCCTCTCCTGCCTCGACGGGGGTCGTTCGCTGACTTACGACTTCCTCATCCTCTCCAACGACGAAGTCGAGTTCAACGCGCTCATCACTGGATCCATTATTCTCGAGTTCGCCGGCCATGTCGAGAAGATCGCCACCTTCCAGCGGAGTGTTCGCCTCGGTGATCTCAACTGAGATGTGAGCAGTTGCCTTCCCTCTACGTGACACTATTGGCAAAGCACTGATCCCGGCCCCTGTCCCTATTAGATACTGCCGTCGGTTCATGCTCCCTACTACGAGAACGGTTAACAACAATCTTACATAGGTCGCGAATTAGTTAATTCTCCACGGCTAATGAATGAATAATCGACGCCCAACTGGCGGATTAGGTAATCTCGTCGATCAGCTCGAATCCATTTCTGAACTGGACGCGATTTTCGAGTCCGTTCGCTGCAAGAGCAGCGACGACCCCCTCACCCGCATCAACGTCAGTGGTCACAAGACAAACGTGGCTGGCACTCTTCTCGAGGAGTTGGACTGCAACCGCTGCAAGCGCGGTATCTGCCTTTTCGATTTGGTCTTCGGTCCGGTTTGACGAACGAGCGATGAACGTCCGAACGTCATCCATCACTCGTGAAACCGTCCCCTTCGTGTAGTCGGGCTCGTCAGCGATCCGGACCCACTCGGCGTCGATCGCGCTGTTGATCGGCGTCTGTCCTGGAGTGCTACGGTCCGGTGCCCCGCCCAGTTCGTCGTAGACACGCTGTGGAATCACGAACGTGAGATCGTTCTGTGCCGCGAATCGTTCGAGTGCCGCGTACTTGTTGTTCTGCTGCCGGCCACAGGCGATAAACAGACCCGAATCCGCTATCCAGGCTACAGACCCCCGAAACGGGTCGAAAGACTGACTCATCGTTTCCGCCCCTCATTCATCTGTAACCGGTTGATCACGAGCGTTCCGGACGTCTTCGAAGTAGGGATCTACCGCCTTCATATCCAACACGACATCTCGCAACGCGTGGAGAACGGAAATAGCAAACGCATGTTGAAGATCGAGTTCCCGAGCAGCGATTCGTTCAGACATCTCTCCCTCAGCGTACGGTATCGCGTATGTGAGAGCAGCTGCGAGCTTCCCGAGCCCGTTCTTTTCGATTAGGAGGTCAAGGTCCTGATCTTGGGGCGAGCGCCCGAACGCTTCAACGAGCGTTGGGGTGACCGTATATTCGTCCCCGTCGAGCTTCGCGGTTAGTGTAACTGGAATCGCCGAATACGTGTGCGTCTTCTGCTCCTCATCTCGGGTCAGAACTCCGAGTTCGACGAGCGTCCCCGTGTCCGAGTACGCGGTAGTCCGTGGCATCTCCAGTTTGTCGACGAGGTCGTCGATAGTGACATCTCTCTCTTGCAGGACAAACGTGTAAAGACGAGCCAGTCGCGGCTCTTCCAGGAGCTGTGCGACCGACATGAGACCGTTGATCGCTCGTTCGGGGTCACCGGCAGCCTTCGACATACAATTCATGATTCGTGTGTTGGGTAATAACGCTTGGGGAGATAGAGGATAGCTAGATTGATTCACTTCAACGTCAAATAACTCACATTCTCATCCACTGGTCTGTAACTGAATCAGCCTTCGTTCACTGAGTCCCCTCTTCAGACATATTTTGACGAGGAACGCCTGCACACTACAGATGCGGATTGATCGATTGTGCTCCTGAACACTACAAGGATATAACCATCGACTATCATGTGATTTTAATAAATTAGCCAATGAGTTACCAGTATGACAAGACTCTGCAAAGAGTGTGAAGAGCATCTTGAGAGTGCCTTAGTGACAAACGATACGTCCGAGAAGGATTATCACATTCGACAGGTATTGCAAATGTGTGGTATTGACGATCTCCCAGAAGAACCACCAGCACAGTAATGCTCGCCCTGTACTGAGCGTTCGACCCTCCACGCTGATCGCTCCTCAGTCTTTGCCCCATTCGGGCCCTGGATTCAGCACGGTTACTGAAACCTATCACCTATTGAGGGTTTCAGCAACGCCTAACAAGCTGTATGATCTTATTTGATCTGAATTACTGATCATTTCAGGAGGTGTGTGCGTGACTAGTTCTGGTGCCCAGCCCAGTACTCGGGTGCTTGTACACGACCTTGTGGGTGATCTTGTGGCCCGTACTACCCTGACCTCGCTCCCGAGGCCTCCAGCTATGTAGAAGTCGATCTCGACATGCATGACACGATATTACCCGAAGCCGTCGACGAACTCCTGGTTGGTACAAGCAAGTTCTGAAACGGACGGGTAGAATATGATTGCCAGCAGCGCAGTGGGTGAACTGTTGGCACTCCATTACTTGTAGCCTGTCCCAGAGACGGCCACAAGCTCAGTCATCTTGGTGATGACGTGCATCCGTCCGAAGACGTCGGAACAGCGAGGAAGCTGTCTCGTCGGGAATTCGTTCTGGCAACGACAATTCTCGATACTTCCTCGCTACTATTATGGTTAGTTCGTGTGATAATTAACTTGTTGGCCAAAGTGAATAATAACCATATGATACAACTTTTGGAACGCTTAGAAACAATAATGAAATTGAATACGAGACAATCAGTGATCTATATATCGAAGTCCTATCGAAGAAGTCCAAGATATTTGAACTCCGTCAAACATATCGTCGGGTACAGGGGGCTACATCCCTCGCTGATCTTCCCCACCTTTCACCGAACGGTGAGCCTGTCCAAAGGCTAGTCCCCTGCAACCCACCAATAGCCATTCGGTGAGTTCATTCTGGCACACCAACTCCCGATCGGCCCTCTAGGGCTGGTTGTCAGGGGTACACAGATCACCACTGCTGATATCCCACCCGACCGATGGCTGATAAATCTTCGATTCGACAATATAAACCGTTGAAGAAATTATTTTAGCTTTACCATCGGGAGATACGGACATTTTCCACCGCTACGAACGGTGATCGTCCCATATATCTATTGATGTATCCATAGAAACATACCTGTGTCCTTCCGATCACTACGCCACCTGTACTTATTGCTCGTCGGGTAGTCACAGAGAAGGTATGCGAACTGTTCTATATCAAGAGATCTGATACTTCCGGTGTACCAGAAGGTCTTCCGTTCGCCTGATCCTATGGTAGATCCGAGTGTCCTCGTTTGATCGGATTCGTGGGGTTCTTCCTCGTTGTTCTCGTGGATATGTCCATCTGTGACCCGACCATTCAGATGGCGGCTACAGGTCGAACAGTTTTGGAACGTGATCGATGACTCATACCACGGATCAGTATCTACCCCATGATATTCTCCCGGAAGTTCACCGCACGGAAGTGAGAGAGTCTGTCCTCTCTCTGTTAAATTCCCTTTGGGGCATTCATCCTCCCGAGCTATTGCATTACCCGAGACAGCAGAGAAACCTGCCAAAGAGCCAACAGCACCCAATATCGTTCGCCGATCCGGTTTCGTATCGGTGTCATCGGTTGTGGTCATATGCTCGCCCCCTGAGCCAGTCACGGACTCGGATTTGTACTGCCGTTCCAATTTTCAGTAGCTTTCAGTAGTACACCGTAAGAAACGGGTACACTGTTGGACGACTGGGCCGCGTCCATCACTCCCATCCGCATTCGACTCGGGCAAGGCGACAGCGGGTGCTATGACAGCCGACCCACCACCAGTGGTCGCCGCTGCCTGTTCGGGTTCGTAGGCAACGATGCCAGATCCGAACGTGAGCCGCGTGCCAGCGTCAGAAGCGAGTTCTGACGAGGATCGCGAAGCAGCGCTTCGCTCACCAGCGGAACGGCAAGCTAGCACGATTTCAGAATCCCCCGTATAGGAGGACGTGAAACCGTGGTCTAGCTCGTCCGATTCGCTGAAGAACACACGAGCAACGTTCAGCGCCCCGATGTAGTCCCGGTCGCCCTCGAACCCACACCGCGCGTTGTCACACCGGAAGTGCCCGCCCCACCAGTGTTCTTGCTGGTGGTCGGGTGACTTGCAGGTGTGGCCGGTTGAGCCACACCGGGGACACGACCGACTTGTTCCCTGTGGATAGACTCGCTCAACAGCGAGGCCGGCACACTCTGCTCGGTATTCGATTTTTTCGATGATGTCCCGCCGCGCCCACGATGACAATTCCCACGACAACGTGCCTTCGTCACTCGGCGGGGAGAGCGACCGCAAGTCCTCGTGGACGATGGCGTCTACATCGTAGGCGAGTGCAAGTGCGAGGACTTGGTTTGCGACGTCGTGTGTTAGTTGCTCGCGCTTGTGCTGGATCTTGCTGTTCACTCGCTCGTACTCACTGTGGATGTGGGCGAACTCGTCAGTATGCGAGCGACCGTCACGGCGCAACGTGGCAAGGCGGTCGTTTAGGCGGGTTCGTTCGCGGTGCAGTCGTCGCATCTTCTCGCGGTCTGTGAACTGGATGAACTGTGGCGTGGATAGTTGCTCGCCATCGTCTGTGGCCACCACGACAGTCATGTCTTTTCGCATCCCGGCGTCGAGTGCCAGCACGCAGTCAACGTCGTCAGTCGTCTCCGCGTGGTCGACTTCGACTGGGAAGGACAGTTCATAGTAGGCATCACCGGTCTTTCGACGAGCGGGCTGAAACTCGGGAGCCGAGAGATTGCCGTGGGCGAGCAGGTCATGAAACGCCTCGTAGCCGTCACGCTCGTACTCCGTCCACGACCAGTCACCTCGTGTCTCCGGCGACAGCGTGTCCGGTGTCTTGAGGC
>NZ_MASN01000021.1 GCF_001861355.1 Natrialba sp. SSL1
GGATAACATCACGGCAGAACAAAAGCCGCTCAGAACGGCGCTCAGGAGCTTATGTCAAACTGCGCTTCTTCGTCAGGATTGTACGACCCGTCCGGTTGAATCGGCGGTACTGGAACCTCATAGGCGAGGTTCGTCGCACCAAGGTCTTCGTCGTACTCACGATGGAACTCAACGCGGTACTCGTCGTCTTCGAGGTCCTCCTCCTCCCGGATCTGCTGAAGAAAGTAACTGGCGTGCTGACGAATCAGCGGAGCCGCGCCCTTGCCGTCGGGACGATGGAAGATAGGGAACAGAACGAGCCCGTACTTACTTTTGAACGTCATCACGTTCGCGAACTCGTCGTTGACGGCATAGTTGTTGGTCGTCGCATTAGCTTCGATTTCCAGCTCGTCGAGAACGCAGACAACTTTTTCGTGCTGCTGGCACAGCTCCTCCAGTTCGGAGCGGGTGCCGACGTAGTGAGTGCGATCCTGAAGGACCGCCTCTTGCCACGTCAGCGAACGTACGTTGGTTGCAAGGACGACATCCACATCTTGAGAGAGGAGATCGAGCAGCAACAACAGCGAGAGCCACAGCGCGGTGTTGGTCTTGCCGTTGTCAGTGTGACCAGTGAAAATGCCCATAAAGCCGTCACGACGCATTTCGCTCAAGAGACGAATCAGCGTACGCGCTTGCGACAAGTCGACCTCACGGTGTGTAAGCCCGGTGAGGAAAGAGAGAACAGCAACGTTGCCGGTGCGGACAGCGAGAGACGCAGCTTCTCCAGCGTGAACGTGAAGCATCTGCTGGCACAAGTCCGTCTCCTCGAAAGTCGCCGGGAAACCCGGCAGAGAAGGGTCATACATGTTCTTGAGCACGTGGTACCGCTCGAGAGCTTCGCCGTCAAAGAACGCAGAAAGCGGATAGCTCCGGCGGTTGTCAGTCAGACGGTCTTCCTGAACCTCTCGGTACTCAGCTGAAGAAATCGCTGGGTCAGTCATCGTAATCACGTCCGTCGACGTAGGGACAGAACTCATTCCAACAACGACCAGATTCGAGACAGCAATGACAACAAGGGCATTCAGTCATCGGAGCGAACACCTCGGCGTTCATGAGACCGATCGATTAGATCGAGCACATCAGGATCAACCCGGTCGTCGACCTGATCGGGACCGGCGGGGTCGAGGTCGTCCTGGTCGTCGTCGAGATCGACGCCGGCCCAGTCGTCGCCCTGGAGTTCGTCGATATCGGATATATCCAGATCCTTTTGGACGCCAGCGATGAGCCGGTTGCACTGCGTGCGGAGTCGGTCGAGGTAATCCGAATAGAGTTCCTGCTTCTCCTCGACGGCTTCACGCAGTGGTTCGGTCAAGTCGACGCGGACTTTACGCCACTCCTTGTAGTCAGGCGACTCGACGAGGTCGAACCAGCTCGGCTGCTGCTCAGTGAGCGGAGTGTCATAGACAGCGTCGACGCCCTCGGTATCCGGATCGTCGTCGCCCTCGAGGACGATGTACGCCGCGCCGAGATCACAGGCGCGCTGCCGAGGCAGCCCCTCGGTGAATGCAACGCGATCAAGGTCTTTCTGCAGTCTGCAGTGAACCTCCTTGTGCTCCCTATCGCCGATCAGGATTGGCGTCGCGGAACGCATGAGCACCCAAAGGTACGAGAGGAACAGAATGGGGCCGATCCAGACGATAGTGACGAACACCAGGAGGGAGACGAGCGCAGCGTACCGGAAGACAATAGTCGGTATCACCGACCATTGCACGACTAAGAGCGTGACTCCGGTAACGAGGAACAGGAGCGCCGCCGTGATAGGCCAACGGAATGCGATCAATAGATCCACTAAGTGACCAGCAGTGGACTTTTGCTGTGCTTCTACCGTTATCGTCTCTGGGTCTTTGACAGGTTTCTTAGAAGACATCTATTGCACCTCCTTTTGCGGATCGGAACCACCACGTCAGGACGCCGATGATGACAGTCGTTGTGCCGAGCACCGTGATCGAAGCGACAACCCAATCCATCGTCGACGGTTCGCCCGGAAGGCTGGGGTACCACGGTCCGGTGTCAGTCGACAACGGCTCACCAAACTGACCTTCGTCAGTCTCGATAGCGACACCACTGTTGCCGCCGGATACGGTCACGTCGAAGTGCACGGTCTCGCGACGATCAGCGTTAAGCACGAAGTCTTGGGTCGTCACTTCGCCGCCGGCGAGGAACACGCCAGCGTCACCAAGCGTAACCGTTGTGTTCTCCTCGCTGTAGAACTCGATGATTGCGGTGCCGTCCTCGAGCTGCGAATCGCAGAGGTAAACGGAGCCGTCGAGTGACCGACAGTCCTCAGTCTGAGCGGTTGCTGTTGGTACAAGCAAAAACGACAGTACGACAGCGATCAAAAAAATCCGTTTCATGGCTGTTAAACTATGTCCAGTTTGCGGGGTGCAGTCGAGACACCAGGGCAACGAGCGCGAGCACGACCACGACAATCCCGGCGACCAGGAGCGCAGCTGACGAGGCAAGTCGAGACCAGAAGTCACTATCAACATCAGGAAGCCCAATATTGATACCGTCATCATCGTCTTCAGCAACTGAATCCTGCCAGTCCTCCACATCTTCAAGATACGCGATCATCTCGTCAATGTCCTGGCTGTCGTAGTCCGGTTCACTATATTCCTGCTCGTTGGTGTCCGTCTCGTCAAGCGACACGTCCTCCTCGTGCTCTGCGATCAGTCGGAGATCGTCGAGGCCGGTCACGTCGTCGACGGAGTCGAGTTCGTCAATGTCGTCGACGATCTCCTCGATGTCGCGGTCCGACTGCGATTCAATGTCCTCAATAGTGGAGTCGGTGAGGATCGTTATGTCTTCGCCGTCCGAGTCCTGCATCTCCTCAACCTCAACGATAGCGTTCGTGAACTGCAGTGAGTCGCCAGCGTCAGTTGCGAGCATGGCCGACTCAACGATACCGTCGATCTGGCCAACGTCACCCGGCGTCGATATTGAGATATAGTCATCGGAGTGATCCAATTCCATAACGTCCCCAGTCGCAGGGTCGACTCTGAGATTATTGGAGTACATAGAGAGATCGTGGCCATCCGATGTCCAGAAGTAGCCATGAGCAGCCTGAATGCGAAACGGCAACTCCATTTCCCAGACTATCCCAAAGTCATTGGTAATGTCGAGGCAGCGGGCAGTCTCAATACCGTCTCGATTGTCGTAGTGGCATAAATATCGGCCATCGTCAGACACTACGGTATAGCCACTCGACAGGTCGTCAGAGTGAGGATAGTCCTCGACAATCGTGGTGTCGAGAATATCACCAGTAGCTGCGTCGAGTGTTGTGACACCGAGTCCCCCATCAGCATCGCTATGGGTGAGATGAGCGACGGCATAGACCTTGTCGCCGTGTGATGCAGCATCACGTACCGTCGGTTCTTCGTCGCCGTAGTCGTCGTACGGGTCCGTCACGTCGAAAGACCATTCCTCAGTCGCGTCAGGGACCGTTAGCGCGTCTATCGTAGACCGGAAGCAGGCGATGGCCAAACCCGAATGGGAGTTGTAGTGTGGTTCGTTCTCGTGCGATCCGCTAATCTCGTTCACTTCGTCCAGATCGGGAACAGTATGGAACCGGTAATCGTCATCAACCGGCTCGCCTAAGATCACGTAGTGGTCATCGTCGTAGATGAAGTCCTCCCCGAATTCGCGAGACTGGAAGTCGGATGTGCCATATGAGCCGACCTGCTCGCCAGTCTCTAAGTCGATTGCATAGTAGGCATTGTTGTCCCCATAGTCAGACAGGAAGAGGTACTGGGAGAACGTCGATAGGCCGGCCAGATTGAGGTCATCGTCCTCGAAACGCATGGTTGCATCGTCAGGACCACCGTATAGTGGGGCGATGTACCCCTCAGATCGGCCACTGACGGCGACATAAGGGTCAGCAAGGTACGTTCCGCCAGTCGATATACCGGAATCAGGACGACCATAGAGCATGCCCGACACAGTCTCAGACTGATAGTCAGTCGGGACAAGTGACCTCCCTTCGATGTAGTCATGGATGTCCTCGCTATCGTCCTCATGGTAGGCCGTTAGTGAGGTCGGACCATCGTAGGAGACGACCATGTGTGCCGTCTCCGACAGGTCCGGGTTTTCGAGTCCGAGCGTCGAGAGCAGCGCCATCTTATAGCGCGACGAATGCACGTCATCAGTCCCGCTCAGATGCCGCGCATAGCCTTCGGGGGACCGGATCATCTCGGGGGTGACCCTCCCGTCATCAAGTGCGTCGAACAGAGCTTCTGCGAGATCGAGGTCGTAGTTGTCGCTCACGAGGTCCGCCTCCTCCTCGATCCGCTGGAGTACACGCATGAAGTCGTCAGCAACGTGCATCACGCGACGGCTCTTTAGGTCAGCATCGGGGACGGTCATCAGCCCGATCTGGAAGTGGTGCTCGATCTCGTGTCCGTCAGCGGTTTCGAGCGTGATCGAGTCGGTACCGTCGGCTTCCTCGTATCCGTCGACCCATTCGTCGTCGATGGGGCCGCGGAACTCGTCGCCGCCGTCGAACTCAAAGAAGAACTCGGGACAGACGGTTTCGAAGGTCTCGCCGTTGACCAGCTCGAACTCAGTGTTCGGCTCCACGTCGTCGGGGTCCATATCCCCGAGTTCGTCGTCGCCCTGTCCGCGGTCGTCAGTCAGTTCCCAGTGTTCGACCTCCTGGCCGTCCGAGTGGTCCGGCAGGCCGGGGTTGATGAAGTGCTCGTCAGTGTCGTCGGCTCGACGAGCGTCCTCAGCAACGTGTGCGTGCTGGTTGAGCGAGCGCATTGCGGCAACGATGTGATTTCGTTGCCGTTGGGCGTAGTAGTCGTAAATCGCACTCACAGCCTCGCCCTGCATTTCGTGAACGTCCTGGCCGTTTTCCCAGGCGTCAGTCATTGCAGTGCGCGCGTCGATGGACGCAACGGTACTGGCGTCTTCCAGCCAGTTGTCGACGGTAACGATGTGTCCGTCCCAGTGCTCTCTCGTGTCCATCGCCCGACCGTGCATCGCGACCTCATCTTCCGTGTTGTCGTCGGACCCGAACAGCGTGTTGTAGCCGAGGCTGACGGCACGACTGAAGTAGTACATCCCAGGGTCCGGTGACGCAACGTCGTAGACGAGCGTTTCCGTGTCAACGTCGTCATCGTCGTCGTCATCGTCGTCCGCCGCGACCGTACCCGTTGTGCTCGAGCCCACAACAGCTGCAGTGCCGAGTGCGCCAGCTCCCTGAAGGAGATCGCGACGAGTCGCATCGACGTGATCGAGATCGGTACCACTCAGCGTTTTCTGTGAAATATCTGAATCGGACATTGTTTACCTCGCGAGAATTGCGGTTGCGATTGCCATCAGGCCCAGTACGAGAACCTGACTGACAGGGGCGTACACCATCATCTCCGCGACGAAGGCGGGCCAGGCGAAAAGCAACATGAAGCCCATAACGAGCGCGACAAACACCTTCTCGAACCAGTGGTACTGGTTGGGGTCACGCGATCCGCTGGAGAGGAACGCGATTGCCATCATCAGGTAGCTGAACATCAGCGGCAGATAGCGGTTCGATTCAAGCCAGCTGACTACGTCACCGGCAAGACCGACCATCACGAGACCAAGGAAGAAAAAGGCCCCGAGAGCCGCTGCAGCGATGATATTCAGGCGATTGAGCGCGTCGAGAATCGTACCGTGTGCGTGTGCCAATTTAATCACCTCCGTTATCTGGGAACCGGAAGGAGCGAGGGTGATACGCCGTTTCTTCGCCGTCTTCGTCCTCGAAAGACTCCTCTTCGTCGGACTTGCAGTACATCACCGGGCTGTTCTGGACGAGCGCCGCGATCAACTGCTTCTGCAGCGTGCGGTTGAGCCAGACGGGCTCGCCGTCGATCTCAACAAGTCCGTTGTCTCCTGCCCACGGACGGTAGTCCGTGATAGTACCAATGTACTCCTCGCCGGGATCGAGATCGAGCCCGGTCGGGGAGTCATCAACAGACGGTTCGACAAACGCATCCGGATCAACCGGAGTATCATTATCAGACGCCATTGCAACCTAATATGCTGCTAGATCACACTTAAAGGTGGAATCGGCTAAGTGAAAGTGAAAACAGGAAACTGTAGGCACTGGTTAACTAAAAGGCATATTTCAGCCTTTTCAAGGTCTGCTTGCGTTAATCGTCGTCTGCAGCGAACGAGCGGAGAGACGACGATTCAACGCGCGGTTGTGGTCGATCAGGAGGCATTTTCTTCGGTGGGTCAAGGTGCTCAGAACCGTCTATAGCGGTGTATGAGACCCCAGAGTGCTCGATAGTATGCAAGTCAGCGCCGTCGCGATCAACAGTCTCGACACCGAGGAGTTCCCAACCGACATTCTCGTATTTGACCGGCGATCCTTGCGGATCTTCGGGGTCGAAGTCAGGATTGGAGACTGGCACGGGGTCCTCGAGGAGATCGTCGCCGCCGCGATCAAGGTCCTCGTCGATCATCTCGTTAGCCCCGTTCGAGAATCTGACGAGCTGCGTCGACGTAGCCCAGGAGACAGCACGGAAAGCGAGTTCCTCAATAGACCGATCAAACAGAGCCTCTCCGTAGGCTCCAATGTACTCGCCAACATAACTGCCGAGATTCCCGATTGCTTCAACGTCGTGGCTGTTGGTGTCGGTGTCCTCGAGATCAATATCGGGATCGACTCTGTTGACGGAAATCGGTCGTGCGTCAGGGTCCGGAGAATGATAGTTATGAGCGTCCTTGTACGCAATATCGCAGTGACGGAGATGTGTGTCGATGACTGAATGGAAATCAGATTCGGAGACCTCGCCGTCGACGAAGACAGCAACATGCACGTGCCCGTAGCCGTTGCCGTGCTTTTCCACGACAAGAGCGTACTCCCAGTTTTTACCGGAGAGAACGTCTCTAAGTTCGTGGTAGACTCCTCGACCCTCGTCCGGACGCCAGGTATCGATAACTTCGCGGAGATGGTCTGCAGGGCAGCGCCATCCCCCGTTATCGTTACGCATAGAGCCTGTGAAGGTCAGCATCGCCGTGTACAACTCCTGATACTCATCTACAATTTGGCGTTCGAGAGCTTTCAACTTGGCATAGTATTTGTCGCCGTAGCCGGGCTGATGACTGTTCTCCATCGGCGCACGGATCTCGTCACCATCCGGTGACAAGAACTTGAGATGGGCGAAACGGTAGTCATTGTACCAGGCGAGGAACTCGTTAAGGACAGACGACCACGTCCGAGAGCGATAACCGTTATCACCGTACCTTTCAGAAGTGGCCTCATCACGGAGCTTAGTACCCTCTTTCACCGATATTGGACGAGCAGCACGACCGGACATTTCGTCTACCATGTGGTCGACAAGCTCATTCTTCTCGCGCCACCATTTGCCACGCTCGGAAAGCCGTTCTTCGGCCGTTTCAGTGTGGTTAGCGGTGGTTGTACAGTTAGTCTTGGATGGCCGAGACGCCGCCGCCTCAAGGTCGGCCGAGCGCGCCGCTGAGGAATGGTCAACGTGCCGAGTCATCGGCGGAAGCCTCCATCAGTGAGAGTCGTCTGTTGAGTCTCAGTGATGGAACTCCCTCGAGCGCCTCCCTCGCCGGAACGAGGACGCTCCCGTTGGTCGCTGTGTTCCGGGCGCGGCGCTGCGCGCCGTGCCGGGCTTTCACCCATCCGGCACTCGGCGCTCTCACTCGATGCTACTCGAGTACCGCCACACGAATCGGACCGCCGGGGGGAAGGGAACGCGGGGATCTCGTAGTCGACCCGCTCGGGTGCGTCCTCGAGCTGGGGAGTGTAGTGACAGGCGCGGCACTCGAGATCGGCAGCGTGATCGGAGTCGCGCGGCTCAATCGCGTCAGTGTTACAGGTTGCACACTTGTACGCGATGAGCTGGGACCAGTCCGTCACTCTGACCCCTCCAGGGCAAACGCAACTTCGAGGTCTGTGGCTTCGTTGTCGAAAAACGCGCGGATGAAGCCATCAGGTAGCTCGAAAGTTAGTTTGAACTGAAGGGAATGAGTTACCGGATAAATACCTTTAAACCAATTCGGGGATTGTGTTGACGTGTCGTTGGCATTCATGGTTACACTTGGCTGCCAACGACGGCCCGGCCAATTCGGTCGGGCCCTTGTGACTAAGCCCTGAGCCGAGCCGCCGTCGATACTACCAACAACGAGAGCAGTTAGTAATAAAGATTTTCACTAAGTGAGAGAGTACCAGCCAGCCACCGACCCCCCGTTAAGGGAGGCGCGGTGGCTGGCTGGACGGTCAGGAATGGACAAACATAGAGTTGTGTGTGATGGGGTTTATAAAAGAGAGTTCGTCGACGAGCGCGATCCGGCTGGCTTCGGAGCTGAACCAGTGGACGTTTGGTCAATCCTGTTCGTAGTCAGGAGCCCACGAACGGGATGGGTCATTAGCATTCCGTCGCTTCTTGTCCTCGTTGATGGATCGAGCAACGGTACGGAACCGTTGACGAGAAACGAGATCAGCGAGACAATTCACACGACCGCAAGACGGACAGATGTGATTAGCGTCTGTCGACGGAGTTGCAACTTCCTCACACTCTGAACACAATGACAGTCCGAAGTCAGACGGATCACCAACGGTGGCACCGCAGCCTTCGCAAATCATGGTTCAGAGGCACCCCCGTTCTCGGACACTCTGAACTTGTAGTCCATCGCGACCAGGGACGCGAAACCAGCGAGAGGGGCCGCAACCAGGAGTCCGGTCGCGTGCTCGCCGGTTAGGTCGCCCGTGACCAGCGTGACAATCGCGCCGATGCCGAGCGTTCCGAACAGTCCGAGGTAGAATCGTTGTACGTCGCTCATTGGTCCGTGTTCCCTCCGAAGAAGGACAACCGAACCATCTCGGCGACTCCGAACAGCGCACCTACGTACAGCAGGATCTCAAGGAATCCCGTCATTCCGAGTTGACCTCATTGTCGGAAGTTTGTTCATAGAAGCGGAGTCGGATCGTACCTAATATGCTGCTAGATCACACTTAAAGGTGGAATCGGCTAAGTGAAAGTGAAAACAGGAAACTGTAGGCACTGGTTAACTAAAAGGCATATTTCAGCCTTTTCAAGGTCTGCTTGCGTTAATCGTCGTCTGCAGCGAACGAGCGGAGAGACGACGATTCAACGCGCGGTTGTGGTCGATCAGGAGGCATTTTCTTCGGTGGGTCAAGGTGCTCAGAACCGTCTATAGCGGTGTATGAGACCCCAGAGTGCTCGATAGTATGCAAGTCAGCGCCGTCGCGATCAACAGTCTCGACACCGAGGAGTTCCCAACCGACATTCTCGTATTTGACCGGCGATCCTTGCGGATCTTCGGGGTCGAAGTCAGGATTGGAGACTGGCACGGGGTCCTCGAGGAGATCGTCGCCGCCGCGATCAAGGTCCTCGTCGATCATCTCGTTAGCCCCGTTCGAGAATCTGACGAGCTGCGTCGACGTAGCCCAGGAGACAGCACGGAAAGCGAGTTCCTCAATAGACCGATCAAACAGAGCCTCTCCGTAGGCTCCAATGTACTCGCCAACATAACTGCCGAGATTCCCGATTGCTTCAACGTCGTGGCTGTTGGTGTCGGTGTCCTCGAGATCAATATCGGGATCGACTCTGTTGACGGAAATCGGTCGTGCGTCAGGGTCCGGAGAATGATAGTTATGAGCGTCCTTGTACGCAATATCGCAGTGACGGAGATGTGTGTCGATGACTGAATGGAAATCAGATTCGGAGACCTCGCCGTCGACGAAGACAGCAACATGCACGTGCCCGTAGCCGTTGCCGTGCTTTTCCACGACAAGAGCGTACTCCCAGTTTTTACCGGAGAGAACGTCTCTAAGTTCGTGGTAGACTCCTCGACCCTCGTCCGGACGCCAGGTATCGATAACTTCGCGGAGATGGTCTGCAGGGCAGCGCCATCCCCCGTTATCGTTACGCATAGAGCCTGTGAAGGTCAGCATCGCCGTGTACAACTCCTGATACTCATCTACAATTTGGCGTTCGAGAGCTTTCAACTTGGCATAGTATTTGTCGCCGTAGCCGGGCTGATGACTGTTCTCCATCGGCGCACGGATCTCGTCACCATCCGGTGACAAGAACTTGAGATGGGCGAAACGGTAGTCATTGTACCAGGCGAGGAACTCGTTAAGGACAGACGACCACGTCCGAGAGCGATAACCGTTATCACCGTACCTTTCAGAAGTGGCCTCATCACGGAGCTTAGTACCCTCTTTCACCGATATTGGACGAGCAGCACGACCGGACATTTCGTCTACCATGTGGTCGACAAGCTCATTCTTCTCGCGCCACCATTTGCCACGCTCGGAAAGCCGTTCTTCGGCCGTTTCAGTGTGGTTAGCGGTGGTTGTACAGTTAGTCTTGGATGGCCGAGACGCCGCCGCCTCAAGGTCGGCCGAGCGCGCCGCTGAGGAATGGTCAACGTGCCGAGTCATCGGCGGAAGCCTCCATCAGTGAGAGTCGTCTGTTGAGTCTCAGTGATGGAACTCCCTCGAGCGCCTCCCTCGCCGGAACGAGGACGCTCCCGTTGGTCGCTGTGTTCCGGGCGCGGCGCTGCGCGCCGTGCCGGGCTTTCACCCATCCGGCACTCGGCGCTCTCACTCGATGCTACTCGAGTACCGCCACACGAATCGGACCGCCGGGGGGAAGGGAACGCGGGGATCTCGTAGTCGACCCGCTCGGGTGCGTCCTCGAGCTGGGGAGTGTAGTGACAGGCGCGGCACTCGAGATCGGCAGCGTGATCGGAGTCGCGCGGCTCAATCGCGTCAGTGTTACAGGTTGCACACTTGTACGCGATGAGCTGGGACCAGTCCGTCACTCTGACCCCTCCAGGGCAAACGCAACTTCGAGGTCTGTGGCTTCGTTGTCGAAAAACGCGCGGATGAAGCCATCAGGTAGCTCGAAAGTTAGTTTGAACTGAAGGGAATGAGTTACCGGATAAATACCTTTAAACCAATTCGGGGATTGTGTTGACGTGTCGTTGGCATTCATGGTTACACTTGGCTGCCAACGACGGCCCGGCCAATTCGGTCGGGCCCTTGTGACTAAGCCCTGAGCCGAGCCGCCGTCGATACTACCAACAACGAGAGCAGTTAGTAATAAAGATTTTCACTAAGTGAGAGAGTACCAGCCAGCCACCGACCCCCCGTTAAGGGAGGCGCGGTGGCTGGCTGGACGGTCAGGAATGGACAAACATAGAGTTGTGTGTGATGGGGTTTATAAAAGAGAGTTCGTCGACGAGCGCGATCCGGCTGGCTTCGGAGCTGAACCAGTGGACGTTTGGTCAATCCTGTTCGTAGTCAGGAGCCCACGAACGGGATGGGTCATTAGCATTCCGTCGCTTCTTGTCCTCGTTGATGGATCGAGCAACGGTACGGAACCGTTGACGAGAAACGAGATCAGCGAGACAATTCACACGACCGCAAGACGGACAGATGTGATTAGCGTCTGTCGACGGAGTTGCAACTTCCTCACACTCTGAACACAATGACAGTCCGAAGTCAGACGGATCACCAACGGTGGCACCGCAGCCTTCGCAAATCATGGTTCAGAGGCACCCCCGTTCTCGGACACTCTGAACTTGTAGTCCATCGCGACCAGGGACGCGAAACCAGCGAGAGGGGCCGCAACCAGGAGTCCGGTCGCGTGCTCGCCGGTTAGGTCGCCCGTGACCAGCGTGACAATCGCGCCGATGCCGAGCGTTCCGAACAGTCCGAGGTAGAATCGTTGTACGTCGCTCATTGGTCCGTGTTCCCTCCGAAGAAGGACAACCGAACCATCTCGGCGACTCCGAACAGCGCACCTACGTACAGCAGGATCTCAAGGAATCCCGTCATTCCGAGTTGACCTCATTGTCGGAAGTTTGTTCATAGAAGCGGAGTCGGATCGTACCGTCACCTTCGAAGACGTAGCGAGCTACTTCGAGATCAGCATCCGGATCGACACCAGCCTTCTCGAGCTGCGTCTTCGAAACGGAGACGTTAACTCCACGACCGGGACCAAGCGACTGCGCTTTAACGCGCTTCTTCTGATCAGCAGGCATTAGTTCCCCTCCTGTTTTTGGAAAACAACCGGGTAACTGGAACTCCAACGGCGGTCAACCAGCTGCCGAGCTAAGTCATGCATCATTTCAGAGAAACCGTCGAACTCATCGGACCACTCAGAAAACTCGTACCCCTTCAAATCCTCAACAACAATGAAAGTGTCATCTTCATAAACAACATTCGCCCAGTCGTCAGTTCGATAATCTGACTCATACTCGGCGAAGTGTTCACTCATCTCCTCTTTCAGGTCAGGGGTTCGTGGGTCACTAACCATACAAAACCCTTGTACGCCGATGTTAATAACATTACCGATTGGTCGACGCCGTAGGACGGCAGGGAACCAAACGAGAGGATAACATCACGGCAGAACAAAAGCCGCTCAGAACGGCGCTCAGGAGCTTATGT
>NZ_MASN01000022.1 GCF_001861355.1 Natrialba sp. SSL1
AAAGTCACGACAACGGGACTGGTTTCGCTCGGGGAATTAGAGACGATTTCGGTTATGATACCACCAACTCGGCCGCTCCGTGTCACCGATGTTGGGGTGGTAGTCCCACCTAGCCTCTGTGGGTGTTCTGGGCGCTTCTGGATCGACAGACAGGTTGAACGAGATGGCGACAGAACAGACCGGGTCGACATTCCAGCACCAGGGCTCAATCCCTACGATAAGCGATTGCTCACAGACATCGAAGATGCAGAGATCGTTCGGATCAAGCCACCAACTGGTCCTGCAATAAAATACTGCGTCCATGACGACCGCACCCACAGTGATGCATCCACCACCGAACCAGAGACCACCTACCGGAGTCTCGAAATTGCACTCACTGAACTGAACGTTGTCTCGACGGCGGCCGAAAGAGACCCTCAACTCGATCAGTGGCATCGTCAACAGCTCTATCAGACACTCGCTGACGCACAGACCGCGTTGTATCGGGCCCGACGAGCACTCTTTGAGACACAGCCAGCACACGACCGCTGGGCGTACGACGCCGGACTGACCACCGACTGGGGGCACTATGGCGAACCGATCTC
>NZ_MASN01000023.1 GCF_001861355.1 Natrialba sp. SSL1
GGGCGTACGACGCCGGACTGACCACCGACTGGGGGCACTATGGCGAACCGATCTCAACGCTCCAAGGACGATGCACGGAGGTCACTCGCGCGGTCAGCGTTGATGAAGACCTCACAGCCCACCAGCGCAGACGCGCGCGCTTCCATCTCGGTCAGGCTACCCAGCAACTCGAGAGGCTTCGACCCGTCCTCGAACGCGAGTCTGGCGAGACAGCCACGGCCACACAGCAGGCGACATCGTCCCGAATTGAGGGTGAAACAAATGAGTAACCCAGAGCCACCCTCTCGAGAGAACACAGCGGGTCGTGGCCAGGGCCACGGCCAGTGGCTCGAGTACCAACTCGCTCGGGCACTCGGCCGATGGGGATATGAGACAGACCGAAACGTCTACGTCTTCAGCCAGGAAGTCGACGTCGTCGCCGTCCGAGGCGAAAAGGAAGGCAAACCCACTGACTGGCTCCTTGCCCAGTGCAAAGACTGGGAAACAACCCGGATTGACACGGAAGTCATCTATCGGCTCTGTCTGATGGCCTTTACCTGTCGAGCGATGCCTGTGCTGTGTCACACGAGTGAATTAACCGCGGACGCACGCCGTCTCGCACGCCACTGGGAGGTCCGTATCCTCACTCTCGATGATCTCCATCGCGGGTCGTTGCCAACACCGAACATCGCGGAACCGACCGCTGAATATGGGACCTACGAGACCCAGTATACTGCTCGCGAAGAGCGTGGATCGTTGCCACTGTTGTTCATGGGTGAACCGCGAAAGCAGTTCAGCTACGTCCCGGGATTTAGGCCGGATGGACGATCTCACGAGTACCGGCCACTGGACGATACCGATCACTCCGACGGTTCGGGGGGTGGCTAGCGCTACGAAGTCCTCCCGATACGCACAGGAACAGGTGCTGGCTCATTAAGGGAATCACGGGGGCCTCTTCGGGGCATCCTCTCCACACTCTTGTGAGATACACAGCGGCCCTCACAGCGACATCACCGTAGTCCCGAGGCCAACCATCTCCTGTTCTGTTCGCGTCGCTGTAACGCTTGTTCACCCGCCCATACGAAGTCACCTAGAATCCATGTCAAAGACAGACACGACGAGAGCACAGTTTGCAGACACACTCGAGTCCCTCACCGACCGCATCGATGAACTGGAAGCCAAACTCGAACAGAAAGACGACCGCATTGAACAACTAGAACAGGACCGGGATCGGCTCGAAGAACGAACGGCCACGCTGGAAGCGCGTGTCGCCGATCTCGACAATGAGTCTACTCGCCGCGAAAAAGTGGCTGAGGCAGCGCTGAACAAGGCGAGCGCGAACAAAGACCGTATCAGCGAGTTACAGTCACGCGAACTCGAGAAAGGCGCACACCTCCGCGAAGAAAACGTCGACGAACACGCCGTCGACGTTCCCGATGGTCGCCTCGAGCGGATCACGAAAGACGACGGCCAGCAGTACTTTCGATTACCTGAGCAGGCAGATCCGCTCGAGCGAGGCGAAGTCTCGCTTGCCTACACTCGATCTCTCGGAGCATCGAGTAGCCGTTCGCAAACAGACCGAACGCAAGAACGGCCTCGGGTACACTGTGCGACGTCTTGTACACCCCTCAGATGCCGGGATCCGGGAGTGAGAAAACGCCACGAGAGAGGCCTGGTGATTCTCTCGGAGAACTAATTCACAGCACGAGAACGGGTGTCTAAGGGGTGATTACCGGTAGGTGTGTCCCTCGAGTGATCGTCGGTGGTCACTATCTCATTGAACTCATGCGCACCGACAACGACTGAAGATATTTTCCTGAGGCTCTTATCGCGTCGCTCGGCGACCGAACACGAAGACAAGGATTGCTAACAGTATCACTCCAAAGGAAGTTTCCAGGACAGCAAGGATCTGCCCGATGGTATTGGTCGGTCTGAAGTCACCGTATCCCAGCGTCGTGAACGTGAGTGAGCTGAAATAGAGACTTTCCAGTAGCGTAGGGTCCCCACTGTGTTCGCCGACGTGTTCAATGAGATCGAACAACCAGTACATGACACCCCATACCAGAACGATGCCAGCTCCGGTCCCGAGTACCCGCCAGGGACTCTCCCCATATCGGGCAACCACAGTTGGTACGAGTGACCGAGCCGTCATCAACCACTGACGACCGCGTTTTTCGTCCTTTCCCCAGTATTGACGCAGGTGGACGTCCTTTCGGCCGATAAAACACTCGCTCGCTAGCCCGGGGAGGCTGTTGTCACGGGCCAATGTTTCGAGAGTCTCGTAGACTTCTGCGGCCTTCTCGAGATCGGTGTCCGCATCGTCGGTCCCGATGCCGATCCGGTTGTCGATGTGATTATACCTAGGGTCGTACCGACAGTAGGGCAGTGTTCCACCGCGCCACAGCGTCTTGAATCGACGAAACCGGCCCGATACCGGGGGCTCCCCACGGCCGAATATCATCGGTAGCGACCGCGCACGGGACACGACGTTGGTGTTCAGTCTTGCCTTGCTCGGCCAGAAGGTCGTCCGTCGGTTAACCCGGGCGTCGCCGAGTAGTGTGCCGTACAGTTTCGCCCCAACCAGACTCGCGTCCAGCAGTTCCGCCCGGTTAAGTTGCGCTCGTTCGAACGAAACCCCGGCCAGATCAGCCCCAACAAAGTTCACCTGCGACAGGTTTGTCCGGTCAAAAGTTGGGCTCCTGGATTCCCGTTCCGGCGGAAACCAGGTGTGAGTAAAATCCGTCCCTGCAGGGAGCGTTGCGTTTTCGAACGTGACGTGATCGGCGAACACGACCTCGAATCCCTCGTGATGGGCAGGAAAATACGAGTGGTCTCCTTTCTCGGAGGGGGGCTCGAGGAGTTCGTCCTCGTCGATAGCGGTCTGTCCGCCACGGAAGTCCGGCGGTTTGTGAAATGTTACGTCGGAGAAATCAAGGTTGCCACTGATCTGTGAGCCACCGTTGCTCGCCCCGAACACACACTCGTCGTGAAACTCGCTACCACTGAGCGACAGCGTCGCCGTTCGTTCGATCGATACGTCGATAAACCGGGTCCGGTCTTCGAACTTAGTATCCCGAAACGAACAGTCGTGGGCGATACTCGAACCACCGAAATCGATTCGTGCCCCAGCTATGAATTCTGCGTCTTCGAACTCAATGTTGCCGATGTCGCCGTCGGTCCGAAACGTCGCACCCTTGAACCACACGACACCATCGCCGTCAGTCCGAAACGTTGCACTCTTGAACCACACGTCACCGCCACCGCCTGTCTGAAACGTCGCACCTCCGAACCACACGTCACTACCGCTGTCGGTCCGGAACGTCGCACCCCTGAACCACACGTCACCGTCACCGACAGTCCGAAACGTCGCATCCCTGAACCACACGTCACCACCGCTGTCGGTCTGAAACCTTGCACCCCTGAACCGCACACCACCGCTGTCGGTCCGAAACGTCGCACCCCCGAACCCCACTTCACCGTCGTCGTCGGTCCGAAACGTCGTGTCGTTGAACCCCACATCACCGTCGCCGTCGGTCCGAAACGTGGCACCCCTGAACCACACGTCACCGTCGCCGTCGGTCCGAAACGTGGCACCCCTGAACCACACGTCACCGTCGCCGTCGGTCCGAAACGTGGCACCCCTGAACCACACGTCACCGTCGCCGTCGGTCCGAAACGTGGCACCCCTGAACCACACGTCACCGTCGCCGTCGGTCCGAAACGTGGCACCCCTGAACCACACGTCACCGTCGCCGTCGGTCCGAAACGTGGCACCCCTGAACCACACGTCACCGTCGCCGTCGGTCCGAAACGTCGCACCCCTGAAACCTACACCACCACCGCCGTCGGTCCGAAACATCGTGTCGTTGAACCACACGTCACCACCGCTGTCGGTCCGAAACATCGTGTCGTTGAACCACACGTCACCGTCACCGTTGGTCCGAAACGTCGCACCCCAGAACCTCATGACACCGTCACCGTTGGTCCGAAACGTCGCACCTTCGAACCCCACATCACCGTCGCCGTCAGTCCAAAATGTTGCATCCCCAAACCTCATGACACCGTCACCGTTGGTCCGAAACGTCGCACCTCCGAACTCCACGTCACCGTCGCCGTCGGTCCGAAACGTCGCACCTCCGAACCCCACGTCACCGTCGCCGTCAGTCCGAAACGTCGCACCCCCGAACCCCACGTCACCGTCGCCGCTAGTCCGAAACGTCGCACCCTTGAACCATACGATACCGTCGCCGTCGGTCCGAAACATCGTGTCGTTGAACCACACGTCACCGTCGCCGTCGGTCCGAAACATCGTGTCGTTGAACCACACGTCACCGTCGCCGTCGGTCCGAAACATCGTGTCGTTGAACCACACGTCACCGTCGCCGTCGGTCCGAAACATCGTGTCGTTGAACCACACGTCACCGTCGCCGTCGGTCCGAAACATCGTGTCGTTGAACCACACGTCACCGTCGCCGTCGGTCCGAAACATCGTGTCGTTGAACCACACGTCACCGTCGCCGTCGGTCTGAAACGTGGCACCCCAGAACCTCACGTCACCATCCCCATCGGTCTCGAATGTGGCTTGATGACACGATACTGGTTTATCACCTTCTGTAACAAACGCCACGTCCTCGAAATCGATAGTTTCACCCTTACCGTGGAACACTGCGTAATCGAACCTGATGTCGTACTCGTCAGTGGCCGCGATCGTTACTCCAGAGAGATCGACGGCGCCAAACGTGGCGCCGACGAACTGGCCCCGGTGCTCCGGCCGATCCTCGTTCGGTTTTTCGCCGGCATGTTCGAGCGCCTCTCGAATTGCCTCGCTCTCGTCGACCTCCTCGGGAAGATCCGCTGGATCAGTGTGGAAGACACAGCAATCCTCGCCGTCCAGCGATGGGTGTGGGCAGTGCCATTCGTCGATCTCCAAGCCGCCAAATTCTCGATCTGTGTCAAGGAAGAAGTCGTTGGGATCGTCACCGTGCCACGTTTCTGGCACTGATTTCTTCGCTGTATAGTCGCAAGTCCGATTACTCATTGTGAAGACCCTATGATAACACCAAGAAAAGAATTCTGATGCGCCATCATGTGTCTGGTGCTGTATTGATGGTTTAAGAGACGGAAGTGGGTATAGAAAAGAAATCGCTCGCTTTCAGACGAGTTCTCTGGGGTAGAATTCACCCCGGCTAACGCCATAGTCAGGTGGTCTAATTCTCACTTGGCAAGTACTGTTTAGCAGTAGGAGGTTTTCTGACAAATCAGAAGCTGTTGTGAACACACTATGGAATGTCTCGTAAAACCGCTCTCACCGGGCGCTGAAGCAAAGGGGGGAGTTGCACTCTCGGAAGCGTCGCTGGCGTCGATGTATCTTTCCCAGAACGATTGCGTCCTCGTAACAACTGATGATAATCGATCTGTGCTAGCGAGAGTAAGCGCAGCCGACGTCCCACACGAGGAAGCACCGGGAGTTGCACTTGATACCTACCACCGTGGCCAACTGGACGTCGCACCTGGCGACCGTGTACACATCGACCCAGCAGCACTGCCCGAGGCGACACACGCTACGGTTCGGATCCCCGACAGTCTCTACTTCCAGGGCCACTCACAGGATATCGAGTCGTTGGTTCGATCCCGACTTCGGAACCGTCCTGTCGTGAACGGGCATCCGACGATGATCGAACTCGAGCTTGAGGACATCAATATCGACCAACATCTTCCCGTTCGACCAACGGAACTAGGGCCAAGCGATCAGGCAGTCATCACTGACGAAACCGAGATCACGTTCGAGCAGGATGTATATATCTGGAGCCCGGCCCGACACAGCGAGCGTAGCGGTTCTGCATACGATGACGTCGGTGGCCTCTCCCGGGAGATCGAGCTACTTCGTGAGATGGTCGAGCTTCCGTTCGAACACCCGGAGCTGTTCGACCGGTTGAACATTGATCACCCGACTGGCGTGCTTCTGCACGGACCACCTGGAACAGGGAAGACGTTACTTGCGGAAGCCGTCGCCGAAACGCTCGATATTGAGTTTATCGCGCTTGATGCTCCCGAAATCATCTCCCAGTATCGAGGTGTTGCCCAAGAAGCGCTCCGAGATACGTTCGAGCGTGCACGTGAAAACGCCCCGGCAATCATTTTTATTGATGAAATCGATGCCATCGCACCGAAACGTGGGGATGGAGATACTCAGCAAAGTGATACTCAACTGGTCGCACAGTTGCTCACGCTCATGGACGGGTTCGACGCCGACGATGACGTGATCGTGATTGCCGCGACGAACCGAATCGATAGTCTCGATCAGGCACTTCGACGCGGCGGTCGCTTCGATCGCGAGATTGAAATCGGAGTCCCGGATGAAGACGAGCGACGGGATATCCTCGAGATTCACACGCAAGGAATGCCGCTGGATTCAGGTGTTGACCTCGAGGATTACGCGGGACGCACCCACGGATTCGTCGGTGCGGATTTAGAATCGCTTGTCACTGAAGCAGGGCTCCATGCTCTCGATCGAGTGAAACCAGAAATCGAGTCACACGATGATCACGTTCCACCATCAGTCCTCGAAACGATTCACGTCACAGTGCAGGATTTCGACCAGGGGTTGACAGCAGTTGAACCATCGTCAATGCGCGAGCATACTGTCGAAGTACCAGCTGTTGGGTGGGACGATATCGGTGGGTTAGCTGAAACAAAGGCTCAACTGCAGGAAGTTGCTCAATGGCCACTTAAATTTGGAGAAGCCTACCGAACACTAGATGTCGAACCCCCATCCGGCATACTATTACACGGTCCGCCAGGAACTGGGAAAACGTTGCTCGCAAAAGCAGTAGCCAACGAAATCGACAGTAACTTTCTGGCTGTCAATGGCCCCGAACTGATGAGCAAGTGGGTTGGTGAATCTGAAGGAAACGTCAAAGAAATCTTCGAGCAAGCACGGGCAAATGCACCGTGTGTACTGTTCTTCGACGAAATTGATGCGTTTCTGACTGAACGCGGGCAGGGTAGTGGGAATGCAGGCGAAGTATCCGATCGAATGGTCTCTCAGTACCTCTCAGAGATGGACGGGGTCGATACTCTCGAGAACGTGATTGTGATCGGGGCGACAAACCGCCTCGAATTACTTGATGAGGCGGTATTGCGGCCAGGGCGGTTTGACTACCAAATCAACGTCTCACTGCCCGATCGGCAAGCACGAGAGAAGATTTTCAAAGTACACACTCGTGATAAACCGACCTCGGAAGAGGTTAACCTCGGAACACTGGTTGAGCAGACAGAAGGGTGGTCCGGCGCAGAAATCGAATCGGTATGTAGAGAAGCAGCGATGGTCACTTTTCGGGAAGTTGCCACCAGTGCTCCAGATACTCAAATTGAGTCTGAGATTACGTCAGCGAAGATCGAACCAGCACACTTCTCCGAGGCGATGACCATTATGGAAGGGGGTTCTGTCACCGACCGAAGAAGCTAGAACGTGGTTCTCACCCTCAAAAGGGTTTTACCCCCCTCGTTTCCGCTCTAAACCTTCGTAAAACGACCCATATCTCTGATTTAGACTCTTTTTGTGATTTTCGCGTTGGTGTCCATCTCTGTCCGATTCAAGTCCAATCGAAGATCTTCTAAACTAATTTCGTCTGTCTCCGACCTTGGTGAATTCTGCTGTTGTTCTCCCACCACAACAACGATCTATTATGCACGTGTTGTTCTACATGGACAACACAGGTGCCCTGATGGCAGCAACGAAAATCTTCGAGGACGACGACGAATTCCAACTGGTGATCGCTAGGAAGCACTTGCCTGGGATGTCCCCAACAGCGACGAGTTCCCGGAAGGACTGAAGTATAGCTTTCAGTACCTCGGTCCAGCCGACGAGGAGATCCTCCGGGTACGACAACGCGAACGACGCCCACGACGTTGGGCGACACCACCGCCACCACTTCGGTGAGGTCGAAGGTATCGAATTCGAGGGCCTTCGATCACATATCGAGAAATTCCTCGAGGAGGTCGAAACCATCCATGAGCAAAAATTCGCCTGACCATTCGCACGAGCCACCAGCAGACGCCGAGTATCCCTCGACACTCCGCATCACGTCGACGCCATTCGAGGAGCACAAGGAGAGTGTGCTGGACCGCGCTGAGCGCTGGGAGCAGGGCGAAGCGGTTCCACACGTCGTCAACTTCCAGGACGCCAGCCGACTTCAGCGTGTCCTCACGCCACGTCGCCTCGAGCTAGTACGGAGTCTGATGGACGAGCCAGCCGAGAGTATTCGCGCCCTTGCCGACCGCCTCGATCGGGATGTCCGCCAGGTCCACGATGACCTTCAGATTCTGAGCGAATACCGAATCATCCACTTCCGTGAGGAGGGAAGTGCGAAGCAGCCCCACATTCCCTACGACACGATTAAGATTGAGGTCGAACTATCCAAGTCGATCGATGGAGCGTCCGAATCACCGGCATCCGCGTAGTGGGTGTTCTGGACACCTCTCTTCTAGGCTTGAACCCTATACTCTCGAGATCGGTAGGATCGACACCCACCTCGTCGAGAAAATCACGAACCGTTGCGGAATCGGCGTCACGGATCCGTTCATCCTCAGCGTGAACACCGGTGGAACCGCTAGGCGTTTCCTCAGTCATGCTCCTCGAGTTGCTTCACCGTTTACTATTTCTGTTGTCTTCATACACTCTCGACATCCGTGTACGTCGCCGTCGTTATCGCCGAAAACACGCTCGAACCGCGCCGTAACGTGCGATCCACAGTTTTGACATTCAGGCATGGTCGTATCTCCAGACACCCGCAGTGTCCGCTTGTTCGAGTCGGTCGTCCTCCTCAGCGCGTTGTTTGAATTCCTTGTACATACAATTAGCTGTCACTCCACGCCCGCGACTTCCTTTAGAAAATCAAGTTCCTGTCTGAGCTGGCGTACTTGACGGTCAGTGACAGCATCCTCCCCGAGCTACCCGGCGTCACGTCAATGGAATCCCCGCCAGTCGTGCGGGTGCTCGGAGGGTGGAAGAGCGTCGACGCGATGTTCGAGTGCCTGGTACTCCCAGACGACTTCCTCTTCTCGTGGCCGGTCACATTCGGCCCGGTCGCATAGGAAGCACTGTCTCCCCTTACTCGTTGTGTTGGATGTACCGGTCAGCGAACGTCTCCCAGTTCGCCAGTAGATACTGTTTCATCCGCTTGTACGTGTACCCGTCGTCCAGCCATACCTTCCGCTCTTCGTTGGTGTCGGGTGGAAGGTAGACCAAATCCATATGCGGTTGTCCGTGAGCGGTGTCCATACGAACAATCTCGATGTTCTCCTCAAGCGGGTGCGTCCCCTCTCGTACCAGCGTGACACCGTAGTTCTTCGCATCTTCGTCCGGGTCGTAGTCTTCCCCCTCGGATGGTTCGGGCTCGACGAAGCCCATTAGAAAGTAGTCGTCGCCACGGTATATATCAAGGTCGATTGACTCGAAACTATACATCTGTATTCACCAGTTCGTTCGCAAGAGTTCGATTAGACATCATATATCGGCTTAGATTCTCTTCGGGGTTCTCTGTCCAGTACACTACCGCCGACGCGCGCTTATCTTGAAGTGACAGTATCGTGGCGCAGGCCTGCGCTGCTGGCCGTTATAGTCGGATTGCTGTGGAGTGTGAGACAAATACTGCCCTCATTACTATGTTTATTTTCCAGACACTTAAAGTTTTCGGTATAATGCTATGCTTCACTGATCCTCGCTCGATACGTACGGTTGATGAATGAACGAAGCCTTTTTAATCGTTGCAATCCTAACAACGGTCAGGAGGATAGAATAATGCCTGAATTTGAAGACCGCCACTCCTCGATCCCTGATCCGAACGAGTTCGAACCCGGGGAGGCCGAAGTAGATTCTCGACTAGAGTTCCGGAGTTCTTTCTCGGAGGCACTGACGCAGCACGGCTTCCCCGACACACTCGTACTCGCTCGTGAACGAGCTGAGGATGTCTTCCACGACCGGCGCTTAGAGATCCTCGACTACCTGAAGGAACACAATCCTCACTCGGTTCGCGCGCTCGCTGACGAGCTGGGTTACGACAAAGGTGTCGTGAGCCGGGATCTCCAGAAACTCGCCAGTATCGATGTCATCGAGTATGTCGAAGAAGGTCGTGCAAAAGCTCCGCGGCTCAAGCACAACCATGTCGCTATCGAACCAGTCGTCTAGATGACGAACCGGCTGATACTACCTCACTTGTACTGAACGGTAACTACACGTGCGCACTGAACGCTTTCTCTCTAAGTGGTGGAATTTGTTCGCCACTCGTTGATGAGCGTTGGTGCGATTACCCCCACCCCAATAAGAACAGCTATCTGAACGACTGTACTTTCTGTAACGGTCGTTGAGGCATACGAGAGGGCAATCCCAAGTATCACAAAAACAGCCACAATTTGTGTTTCCTTGCTAATCATATCTCATAATTGTCCTGTTCCTCTAATAGTGTTTCGTCCATTAGATGACCTATACTGACCGCGAGTTTCGCGGTCAACTCTGAATAAGAAACCGTATTATCAACTATTGCTAGAGCCAAAGAGTCACACGTAGTCCGAAAACCAGTCGGGGGCACCCGTGTACTCTGCCCAGCAGCGCTTGTGACACGCCTCTCCCCGAGCGTTCGGTATCGCTCGATCCAGATCGACCATCTCCCCGCAGAGGTCACACTCCGCGCGGTGGCCCATCTGCCGCGTCTCGACGTCGAGGTCCTTCACCTCGACCCAGAGCTCGTGCAGTGTCCGGGACGTCAGCCGGACGAGTACCTTCTCGCGGTCGTCCTCGTTCCGCCGCTCGGGAGTGTACGTCAGCACCCAGTCCTGGCCTTCCTCGCCATCGCCGGCCGGTCCGAGGGAGATCGTCTGCGCGAGTTCATCTGGGACGTAGTGCCACTCGTTGTTGCGGAATCTCGGGTAGTGTCCGTCTGGTCGTGGGTTCTCGGGATCAACGTCGGGAGTTTCATCGCTCATGCTAGGTCTGCCTCCTCAAAAGCCTCATTGACGACCTCAGGGGTAGGTGCATTCAGGTACGGTTCGATTGCTTGGAACGAGTCCCAGCCGCCGACCTGCATCACGACCCGCGGATTCACCTGCTCGTCGACGAGGAGTCGCTGTGCAAATCGTCGACGGAGATCGTGTGAGGAAACGTGCGTGAAATCATCGTCGCCGGTTTCTTCGGCTGCGCGCTTAGCTGTGCGCTTCACAGCTGCCCGCACTCCCCGTTCAGTGAGATCGATCAACGGCTCGTTCCGCCCAATGTCCTCCGCGTTCTGGTACCGGTGGATGTCCCCTTCGACGTCTTTCGGGAGGTAGGGGTCTCGAGGCTTTCCAGTGCCGTTTGCGGTGTCTTTCCCCCGGGGTACACGTAGCCGATAATGGTCTCCGTCGTCGGTCCGCTTCACATGCTTCGGGAAGATTTGCGGGATCTCGAATGCACGAAGGCCGACATACCCGCCAAGTTGGATGATGAGATCGTCGCGATGACTCGCCGCTGCTCGCCGCAACTCTTCGAGTTCACGGTCGGTCATCCAGACTTTGAATTCGTCTTCTTTCGCTGTCGCTTCCAGCCGCATGTAGATTCCTAAAACAAGGTTGCACAAATAGGTGTGGGCTGCTGCCGGGATCGGCCCAATTCAGGGGGAGAATTAGCCGTTCGCTTCCGACTTATAGGACAAGTCGGCACTCAACAATCTCTACAGAGAAAGCAAGGCGAGTGCCTCGGGGCTTGACCCCGAGGCGGTTCACGACACAACGTTGGGATGCACCGAAAGACACAGTATTCTGTATCCACATAGATTCCTGTATGCCCAGCATCACGGTCAACGTGGACGACAACCTCAAAGAGCGAATGGAACGGCACCCGGAGATCAACTGGAGTGAAGTCACGCGACAGGCCATCCAGGAGAAGATTGAGGCGCTCGAAATGATGGACGAACTCACCAGTGAGAGCGACCTCACTGAGCGCGATGTTCAGGAAATTGCCGATAAGATCAACGAACGTGGACGCAAGCGCGTCGAAGAAGAATCGGCGTAGAATCGACGAATGAAGCTGGTCATTGACGCCAACGTCGTCATCTCTGCGCTCATCGCTGATTCGAAGACGCGGGAGCTCATCGTTACACTCGAACCAGATCTCTTGACGCCTGCGTTTGTCCACGACGAAGTTGAGAACTACGAAGATCTGATCGTGGAGAAATCCGGAATGGAACCAGATCGAGTGGAACAGTTTATCGACCTCCTGTTCCAGTACATCGAAGTTGTCCCTGCCGACGACTTCTATCCGGCTATCGAGAGGGCAGACGCAGCAATCGGAGACACTGACCCCGATGACGTCTTGTACCTCGCTTGCGCGATCGCCAGCGAGGGGGCCCTCTGGAGCGACGATTCTGACTTTGACAAACAGGACCTAGTCGATACGTACTCGACGAGTGATGTGATCAACTCGTTTGACACGCTTTAATAGCGACGGTTAGTTCGAACACTGTTCGCTGGGTGTCGTGAGTCGGAGCTCAGTCTCGACTTCGTAGAAATACCCACGGTTGAGCAGCCGGCTATTAGTCAAGTCGTCATTTGGCGGACTCCCCGATACAACATCGGAGTTCGTAGGAGACCTTACTACGCTATCCGCTGAATCGGTCAGTACAGGGCGCGAATGTGGCATGGGTCGAAGGCTGATCCAGAGGAATCGTAGCACTTCAGGATAGGTGGAAGACAACCTCTTTCAGAGAATTTCATCTATATGTCCACACAATACTATAGTGACGTTTGGTGAAGTAGGAGCCAATGCCCGATGGAGAGCGCAAACGGCGAATTGCCAGATGTCGCTCTTGCAGTTCCGCCTACGCTGTTACCGTCTGGACTGATGGAACAATTTGACCAATCGGACGACCTTGCTGTGATTGTGGATCAACTGAATTTGAAGTTCTCGATGATTCTATTACTCTCGAAGAGGAGTCCGTTGATTGATTACGCGAATCGGTAAGTACAGGGCACGTATTCAGCATGGATTGCGTTAAGCTAGTGTCGGGTCAAATTGCTCAGTACAGGATGAGGACTTATCACGACGAGCAGTAGATCTCGGGATCCACAAACCAGTCTGACTCCGTCTTTTAATCTCCCCGGTTGGAATAAAACAACTGAACTCCTTTCACTCCATCCCACTAAAGCAGGGTATGGAAGACGACAATGTACGTGTCTGGTTGGTCGAACGGACGTACTCTGACGACGAACAAAATCTGATCATTCTCGTCTACGCTACTCCGGACGGAGAACAATATTTCAGGAAAGAACGTGCACTCACGAGCTTCACTGACGTACGCGATACGACCGCAGCACTGGATGTTGACCCAGGTAATTTGGGCACTGTTGATGATGAAGCCGAACGAGAGCGGTACGCTGCTGAAGCCACTCGAATGGCCGAAACCCACAAACCAGACGACGCGATTTAACGCTCCTGCACGCATTCACACCTCAACTCAAAGACAACGGACGGCCCATACCGGGTAGAAGTCCGGCGTATTTTATCGATGGGAACCCTACGACGGAGCATGAGAGAACTCGTCTTTGCCCTCGATTACGACCCAGGGCAGAACACGCTCGCGGATACGCTGGCTGACTTTCCTGACGCTCGGGTTCGGTCGCTTTCTCTTCACGCCACAGTAGACAGCCTCTGGCGCGTTGACCATACAACTGGGTCACCGGATGCCCTCTCAGCAATCAAAGACGCGTTTCTCACGGCCGATTATTACGCAGACTGTCTCGCAACTGAACCATGTGGGGCTGAGTCCGAGACACAGATTCTCGATCAGACAGACGACACGCTCGTCCTTTACACATACTGGCAACGAACACCGGTTTGTGTCTCAATCCCACATCTCGCACTTGAACACCTTGGTGACGGGCTCCTCTTTGAAACACAGCACGTACAGCATAGACACACTTGGCGAGTCATTCATCCAGAGGACGCCAACATCCACGGGTTCTTCGATGCATTACACGCGGAACTCTCATCCGATGTCGATGTGGAAATCGTCCGTCTTACGGGGCTCTCATCATCCACTACTGCCACGTTCACGGCTGAGGAGGGAACGTTAACCCGTGAACAACGCGAGGCGCTGACTGCTGCTGCTGAACATGGGTATTACGAAACGCCTCGGGGGATCGATCTTGGTGAACTTGCTGAGAAACTGGATGTGCCGCGGTCAACGCTTACGTACCGCGTGCGACGGGCTGAGGCAGAAATCATCAAGCAGTTCACGGATCACGATCCGGTAACGGACTCGGTGCCGACCTCGTGATTGGTATACTCTAACCAGTTTTAGAGTATTCCAAACCAATCCTTATTCTGTCAGTCCACTTCTCTCCTGACATGAGAGATTCGGACGATCCGGAGGAAAGCCACGCGCAGTGGAGCGGGCCGTGGTACCGCTTCCCGCCAATTCGAAATGCGCTCATCGCAGCTGTCATCGCTATTCTCACATTCGGACTCAGTCTCTTCAACTACCTCCCACCGTTGGCCGAAAATAGCCTGTATGCCGTAGCGATGGTACTCGGCGGCTTCCACTGGGCTCAAGAAGGATTCGAAGAGTTGGTTGGAGAGTACGAGATCGATATTGAGATTCTGATGTTAGCCGCCACCGGCGGTGCGGTAGCCCTGGGGTTATGGGAGGAAGCAGCGTTCCTCGCCATCCTCTACGGTGCTGCGGAAGGCGTCGAAGAATACACGTTCGCCCGAACGCGTGCTTCGATCCGAAGTCTGCTCGATCTTGCGCCCGAAGAAGCGCGTCTCACCACGGGCGGGAACACAGAGATGATCCCAGCACGAGAACTCGACATCGGTGACATGTTCCGCGTCAAGCCCGGCGAATCCATCCCTACAGATGGTCGTGTTATCGATGGCCGTTCCGCGGTTAATCAGGCAGCGGTCACCGGCGAATCCACAGCCGTCGATAAGCAAGAAGGCGATCAGGTGTTTGCTGGCACCGTCAACCAAGAAGGTGCCCTTGATATTGAAGCGACCACCACCTTCGAGGACAACACGCTCTCGAAGATGATCCATCTCGTCGAAGAGGCGCAAGAAGAAAAAGGGAAGTCGCAGTTGTTCATCGAGAAGTTTGGTAGTGTCTACTCCCCGATTGTTCTCCTAGTGGCTCTTGGACTCATGGTCTCACCGTTCGTAATTGGCCTGCCGGACTACTGGACGAGACGCGCGATCGTACTGCTCGTCGCCGCGGCACCGTGCGCTCTAGTGATGTCTATGCCGATCGCAATCGCATCCGGCATTGGGCGAGCAGGCCGCGAAGGCGTACTCGTCAAAGGCGGGATTCACCTCGAAAACCTCGGGAAAATTGAAGCCATCGCATTCGACAAAACGGGGACCCTTACGCGAGGTGAACCGGTGGTAACAGATGTCGTTGCACTCGAAGGAACCGAAGACGACGTGATCAGACAAGCAGCGAGTGTTGAACAGTACTCCGAACATCACCTTGCCGAGGCGATCATGGACGCTGCGGCTGAGCGCGGACTCGAACAGACCGAGGTGTCCGAATTCAGTTCGATCACTGGGTACGGTGCGCAAGCTCAACTCATGGAGGAAACGGTCTACGTGGGAAAACCTGGGTTGTTCGACCGATTCGAGGTTGACGTAGAAGGGATTTCCGACGCCGAAACGCTACGAAACGAGGGGAAGACCGTCGTGCTTGTCGGAACACGAGACCGAGTCATGGGTATAATCGCCCTCCGCGATGAACCACGGCCGGAAGCAAAGGAAGTCATCAGCGACCTTCACGAAAGAGGAGTTGAAGTCCTCATGCTCACAGGTGACAACGAGGAAACAGCGCAGGCAATCGCGTCTGAACTCGGGATTGACGATGTCCGAGCGGATCTGAAACCGGAAGAGAAGGTCGAGGCGGTCAAAGACCTCACGACGAAGTACGAGGCGGTCGGGATGGCGGGCGACGGGATTAACGACGCTCCGGCACTGGCCCAAGCCACGGTCGGGATTGCTATGGGGACCGCAGGAACAGATGCTGCGATTGAGGCAGCAGACATTGCCTTAATGGCGGACGACATTACGAAGGTGTCATACGCGTTGTCGCTCGGGCAGCGAGCACAGCAGATCAGCCGGCAGAACATCGTGTTCTCGTTACTCGTGTTGGCCGTGCTCATTCCCGGTGCATTACTTGGATTGCTCGGTATCGCCGTTGCTGTAGTCGCGCATGAAGGATCTGAACTACTGGCCATTGGAAACGGACTACGAGTGAGACAGGGATAATCAAAACAACTACTCATTGACTTTGTTGAAATCCATAGAATCTGTCTTCGGTTGATACTGGAGTCTCAACTGAGTTCACTCTTAGGCTCAAGCAGTTCCAAACGCTCTATGTAAATTACGACGGATGCTTCCCTGGGTCAAGGAAGTAATACTCAGTATACAAGTCTGCAGAATGACCGATATTCTTATTTTGCAGATTATTTTGGGCTGAACGACATGGTCGGTACGCACGTGTAGTGTTCAGTAGATTCACGTGACCAATTCTCTAAAGAAGAGGATTTCAACAGGGCCAACTAATCTATAACACTCGTAATAACCATCCCGTTTGACAGTATTCCTTCCAAAACATGTCAACCGATACACTCTGATACCCCTCCCCCCGCTTACAATACTCGGACAACCACTTCTTTGCAGTGTGTCATACAATAGCTCTCAATTTCGAAGAGATACGCTGATTGGCCCATGCCCCAGCAGTCAATAACACGTCTACAGACCGGATAGTTCAGCTACATCTGTCTGATCTCTTTCCCATACTGATCGTTCTATACAAGCTCCCAGAATTTGGCCTAAAGTGAGACTTTCTATAAACTAACCACCACAGTGCAAAATCTACACACCACTTTGGGAACTGTGGCTTCCCATGGGAACTCTCAGTTCCCATTCTGACGGGGAGGATGAGGTTGAGTCGCTGTGCTCACTAGCCAAGACACCTTGTTCGAAATGAAAGGGGTATCTTCGAAATGAGGACTCCACATTCGAAATGAATTGCCCTAGCAGCCGTTCTGAATTCGGCTGCCATATTTCAGGTAGCCAGTGTACGACTTCAAAGGGCGTGAAATCGAGCCTACAAATTTGAATCCACTGCTAGTGACTGATCACCTTGTCGATCGGGTGCATCAACGATGTATTGCGGAATGTCGTCTGGTGGTTCTGGCTTCGGTGGCGACTCCATCTTAACCAACACTACGGGTCGTGACGTCGCAAATGTTGGTTAAGGGTTGGATCAGACACCACCGATATCATCCGGAACAACGGTGAAACCAAGAGTGCGGAAATCACTCCGGTCGAACGTGAATACGTGATCGATACCACGATCAACAGCGAGGACTGCACTCGAGTGATCAACAAACGAAATCTGCTGATCATCGTACTCGGCAAACCGTTCACAGCTTCGATCAAACGCACTCCCACCAACTGGAAGAACGTTGAAGGTGCTGGCTTTTCGAATGGTGTCAAGTGCGTTCACTGCCGCTCGGTGACCGACTTTCCGAAGCATGAGTGTCGCGAGTTCAGAGAGGACGCAGCGACTCGTGAATCGCCTCGGGGTCAAGCCCCGAGGCTTCCCGTTTCCACGACGCGCTTTGCAGACACACGCTGAAAGTCAGGTGTGTCCGTAGGGAGCGCAGTCTCCACGGGCGTATCTTCGGGCCATCCCAGCCCTAGTTCAGAAAAGCCGCGTTGCAGGACGTTCATCGCCGCGTTCGTGTCCCTGTCCGTCTCGAATCCGCACGACGGACAGGAGTGTTCCCGTACCCAGATGGGCTTCGCTGTCTCCACACCACACGACGCACATTCTTTGGTGGTGCCTCGCGCTTCGACCTGCACAACGTGACAACCGTACAACTCTGCCTTGTAGTCGAGGAGTGTGATGAACTGTCGCCACGCCGCATCCTGCTTGTTACGGGCGTTGTGCGACTGTTCGAGCATCCCCTTCACGTTCAAGTCCTCGACGAATACAGCGTCGTACTCGCGGACGAGCCACGTCGTGAGTTTGTGCTGGTAGTCCAGCACCTTCCGACGAATGTGTCGCTTGACTTTGGCGACCTGCTTGCGTTGTTTCTCGTAGTTGTTCGAGTCCTGTTCCTTCCGCGAGAGTTTGCGTTGTTCGCGGCGAAGACGCTCGTACTCGTCTTCGAGGTCGAGCCAATCCACAGTCTTGCCGTCCGAGGTGTGGATGTAGTTGAGGATACCGAGGTCAATCCCAACGCTGTTGCTCGCATCCAGTGAGTCTACGTCGGGTTTCTCGGGTAGGCTATCATCGTCGGTTTCGAGGCCGAAGGAGACGAACCAGTCGCCGGTAGTCTCTTTCCTGACTGTGACTTCTTTGATGTCCGCTTCGTCAGGGATTTCGCGGTGGTAGCGGAGTTTGATGTCACCGATTTTGGAGAGCCAGAGTGTCGCGTGTCGGCCACTCGTGTTTTTGAGTTCGAAGCCAGACTGCGAAAACGTCATGCTCTGAAACTCCCTCGGAGACTTCCACTTGAGCTTTCCGACCTTCCGACCGTTCTCTTTCTGGTCTTTGAGGTTCGAGAGGTTGTCGTAGAACCGTGTGACGGTTCGTTGCAGAGCCTTCGAGTTGACCTCTGTGAAGACAGGGAACTCATCTTTCCAACCGGGGAGTCGGTAGTGGTGTTTGTACGCGGAGCCGATGTCGTCGGCGTCAACGTGAGTGTATTCGTACAGGGTGTAGTTGTATGCTTGGCGATGAACGTCGATGTGATAGTCCAGTCGCTCCGCTACCTGTTGTGTCGGGTAGGCGGGGTAGCGGTGACTGTACTCCATCGCTGTCTCTAGATTAGCGATATGTTTACTTAATGGTTTGTTTCGCTGCCTGTCGGATTCAACCCCGGGGTCAAGCCCCGGGGCATTCTCCTATACCGCCTGTAAACAACGGATCAAATTGGAGATCGCCCGAACGGATCCCATCGAAGACAGCAGTTGAACGCTCATGCTCTGCAGCCCGCTCGTTGAATCTGGCGAAGAAGGCAGCAGTATCGATGAATAATGGCTCTGGTGTAGTTACCATTTCAGACTTCTAGCTGTAGAGGACATCGTCGATATCCTCAGCACTCATTTCCTCGCCGGCGTAGGTCTCCGTCTCCCAGAAGGCATCGTCGGGATCAACACGCTGGACAACGTGTGTATCCTCTTCTAGACTCCAGACGAGCGATGTCCCAATCTTCTTGCAGCTAACTTTTCCCTGGTCCTCGAGCCGGCGGAGTCGCTTGTCGGCGTTCTGCCGTGTAACACCAACCTCTTCAGCAATCTCCGACGTACCAGCCGGCTCCCGGTTAGCGACGGCTGCAAGATACTTCTGGTCGTCATGCTCGGCCTGGAAGTACCCACGGTCGTCACGGTCGTTTTCGCTCATACCTACGAGTATTCTCTCGAGCATCTTAACGGTTTGCTCGGTAGCAAGCCGTAAACAGTTTGAGGCGTAAGTAGTATCGAAATGATCTGCTCCACCAATGACACCCTCCGGTCTCGACGTCCACCAATGACAGATGTCGAGATCAGCGAATGGGAGAATTCTTAACCAACATGATACAGAAGAGGTTGTGAATGTTGGTTAAGCCGGGTGGGGGACAAGCCCCATCAGATACTCCTTGAACGAACAGTTCGGCTCGTGACGATATTCACTTCGATGAAAATCGAGGCGTGACTGCGGTCGAATCCCGAAGCATCAATCCCCCCAACGCCGTTGGTCGGAAGCAGTGAAACAAAGAGATTGAGCAGCACTCGCCAGACAGCCATATCGAGTCTATCGAACGCTTTGCACAGTGTTGATGGGGCAGGCAGTTCAGTGAGAGTGATCGCGTTCCGAATACGGGGCATTTCGATGAGTTCATCGAGGAGTGTTCGATACGTTGTGTCCTTTCGAACTTTGAGACACAGGAGAACGATGTGCTGATGGAGTGTGTAGCGTTGGTTCGAGAACTTCGAGGAGGAACGAGCTACAGCACGTTGGGCTAACTGAAATGCTTCCTCGACAAATCGGAGCAACCGGGACTTTGGGAGGGACTGCATCTGCTCAAACTACCGGCTGAACCTGTAACTCACTAAGGATTTCAACAGAGCCGGCACGGAGGATGTCATAGCGTCTCATATCCGTAGCAAACGTTTATGGTTTCTAGTTTCGTAACTCTACACAAGATGAGCTACGATACGGAACACGTGCGAAACGCGGGTGGCACTCCGGGGATGATCACCGGAATCCCTACGTTCGCAGAATTACTCGAGAACCCATCCCTTGCTAGCCTCTATACATCGATTCGGCGGTCAGCGACTGCCACGGGGCCTGAACTCGTCGAATCAACAGCCGTCTCGAAGAAGACTGTATACGACTATCTCCGTAAGCTGGAGCAGGCAGGCCTGATCAGCAAGGTCGGTGACGATGGCGGGACCACCGTGTACACCGCTGAAGAGTTCGAGTTGACAGTGACGGTCCGGGAGACGGAAGTCTCGATTACACCCGAACTTATCGAAGTGATCGGACAGAAGGACCAGTATCCAGCGATTGAGCGGGTTCTCGAAGAGCACGGCATCGTCACGTTCGCACTCGCATACGATCTCGTGAAAGCACACAATAAGGGGGATGTCACAATCCGGCAGATCGCGAGCCTCACAGACCTTTCACCTGGAACTACGTATGATCTCGTCGAAGCCCTCTATTCGATTCTCAATCTCGGCGACGATGAGTCGGGCCCGACGACGTACACTCCGGATGATTTCGACGAGGACGAAGGCGATCTCCTCGGGAAATACACCGACCAGTAGTCTGAGTACCGAGGATGTACACTGCGAACATTGCGACCACGGTAATTAATTCATCCTGCGGCTAAAGCCGCAGGTATTCTCCTTGCTTTGTATAAATCACAGAGAAAACGATTCTGCTAGGAGTCATTCCAATCACCAACTACGAACAAGGCGACGATTTAGCACTACCCTTGGGTTTCATCCCAAGGGCTATACCCTTGGGGACCATACCAACAGGTAGAGATGGGCGAGGTCACCACACTCTACAACCAAGATTTCGTCGGGACGATGCTCCGTGAGGTCATCGTCATCTATGCGACGTCGGATGTCGAAACGTTCCCGTCTGGATACAAATACCGGATGCACCTCGGGACCGTCGATGGCCTCGAACTTCTCCGATACGACAACAGCCACTCGAAGACGATTGGCCACGAAAAACACGTCGCTACGGGACACACCAAAGACGTCGACTTCCCTGGAATCGAAGCACTACTCGTCGAATTCTGGAGTGAAGCCGACCAGTATTGGACTGCCGACGACGTCGAACCACCTCGTCCATATACCAACGACTGACCATGACTACACTCGAAATCACGATCAAACCCCTTGACGATGTTCGCAGCGAAGCGTTAGATGTTGCACAAGCGATCGACGACCCCGATCAAGAACCAGAGGCGTGGGGTGATCGCCGTGTCATCTCCTTCCCGTCGTACGATGTGATGACAACTCACCTATCCGCCACTCGGCTCGAGCTCGTCCGGGCGATCGCGAAACACGACCCCGATAGTGTTCGTGAGACTGCCGAACTTGTCGACCGAGACGTTGGGGACGTGTCGCGCGATCTGCAGCGACTTAGCGGGCTGGAGATCGTTGAGATGGACGACGGTGGGACAGGTATGCCTTCAAAACCATCCGTTCCATACGAACGAATCGAGTTCAATATCGACTACCCGCTGGCTGACGACGATATCGACACCGACGCGACGGCCAGTGCAGACTGATGCCATTCATTTGGCACGCTCCGGTGGCTCTTTTAGGTCTGCCAAAAGGAATATGGTGGCGTGAGCGAACGTGCTACTTGCGAGGGAGTGCGATCTGTCGTTGCCACCAACGGGACCGGACGAGACATCACCCTCGCAGACCGATTACCGCTGCACCAGGGAGTCAGGGGGCTCCCTGACTTGCTATCGGTTTCTACGTACCGCGAGTGCTGACGTTTTTACGCGAAGCCGCACCCAACATCGGCGATATCCAGTGACCAACGTAGAGACGACCTCCTGTCCGCACTTGCATTGACCGAGCTTTCTGTCCACTACGAGGAAGTCGATTCCGATCTCTCACGAAGAGCTTGGCAGCTGGCCGCCGATCGCCTCGTCGAGCATGACGTTGAGCCGAGAGGCGTCGTCGACGAACTCGGGATTGGTGAGTGCACGCCCCGAAACGATTAGTCTGGATACGACATCGTAGCCTTTGCCGGAACGTCGTCCGGAAGATCATCTGGCCGGGCCTCGATGTCGTCCTCATTAGACTCTTCCTCGAGACGAGCTTCGCGTTCCTTGTGTTCGGCCAACGCTTCGGCGTAGCGGGCAATGTCCTGAAGCCGGTCTGGGGAGGACTCGTTGAGACTGTTGACGAACTCCGTAGCGAGGTCAGCCGGTGGGGTTGGTGGTTCGTAGGACATTATCGCTCCTTGTATTAACCAACATGTGCCTCCAATCCAAAGTTTTGTTGGTTAACTTAGTCGCTCTTAGAGCATGTCATACAATGGTTCTCAACAATCTGCAAGATACATAGCGCGTCCCTTCCACTATATGCTCTAGTCGGCGTATCTGTAGATTAGGTAGGCTCCCTGAATGGATTAATATCATAAGCAAGAGGCCACATATAGAACTCAAGCAAATGCCATGCCCCGACTGTGAACAAACACTTGTCTACCACGACAAAAAAGACATCCTCTACTGCCCGACGTGCCTCCGACTCCCTGTCGCTGACTTAGACTGGATCAAACAGCAAGCCTCTAACATTCAACGCCAGTACCTCAATCACGATGACTTACTTCCCCTCTTAGAGGAATACAGCATGTTCCGGGTAATTGGCACACTCACATTCGAGCTCAATAAGGGAGCTGCTGGTATGATCACCGACAATCGGCTATCGGTGGCGAAATTTTTCCATTCTCTCCCAGTAATAATATCAGTATACGAGAATTCAGACCGATTTAATGACCGCTTCGATCCGCGAAACGCCCACGTGCAGGAAGAACTCCACGAGAGAGTCGAAGCATTTCTCAACGAAGCTACTGAGCTAATAACGGTCCTGAACCAAGTCCAAGAGAGGTTTTGTATTCCAATTGAACTGACCCCCGTTCACGGATCGTGGAAAGATTTCTTTGCGAATTTTCTGCTCCCCCATTCCGAATATTGGGTTTGCTCAGAGCGGTGTCTGAAAGCGAACATCGGAGCAAGAGAGGAAATCCGAGAGGATTTCATGCTGAAGGAGGTAATCTTCCGGTCGTTCGATCGACCAGAGAAGGACGAAATAGATAGTGTCCAAGACTGGGCCGATCACTGGTACGGTCTTCAGGTCAGTCTCGGATTCACCTCAGCACTTGACGAGACTGTGGGTGATGCATTCACTACTGATTTCCCCGATTCAGTAACGATATTTGACTTGGAAGATCTTCTCGATAAAATGACTGAGGCAACTCAATCGACAATCGCGGAAGCTGAACCAGGTGACTTTCGTGCCGTTAGTATTCCCGAGCACAAGTTTGATGATATCGGTGAAGAGGTGTTCGGGGATTCATGGGATGATGTTAAGCCATCAATCACGCTCAGCTCGGAAAACACGGATGCTCATCCGCTGTTTTTCAAGATATCCGGGACGAAAGCGATGGAGGTCAGGAGCGGGCGTAGGACGTGGAAGGTTCCTCTTAATCGGATCGTGTACCCGGATCAGTTCTCTCAATTGATCAAAATGCAATTGTTCCCGTTCCTCGAAAACGGGGATTTAGAAAAAAGGTATGTGTTTAGCCCGAAGGCTCAACAACCGGTACAGCGTGACGCCTTGAGATC
>NZ_MASN01000024.1 GCF_001861355.1 Natrialba sp. SSL1
CATACTTCAACTCATACTCACGCCCCGTAGAGTCATCGCTCTGCGGGGCGTGTTGTATTTGTGCAGTCAGCGGATCACGGCTACGCCGTACCGCTATGCTTAAACGAACGCAGTAACAACAATCAGTTGCGCCAAGGTGGCAGAGTCCGGCCGAACGCAGCGGCCTGCAGAGCCGCCTACCGCCGGTTCAAATCCGGCCCTTGGCTTTTCTTGTGCGGTCACACCTGACCTAATGCTCTACTAGTGCCTTCCAAGTAACGTAGTATTGTTCGAGTCAGCGTTATTTCATCACACGCGGAACTAACTGCTACCTGCACACTGACGTTGGCATATTCCAACAGAGTCTTCATTTTGATACTGATGAAACAACACGGTATGCAGGAATTTGCTTTTACCGTCACGTACACTGACGGTGTCGACGATCTCATGGATGTCTTTATCAATAATCCTGGATTGTACTCACGGACTGTCTCTTGTCATGCGACGGAAGATACGATGTGGCGCGTCGACGAGGTGACTGGACCGCAGGAAGCACTCACAGCCTACGATCAGCGTATTAGCAATCTGTCTCGGTGCTCGAACCTCCGCGGAATGGGAGGGTGTCAGATCGACTGGGAGCACGAAGTCTTGTCTGAACAGCCAACGAGTCGTGTAATCTACTCCCAGCAATCTGAAGGATCTGGTTGCCGATCAATCCCGTATCTCGTCGCAACGCATCTCGGTGATGGTGCTCTCTGTCGAGCCGAACAGTACAGTGGTACGTACCGATGGCGCATTCTCGCAGATACTGCTGCTTCGTTGACCCCGATTCACGAAGAACTGCGAGCAAACCTCCGTGAGGGGCTGGAATTGACCTTCGAACGGGTCGATCAGTCGCCCGAGTGGAGCGAGCGTCAAGTACCCGGCTCGAAACTGTCCCACGAGCAGCGTGAAGCGCTCGAGTTGGCTGCCGAATACGGCTACTACGATTCGCCGCGTCAACTATCCCTACAGGAGATTGCAGAGGCCGAAGGGATGCCGGTGTCGACACTCCAGTACCGCCTGACGCGCGCGGAAGCCCAACTCGTGACGACATTTTTGTCGGAGATATCTGGTTAGGGGGTCTGTTGTGCGGTCCGCAGACGGTTGGTGAGTAGTGAGTAGTGAGTCGTGATTGCTACGTCTGTTAGCACCGGCTACAGTGACTCGCTGTATTTCACTTTACTACGAGAACACGGTGTCACACTGGTTGGTATATTCCAACTGAATCTCTATTCCGATCCAAGTTGGACGAAACAGTGTGGATTCAATGAGACAGCACAACCGAACGAAGCAGACGGGTGTCTCGCGCCGAGCGTACATGGCGGCTAGCGGCCTCGCAACAGTGACTTTCGGTGCGTTCGGGTCTGGTAGTGTTGGTGCAGATGGAGAGACACGTGAGAGTGACGAATCGTTTGATCCAGGTACCAGTCGTACACTGATCACGAACGGAACGATCGTCACGGTCGATCCCGATCTCGGAATTATCCAGAACGGCGATATTCTCGTCGAAGACGGTTGCATCTCCGAAATCGGTGATTCGATCGATGTCTCTGGAGTAGAGACGATCGATGCGACCGATTCGATCGTTGTCCCCGGATTCGTCAACACGCACCTCCATGCGTGGCAAGCGGGCGTTCGCGGCGTTGCCGGCGACTGGTCGTTCAACGAGTATCTGGAGACGATGCTCGGAGAGATCAGCAGCCACTACCGACCGACCGACGCGTATCTCGGTAACCTCTTCGGAGCCGTCGAGCAGCTCAATGCGGGAACGACAACGATTTTGGATTGGTTCCACATCGCGAACAGCCCGGGGCACACGAACCGTGCGATCGACGGTCTCGAAGACGCCGGTATCCGCGCGGTGTTCGCACACGGTCCGCCGGGTGACGATAGTGCGACCTGGTGGGAGGAAAGCACCGAGCCACACCCGGACGATATCGAGCGCCTGCATCAGACCCGGTTCCCGTCGGACGACGGGCTTCTCACGCTGGCGATGGGGATTCGCGGGCCCGACTACGCGACGGACGAGGTCGTCGCACGGGACATCGAACTCGCTCGCGAACTCGATATTCCAGCGTCGATGCACATCGGATCGCTCGGTTCCGGCGGCGTTTCGACGCTCGAGGAACTCGGACTCCTCGGTGATGACCTGAACTACGTACACGCGAACCGTCTCACCGAGACGGAGTTCGACCTCATCGGTGACTCCGGCGGTTCGGTATCGATCACCCCAGAGGTCGAGATGCAGATGGGGATGGGGATGCCGGTGCTTCGGGAGACGCTCGAGAGCGGTGGTATTCCTTCGATCGGCGTCGATATTGTCTCGAACGTGAGCGGTGACATGTTCACGCAGACGCGAACAGCGTTGCAGGTCGAGCGGGCACTCGACAATCAGCCGGCAGTCGATGACAACGAGCAAATTGAGACCGTCTCGATCGCAGCACAGCGCGCGCTCGAACTAGCGACGATCGATGGCGCGCGAGCGCTGGGGCTTGAGGACGAGATTGGGTCGTTGACACCGGGCAAGCGTGCGGACATAACGCTGATTCGGACGAACGATATCAATACGTCGCCAGTGTACGATCCGGTCGAGACGGTGGTGTTCCAGGCGGGGACTGGCAATGTGGATACGGTGCTCGTCGACGGAACTGTCGTCAAGCGTGATGGTGTGTTGTACAACGAACCGGCGCGGACGAGACAGCACGACCTGATCGAGTCTGGACGACGGATTCTTCGCGAGAGTGGCTTGTAGCGCAGAGTCCTATAGCGGACTCGGTGGTTGGTACTGTGTTGCTGCCGAACGAACTGTCTCTATCTTTTATTGGCGTCGTCGCGTTGCTATCTGTGACAGCAGTTGCCACAAACGTGGGCTGGGCACAATTCTGAGCGACGCCCAGAAATGCTCGCTTCGCTGCGCCTTTCTGGCCCCTTACAAATCCCACCGGTTCCGTTACCTGTTGCTCACGAATTCGCTTGCGACAGGAAAGCGGGCCGGGCGCGATTGTGAACCACGCCGAGACGTTCCTGCTCACTGCGTTGCGCGGGCTGCGACTCGTCTACTTCAAATCGCGGTCGCCGCTCTGCTCGTCACCAATTGTTCCTCGCAGAAACGGGCCGGGCGCGATTTGAACACGCGACCGTCTGGTTAAAAGCCAGACGCTCTGCCAGACTGAGCTACCGGCCCCGTGTATTCCACTATTGGTGAGTAGTGGTTAAACGTTTCTTTCTTCGGTGCCGGACGGCGAGTGGTTTGCCGTTTGCAATCCAGAGCTCTCCGAGCGTTCTGCTCGTCACTCGAGTGACGACTCGAGTGCGGCGGTGACGAGCTCGCCGGGATCGACACCGTCAAGGGAGGCCTGGCGTCTGAGGTCGCGGTAGCTGGCTGGCGAGAGCGTGAGTTCGAGGCGGCCGAGCTGGGTGCCGTTCGCGGCGAGTGCGTCCTCGATCGGTGTGCCATCGTTGACGGCGCTTGCGATGCTGCGGACATCGCGGACGGTGAGGTCGGCGTCGATTGCGGCCCAGGCGAGGAGGAGTCGGGCTTCGCCGCCGACGCGGGCGATGTGTTTGGCGGCGGTGGGGGCGATCTGTCCGAGTGCGACCTGTTTGCGAACGGACCGCGGGAGGTCGTGAACGCGGGCCCATTTGCGAATGAACGAGACCGTGACGTCGTCGCCGGCGCGTTCTGCGGCGGCTTTGTACGACCCTTCGCCGCGAACGAGTGCTGCGCAGGCGGCGGCTCCGCGGAGCATATAGAGGTGGTCGTCATCGCTGGCACCGGTTGCGAACTCTGTGACTGTGTCTGCGGCCTTCTGGAGGCTGTCCGGATCGTTCGGATCGAACTGGACGGCCCGGGTTGCGTGCTGACCGGTGACGGATTCGTCACCGCGGATAACTGGTGCGCCGACGGGTGACTCTCGGTCGGTTGGGATTGACCGGCTTCGTTCGGGCTGGTGCTCGTGCTCGTGCTCGCGCCCGTGGTTATGGCCATGGTCATCGTCATGGTCACGCTCGCGCTCATCGCGGCGATGTCCACGAGTGGAGTCACCAGGGCCGGTGTCTGTCATGTGATAGTAGCGTGTATGTTCTTGAGCGCTAAAAGTGTCGCTCTCATAGTCCGGAGTTTCGTCAGTCGTCGTCCCCGCGCTGTTCGGCGAGGTGTTCCCAGATTTCGGTGCAGCCTGCTCCCTCCTCGATATCATCCAGGTGGGCATCATCTCGCTCGTCGTTCTGATCGATTGACTCCGGACTCCGTTCTGCCGCGTTCGTCATACACACTGGTACGACCGCAGGTCGCATAAGTAGCCCCTCGCAAGCAAGCGATACCCGTACTCACCTCTAGCGGGGATTGTTGCCGTCGTCTGGGTCGTCGAAAATCCCGATAGTGTGGCGTAGTACTGCGGTTTCCTCATTCTACTCCGTCACCGGCGACGCAAAACGTTGCGACCAGCGATGCACAGAGGACACTCGAGCACGTAGCTCGCTTATGACCATTGCACTACGGACGTTGGACGACGGTGCCTGGATCAGCGTCAATGATTCCCGAGAGGTTGGCGTCAGCGATATCTGGACGCTTCCTGCCCGCGAGTTCTGCGGCTGTGAGACGCCACACGTGATGCTCGAGGGATTTTCCGGTGTCGACCTTCGTGGTGTCGATACGCACGTCATCGCCGACGCCGTCGGGATGTGTATCGACTGCGGAACGCGTGATGGCATCGAGTCGTTGCCGGTCGGTCGGATCGTCGACGGTGAGTTCAAACGCTACGAGCCGGAATCAGTACAGAGTCCGTCCGTCGACGCGGTTTCGAGCCGATAACTCGAGTCGACGGCGTTTCGCTCTGCTGAGAAACGTTCACACGCGATTGTTCTGGCAACACCTACCGCAACCAGCGAGAGGCGGCCGGGTCTGACGCGACGCACGGGCGTATATGACCCTCTCTCTATCTAGTGAGCAAATGCCCAGTGATGTCGAGGAGTGGAAGGACGAAGTCTACGGCACAGACATTCGCGACCACATCGAGCGATTCGCCGAGAACGGTTGGGAGTCGATCCCGGACGACGAGAAGGACGCCTGGTTCGAGCGCTTCAAGTGGTACGGCCTGTACCACCAGCGCGCCGGTCAGGAGTCGTACTTTATGATGCGGATCGGTCCCCCGGGCGGCGTGCTCGAGCCGGGCCAGTTCCGCCGCATCGTCGAAATCGCGGACGAGTACGCCCGTGGTCCGGTTTCGAACCCCGAGTTCGGCAACGGCTGGCTCGACGTGACGACGCGGCAGGCGATCCAGTTGCACTGGATTCGAATCGAGGACGTGCCCGACATTTTCGAGGCACTCGAGGACGTCGGACTCTCGACGGTCCAGGCCTGCGGTGACTCCTGGCGAAACATCGTCGGTTGCCCGGTCGCTGGGAAGGACAAACACGAGCACGTCGATGCGGGCGCGCTCGCGGAGGACCTCCACGATACGTTCAAGCGCAACGATGCACACTCGAACCTGCCGCGCAAGTGGAAGGTCTCCGTCACGGGGTGTGACGAGGGCTGTGGGCAGGGCGACATCAACGATCTGGCGTTCGAGCCTGCCGAAAAGGAGGTAGACGGCGAGACCGTCACGGGCTACAACGTCCGCGTCGGCGGCGGCCTGGCGCGCAACGAGCCGCGGTTCGCGAAGAATATCGACGTCTTCGTGACGCCCGAGCAGGCCGTCGAGGTCGCCGGCGGCATCTCCGCGCTCTTCCGCGATCACGGAGACCGCGAGAATCGCTACAACGCACGCATGAAGTTCCTCGTCGACGAGTGGGGGCCAGAGAAGGTCCGCAACGTCCTCCAGGAGGAGTACATCGACTTCGAACTCGAGACGGCGGGTGAGGATCTGCGCCACTCCTACAGCTACAACGCCGGCGACGCAGACGGGAAGCACGACCACGTCGGCGTTCACGAGCAGACCGACGGCACCAACTACATCGGCCTGAACGTCCTCGTGGGTCGTCTTGGGATCGACGACGGCTACGAAATCGCCGACGCGGCCGAGGAGCACGCCTCCGGCGAGGTTCGTCTGACTCAGCGCCAGAACATCATCCTGACGGACGTGCCGGACGACGAAGTCGACGCGCTGCTCGACAATCCGGTCTTCGACGAGTACAGCCCAGACCCGCACCCGTTCCAGCGCGGCTCGATCGCCTGTACCGGTAGCGAGTTCTGTTCGCTCTCGATCGTCGAGACGAAGAATCGGCAGGTGCGCTTCTCGCGCTGGCTGGTCGACAACGTCTCGCTTCCCGAGGGTGTCGAGAATTTCCACATCCATCTTTCGGGCTGTACGGCGTCCTGTGCCCAGCCCCAGATCGCGGATGTCTCCCTGCGTGGTATGAAGACACGCAAGGACGGCGAGCCGGTCGAGGCGCTCGACATCGGCCTCGGCGGCGGCCTCGGCGAGAATCCGCAGTTTGCCTCCTGGGTGTCGGACCGCGTGCCTGCCGACGAAGTGCCGGGTGCGATCGAGAACCTGCTTGCCAACTTCGACGACGCGCGTAAAGACGGTGAGAGCTTCCGAGAGTTCGTCGCCGCTCGCGACGACGAGGAACTCGCCGCCCTCGTCGAACCCGAGGAGACGAGCTACGAGGACCCGTTCCTGCACAACACTAAGCGAACCTGGTATCCGTACGCGGAGGACGACGGATTCGACGACAGTCCTGCACCTGCCCGCGCGGACGGGACGCCGATCCCATCGGACGACTGAGCCCTGCGTACTGTCCACGTCCGTTCCCCACTCCTCGTCGATATTCACCGGGCACCGCGGTAGACAACTGGTCCTCTATTTTTTGAGAACGCGACCGAGCCACGTCCATCGCGTGCACAGAGGCCACCCGTTGGAAGTCCCTAAGTGGTCGTAGTGCGACTCCCTAGCCATGTCCGACCGACTGATGCGGGTCAACGCCTACACGACACTCGACTACGTCGAGGCATCGGCGAAAGGCCACGAGTTCGAGTTCGACTCCGTCGCCATCCTCAACGCCACGACCGACCGCGAGGAGCCCGACTGTGTCCGCCTCCAGTTCGAACTCGACAACGCCACCGAGCAACACCTCCCCAAGCACATGGAGGAACTCGAGTTAACGCCGGATCAGGCGCGCGAGCTTGCGGGGGAACTCGAGACGTATGCGGATCGTGTGGAGAGCGAGACGGAGTAGGTGCTGCGGCGTGTCGTTGGCTGCTGTTGGTTGTCGCTGTCCACTGTTCCCGTGCTGTTTGTCGTTGTCCACTGTTTCCGTGCTGTTTGTTGCTGTCTGCCGTTCCTGTGCTGTCTGTCGCTACTTCCCGTTGCCCGCCGTTTGTGGCTATTTCGAGATGCTCGGTACGCCTGCGACGGCAGGCGTCTCGCTTTTTCACACGCTTGGCGAAGCCGTTCGTGATCGTCTCATGACCGTCGATACCATCCACGACCTGTTCGAGCACGGCCTCGAAGACATCTACCACGCAGAACACGAACTCCTCGATGCGCTCTCCGAACTGGAGTCGAATACGGAGCGCGAGGAGATTGCGGAGGCGTTCGCAGAGCACCGTGCGGAGACGGAAGAACAAATCGACCGTCTGGAGGAGGTCTTCGAGATGTTCGGCGAGCCACCCGAGAAAGAAGAGTGTGAGGGGATCAAGGGCCTGATCGAGGAGTACGAGGAGTTCGCCTCGATGGATCCCTCTCAGGAGGTGATGGACTTTCACAGCATGGCAGCCGCGGAGAAGACCGAACACTACGAAATCGCGGCCTACGGCAATCTGATCCCGCTCGCGGATCAGCTCGGAATGGACGACGCAGCAGATCTGCTAGAGGAGAATCTCCGTGAAGAACAGGCGGCGCTCGACGAGTTGAAGGAGCTGACGGAGTCGTACGAGATGGACGCCATTCCGGCGGAGTAATTCCCGAGGCTAACTTCGCTGACGAGCGGAAAGCGAGAATGAAGGCGGATTCGAAGACACTGACGAGAGCGCGTGAGATGGGCTAGGGTACCGTCTGAACGGGTCCCTTTGCCCACCTGACGTGTGGTTCTCTGTGACGTTTGTGTAGCGAGATTGGTAGCACTGGTGTACCGTCGACGACCCGAGTTAGCAGATTCGTCCTCGGACAACGGCATAGGTGTCTTGTACCGCAGAAATCAGTTGTTGCCGCTGTATGTCAGTTCCGCGCGCAATATACTTATACGATGATACAGTGCATTGACACAGTGGGTGTTAGATAATGGCAGACGCACCAGCAAAAACTGCACGAGCGGAGTGGGGAACACGGTTTGGGTTCCTCATGGCGATGATCGGCGCCATGGTCGGTGCCGGGAACATCTGGCGATTCCCGTACGTAATGGGAGACAACGGCGGTGGCGCGTTCGTCCTCGCGTTTCTGGTCCTGTTGTTCCTGCTCGCAGTCCCTGGCCTGATGGCTGAGGTCGCGCTCGGTCGCTATACGAACAAGGGCGTCATCGGCGCGTTCCGGGACGTTCTCGGTCCCGGCGGGATGGTCGGGCTCGGTGTTATCGTCCTCCTGGTGAACATCGCGCTGATGTCGTACTACTCGCCGCTGATCGGCTGGACGCTGTACTACGCCGTCCACTCGCTGCTGTTTACGTTCACGGCGAGCGGCTTCGAAGCCGGCGCGTTCATGGACACGTTCTTCGCGAACTCGGCACTGATGATCGGCCTCCACACGATCGTTATGGGGTCGATTGCGGCGATCCTCATCCTCGGCATCCGTCGTGGCGTCGAACGGCTCGTCGTCTACGCGGTGCCGGCGCTCGTCATCGCACTCGTCGTGATGACGATCCGTGGGCTCACGCTCCCCGGCGCAAGTGAGGGGATTACGTTCATGTTCAGCGTCGACTGGGGCGCACTCGCCGCCAGCGAGACCTGGATCGCCGCCCTCGGCCAGGCGTTGTTCTCGACCGGGCTCGGCTGGGGGATCGCCCTGACCGTCGGCAGTTACCTGCGTGAGTACGACGACGTACCGCTCGGCGGCGGCGTCTTCACGGCGCTCGGCGAGTCGAGCATCGGTATCCTCGCCGCGCTCGCGATCTTCCCGATCGTCTTCGCCGTCGGCGTCGAACCGGACGCCGGTGCCGGACTCGCGTTCGTCTCGCTCGTCCAGGTCTTCCCCGAGATTCCGCTCGGTGGACTGGTCGCGATCCTGTTCTTCGTCGGGTTCTTCCTCGCAACGTTCACGTCCGGGCTGCTGATCACCGAAGTCAGCGTGACGACCGTGAGCGAGGAGACCCGGCTCGATCGCACACAGACGGTGCTCGCCGTCTGCGGTGGTATCTGGCTCCTTGGCATTCCGAGTGCCTACTCCGCGGATATCCTCGACTTCCTCGACTTCGTCTTCGGGAACTGGGGACTGCCGCTCGCGACGCTCGCGATCATCGGCGTCATCGGCTGGGTTCTCGGCCCCAAACGGCTTCGTATGCTCGCGGTCAACCGCAACGCCGGCATCTACGTCGGCAAGTGGTGGGACCCGGTCATCAAGTACGTCATCCCGGCCGTCATGCTGTTCATCATGGGCTACTTCGCCTGGGAGAACTTCCGCGAACCCGAGATGGTCGCTGGCATGCTCGTGATCGTCCTGTTCCCGATCATCGGCTACGCCATCATGTCGGTCGTCGAGGGCCGTGGGGGCAAACCTGGCACCACAGAGGTCACCGGAGGTGATGACTGATGCCAGTTCCAGCCGAGGTACTTGGCATGCTCGCGTTCACCTTGCTTGCCTTCTGGGGGATCGCCCTCTGGTCGCTAATCCGCACGCTCCGCCAGGAGAGTCGAAAAGTCGAGATCCTGAAACACCAGGATCGGATGGACACGTACTCACCCAGAGCGCTCGCCGACCTGCGCGAGTGGGTCGAAAACAACCCGGACGATCCGCTCGCCGACCGTGCGAGAGAACGGTACAACGAGTGCGTCGATGTCCTCACCCAGACCGACCGCCACTTCTACGACTGGTCTGACACCGAAATCGAACAACTCGAGCGACTCTGACTCACAGCGCCCGACGCCTCGCTCGAGTTCCGGACACACCGTTTTTATCGCTCGGCACAGTAGCACACACCGTGACGGTACCGGTACCCGAGGGACACGACGACGGCACCGACGACGAACTCGCGATCCGTCCAGCCGAACAGGCAGACCTCCTCGCCGTCGTCCGCATCGAAAACGAGTCGTTCCCCCAGCCCTGGCCGTACGACGCCTTCGACCGGTTCCTCGGCGAACCCGGCTTCCTCGTTGCCGACGTTCACGGTCAAATCGCCGGCTACGTCGTCGCTGATGTCTCCGCCTCGTTTGGCCGCCAGCTCGGTCATATCAAGGACGTTGCTGTCCACCCGGACCGACGCGGAATGGGTGTTGGTTCTGCGCTCCTCTCCCGGTCGATCGCCGTCCTCGCAGCCCACGGTGCCGACTCGATCAAACTCGAAGTCCGCCGCTCGAACGACGGTGCCAAACGACTCTACCGCCAGTTCGGCTTCGAACCGATCCGACACGTCCCCGGCTACTACGGCAACGGCGAGGACGCGATTATCATGGTCCGACAACTCGAGTAGCCTGGTTTCTGTTGTTCGAGTGCGTTCTCTCATCTTCTTATCCTGTGGTTCTCTCGGACTCTCGGTCCCTCGAACTATCGCACTCTCGTTCTCTCGCACTCTCGTTCTCTCGCACTCTCGTACTCGAGTACCAGGTGCACCGCCAGCACGACTGGAACTGGAGACGTGGCCGTTTTACTACGCGCGCTCCTAGCGGGTGGTATGGGATACGCCTGCCCCGTCTGTGCGGCCGAACAGGCCGACGCGGAGCATCTCGCGAATCATCTCGCGATTACGGCCTCGCTTGGCCGTCAGGAACACCAGGAGTGGCTTGCCGAGCACGCGCCGGAGTGGGAGGAGTGCTCACCGCCGGAACTTGGTGAGATCGTTGCGGAGCACGCGCCGGAGATCGAGACGCCGTCGTTCGAGGGTGGATCGAGTGGGGATCGGGGTGGTCACGATCATAGCCATGATTACGGTCACGGTCATGGCCACGATCACGACCACAACCACACCCAGGGCCGCCCAACCGGCCTCGAAGCCGACCTCGCCCGCCAGAGCCGCCAGCGCGGCCGCGGCTCGATGACCGCCGAAACCGAACACGTCCTGCAGGAAGCCTCCGAACTGACCCGCCAGATGGTCGAAAATGCATCAGATGAGGAAGAGGACTCGAGTACCAGCGCAGAATCGGACGCGCCATCGGAATCGGAGACGGACGAGTAGCTGACGGGTTCTGGGTCTCACTCCCGGGAGACGACGGGCGTGCGGAAACACGCAATTTGTAACTTGTTCCCGCCACCAGAAACAGGTATGCACACCGTTGGGACAGCGACGTTCTCGTCGATGGACGACGCGCGCGAACGCTACACAGAAGCCGGGCCGACGGCCCAGACGGTCGTCCGCGAGGTCGCGAAGGCGATGGCGTTCGACCGCGAGGAGTACGCCGAGCGCGTCACGAGCGATGTCGTCGAGACTGCACGCGACGTGCTGTTTGCGAGTTCGCTCGCGGTCACGGTCGGCACGCGCGAGGAGTTCGACGACTGGCAGGAGTCCTACGAGGGCGAGGTGTCCGTCATCGGCAACGAGAACGTCGACCGCGTCGTCTGGCACGCCGGGCCGGACGGGGAGGCGGTCGCCGCAACGTTCCAGAACGAGGAGGAGGCGGCGGTTGCGACGCTGCGCCGGCAGGCGTTCGGACGCCTGTACCGCGAACACGTCGAGCGTGGCGAGCCGTAAGCATCTGTTACAGTTCTCGAGTCAGTGTCAGTTTTCCTGCGAGTACTCGTACTCGTATCCTTCCAGCTACTCGTGTTCCTACAACCCCTCGTATTCCGACAGATACGGCCGGAGCAACGCCCCATCGTGAAGATCTGCTGGCAGCGTCTCGAACCACGAGGCAGCCGTAATCTCCCCTGGCGTTGTACCCAGTTCTTCGATATTGGGGAGCGAGCCGTCGGCACTGGCCGCGAAGACGACGTACGTTCCACTGTATGTCTCGTCAGTCGACGCCGAACGGTAGGTCTGTTCGACCACAACCAGCGGCTCGTGGATCGTTGCATCCAGTCCGGTTTCCTCACGGATTTCGCGGTGCGTGGCCTCGCGTACCGTCTCATCGGGTTCGACGGCACCGCCGGGAAGCACCCACCCGTCGGACCAGCGATTCGAAACGAGCGCGATTCGGCCGTTCCGATCGCACACTCGAGCGGCGGCCGTACAGGCCGTTCCGTTCACTGCCCAGTCGCGAAACGACTCGAAGCGGTCCGCTGAGAGGCGAATGGTCTGTTGCTCTCGCGGAACACCATCGAACTCGTCGCCGAGCACGTCGCTCTCCACACTCACCAGTCATGCCCGGTCCGGAAAAATGCGTTCCGGCACGCAACCCGCACCTATTACGCCTCCGACCAGGTATACGCAATCAATGACGACACCCGACGAGTGGACACTTCTCGAGGAAGTGACCGAGTACGAAACGCCGTGGTACAATGGCGGATACGACCGACTCGAGCAACCCGACGGCGGCGAACAGCGCTACTACTGGGCCGAGCTCCCGCCGGCTGTCGTCATCGTTGCGCGCGTCGATGGACGGGTACTCGAGTCGGACGCCAGTGTTGACCTTGGGACCGGATCCGAGTCCGAGTCCGAGTCCGAATCCGAGTCAGTCGACACTCACCAGGACCGCGATCACCTTCTCTTCGTCGAGCAGTACCGCCCGGCAATCCGCGAAACACACCTCGAACTCCCGGCGGGAATCGTCGAGGACGGTGAGTCCTACACCGAGGCTGCTGCCCGGGAACTCGAGGAGGAGACTGGCTTCCGACCAACGAGCACGGTGCTTTTACAGGAGTACGCGGTCGCGACGGGCGTACTCCGTCACGACAGGGGAATCGTCTACGCTGACGGCCTGGTTCCCGGTGAACGCGAATTGGATTCGAACGAGTTCCTCGAGGTGACGACCGTGCCAGTTGAAGAGGCACTCGAGCGGGCGCGCGAACAGCCGGCGAACGATGCGACACTTGCGGCGCTCTTGCTCGCTCACGAGGACGGTGTGTTGGCACCACCCGCTGCCGAGTAACCGGGGTCTGATTCGGGGCGAGACGGCTGGTGTGTCGCCCGCGTTAGCGACTCGCGCCGCGGCCTGCCGGCTCTGGTTCCTGGCCGCGGTCCCGTTCTCGGTCTGACTCGTCGCCGAACTCGTCGGGATCGAACCGGACTGCCGCGACGACGTGGCCGACGATCGCCGCGAGGATGATCAACCCGCCGGCGACTGTCGTCATCGTCAGCCCGCCCGTGAACAGCCCTGCGACGAGGACCATCGTGCCGACGAGCTGGACGCCGAACAGCGCTTCATATGTTACCAATTGACTTACCATGGGTGAAGATACGCAATCGAGGACGATAACGCCTTGTTACGGTCGAGTTGTCTGTCACTCTCGCTGGTCTGTTCGGGTGGAGAGACGACGACCCGCAACTACTGTTCGACCTGCGGTCCGACCCGTGCGCTTATTCTTCCGGCAGCCTAACGCGGGCGTAATGGATGGCGAAATCTCTCCGGACGATGTCAAGGAGCTACTCGAGTCGGACGCCGACGTTCGTATCGTCGACATTCGCGATCAGCACAGTTTTTCCCACAGCCGGATTCCCGGCAGCGAGAACGTCCCCTTCCAGGAACTCACGAGTCGTGTCGAGGAACTCGAGGACGCCTCGCGTATCGTCACCGTCTGTCCACACGGGAAGGCCAGCGTACAGGCGGCCCAACTGCTCAGTTCGTACGAAGGGACCGCGGATGCACAGATCGAGAGTATGGAAGGCGGTCTCGAAAAGTACGGCATGAAGTTCGGACTCGTAGCCGGGAGTACTGAGGCGAGTGCCGACGGCGCTGGCGACGGTGAGAGCAGCGCTGACGCCGGCGCGGAGTCGCCGTTCTAGGTGCTGTCGCGGCGCTCGGTGGCTTCTGTTACGAAACGCGAAGGGTGGGTCGAACGACCCGTCCGATAGCGTTTGCTGCCGCGAAAATATCGACCGCGGTTACTCACCGTCCGGTTCGGCGACCGGCGAGTTGCCGGTCAGCTTCGGGTCGTGGGTTCGGAAGCCGTCTCAGATCATCGCGGGCATTAGGCGACGTTGAAACCGCGATCCCGAAGGAACTCTTCGATGCGTCCGGTGTGATTGCCCTGTAGCTCGATCTGACCGTCCTCGACGGTCCCGCCACAGGCAAACTTGGACTTGAGATCCGACGAGAGACTGTCCAGATCGACGTCCTTCGGATCGAATCCTTCGACGATCGTTACCTCCTTACCGTATCTGCGCTCGTCAATGCGGATGTTGAGTTGCTGTTGTCCCTTGGCCACGTCCTCGCAGACGCAGAGTTCCTCAGGCAGCCCGCACGTCGAGCAGACTTCCGACATTACGTTCCTTGCTACGAAATGGCCATATTAAACACTATCGGGACCTACATGCTGTCGTGTGGTTCTTTTTGAGTGACCTGCCTCATTCTGCCTTTGTTTCTGCCTTCTGAGGGGGAAGCAATCATTCAGCTGTTGTGCTCTCGTCGCTCCCATCGTTCTCATCATCACTTCCACGCTCGGTCGACGCCTTGTGCTGGCCCGCACCCGACATAGCCCCGCCGACCAGCGGCACCTGTTCGCGCACCAGCTCGTCAACCGCCTCGACCGCACTCGTCGCTTCCCGTCGATTCACACCGCCGCCGTAGACTGCTTGCTCGTAGGACTCGAGTACCGCCTCGATACGAGGGTCTGTGGGATCCACATCTGTGGCGCTCTCCAAACTGTCCCCAGTATCGTCCGTCGCTGCCGTTCGGAGCGCTGTGACGTACGAACGCGCTGACTCACCCGGCCGTCGAGGTCGGTGAGTTCGACCCAACAGCCGTTCGAGCCGGCGATAGGCGCGTGCTGCGTCGTCGTCGGGGTCGTCAGTCGGCCGTTGCCAGAGGAGGCCGACGAGGCGCTGGAGACGCGTGCGGCCATCCGTTCGATGGATACCGGCTGCTAGCCCGACGAGGACGACGGTCGTGAGCGCGAGCAGTTCGCGCGAGACGGTAACCGGCAACGAGAACCCATCGCTGTCGTCGCCCTCACTCGAACCGTCTCCGTCCGCATCTGGAAGGCTGGTCCCGTCGGTCGTTTCGTTGCTCTCGTTTTCCGTGTCCGAATCTGGATCAGTGTCGGGGCCCTGATCGGGATCCGTCTCGTTTGTCTCGGGATCGTCCTGCTCTCCCTCGTCGGGTCCGGTTGGGTCGCGGTCGTTCTGTTCGTCCTCATCGTCGTCGTCCTCACGAACCGGGACATCCTCACTTTCCTCGATGTCGACGTTCTCGACATCGTCTGCGCGGGCGTCCTCGAGTTGGTCGGCGTGGACGTCGTCGCGTTCGCCGCTTGGCGTCGGTTCGAAGGCAACCCAGCCGTGGTCGGGGAAGTAGACCTCGACCCAGGCGTGGGCGTCGAGGCCGCGGACGACGTGGGTGTCGTCGTCGACCTGCTGGCCACTGGTGTAGCCGGTGACGTACCGTGTCGGCACTTCCTCGGCGCGCAGCATCTGGGTCATCGTTGTCGCGAAGTAGATGCAGTAGCCCTCGTCCATCTCGAAGAGGAACTCCTCGGCGACGTTGCCACTCGGCTGGGAGACGTCGAGCGAGTACGACTTCGACGATCGAAGGTGGGTTTCGATCGCTGCGGCCTTTTCGTACGGTGTCTCGGCGTCAGCCGTCACGTTCGCGGTGTACTCGGCAAACTCGTCGGACGTATCTTCGGGCTGTTGCAGATAGCGCTCCTCGATCTGGTCAGGATACTCCGTTCCTGCCCGTTTCAACTCGTCCTGTCCGGGGTCGACGACGGCGCTTTCGACGACGTAGCTGTCGCCCTCGATGAGGGTCGTCGAGGGATGGACCTGCCCGTGTGCGGACAGTTCCGCGTACTGGGCTGCGCCGTCGGTAACCGTCAGCGGCTGTGGTGCGACCGGCATGACGCCGATCTCGGTTTCGGCGGTCACGAGCTGCTGCATCGTCTCGTAGTCGCCCGACGGCTCGTTAATCGGCCCATCGAGTGGCTGTTCCTGGCCGGTTCGGACCCACTCGTCGCCTGTGAACCGGTCGTAGACACCCGTTCGCCAGTAGGAGGGCTGTTCCGATTCAACTGTGAACCGAACCTCCGGCGAGAGGTCGACCTGCCCGGTGAACCCCGAGCGCTCGCCGGCCGAATCGATGGTGCCCTCGAGTGTCCCCGCGTCCGTCGCCCCGATGCTCGCTGGCCCCGTATCACCGCCCGGAACGAACGAGACGGACAGCGAGAGGACGATAATGAGCGCAAAGAGGGCGGCAAGCAGGTCGGCCTGGCTGATCGACCCGCCGCGACGCTCGAGTTCACCGAAGCCAACGGCCCCCAATCCGGCGAGGGTGCCGAGCAGGGTGACTGTCAGGTCGGCGTCACCGGTGAGTACCAGAAAGGCGAGCGCGAAGCCGCCGGGGAGGACGCTCAGCGCGTAGCGGCCGCGGAGAGCGAGATACCAGGAGAGGAACACGGGCGCAGGGGCGAAGCCAAGCGTCCAGAGGCCGGCTTCGACGGTGCGGATAAGCGGGTGTCCGGTCGCAAGCGTCGCAATATCGGCGGCCAGCGCGCCGGTCTGTGAGAGGACGATACCGACGCCGACGCCGCTGCTTTCGAGATAGTAGGCAAAGCCGAGACCGGCGACGGTGAGCGCCGCGAGCAGTGCGGTTCGCGGTCGAATCAGTCGTGCCAGTAGCGTCCCGGCGAGAAGCATGCCGCCAACGAGCGCGAACAGCGATGGCGTCCCGCCGACGGCCTGGGTTACCTCGTGGAGCACGTGGACGAACGATGCGATTAACAACAGCACACAGCCCAGCGAGAGGATACGGAACACGTCGGGACCGATCGTTCGGGAGCCCGTTGCCCCATCGCCGACACCGAGCGAGATCGTCCGTGCGTTTCGCTGGTCACTGGCGGTTCCGGTGGTACTCTCACTGTTGGTCTCTGTGCTCATGGCAACACCCCCGTCCCTTCTCCTGTGCCCGCCCCAGCGCCATCGTCGTGGCTGTGGGGTCCGTTCGTCGCCTGTCCTTGGCGATCCCGTCTCAGTTCTTGGTCACGTTCGTGTCCGTTCCCGTGCCCGTGCCCATGCCCGTGCCCGTGCCCATGCCCGTTCCCCCGCTCCCGCCCGCGGCCTCGACTCGACGTTCGATCCGCATCTCCCTCGTTTCGAAGTCGATCGAACTCGAACTTGAGTGCACGCTCGCCGTGGGCTGCGTGCCCTTCTCCGATGGTGACGGTCGTGCCGGACGTTCCGGCCACAACGCAGACATCGGCGTCAGCGCGTTCTTGCTCCGTGAGTGTGGCTGTCCCTGCGCGAGGCTCGAGTGCGGCGAGGACGCCGAGCAGATCGTAGTAGTGGTCCAGCCCGGTGTCTGGCTGGCGTTCGGTGCCGTCGACGAGGAGGCCAACCCGAATGTTGGCCTCGTGAATCGACGTCACCACGCTTGCGACTGCGCTCGCGAGGTCGTCCTCGCGGCCGGAAAGACACTCCGCGGCGACGGTAATCGAACCGAGTCCCTCGTCGGCAGCGTACTCCGTGACGACGAGGTCGTCTTCGGGCTGTTTGGCGGCGGCCTTCCAGTGGACGTCACGCAGCGAGTCGCCACGGCGATACTCCCGGAGGTGGTCGAACTCCTCGCGGCTTCGGCGGGCCGTCGCATCCGCGATGGTTTGCAGCTGGTGTCCCAGTTCACCGTCGAGGCTGTAGACTGCCGGATAGACCGTAATCTGACTCCGCTCGTCGTACTCGTAGCGGCGTGCGAACAGCCCGAAAATGTCGCTGACGGTGATCGAGACGGGGCCGACCGTCCGTTCACCGCGGCCGGTGAGGTCGATTTCGTAGCGGACGTGCGTCTCACCGTCGAGAATCGCGTGCGTCGAGAGTTCGTCCATCTCGTCGGTGGCTGCCGGTGTGAGTCCCGTCCCAATCCCATCGCGAACCGTTGCGGGGATATCGCTCTCCGTCTCGATGACGAACGCTATTTCGCGTGTCTCGCCGACGAAGCCGTCGTCAACGGGCTGTCGTCTGACAGTCGGTCGGTCGCGCCGAAACGTGATGAGGAAGCTGGCAGCCAGGACGATGACCAGCGGTGCGACGATGGCGTTCAGTGCTCGCGGGCCGTACTGCCAACTCATCGCGAGCGAGCCAGCAATCGCAGCGAGGACGACCCATCCGCGAGCAGTCACTCTCATCCGTCGACCGGAACCTGCTCGAGTGCGTCCGCGACGATGGCCTGACCGTCGCGTGTGCGGTCGTTCGTCTTCACTCGATGGCTCAGCACGACGGCGGCTTCCGCCTGCACGTCGTCCGGCGTCACGTAGTCGCGGCCGTTGATGACCGCACGGGCCTGGGCCGCCCGGAGTAATGCAATCGCTCCACGCGGACTCGCACCGATATGTGCGTTTTCGCGCGTGTAGCCCGCTAACCGGGTCACGTACGCCCGAACTGGTTCTGCGACCTCCACGCGGGAGACCGTTTCCCGAGCGCGCACCAACGTCTCGCGATCCGTGACGGACTCGAGTTCATCGATCGGATGGGTGCCGACGGTTCGGCCGAGTAGTTCGGCTTCGTCCTCGGGGTCGGGATAGCCGAGGTGGAGTTTCTTCATGAACCGGTCGAGTTCGGCGAACGGAAGGTCGTAGGTTCGGTTCGGTTCGATGGCGTTCTGCGTCGCGATGACGGTGAACGGTGCGGGAAGCGACCGCGTCTCGCCGTCGGCCGTGACCTGTTCCTCTTCCATCGCCTCGAGCAGCGCCGACTGTGTCTTCGGCGGTGCACGGTTGATCTCGTCGCCGAGGACGATGTTGCCGAAGATGGGGCCGGGCTGGAACTCGAACTCGCGGGTTTGCTGGTTGAACACGTTTACGCCGGTCACGTCCGTCGGCAGCAGATCCGGGGTGAACTGAATTCGGCGGAACGTACAGTCGACCGAGGTCGCAATCGACCGCGCGAGCATCGTCTTTCCGACGCCGGGAACGTCGTCGAGCAACACGTGTCCGCGGCCAAGGAGGGCGGTGATGACGTGTTCGATGACGGACTCGTGGCCGACGATTACGCGCGCGACGTTGGCTTCGATGTCAGTCCCGATCGACTCGACGCGTGTAAGCGGCAAGGGATCGATCGCTTCCGTCTGCTCGTCGACGTCGATCGGCGTCGTCTCGAGTACCGTGTCGGTCGGTGGGTCAGCGTCAGTCATCGGTCACAGTCATTGGGGAGGGTGTCTCGTAGGCGGGGGAGAACGGATTCATCTCGTTTGTCCGAGTTGCGCGGGTCGTGAATATATGCTTTGTGTCGGTTCTGGTGACTATCGTTCGCGCGGACCGTTCTCTGTGTGAGCTGCTCTCATCCCGTACTACGGCGGCTTCGATAAAGTATGCTTGGCCTGCCGCCGTCGTTTGATCGGTCGTCGCTGACCGCTGGCGGCGCTATTCGTCGGGAGTCATTCAGAAAACGATACTGTTTGGATCGCCGGTTTAGAGGCGCTCGACGTTCGTCGCGCGCGGCCCCTTCTCGGCCTCTTCGATCTCGAACTCGACTTCCTGGCCCTCTTCTAAGTCTGGTCCGCCAACGTCTTCCATGTGGAAGAACACGTCCTCGTCCGCGTCCTCGGTCTCGATGAATCCGTAACCGCCGGTGTCGTTGAAGAATGCAACCGTACCTTTCGCCATTGCAGGTTTACAAAGCGGCGACGAAGATATAAATGTTCGGGGGGACTGGTGTTCGATTCGTCCGAAAACGGACGTGTATCACCACTTATTCGGATCGTTGTGACGTTTCCCCAGTAATGGTTCCTGTTCGGGCGATTACCGCTACCGCTGCCAACGCTCACCGGACCGCCTCAGTGGGCACTCACCAGGCTTTGCAGTCGGGACAAACGAACTGGCCGTCATCACACCAGAAGTGGCGACTCTCTGAACCACACTTCCTGCAGGTGTGTGCGGGTTCACTGTTGGGTGGTTGGACCGCGTAGGTGGCGAGCGAGGGGGTGAGTTCGGCGGGTGCGTCGGTGGCGTGTTCCTTGTCCTCTGTCTCTGTATCCGCTTTTGTCTGAGCGTCTGCTGTGGATGTGCGCGCGGATTCGGAGTCCGCTGCTGATCCGGTCTCACCCGTTGACTCGGACACAACGTCGTCGTCTGGATCCGTTCCAAACGAAGACAGGGTCGCGTCGTCAGTCACATCCGTCTGTACGACCGTGCCTGGCTTAGGTCCGGCGGTGTTCGTGGTACACAGCACAGAACTCCCACGCTACATGGCATGACACTCCCGCGCTACACTGCAGGACACTCAGCCGCCGCTGCGATACACGGCATCAGCCACCCCTCGCACGCGACCGGCACGGCCAAGTACCACCGGTGACAACCCCCACGCATGGAAACCGTCGCAGTACTGAACGCCATCGTGGATAATATCATCGAGATGAACGAATACTTCAGCGGTGTCGCGACCGGTGAGGGCTTCGCACCGCTGCTGATGATCGCCGGCACACTCCTCGTCGTCTTCTCACTCGGTGTCTTCGGTGCGCTCACCGCCGGCGCGTTCGGCAGCCTCTTCACGAGCAACTAGAGACTCCACTGCAGTCGTTTTCTCCACACACAGCTCAGTTCCCCAGCGAGCCATCGCTGGCTCGCTTCGCAACGTAACCCAACTTCTGTCTACACGTCAACTTCCGTCCGCAACCCAACTTCTATCTACACATCAATTTCCGCACGTAACACAATTTCCGTCCGCAATTACGTTCCCGCCCGTAGCTCACTCCTCCGCCGCCGACACCGCCTGCTCCATCGCCTCGCTCGCCATCTCGACCGCACTCTCTAGATCCGGCCCCAGCGGCGAGCCAACGACGATGCCGTCGACGAACTCGAGTGCCGCCCCGAACTGTTCGGCCACCTGTTCAGTGGTACCAGCGATACAGAACGCGTCGATCATCTCGGGGGTGACGTGCCCGAAGGCCTCGGTGAGATTGCCCTGCGAAAGCGCGTCGCTGACGGCTTCGGCGGCCTCACGATTGATATCGTGGCGGTCGAGCACCGGGTCGGCTGCGCCGCCGACGATGAACGCGACCGGCGGTCGTGCGGCCTCGCGGGCGGCGTCCTCGTCGTCCGCGACACTCACACTAGCGAACGCGAGCGCCTCGAACGGACCGTGTTCGTCTGGGCGCTCCTCGAGTCCATGTTCCAGCTGTCCCGCAGCCCACTCGAGATCCTTCGGGTGGGCGGCGTTGATCAACACACCGTCGGCGTGCTTGGCACTCATCCGGAGCATGTGCGGTCCCTGTGCGCCGACGTAGACCGGGAGCTGCCCGGATGGGGGCTCGAGGTTGAGCGACGCGTCGCTGGCCGCAAAGGTGCCGTCGTGACTCACAGTGTCGCCGTCCCAGAGGTCACGCGCAACACCGAACGTCTCGAGGACGCGACGGAGCGGCCGCTCGTGTTCGATGCCGAGATTCGCGAGCGAGGAGCGGTCGCCAGCACCGATGCCGAAGACGGCGCGGCCGTCGCTCTCCTCGTCGATCGTCGCGGCCTGGCCGGCGAGTTTGACGGGATGGCTCTCGTAGGGGTTGACGACGCCCGGCCCGAGTCGAATCTCGTCGGTCGCCTCAGCCATGCGCGAGAGCGTGACGAACGGGTCGCGGTTGAAGTAGTGGCTGCTCGTGAACGCGATGTCAAAGCCCTCGTTCTCGGCGAGTGCAGCCAGGTCGGCGATGCGCTCCGTCGGATGTTCGGGGGTGAGTTCGATACCGACGGTCGGCTCGTCGCTAGGTTGCTGTGCGTCGTTCATGCGTCTCCCTCCCACTCCCAGCCACGAAGTGCCTGTCTAATGAGGTCGTCCTCGACCGATCGGAACAGTTCGTCGCTGCCGGCGAGGTCGCCAAAGGTCCAGTCGCTGACGGCAACGGCTGGCACTCCGTCGGCCCCCTCGCCGGTGACGAGGTTCGCCGCCGACGCGAGTTCGTCGACCACGGACTGCACCGTCACGCCCAGCTCGCGGCCGTCGCGGTCCAGTTCTCCGCGCCAGTCACGACTTGCTGGCATCCCGTCCCAGCCGATCGCGACGCCGCGCTGGCCGTGCCGGAACGGTCGTCCGCAGGTGTCGGTGACGATCACGGCGACGTCTTCGTAGCCGCGCTCTGTGAGCCCCTCTCGGATCCGCGCCGCGCTCTCACTCGGCCGCTCGGGCAGCAAGAGCAGGTCGTGTCCCGGCACGTTCGACCGATCGATGCCTGCGTTCACGCAGATGTGGCCGAATCGCGTCTCGGTCAGCAGGAACGGGACTTCGATCAGCAGTTCCGTGCTCTCCTCGAGTACCGCCTGGGCAAACCGGGGGTCTTTTTCTTCGCCGGCGAGCTCGCCGAGGCTGTCGGCGAGCTCCTGGGCGCGGCCGCTGACGGGGTACTCCGCGAGGTCGGCGGTTCGCCCTTCGGCCTTCGAGACGACCGTGCTGGCGACGGTGAGCACGTCGCCGTCGGCGAGGTCGTCGCCGGCCCGGTCCGCGATGAGATCGGCGAGGTCGTCGCCGGGACGGATTTCGGGCAGGTCCGTCACTGGTGTGAGTTCCATACTGAAGCGTCGGCGAGCGGCGTCAAAAACGCACCGTCACCGGAGAGAGTCGTCGGCTCTCCCCTCCAGAAACGCGTCGATACCGCGAAAGAGGATTCGAATGACGAACAGGAGCCCGTAGAACCAGAGACACAGTGCGACGACGGTTCCGAACACGCCGAACAGATCCCCGGCGAGGAGTCCGCCGTAGCCGGTGAAGACGAGTGCGACCAGTACTCGTCCGAAGACCCACTGTGAAATCTCGTCGACCGACGCGGTCGGTGTTGGTTCGAACGCGTTCATGCGGATTGCGAATAAGTCAAATAACTAACTATCTTCGATCCTGACTGCATCCACATCTGCATCAGCGTCTGCATCTACGTCTACATCTACATCTGTATCTCTATCACTCGAGTTCCGCTGTACTCGAGTTACTCCTCTCGTTCGTCTGGCTCACCGTGTCCGCCACCACCGGGCGTCCGCACGGTGACGGTCGTCCCCGCGTCGACGTCGACCGTCGTCTTCGCGGGCACCGGCTCGCCGTCGAGCAGGTTCTCACCCGTCGAACCGTCTTCGCCGCCAGCGACGCCAGCCGGTGCGTGGCGGCGGCGTTCGGTCAGCAGCGAGACCGTCGCGTCCGCCTCGACCGTCACGGTGCGCTCGAGTCCCTCGCCGCCGCGGAACCGACCGCGGCCGCCGCTGCCCTCCCGCAGCGCGTAGCGTTCGACCCGGAGCGGGTACTCCGTCTCGAGTGACTCGACGGGCGTGTTGAGCGTGTTCGTCATTCCGACCTGCACGCCGTCCATGCCGTCGCGGTCGGCGCGAGCGCCGAACCCGCCCGCGATGGTCTCGTAGTAGGTGAACGAGCCGTCCCGCGCGCCGATGGTCAGGTTGTTCATCGTGCCCTGGCCCTGCGCCGGGACGCGGTCGGGTGCGGCCTCGGCGAACGCGGTGAAGACCACGTCGGTCACGCGCTGGCTGGTCTCGACGTTGCCGCCGACGACCGCGGCCGGCGGCTCGGGGTTGAGCAGCGTACCGTTCGGTGCGTGCACGCTCACGGGCTCGTAACAGCCGTGATTCGGCGGAATCTCGGGGTCGGTGAGACAGCGCACGACGAAGTAGACCGCGCTCGTCGCGACCGCTCGGGGCGCGTTGAGGTTGCCCGCGAGCTGCGCTGCGGTGCCCGAGAAGTCTACGTCGACCGACGTGCCATCGATGGTCACGGCGACGCTGATCTCGATATCGTCGTCCGTTACGCCGTCGCCCTCCAGATAGTCCGTCGCCTCGTAGGTACCGTCGGGTAACGCCGCGAGTTCGTCCTCGATCCGCTCGCGTGAGTAGTCGATGACGGCGTCGAACCCCGACAGCACCGTCTCGCGGCCGTGTTCTTCGAACAGGTCGGCCAGCCGGTCCGCGGCTCGCTCGTTCGCCGCCCGCTGAGCCCGCAAGTCGGCGCGCCGTTCGCGAGCGTTGCGCACGTTCGCCAGCAGCAGCGACCGCACCTCCTCGCGGACCTCGCCGCCGGCCACCAGCCGCGTCGGCGGTATTCGAAGTCCCTCCTGGTAGATCTCCTCCGCGCCCGCGGGCATGCTTCCGGGCGTCATCCCACCAACGTCGGCGTGGTGGGCCCGCGAGACCGCGTAGCCGACGATTTCTCCCTCGACAGAAAGCGTGGAGACCATCGTCACGTCCGGGAGGTGCGTCCCGCCCTCGAACGGGTCGTTGAGCACGAAGACGTCGCCGGGTTCTGGGTCGAACTCGAGTACCGCCTCCACAGCGGCGGGCATCGCGCCGAGGTGGACGGGGATGTGTTCGGCTTGAGCGATCATTCGACCCTCGGCGTCGAAGAGGGCGGTCGAGCAGTCGCGGCGTTCCTTGATGTTGGGGGAGTAGGCCCCGCGGATCAGCGTTTGGCCCATCTCCTCGGCGATGCCGGCGAGCTGGTTGCGCAGGACTTCGAGGGTGACCGGGTCGATGGGTTGGTCTGTGGTCGTGGGAGATTCGTCAGTCGAGCCGTTGGCTGCTGAGTCGTGGTTTGTCGAGCCGTTGTTCGTCGAGTTGTGGTTCGTTGAGTCGTGATCAGTCATTCCTCACTCACCTCCGTACGCGTCATCGCAAGCGTCCCATCCGGAAGGATCTCACCCGTCCACCTGGGCGGGATCACCGTCGTACTTTCTGCCTGTTCGAGCACCGCCGGACCGTCGACCCTCGCGCCGGGTGCGAGTCGGTCACGCTCGTAGACCGTCGCCTCGCCCTGCTCCTCGTCCGCGCCGGGGAAGTGGGCGGTTCGCGTGCCGACGACCGCATCGCCTCCGCCCTCGTGTCGAACGGTCGGCTCCGCGCCGGGAACGGTCGCCGTCGTCCGCAGGTTCACGACCTCGACTCGCTCGTCCAGCGCGTAGCCGTAGGTTCGCTCGTGGGCCTCGTGGAAGCGGTCGGCGACCGCCTCGGCGTCGAACGTCCCCTTCGAATCCACGGGGACGGTCAACTCGAAGCTCTGCCCGGCGTACCGACAGTCCGCCGCCCGCTCGAGTTGGGCCGCGTCCGGATCGGAGACGTCCGCGAGCACGTCTTCGACCAGCTCGTCGTACACCTCGCTGATCGTCGCCGGCGAGGCGGACTCGAGTGCAACACCAACGGTCCGAACGGCGTCGTGACTCTCGTCGGCCGCGAGGAGGCCGAACGCCGAGAGGACGCCGCCGGGGCGAGGCACGAGCACGCGCTCGACTGAGAGCGCGTCGGCCAGCGACGCGGCGTGCATCGGCCCTGCGCCGCCGAAGGCGACGAGCGCGAACTCGCGGGGGTCGTGGCCGCGCTCGACCGTGACGCTGCGGATCGTTCGGGTCATCGTCGCGTTCGCCACGCGGTAGACGCCGCGGGCGGCCTCGAGTGCGCCGTCCAGGCCAGCCTCCCCGGCAAGGCTCGCCAGGGCGTCGTGGGCCGCTTCGACATCGAGGGTCATCTCGCCGCCGAGCGCGGTTTCGGGGCCGATGTAGCCGAGGACGACGTTGGCGTCGGTCACGGTCGGTCGCGTGCCGCCGCGGCCGTAGCAGGCGGGACCGGGCTGTGCGCCCGACGATTCCGGGCCGACGCGGAGCGCGCCGCCGGCGTCGACCCAGGCGATGGAGCCGCCGCCGGCCCCGACGGTGTTCACGTCGACCATCGGCGTGCGGATCGGGAGGCCGTCGATTTCGGCGTCGGTCGTCCGCTCGGCGCGCCCGTCCCGGACGAGGCTCACGTCGCTCGAGGTGCCGCCCATGTCGAAGGTGACGAGCCCTTCGGGTGTCTCGCTGGCTGCGTCTGCAGGGTCGTCGCTGTCGCCATTGTCGTCGTTATCGGTATTGTCGTCGATATCGCCGTTATCGCCGCTACCACTGGAGCCGCCGACGGTCGCCCCCGCGCCGACGACGCCCGCGGCCGGACCGGAGAGCGTCGTTGTCACGGCGTGCTCGCGGACCGTTTCCGGTGCTGCGGTGCCGCCGTTCGCCTGCATAATCTGCGGTTCGGGAATCCCCGCGTCGTCGGCCTGCTCGACGAGTCGGCCGATGTAGCGGTCGATCGCGGGGCGGACGTAGGCGTCGACCGTGGTCGTCGACGTGCGCTCGAACTCGCGGAACTCGGCCAGCACCTCGTGGGAGGCCGACACCGGAACCGAGAGCTCTTCGCGAAGAATGTCGGCGACCTGGCGCTCGTTCGACGGGTCGGCGTAGGCGTGCAGGAGCGAGACCGCGACGGCCTCGACATCCGCCTCGCGGAGTTTCGCTGCGAGATCGCGAACCTCGTCGGGGTCGACGGGTTGTTCGACACCCTCGGCCGTCGTCCGCTCATTGACCTCGAACCGGCGTTCGCGGGGGACGAGCCGCGCCGGCTTCTCGGCGTCGAGATCGTAGAGCGAGGGCCGATCCTGGCGACCGATCTCGAGTACGTCGCGAAAGCCGGCGGTGGTGACGAGTGCGGTCTCCGCGCCGTCGCGTTCGAGGAGGGCGTTGACCGAGACGGTCATCGCGTGGCTGAACTCGTCGATCTCGCCGGGGTCGATGCCCGCATCGTCGCAGGCTTTTTCGATGCCCTCGAGGACGCCGACGTGCTGGGGGTCCGTGCTCGGCACCTTCGCGGTGACGAGGTCGTCGTCGACAGAGAGGGCGACGTCGGTGAAGGTGCCGCCGACGTCGACGCCGATTCGGGTATCGGCGCGAGTGTGGGTTTGGGTGTGGGTTCGAGTGCAATCGTTCGAGTCGCGGTTCGGTGCGTCCTGTTGTGTCGAGTCACGTTGCATTGCGTGCTGTTGCGGTGGATCGCGTGCGTCTGTGTCGTTCTCGTTCATATCGTTTCGTACACCTCAGAGGACGATGATATCGTACAGCGTCTGCAGCCCGATTCCGATGACGACGAGTGTGACTGCGCCGCCGAGGACGTTCTGGAGCGTGCTGTTGGTGTGCTCGCCGAGCAGTTCCTCGTTGTTCATCGCGTAGATGAGGAAGGCCGCGAGGATCGGGAGCAGGAGTCCGTTCGCGACCTGTGCGAAGACGATCACCTGGACGGGGTCGTAGTCGAGCGCGGAGAAGACGATTCCCGTTCCGAGGATCGTCATCCAGATGAGCCGAAAGCGCGTCGAGGTCAGGTCTCGTTCCCAGCCGAGCGCACCAGCGGTGGCGTACGCGCCTGCGAGCGGCGCGCTCATCGCACTCGTGAAGCCGGCTGCAAAGAGGCCGATCGCGAAGAACCAGAGCGCGTAGCCGCCGAAGACTGGCTCGAGTTGATCCGCCATCTCACCGACGTTCTGGATCGACGTCCCCTCGGGGAACACTGCGGCGGCCGTGACGACGATCGAGGTCGTGATGAGGCCGCCGATAACGACCATCGCGATCGTGTCGGTGCGACACTCGGCGAGGTCGCTCGCGCCGTCCCACCGCTCCTGAACGGTGCTCGCGTGCAGGAACAGGTTGTAGCCGACGACCGTGGTGCCGATGAGGCCGGCGATCAGGTAGGCCGACCCGTCCGGAATCGTCGGCACGAGGCCCGCCGAGAGCGCGCCGAGATCGGGGCGGACGATGACCGCGTTGAGCACGAACGCGAGTCCCATGACGATCACGAGACCGATGAAGACGCGCTCGATCAGTTTGTAGTTGCCCGTCCAGAGCAAGCTAGCGGCGACGAGACCGATGAGCGGCCCCCAGACGTTCTCGCTGACGCCGGTAATCGTGGCGAGGCCCGTCGCCCCGCCGACGATGTTGCCCGTCTGGAACGCCGCGGTTCCGATGCCGATCGCGCTGACGACCAGCACGACCCCGACGCTCTTGACCAGCGGATTCGAGAACTCGCTTCGAAACGCTTCGCCCAATCCATCCTGCGTGATCAGGCCGAATCGCGCGCTCATCTCCTGTAAGACGATCGTTGCGAGAATAGAGAAGGCAATCGTCCACAGGAGGACGTACGCGTATTCGGCGCCGAGAACGCTCGCAGTCGTGACGGTACCCGGTCCGACGAACGCCGCGGCGACGAGCGCCCCCGGTCCGATCGCTCGTATTCGGTTGAGCAAACCCATGATAGCTGTCCACATATATCGCTCGCAGAAACCATCAAAAACATTGTTAAGAACTGCACATACGTCTCGAGACCAGGCGATCTGGAGTATGATCGGTTATGAAATCGTGTGAATTGCGGTTCCGTGTTGGGAGAGTGCGTGCTCGTCCAGAAACCCGACACCGTGGGACGGGTGCGTGTGTGTTCCCGCTACGTTTCACGCCGCGTCGGACGCCGTCTCGCGGTCTTCTTCGACGATAATCGCCTTCGACACGCCGCGTTCGACCTCGAGTTTCGTCCCAATTCGGACCGTACTCCGTTCGATAAATCGCGTCATGAACCAGCAGATCGACTCCGAGGGAAAGACCACGTGATACACACCCCCCTCAGCCCCCCGTACCTCGAGAAAGCCACAGAACGATAGCCACTCGAGTAACTCCCCAACGCCGGAAAACCGATCCGCGTACTCGCGGGCGTGATAGTCGGAGACGCGGTCTGCGGCGTCGACGAATTCGGGGTCTGGGTCGCCACCGGCGTAGCTGTACTCCAGAAAGGCGTGTAAGAAGTCGACATCGAGGAGGACGTGTTCGCCCGAGGCGAGCATGCGGTAGTACTGTTCCAAGTTATCGCTCGGCTGGCGCTCTGCGGCGTCGAAGTTGGCCGCGTAGAAGGCGAGCGCGCGCCGGACGACCTCGCTCTGCCCGGCGTTCGTCTCGGCGACCAGCGTCTCGAGGGCGGTCTGGGCCTCGTCGTCGAGTGAGACCGTTACGCGCTGTGTCATGGTCGCTGGTCGGACTCGAGACGGGTATAGTTCACGCACGGTGACTCCGCTGCTCCCGAAAGTCATTCCGTTGCAGCCCCCATGAGGCCACGTATGAGCGATTCCACGGACGGCGATGGGACCGAATCGGAGTCGATCCACGCCGATGTCGTTACTGCCTTCCTTCGTCACGGGGGCGAGATCCTTCTCTTGCGCCGCAGCGATGCCGTCGGTACCTACGCCGGACAGTGGGGCGGCGTCTCCGGCTTCGCCGAAGGCGACCCCGACGCACAGGTCCGCGCCGAAATCCGCGAAGAAACCGGCCTCTCGGACGCCGAGATCGACCTCGTCCGGTCTGGCCGCTCGGTCTCCGTCACCGATCCCGATCTCGACCGCGAGTGGACCGTCCATCCCTACCTGTTCGACGCCGACAGCCGCGATGTCGATCTGAGCGAAGAGCACGACGCACTCGAGTGGACCAGTCCGACAACCATCTGCACCGGCACTGCTGCCGGCAATGCCGATGCCGACTCGGACCGCCAGACGGTGCCGGCACTGTGGACGACCTACGAGCGCGTCGCACCGACAGTGCGCTCGATTACGGCGGACGACGAGCACGGTGCAGCCGCGCTCTCGATTCGCGCACTCGAAGTGCTTCGGGATCGGGCGGGACTGGTGGTTTCCGAGCGCGCGGATTCCGACGACGGCGACGATGCGGATCAGCATGTCGACGCTGACGCTGACGCCGACGCCGACACCGACGACGCCGACGAGGAGTGGGCCGAACTCACCGCACTCGCTGAGCGACTCCTCGAGGCACGGCCGTCGATGGCGGTACTCCGGAATCGGGTGAACCGAGCGATGGCGACGGCGACCGAAGACCTCGACACGGAGGCCGTCCCGGACGCACGGGCCGTACTCGAGTCCACCCTCGCGGGAATCGAGCGTGCGACTGCTGCGGACGACGACGCCGCGGCAACTGCAGCCGACGTGATCGACGGCACCGTGCTCACGCTCTCGCGCTCTGGAACCGTCGTCGACGCGCTCCGAACCGGCGCGCCGTCACGGGTGTTCGTCGCCGAATCCAGACCCGCGTTAGAGGGAGTCGACGTCGCCGAGGAGCTGGCCGCTGGGACGGTCGACTGCCCCGTGACACTCCACACCGACGCCGCAGCCGCACACGTGCTCGCAACCGAATCCATCGACCGGGTGCTCGTCGGCGCGGACACGATTCGCCACGACGGCGCTGTCGTGAACAAGACCGGAACGCGAGCGCTCGCCGTCGCCGCCGCCCACGAGGACGTTCCCGTCACCGTCGTCGCCGCCACGGACAAAATTTCGACCCGTGAGGAGGTTACACTCGAGTCCGCCGCGCGTGATGCGGTCTACGACGGCGAGGCCGCGGTCGATGTGCTGAACCCAACGTTCGACATCACACCCGCTGACTGTGTGGCGGAGTTCGCGACGGAACGAGGTCTGCTCGCGCCCGCCGAGATCGAGGGGATCGCCGAGAACCTGCGCGCACTCGAGTCCTGGCGCGACCGCTGAAGCGACAGAGGGAAACCCGTTCGTCGAGTAGGGACCGCCGGCGGCCGTGACGAGCAGTTACCCCCTCCGAGCCCCTTGTGACGAGGACTTTTCCCGAGCCGCCGTTTCTGTACGTGCCGAGCTCCGCGTATCGCGACAGCAATGACACAGGTTGGCAAAGCTTGAACGTGGGGTCGTCCGTACCGGGCGGTATGCCAGCTAGTTCAGACGAGACGGGCGACCGAGAGGCAGCGTCCGACTCGAACTCGGACGCCGATTCCGGCACCGACCGCGAAATCACACTCCTCGGCATCCACGACTCCGTCGGCAACGTCTTCCCACCGGCCGAACTCGCCGACGAACTTGCCGAGCTTCCCGTCCCTGTGGAAGTCGTCGACACCGACGACAGCAGTAAGTGCGACGCTATCGTCACGCGAGACTATCACGACGTCTTCCTCGACCTCGAGTGGGTCCACTCCATCCAGGCCGGCGTCGACCGCTTCCCCTTCGACGAGTTCGAAGCGAACGACGTGACCCTCACCAACAGCACGGGGATTCACGACCGGACGGTCGGCGAAACCGTCGCGGGCTACCTCCTCGCGTTCTCTCGGCGGCTCCACACCGCTATCGCCGCCCAGCAGGACCGCCGTTGGGACCGCCCCGCGTGGGACGAGGCGTTCACCCTGCCCGGCAAGACCGCCTGCGTTCTCGGCACCGGCACGCTCGGCAGCGGCGTTGCCGACACCCTCGGCTCGCTCGGCGTCCACGTCACCGGCGTCCGCCGTTCCGGCGACCCGGTCCCCGGCTTCGAGGAGGTGTACCCGACCGAAGACCGCCACACGGCTGTCGCCGACGCCGACTTCGTGATCATCACGCTCCCGCTCACCGACGACACGCACCACCTCGCCGACGCCGAGTTCTTCGACGCTATGCGCGACGACGCCTACTTCGTCAACGTCGGCCGCGGCTCCATCGTGGACGAACCCGCGCTGGTCGATGCACTCGAGTCCAACTCGATCGAAGGCGCGGGCCTCGACGTGTTCGAGACGGAGCCGCTGCCAGAGGAGTCTCCGCTGTGGGAGATGGACGAGGTGATTATTACGCCCCACTGTGCCGCGTTTACGGTTGACTACTTCCGTGATGTTGGTGGACTGGTTCGAGAGAACGTCGAGCACCTCAGGAATGGCGAGGAGCTAACGAATCGGGTCGTTTAAATTCTGGAGGGATCGAACCGGATAGAGACCGTTTAAGGGGTGTGTTCACCTTTCGCCGATATGGAAACGACGCGCCATTTCACAGCAACGGTCTACATCGTCAACGACGGTGCGACTGCCCTCCACGAGCACAAGCGTCTCGGGTTGACGATTCCACCGGGCGGTCACGTCGATCGGGACGAACTACCTGCGCAAGCCGGCATTCGTGAGGTCCGTGAAGAGACAGGTCTCGAGGCGACACTGCTCTCCGATCCAGAACCGATTGGAGCACCCAAAGGTCGGCCGCTTCCGACACCTCGCCACCAGATGCTCTATGATATCAACACCCACGACGGCGCGGTGGGTCACCAACACATCGATTTGATGTATGTGTTTAGCCCGAAGGCTCAACAACCGGTACAGCGTGACGCCTTGAGATCA
>NZ_MASN01000025.1 GCF_001861355.1 Natrialba sp. SSL1
TGGAGACTGCGCTCCCTACGGGAACCACCTCGGTTCCTGCAAAGCGCGTCGTGGAAGCAGGAAGCCCCATCTGCTCACGGGCGCGAAGCGCCCGTTCGCATGGTCCGTGAGACCTTAATGATCAAGATAACTTTTGCAAATATGGACTGAGGAACTGGTCGATCCAAGACTTGGCGAATCCAAGTCGATCGGTGAGGGTGTTGAAGAGGCGGCGAGCGAGAGTGCGGAACGCGCTCTCGCTCGCCACGACGATTGGTGAAGCATTCCGTTTGAGCACTTTCCAGACCTGCTCGATTGGATTGAGATGCGGTGAACCGACCGGAAGAAAGACGAGATCGATACCGAGTTGATGTGCGCGCTTGCGCGTGTGCTCACAGATGTGAGACGAGAAGTTGTCCAAGACGAGCAGAATCCGCGTTCCCGGATTCTGCTCGCGGACCTCCTCCAATAGGGCACAGATGTTCTCTTTCGATTGATCTTCAGGAAAGGTCAGGACACTTTCGCCGTTGAGCGTATAGCACCCGACCGCTGGTTCGTCAAGCTTCACCAGCGGTCGTTCGAGTGTCGGATCATCGACGTACCACAGTCGATGCGAATTGTCGTATGGTTGCGGATGAGAAGCGTCACAAAAACCGACGACAGTTCCTCCATCTGTACAGATATCGTCGTCGAGAACCCAGCCTTCGTCCTCATCCTCGGGACGCTTGTTATGTGCTGTCTCTGTTTCCTCGTCGAACGCGTCTGCGACGCGTTCTTCGAGGATTTCATCTGCATTTTCTGGCCGTGAGGGACGTTTTGGACGTGGTTTAGCGTAAGACAGTCCGAGATTCCGGAGGAATCGACCGAGATAATCCGGATGGTACTCAACATCGAACTCTTCGTCCAAGAGCTGGTGAACTTCCTGTGCTTTCCAGGGCTGTCCCTCCCGGAGAAGTTCTAGAAGACACTCTTGTTCCTCGTCACCGAGCTTCGGGGGCCTTCCGCCCCCGAAGTTCGGTGTCAACTGACCCAGCCCGCCATCGTTCCATCGACGTGCCCAGCGACTTCCAGTCGACGCAGATTTCCCAACGTCGTCGGCTGCTTCTTCGTACGTTGCACCCTTGTAGAGACGTTTGACAAAGGTGAGCCGCTTGACGACCTTTGGATCGTCTGCTTCGTCCAGCAGACGATCCAACTCCTCCTCGCTCAGATGACGAACGAGCTCGCCCCGCCGGTCTCCTCCCATTACCCCGTTCGTCTTAGCCCACGCCCAAAACTTCTGTCACTCATTACGATTTCTGATACTGATGGATAAAACTTCATGTATCTCTAGATGCGGGGGAATAGTATGGCGACGTTTGAGAACGTCTCTGTCGAAGACCTCCGCCAGATCTTGGCGGAGGTCGATGATGCCGATGCAACAAAGCGGCTCATGGCCGCGATCACCTACAAAGAGATAGAAGATCTAACGCAAGCAGAAGCCGCCGCACTCTATGGATTTTCCAGCAGTTGGGCCTCGAAATGGTTCAATCGACTCGAACGGCTCGCCGACGAGCCGTTCGAGGAGGTCGTCTACGACAAACCACGAGAGGGCAGACCATCCGAACTCTCTGACGACGAGCACGAGCAGTTTGTTGAGGTACTTCACGAGTCTCCCGAAGACGTTGGATACGACGCGCCCGCGTGGTCTGTTTCACTAGCGCGTCACTATCTCTCCGAAGAATTCGGTGTTGAGTACTGCGAACGTCACGTCCGACGACTGATGTCCGAGGCCGGGCTGTCCTGGAAGACAGCCCGGCCGGAGTTCCACAAGTCCGACGAACGAGCCCAAGAGGCCTGGAAAGAAGGGTTCAAAAAAAGCGCGACAACTTGGACGATGAATACACGATCCTGACCATCGATCAGACGCGACAGGTTCTCTCGACGCTGATCTACGCGTGGTTTCCAGAAGGGGAGCGCCCGTCACTCCCGGTGACGGGCGCGTGGGACAGCATCAAACTCCTCGGGGCAGTCAGCAATAGCGGCGAGACGTTCTTTCTCCCGTGTGAGGAGAATTTCAACAGCGACACCACAATCCGGTTGCTCGACGCTCTCCAAACCGAGTTCGGCGAGAAAATCTGCGTTGTCTTAGATAATGCCTCCTATTTTACGGCGAACAAGGTGCAGGCATTCGCCGAAGGAACTCCGATCGAACTGTGTTACCTTCCACGGGGTTCACCAGAGCTGAACCCCGTGGAAGAGTGCTGGCGACGACTCAATCAAGCACTCGGCAACCGCTTGTTCAACACACTGGATGAACTTCAAGAGGCTGCACTGACCGCGCTTGACGACATCGAACCGCCGAATGTCTTTACGTACTTATGTCCTTGAGTATGAGGACGGGGCCACACCGCCGTTACTCCTATCCCGGCAGGGGAC
>NZ_MASN01000026.1 GCF_001861355.1 Natrialba sp. SSL1
ACTGGCTCCTTGCCCAGTGCAAAGACTGGGAAACAACCCGGATTGACACGGAAGTGATCTATCGGCTCTGTCTGATGGCCTTTACCTGTCGAGCGATGCCGGTGTTGTGTCACACGAGTGAATTAACCGAGGATGCTCGGCGTCTCGCACGCGACTGGGAAGTTCGTGTCCTCACTCTCGATGACCTTCATCGTGGCTCACTACCAGCACCGAACGTCGCCGAACCGACAGTTGAGTATGAGGCCTACGAGACCCAGTATACGGCTCGTGAAGAGCGTGGATCGCTGCCACTGTTGTTCATGGGTGAACCGCGAAAGCAGTTCAGCTACGTCCCGGGGTTTAGGCCGGATGGACGATCTCACGAGTACCGACCACTGGAGGATACTGATCACTCCGACGGTTCGGGGGGTGGCTAGCGCCACGAAGTCCTCCCGATACGCACAGGAACAGGTGCTGGCTCAGTGTGGGTATCACGGGGTTTCTTCGGGGCATCCTCCCACACCCTTGTGAGATACACAGCGGACCTCACAACGACATCACCGTAGTCCCGAGGCCCAGTCATCTCCTGTTCTGTTCGCGTCGCTGTAACGCTTGCTCACCGCCCATACGAAGTCACCTATAATCCATGACGAAGACAGACACGACGAGAGCACAATTTGCAGACACACTCGAGTCCCTCATAGAGCGCATCGATGAACTGGAAGCCAAACTCGAACAGAAAGACGACCGTATCGAACAACTGGAACAGGACCGAGACCGCCTCGAAGAACGGACAGCCACGCTCGAAAACCGAGTCGCCGATCTCGACGATGAGTCCACTCGCCGCGAAAAGGTAGCTGAGGCCGCGCTGAACAAGGCAAGTGCGAACAAAGACCGCATCACCGAACTCCAGTCACGCGAACTCGAGAAAGGTGCCCACCTGCGTGAAGAGACCGTCGATACACACGCTGTCGACGTTCCCGACGGACGCCTCGAGCGACTCACCAAAGAGGACGGTGAGACCTACTTCCGACTGCCCGAGAGTTCGGATCCACTTGGTCGTGGCGAGGTCTCGCTTGCCTATGGGGATCTGCTGCCGATTCAGCAGTTCGCACGGATGGATGAAGAGATGCGTCGATCAGCGACAAGTGCATTGCCGACACGGCTCGCGGCGAAACTCTGGCAGGCTCGCAGTGATGACAGCGTTGGTGACAACCCCTGGGAAGCAGGCTGTAAGGATATTGCAGAGTACGTCAAAGCAAGCGATCTCAAACATTGGATTCGACGCCAAGAACAGGGAATCAGCGAGAGTTACGCGAAGAAATTGGTCTCGCGGGTGATCGATGCCATGTTGGATCTCTCGAAGCACCGGGTTGCCGTTCGCAAGCGCCAAGAGCGAAAGAACGGTCTCGAGTACACTGAGCGACGATTGGTGCTGCCCACCGACGCTGCGATCCCTGGTGAAACGGGAGGTGAAGAATAAGAGCCGGTGACAGTTGGTGTCCTCGGGTGACCGGGGACAGTGGGTTACAGGACGCCTCGAGAGGGGCTTCGTAACTCTCTCAGAGACCTAACTCACAGGATGCACGTGGGTGTACGAGGGTTGGGTAGCGTTGGGTGTATCCCTCGAGTGGTCGTCGGTGGTCACAACGAAGGACAGGGACTGGAGGATAGCCTGACGACAACAGCTGTCACTGGAGACTCCAACTCATCGAACTTTCACTCTCCAGCAGAAAGATTCAATCTAGCGGGATCCAATCAGCGATTCAATATACTCTTCGAGTGTTGCGTAGACAGAATCGAACTCGGGGAGGTCAGCAACAAGATCTGGGAGCGTATTCTGCCAGCCACCACGAATCTCAGCACGCTTCTCGCTCGGCAATCCTTCCTCGAGGTTGATATCCAAATCATCGTGTTCACACTTCCTCCTGAAGGCTGGCACGATAACAGAGTTATCAACGTCAGCTTCTGTCATCATCCGATAGAGGTCGTAGTAGTCACGTGCTTGGGATCGCTGATAGAGTGCTCGCAGTTTCTCTGCAAAAATCTCCTCGAGGCTGTACGCAGTCAACAGGAACTCAGGTGTATCCTCATGTTGGTGCGTGTGCTCCACGGAATCGAATGCGACGTACTCGTCAATCATGACGTCCAAACTCGTCGTATTCCTGTGACCAAGTACAGCGTTATACTGGATGTCAATGTCGACGTAATGAGTTGGATACCCCTCATTCCGAAGTTCACGATGCTGGGTGACCTCGAAGTCGATCCCGGATCGCCTTGCTGCGTCGTCTAACGCAATTTCCAGCTCCTCCTCGCTACCCCGATAGTCACCTTCGACACCGAGATCGAGGTCTTCTGAATATCGCCATGTCTCAGGGAAGTAGAGCTTGCTGAGAGCGGTGCCACCCTTGAACAGCAAATTATCGCCATACGAACTGGTATAAATCGCCCACAGGATCCACGAGTTGACGTAATTCTTCTCCGCGTAACCCAGACGAACGTCTAGTTCTCTGGCTAACTGCCTCAGTCGTGTGTCAGTGATCATACAAAGTCGTCTGGAAGAAACGCCTCAGGTTCCACGTTCAGTCGCAGTTGGTACTTGCTGTCTCGAGTACCCGTTGCTTCTCGAGTTGGATCAAGGAGTGGATATCCAGTCGTGAAATTCTCGACCAGATCCCGGTATTCCGGGAGATCGATGTCGAGTTGGTCAGCGAGGTAGACGATGCGTTTCGTTGCAGCACCGTTCCCGACTTGCCGGAGATAGTCGACGACGGTTTCCCACGAACAACGCTTCTCCGTCGCGTTTTGCATTGCTTTGGCGAGTTCACCGATTCCCCCACAAAACTCGGGATGATCAGCACAATCGACGAGCGTCTTTTCGATACTGGCGATGTTCACCTGCGTCGATCCGACTGCTGTCGGTTGATAGCCGAAGAATTTCTGCTCAGTGACCGACACCGGCCGATACTCAACACCATGGATCTCTCGTGTTTGGACTCGTTCTGTCGTCGCAAAATACACTGTCCGCGACAGTTGCTCCGTCAGTCCGTGGTGATTCATCGCGCTCCAGTAGCCGACGTACATGGGATCCACGAGTGCTGAGGCAATGACAAACTCGTGTTCTGTATACACTCCGTTCTCTCCAGCAGAGAGTGGTAGGATCATGTACTTCCCTTGGGCGAGACGCTCCAGCCACCCCTTCTCTTTGAGAGAGTACGCCATGTCCTTCGCTGATTTTCGGGGAGTGTCCAGTGTATTCTCGATATTATCGATAGTGATGATTTGCCGTCCCTCGCTTGCAAGTTGAGAGAGAGTTCGGGATTCGCGCGTCGACAAACTCTTTCTTTGAGTCTCTGTCTCATTTATTGGGGTCATAGCCGCTCAGTATACATAGAATATAAATCCCCTCAGATATAAAGGTATTTGTTACGTATTCCAGTTGCCAGGGTCAACCCTATAGCCGCTCTGAGTACATAAATTCTAAAAATAATAAGAAATATTTAATTTCAATTTAGTTTCTTTACTATCGGCCACGGTGAGTCGAGGTATTCGCCTCGCATTCTAGTGAATACGGACCGGTCTTCACGAGTCGGTACGGTCTTGCCGAGCTCGCAACCGTGATCCTCTACCGGAAAAGCCACTACCACGCTGTCTCGACGCTCGAGGAGCTCCGGGTCTCAGAGACGATCAACGTGCTTCCCGTGACTGAGGACATATTCGACGCGGCAAACAAGCGGTTCGTCGACTACGATGACCAAGAAATCGCGTTCTTCGATCACCTTGGCGGTGCACTCGCTCGTGAATACGAGATTGAGCATGTCTTCACATTCGATCCGGACGATTTCCATACGCTGGGGTTCACTGTCGTTCCAGCCGATACGGCAGAAGACTCTCGTTGTGAGTGATCAAGACGTCAACTAGTCTTGACGGACCGACTCCGTCCAGTCGTCGGTCCCTACTTATGACAGTAGTCACTCGAACCGACGGAAGCCAGCGTGGACGATTTGCTGACCTGGTTAGCAGCGCGCGCTAACCAGCCGCGGTTTTGCCGAATACACGATACGAGTTCTGCATCCAACGCCGCGATCGAACAATGACAGGTAGTCGATCAGTTCACCGATCGCCTCGCCGCCCTCGAGACCAAAGATGGCAGCGAGACCTACACCTGGCTGCCCGACAGCGCGGATCCACTCCACCGAGGGGAGACCTCCCTCGCCTACGGAAACCTGCTTCCGATTCAGCAACTCGCCAGGATGGACGAGGAGATGCGTCGCTCGGCGACGAGTGCATTGCCGACACGGCTCGCGGCGAAACTCTGGCAGGCCCGCAGCGACGACAGCGTCGGCGACAATCCCTGGGAAGCAGGCTGTAAGGATATCGCAGAGTACGTCAAAGCGAGTGATTTCAAACACTGGATTCGACGCCAAGAACAGGGTATCAGCGAGAGTTACGCGAAGAAATTGGTCTCACGGGTGATCGATGCCATGCTGGATCTCTCGAAGCACCGGGTTGCAGTGAGGAAGCGCCAAGAGCGAAAGAACGGCCTCGAGTACACGGAGCGACGATTGGTGCTGCCCACCGACGCTGCGATCCCTGGTGAAACGGGAGGTGAAGAATAAGAGCCGGTGACAGTTGGTGTCCTCGGGTGACCGGGGACAGTGGGTTACAGGACGCCTCGAGAGGGGCTGTTTGACTCTCTAGGAAAACTAATTCAAAGAATGCATGCGGGTGTACGAGGGTTGGGTAGCGGTTGGTGTATTCCTCGAGTGGTCGTCGGTGGTCACAATGAAGGACAAGGATCGAAGGTGGTTCTGAAGACAACATCTGTCCCCGGATACTGTGCTTTGCAAGTGACTTCCTCCCCACCCTACTCGCTCACGGCTTGCGCCGTTCGCTCCTTGAGGGTGGGGCTTCCTGTTTCCACGACGCGCTTTGCAGGAACCGAATCGGTTCCCGTAGGGAGCGCAGTCTCCGCAGGCGTTGATTCGGGACAGCCCGTCCCTACTTCCTTCAGGCCGCGTACCAAGATGTTGTAGGCCGCGTTCCAGTCTCTGTCCGCCGTGAAGCCACAGGAAGGACAGGAGTGTTCGCGGACCCACAGCGGCTTGTCGGTCTCGACACCACAGGCCGCACATTCTTTGGTCGTCCCGGCCGGATCGACAGCTACGAAGTGGGTGCCTTCGCGTTCGCACTTGTACTCGAGCATTCGGAGGAAAGTCCCCCACGCCGCCCCGGCACGGTTGCGGCTGTTCGACGGGAGTTCCATCAACCCCTTGGCGTCGAGGTCTTCGACGGCCACAAGGTCGTACTCTCGAGCGTAGTAGTTCGAGAGCTTGTGTAAGAAGTCCTGCCGCTTCCGTTGCAGATCGGCGTGACGTTTGGCGACGGTACGCTGTTGCTTGCGGTAGTTCGCCGATCCGTGCTCTTTGCGTGAGAGTTTCCGTTGCTCGCGTTCCAGCCGGTCGCGTTCGTCCGAGAGGTCGGGACGTTCGACGGCCGTACCGTCGGTGTCGTGAGCGTACTTCTTGATACCCACGTCGATCCCGACACAGTCCTCGAGTTTCTTGGGCTTCGGCGGTGCGTCGTTCTCGGTTTCTATTCCGAGCACGGCGAACCACTCGCCGGTCGGTTCCTGCTTGACAACAACCTCCTTGACCGTGGCATCGTCGGGAACGTCGCGGTGGTAGACTATCGGAATATTGCCGATTTTGGAAAGAGAAAGCACAGTTCGGCCACTCGTGTTTTTGAGTTCGAAG
>NZ_MASN01000027.1 GCF_001861355.1 Natrialba sp. SSL1
TCTGTGGAGGTGATCCAGCCGCAGATTCCCCTACGGCTACCTTGTTACGACTTAAGCCCCCTTGCGGAGCCCAGATTCGACCCGGAAACCGGGCCTCATCCGGACCCCACTCGGGTGCTTTGACGGGCGGTGTGTGCAAGGAGCAGGGACGTATTCACCGCGCCCTTCTGAGGCGCGATTACTACCGAATCCAGCTTCATGAGGGCGAGTTTCAGCCCTCAATCCGAACTACGACCACGTTTCGGAGATTAGCGTCGCCTTTCGGCGTTGCATCCCACTGTCGTGGCCATTGTAGCCCGCGTGTCGCCCAGCACATTCGGGGCATACTGACCTACCGTTGCCCGTTCCTTCCTCCAGTTTGGCACTGGCAGTCCTCCTAATGTACCCAACCACCACAAGGGTGTTGCTGGCAATTAGGAGTGCGGGTCTCGCTCGTTGCCTGACTTAACAGGACGCCTCACGGTACGAGCTGACGGCGGCCATGCACCTCCTCTCAATGGCTCAGGTAAGCTCATCACACTGACCGTCACTGCACATTGTCGATGCTGGTGAGATGTCCGGCGTTGAGTCCAATTAAACCGCAGGCTCCTCCGGTTGTAGTGCTCCCCCGCCAATTCCTTTAAGTTTCATCCTTGCGGACGTACTTCCCAGGCGGTCTGCTTCACGGCTTCCCTACGGCACAACACAGGCTCGTAGCCTGTGTCACACCTAGCAGACATCGTTTACAGCTCGGACTACCCGGGTATCTAATCCGGTTCGTGACCCGAGCTTTCGTCCCTCACCGTCGGATCCGTCTTCCAGAGGCGCTTTCGCCACCGGTGGTCCGTCCAGGATTACGGGATTTCACTCCTACCCCAGACGTACCCCTCTGGTCTTCCGGTCCCAAGCCACACAGTTTCCACCGGACGCCTCTCCGTTAAGCGGAGAGATTTCCCGATAGACTTGCGCGGCCAGCTACGGACGCTTTAGGCCCAATAACAGCGGTCATCACTCGTGCTGCCGGTATTACCGCGGCGGCTGGCACCGGTCTTGCCCAGCACTTATTCCGCGACCACCTTACGGTCGCAAAAAGCGAGGACTATATGCCCTCGCACTTGGAGTCCCCTTATCGCACTGGCGTGCAGTGTAAAGGTTTCGCGCCTGCTGCGCCCCGTAGGGCCCGGTATCTTGTCTCAGATACCGTCTCCGGGCTCTTGCTCTCACAACCCGTACCGATTACTGGCACGGTGGGCCGTTACCCCACCGTCTACCTAATCGGCCGCAGCCACATCCTATGGCGCCGGAGCATTTCAGGCTCTCTCCACTCCAGGATGAGAGCCCTATTCCAGATTAGCCTCAGTTTCCCGAGGTTGTCTGGATCCATAGGGTAGTTTGGCCACGTGTTACTGAGCTATCTGCTACGAGCCTGAACTCGTACAACTAGCATGGCTAAATCGGACTCCAATAGCAATGACCTCCGGCAGGATCAACCGGAATGGTCTCCCCAGCGCAAGGCTGGGGGGTTGGCGGTGAATGCTATGTCTCGTGCACTCACACATGGGTCCACGTTCGGTGACCAGCCACGATCGTGAACCGATCGGGCGTCACCGAACTGTCGAAGCTCACATCAGATCCCATCTGTACGGCGGACCGCAGGGGTGAGATCCTCATCTTCCGTCTACTATACTGTAGTGCCCGACCACTACTTAAGGCCTACGAACTGAACCGTCACAGACAGGGAGTGCCACGCGTGGCAGAATAGAACAGTGTTCAATGAAAGAGCCGGTCATGGCGATACGATTTGGTGGACGCCACTGTGAAACGGGTAGCAACCACTACCACAGGTGCAACGTTCTCTCTATACAGGTGAAAAAGGCTTGGCGATATATACATCTAGTTGATACGCACCCGTGTACGGGCAGACGGGTGAACCGTCCATAGTCAGACAGCGTTCAATATGAACCGATCTGTGAAAATCGGCAACTAGTACAGGGTAGGGAAAGATACAATTTAGAACAGAATCACTCCAAGTGAGAGTGAAACGGCGAATAGCCAGAAAAGACTAGAGGCTACAGAAAATCTATGTGAATAGCGTAGCCAGAGAATGTAGTCAGTGAAATAACAATCAGTTAGAGGCTGTGTCGCAGCACGAACGTGAGCTGCAGGTAATCGATGAACGGAGTAACAGTAACGCTACAAAAAGGCGGAGTTGGAAAGACGACAGTCGCAATCAATCTCGCAGAGCGACTCGCAGCAGCGGGAAACGATGTACTTCTAGTTGATGTCGATCCCCAGGGGAGTGCCACCGATGGTGTTGGCTGCAACGACGCGTATACAGCGGATACATATCTGAAACACGTACTCGACGAGGACGATCCAACAACACCAACAGACGTAATCAGAACTGTCTCTGGGCCGAATCAGTTCGATCTCGTTCCGTCGAATAGGAGACTCCAGCGCGTTAGTCACGAACTCTACGAAGCCGACAACGGCGAGGCAGCGTTCTACCGACAGATCGTTGCTCCACTCGAGTCGACCTACGATTGGGTGGTCTTCGATGCGCCGCCGACGATCGGCCCGGTATCGAACGCTGCGGTGGTTGCGACGCGGCAGGTGGTGGTTCCGATGCAGTTGTCGAAGCCAAGCGCTGATGCGCTCCTCCGGACGGTAACGAATCAGTTGTTCGTCCTCAATGGACGGCTCTCAGAATCCGACCCCGTCGAAATTCTTGCGATCGTGCCAAACCGAGTGAAAGGAGACAATGAGGAGAAACACGTCTTGAACGCACTCGAGGACAGCCAGTTCGAGTCGTATCTCCCGTCGTTTGCGAGAGCAACTGCATACGAGTCGCCGGGGCCTGGGCCAGGGATTCGTGAGCGGGTTGCCTTCCGGCGGTCGTATCGAGAGGGAGTTCCACTTGCAGCCTACGATTCGTCCGTGGATATGCTCGATCGCTTTGCCGCGCTGGCAGCGACGATCGAGGACGAGGCACGGGAATCGATTTGAGAGGGATCTGTCGACCAGAGATTCGTACCGAGGGCAGACTAGTATCAAGGACCAGCAGCGGTAAAGAGTGAGAAAGTGCTGGGGATAGGAAGGAGAGGTGTGTATTTGAGGTGAAAAGAAGGAGAGACGCACGAAAGTGAAGGGTGTGAAAGTGAGTGATGTCGAAGTGGGAGACACGAAAGCGAAATACTGTGAGTACGAACGAGACAACAGGCGAGAGCACTAAGTACGCTGGTGTCCTGGAATGGCTAATGGAGAAGGGGAACAACCAACGGAAAGTTGCAGCAATGTGCGATGGCTGTGGAACAGCCTATGCAGCGATTGAACGGGATGGCGGTACAATACAGCCGATTGGGCATCCGGATGGCTGCTGTGATGGCGCGGGAATGACAGTGCTGTCAGACAGAGAAAGCGGCGGAGAAATTGTCGGCAAACCAGATTCAGAAACGCAGTAGACGGAGAACACAACTCGAGAACAGAGTCGGCGGTCAGCAAATCGGACAGTTCCCTGATCGAAGACGCAAGACGGCTACTAGTCCTACATCTTGGGAACACCCACGAGGCCTATAATCCTGCACTGATGAATACGAGTGGAGAAGAACATGTGTGCAGTTCGTGCTGTTTGTGTTGGAACACGCCCCGCTGTTGACAGGGTATCTGCGATCAGGGTTTGCGGGTGTCTCTATAGGCAGGCTCACAGCCACGCTACTGCCGCTGTCTACGAACCAGTTCAGTCACGTCTCGTTGCGGGAACAGGAGAACTCCGACAGTACCCGCAACAGGTGATCCGATGAGGTGGGTCAGTTCCGTTCAGCGGCTACAGGGTTCTCAGAGAGTCCAGACGTGTCAGGTACGTCGAGAATTTCAGAGGGCGGGGACCCTACAGACATGACGAAAAAGCACGTATCGTGGGATCGACTCTGTCTGATCCCCGCAGCAAACGACAAAGAGACGGCAGCGTTCGACATGGACCACGAATCATCGTCGGCCGACGACACCCCCGATGAAGAGCAACCGCCTGTCGAAACCGTACTGCAAACCCTCGACGACGACACCTGTCGGCAGATACTGACGGCCCTCGACGAACCGAAAGCAGCAACTGCGCTCTGTGAGGAGTGTGACGTACCCAGTTCGACGATGTACCGCAAGTTAGACCTACTTCGCGAGGCAGCACTCGTCGAGGAATACACTGAAGTTCGACGTGATGGTCCAAATGCGACCCTGTACGAGCGAAATTTCACGACGATTGCCGTCGGAATCGACGATGCAGACGAATTTACCGTACAGGTGAAACGGCCGGCAGAACAGCCGGAAGATCGCATGGCTACCTTCTGGACAGAAATGAAACGAGAATCATGACGGAGCTACTGACGACACTGCTCGCCGTCGTCAAACTCACGGTCCTCGTACTGGGAGGTATCGTTGCGCTGCTCGCATATCGAGCCTACGTTCGGACCCAAATCGATGGGCTACAGTACTTTTCGATCGGGTTCGTGATCATCACAGTCGGGACGTTCCTGGTCGGGTTCTTGCATCACATCGTCGGCATCTCAGTTACAGCGGGAATGCTACTGGAGAGTCTGATTATCTGCAGTGGATTCCTGGTGATGATCTACGCATTGTACGGATACTGAACGTGCTACCACACTGAACGTACTGCTGGAGTGTAGACCACGTGTTTGGACCACGTGCGACCAGAACGCTCTGCTACAGTTACCACCTCGTTCACAGAACCAGGTCGTCTACATAACTGGGTCGTCTACAGAGCCGGTTCATCCACAGAACCACGGAACCGGTTGTCCCACCACGTGGGACCCCACAGTGACTCCTTAGTTACACCATACGGAGAGGTGATTGATGAGCGAAACGCTCTCGAATCGATATGCGGATGCAGTTATTTCGTACCGGCGATGGATCATCGTCTTCGTGCTCCTGCTGACCGCTGTCGTGGCGGCCGGTATCGTGCTGGGTGATGACCCAGTCGATGACGATGGTGCTCAATTTGATGTTGACTCACCGGAAACGGCAGCACTCGAGGAGATCGAAGAAACCTACGCAGCCGACACGCAGCCGCTCACCCAGGTTGTCGTTCGAGACGATGGTGGTGACGTTCTCACCCGCGAGTCGCTACTCGAAGGACTCCGGTTTCAACAAGAGCTTCAGGAGACAGAGTCGATTAATCAGACCCTGGAAGAGAACGGCACAGTCGGCCTCGAAAACGTCGTCGCGACGGTCGCCGTCTTCGAGGATCGCGCGGTTGGGAGTGATGCAAACGGCGCACACGATACCAGCGAGCCGACACTCGAGGAGCAACGGCAGGCACTCGAGTCCCGGTCTGCTGAAGAAGTCGAAGGGTTGCTGGGGAGGGTTTTGGACCCGGATCCGGATCCGGAGCAGGAGCAGGAGCAGGAGCTGCGAGGCGGCGACGATCCGTATGCGTTCCTTCCGACCTCGTACGAACCCGGTTCTGTCGAGTCTGAATCCCGACTCGTGTTGTTGTTCCACGAGGGGGATGACGGGACAGATGGTGGACCGAGCGGAACAGATAGCGGACCGAGCGGGACAACTGACGGGACGAGTGACGGCGAAACGGCACCCGTCGTCGCCGACGCACAGCTAGCGATCGAATCGGTGTTCGAGGAGCGCTTCGACGATGGCTTCGTCTTCGGTGAGGGGATCACCGACGCCGCGAGTGCGAGCGCAGTTGGCGACAGTTTCGCGATCATCACGCCCGTCGCGTTCGTGTTGGTGTTGTTCGTCCTCGCAGTCACGTATCGTGACCTCGTCGACGTACTCATCGGATTCCTCGGAATCGGGGTCGTGATGGCCTGGATCGGTGGGGTTCAGGGCTGGCTCGCGATACCCGGCGATTCGATGCTGATTGCCGTACCGTTCTTGCTGGTCGGGTTATCCATCGACTACTCGTTACACGTCGTAATGCGGTACCGAGAAGCGAGAGGTGGTGGGCCTGCACAGAGTGCGGCTGTAGCGGGGAACGACGCAGCAGTTACGACCACCGAGACAGCAGTGACGGCCGCTGACGGCATGCGCCGCGGGTTCGCCGGCGTCGTCCTCGCACTCGCTGCCGCGACGGTCTCGACCGGCGTCGGGTTCTTCTCGAACGTCGTCAGTCCACTGCCCGCCATCCAGAACTTCGCAGTGTTGAGCGCAAGCGGCATTCTCGCGACGTTCATCGCCTTCGGTGCGTTCGTGCCCGCAGTGAAAACCGAGATCGACGAGCAACTCGAGAAGCGGTTCGACCGGACGCGCGCGAAGCAGCCGTTCGGAATGGACGCCGGCATCGTTCACGGTGCACTCGAGCGCATCGTCTCACTCGTTCGAACGGCCCCGGTCGGCGTGATTGTCGTCGCGTTCTTGCTTGCGAGTGCGGGGGCGTACGGTGCAACCGGGCTGGATACGGAGTTCAACCAGGCTGACTTCCTGCCGGAAGACGCACCAGAGTGGGCGAAGGCACTTCCCGGACCGCTTGCTCCGGACACCTACACGGTGAGCGACGATCTGTCGTACCTTGGTGAACACTTCGCAGATCACGGCCCGGACTCACAGTCACAGATACTGATACAGGGTGATGTAACCGATCCGGAAACGCTCACCGCAGTACGGAGCGCTACTGCGACCGTTGGAGGTGGAGGAGAAGATGGAGATGGCGGCGGAGGAGTGGATGGAGAGAATAGTACAGACGCGAACACGACGATTGACGTTCGCGCCGACGGAACTGCAGCGATCGATGGCCCACAGACACTCATCGCGTCGCTCAGCGCGGAGAACGAGACGGTTGCATCCGAGCTCGAACAGCGAGACGCGACCGGAAACGGACTTCCCGACGAGGACGTCGACGGGTTCTACGACATCCTGTTCGATGCAGACGAAGAAGCGGCCGCATCGGTGCTCTACCGGACAGATGACGGCGAGTACGAGTCAGCACGACTGCTCCTCTCCGTTCGTAGCGATGCCGCGTCACAGAGCGTCGCATCGGATACGAAGACTGTTGCAGCGGCGATTTCGAGTTCGGCTCCTGTAACGGCAACTGCAACCGGCGGTGTTGTGACGACTGCCGTCGTCCAGGATGCGCTCCTCGAGACGCTCGTTCAGGCGTTCACGATCACCGTCGTCGTGATCCTCGTCTTCCTGACGCTCCTCTACTGGGTTCGCCACCGAGCACCATCGCTTGGCGCACTCACACTTGCACCGGTCGTCGTAGCACTGGCGTGGCTCCTCGGTGCGATGGCACTCCTCGACGTCCCGTTCAACACTGAGACGGTCGTGATGACGAGCCTCGCGATCGGTCTCGGTGTCGACTACAGTATTCACGTCAGCGAACGATTCATCGACGAGCGCACAAACGGAACGCCACTTTCCGAAGCAGTGAGGGCGACAATAACCGGGACCGGCGGTGCGCTCCTGGGAAGTGCGGCGACGACAGCAGCCGGGTTCGGCGTTCTCGCACTCTCACTTTCGCCACCGCTTCGCCGCTTCGGACTCGTCACCGGACTCAGTATCATCTTCGCGCTGGTCGCGTGTCTGACGGTCTTGCCGTGTTTGCTCGTGCTTCGAGCGCGACTCCTCGAGGCACTCGAACGCAGAGACCGTGAGGAGCAACACCTATGAAAACGAGAGGCTGCACGTGAATGAGAAACTATACGTGAAGGAGAGGCTACACGGGAGAGTGACCAAACGGCATTCACAGGAGAGATGTGAGTGTACTCGAGTTCCAATCTCAAATGTGCTAGTCTCAAAGTGGGGCAACGACTGGAACCGCTGACAGCGCCCGGAACACGAACACACCGGGTTTCCGGTGAATACCGGGCCCTAAGAAGGGTCACTCCGTTCATTCACCTGTTCGGTGATACTCGCTTTTGAGTTGGACATTGTGAGTTGGACAGCTATGATCGGTACGGTGAGTGAAACCTCGGTAGTTCCCTCGTTGGTATCGGCCGCGACACTGTAGCGTGCCGGATACGATACGAGACTGCAGATAGCCCGATCCACCACGACATTGGATCGTCTCCTCTGGAGGTTAACTCGTCTCCTCCGGAGAGAAGTATCAGAAGTAGGTTTTATAGACGTTGCGAAGGTTCCGCAGACGTTGCCACCCTAAAGACAGACACACCGGATTTCCGGTGAAAGAACCATCGAGTTGCCGTTGGAGTGTTGAGATGATCGACGGGAGAGGAGAAGGAAAGACTGCCGATGTGGAAAGGAAAGGTGGTGGGAACAGAAACAGAGACTGCAAAAACAGGGGTTGCAGAAAGAGATGGTGATAGGACAGACAGATATTGAACCCGTATTGAATACACATCGGACACACACACCGGGTTTCCGGTGAAATGGGCTGAGGAGTTCCCTAACATCTCTTGTATTCTTCTATTTCTCTCAAAAGTTGATGGGGAGGGATAGATAGATATATAACATAGATAGGAGTAAAGTCCATTGATTCAGTCGCAAACGCTTATTGAGACATCGTCGCATAAAGCTCTCTTATTCCAAAAGAACTGCTCCACGTCAGTTCTCCATCTCGTAGTTCTCCATTTCATACCTCTATCCCACTTCTTCACCTTTCCCGCCCACTTCTGTATCTCAGAGATCTTCCGAAGAAACTCCAATCTTGACTGACCGCTTCTTACTTGATCGTTTTTCGAATTCTGTACCTTTGAATCCTGCTCCTGATCATTGAATTTTGAGCCTTTGAATTTTGTTTCTCCCGATCACTGCTATTCTCCTGTTATTTTGTGCCCCGATCTTTATCTCTGCGCTGTACTTTTGCCTGTGATCAGTGCTGCACTCTTGTCTGCGACCAACTTTTTTCTCTCCGCTTGCCTTCCACTACCCCCGTTTCCACTGCACCCACCACACCATTTCACCCCATTTCACCGGAAACCCGGTGTGTGTGTGTGCCAACCCACATTCACCCTTCGTTCGTCGCCTCGTCTCACCACACCAGATCCCGCTCTCATTTGTGTGTACTCACGTGGAGGACTCGAGTACTGTCCCTCTGCGAGAACTGCCTCTCTGAATCCACCGAACTCGGTGCTTACGTGAACTGTGCTACTGGGTCCGACAGGTGTGGTATCTACTCGTTCTTTCGCATCGCTGCTACTAGGTGCACTGGCGTAATTTCCAGGTGTCTCGGCGTGATTCCCGGTGCCATCGGTGACGAAACGTTCAAGATGATTCACCGGAAACACGGTGTCCAAGGTATATGTCTGAGTCCGACGACCTCTTCATTCGGGAGGATCCGATCTTCGTCAACAAGGAACTCCTCGAGATCAGTCACCTTCCCGATGAGGGGCGGATCGTCGGTCGGGACGAAGAGATCGGGCAGCTCGCGAACGCGGTCAACCCCGCGATTTTCGGTCAGAGCCCCAGCAACGTTCTCATCTACGGCAAAACCGGTACCGGAAAGTCGTTGTGTGCCAAGTACGTCTCCCGACGCCTCGTCGATACGGCAGAAGAGGAAGGTGTCAGCGCGGTCTTTGCCTACGTCGACTGTGCACAGGACACGACCGAAACCCAGGCCGTCCAAACGATCGCGAGCTCGGTCAACACCGACGCGACTGAGATCTACATTCCAGATAAGGGGATTAGCACAGCGACCTACTACAAGCGTCTCTGGCGTATTCTCAACAGGGAGTACGACGTCGCACTCATCATCCTCGACGAGATCGACAAACTCGAGGACGACGCGATTTTGATGCAACTTTCTCGGGCCGGCGAGGCTGGGAAAGTAACCGACTGCAAGATCGGTGTGATCGGCATCAGTAACAAAATCAAGTACAAGGATCGAATGGACGAGCGGGTCAAATCGAGCCTCTGTGAACGCGAGTTCGTCTTCCCGCCGTACAACGCGAGCCAGTTGAACAACATCATGGCGGCGCGCAATGATGCGTTTCGCGACGGTGTCCTCCAGGACGCGGTGATCCCGCGAGCGGCCGCACTCGCAGCGCGGGAGCACGGTGACGCCCGAAAGGCGATCGACATTCTACGCTACGCCGGCGAAATTGCACAGGCCGAGGGGGCGGCTACTGTTCGCGAGGAGTTCGTCGTTCAGGCTCGTGAACGCGCGGAAGTCGATCGGTTCCGTGAACTCATCCGCGGCTCGACGCCCCACTCCCGGTACGTCCTCCAGGCGTTGACGGTTCTCTCGCTCGAACACCGCCCCGACGGAGCGTACAGTGATTCCGCTGGCGAGAACGATGGCTTTCGAACGACGCGGATCTACGACGTCTACGAACAGATCTGCCGGCAGGAGGGTGCCGACACACTGTCGCTTCGTCGCGTTCGTGACTTGCTCAAAGAACACGCGTTTCTGGATATCCTCGAGCAATCGCGCCACAGCGGCGGGAGCGCGGAAGGGAGCTATACCGAGCACACGCTTCTCGAGGACCCGGAAGTTGTTCGAGACGTTTTAGCCGACACTGTCGAGTAGCACTCTCTCAGCAGTTGTGTTCCGCGATTGTGTTCCGTGAACTCCGTTCTCACCTATCGGAAGCCGACCGCAAGTCGGACGATTCCACCGGAAACCTGGTGTCCTCTTCTCACCACTGTGACCGTACCTCATCTCGTGTCCGTTCACCGGAAATGTGGTGTGGGTAGCCGTACGCCGAATCCGTTTTACCGGAAACCCGGTGTCCTGTCGCTCTGTGTTCTCTTCGCAGCCGAGAATACTGCCTTTCCCTCCTGAGCACACCCCATTTCCGGTGAAAACGGATGGTAATTGTTCTCTATAGTTGCTTTTCGTGGGTTGTTCGATTCAGGGTCGGTGCTTCGAACTGACTTGTTTTGAAGAGGGGGACTCGAGTACCCGGTGGTCGCTGTGGCGGCCCTGATGACTGTTTCACCGGAAACCTAGTGTGGTCCGTGCTGTTTCGTTGGTGTGTCTTCTGTGTTGGGTGCCTGCTGCGTTAGCGTATCTATTCTGTTAGGGTGCCTGCTGCGTGGGGGTATCTGCTGGGTTAGATTCCCGCTGTGTCCGAGTGTCTGCTATGTTTCGAAGTTGATTATCCCGGAGCTACCGATCAGGGCTGGGGTGCGTCGACAAGGTGAGGAAATCGACGAGGACGAATAGTACCGACAGAGCGTCTCCAGCACTCGTGATGCTCTTCGTCAATCTCTGATTGTTAGAATCCCATCGTTTATTTTCACCTCGTTTGCGTCGGTCGGGATGCCGAATTCGAACTGAGCCCCATCGATGACGACGATTGCCGTTTCGCCGACGATATCGAGCGTCGGTTGGCCAGCGACTTGTCCGAAGTCGACGGCGATAACCTGTTCTTCGTCGTACTGGCGGTTCGTGATCGTAATCTCGTCCTGTTCTCCCGCTGCTGCTTCTAGCTCTGGTGGTGTTTCCATACTCCGTGTTGGCGGGCAGCAATCGTAAGTACCGTGCACGAACATGCCACCTCGGTTCTGTGTCCGGTGGGGTGTTTTTCGGTCGGTTGTGACTCTGTTTGTCCACTTGCGACTGGATACATTAGAGTCGATAGATCGATAACCGACAGCGCGGGTATCCTACACTCCCAGAATCGCAACGAGTGGCTCTCCTGAGACGAGGAGCAGGACGTTGTTCACGACGAACAACGTGTACAGCGCGACCATCGTTCCAATGAACTGGATATCTCGGGGATGTGAGAGGAGGTGGCCGATTCCCATAATAATCACCGCATAGAGGCTCGCTGCCAGCGGAACGCCTGCAAAGCCGAGAGATTCGAAGAATAGGACAGTCACCGGATTGAGTTCGTTGGCATAGGGGACGACGAAAAACAACGTTGCAGCGACCATGTCGATAAACCATAACGAGAGAAAGGCGACTCGCAACGGGGGCGATTCTGGCGGATCGAGATTCAGTCGTCGAACTGTTTCAACTCCCATCTGTAGTTCTCCATTGGGGGGTACAGGAATTACGTGTTGACCTTGCCTACGCTACTGTGACTGTCTCACACGGCCACTTTCGCCGCTTTTGTCTCCCGGCTTTCCCATCATCGTCGAGTCACCTTCTCTGCTATCAATCAGTTGTTACCTGCTCTGTCATGCAGGTATGTCGTTCTTGCATTGGTCTTGTTGCACCGAATACGGAACTGGGTCGAGACTGGGTTTCGGTGGGCAAATCCTCTTTCTCGTCGTTCTGTTTCCACTATATTTATTATATCTAGTTCCATACCGAATTGTATGTATGACCTAACTGGGTTCCAGCGTGACCTCCTGTACGTCGCTGCAGGTCTCGATGAACCACACGGCCTCGCAATCAAAGAAGAACTCGAGAACTACTACGAGAGCGAAATCCACCACGGCCGACTCTACCCGAACCTGGATACGCTCGTCGACAAGGGTCTCATCGAGAAAGGGACGGCTGACCGACGGACGAACGTCTACAGCGTTACGCGTCGCGGCCGTCGCGAACTCGAAGATCGGCGTGACTGGGAGGAGCAGTACGTTTCGGATCTGGTCTGATCGGCCAACCGGTTCAGCACTGCTTGCACCCGTCAGCGCACTCCCGTAGGGTACGCTTTCTTCTGGCCTTGCCAGTTCGTTCGCTGGGACCAGCCCGGCTTCGCCCTCAATTCGGGCAATTTGTCCCGTGACTGCCCGCAACAACTCTCTCTATTTCGGAATTTGAGCGGCTCAGTTGTGTCGATGGTAGCCGTGATAGCGGAACTGGGGGCACCGGTTTATGCTTTTCACGCGCGTTCTCATCTGTATGGGCGACTCTCACAATGGCCACGACCACGGTACTGACACCGGTCACAACAGCAATACCGACCACGATACTGACACCAGCCACAACCCTAACAACAATAACAACAACGATCACGACACTGACACCGGCCAGAATCCCGACAACGACAACGATCGCGACACTGACACCGGCCATAACCTCGACAACGACCACGGCCACAACCACCACCCACCCCACAATCACGACACCGATCCCGAACCCGACCGTGATCACATCCTCGTCCCCCTCGACGAAACACCACTTCTCGAGGACACCCTCTCATATGCGTTCGACCACCACCCGAACGCACGCCTTACCGTTCTCCACGTCGCAACTGTTCCCACAGATGCACCACTCGAGTTCAGTGGTGAGCAGTCAGCGTGGCACGACAACTCCGAGGCGGTCTTCGAGCGCGCGACTACTCTCGCGGCGGAGCGCGATCGGTCGATCGAAACGGCAGTCACCTTTGGCCAGCCAGCGCGAGCGATACTCGAGTACGAACGTGATGAGGCGGTCGACGGGATCGTTATGGGGAGCCACGGCCGCTCGCGCGTTGAGAAGTTGCTTCTCGGGAGTGTTGCAAATACGGTGTCACGCCGTGCGTCTGTTCCGGTGACGATTGTTCGGTGATGGGTTGCCGCCGATGATCGTTCGGTAATAGGTTGCCGCCGATGATCGTTCGGTAATGGGTTGTTTCCCGAGTATCGTTCGGTGAGTGGTCGTATCCCCCCTCACGTCTGTTCGGTGAGTGGTTGCTGTTCCCCTGCCGATCACGTGACGACCGGTGGTCCTGTCGAATCCGCACTGCTAGCTACACGAGGGCATCACCGGGCAGTAGTGTCATCGCCGGCCGAAGCTACGATTTAGCTGAGTTATCCCGTATTGCTGGCTTTCTGGACACTGACCAGGCGTGAACGCCATTGGTAACTAAGTGTGGCTGCGTCTGCAACACGGATACCAATGCCCGAGCGGACAACGATCGGTGTTCTGGCGGATCCGTTCCTCTACGAGTGGCAGGTTCGTGCACTCGACCGGGTACAGACACAGACCGACGCAGAAATTTCGGTCGTGGTCACGAACGCCGAGAAAGAAGACTGTACAGCAGAGTCGTGGAACGACTCTCGATTCGAAGCCGCAGACGTACGGCGATTCGTCGACGTTCTTCGTCAGGAGCAGGCGTGGGCACTGGTCCTCGCCGAACGGGCGTTTGCGAGACGGCTTGGGGATGACCAGCATCTCTGGCATCGCCACTCGATCGATGCAATCGACCAACTCGAGGACGCAGCCCATCTCGAGTGTGAGCCCCGCCGCGACGGGAGCTGGTACGAGTTTCCCGACGACGTTGTGTCACGACTCGCTGACCAGTGCGATGTGTTGGTCCTCTTCGGGTTCGGTCTCCTGAAGGGGGCGGTTCTCACCGCAACTGAACACGGCATTTTGAGCTTTCACCCCGCCGATATCCGCTCGTACCGTGGGATGGGGCCACCACCGATCTTCCACGACGGCCAGTCGACGGCCGGTTCGACACTGCAGCGACTCACCGAGTCGATCGACGGTGGAGAGGTCATCGCGTACGACGAGGTCGATATCAGTGACTGTCACACGCTCTGGGACGTTTTCGACCGACTCGTCTCACTCCAGATACAGTTGTTACCGGACGGCATCGAACGCGTGTGCGACCCGTCGTTTGAGCCGACCACTGTTCCCGACGACCAGCTCGGTGCGTTTTACCCGCGGTCGATGCGCCGCAGCCCGTCGTTTGCCGGCCGGATTCTCGCGAAAAACGTTACCGGTCGCCTCCGTCGACAGGTTCGCACGCGAGTCTCGCTCCCAGCCATCGACCGGGCGAGGCCAGTTCGCCGATAACTACCGACTTGTACATACCCGAGACTACGCCGGTCTGGCTGTTGCAGGCAGTGTGAACGAAAACGTCGCCCCGTCGCCCGGCTCCGACTCGACCCAGATCTCTCCGCCGTGGCGTTCGACGATCCGCTGACACAGCGCAAGGCCTATCCCGGTTCCTTCGTACTCGTGGCGACTGTGTAGTCGGTCGAAGACGGTGAACACGCGCTCTTGATCGTCGTGGTCGATCCCGATCCCGTTGTCCGTAACCGAGAGCACCCACTCTCCACCACGTCGTCTCGAGTCGATCTCTATCTGTGGCTCCTGCTCGCCACTGTAGGTTATCGCGTTCTCGAGCAGATTCTGGAAGACCTGTCGGAGCTGACTGGCGTCGCCCTCGACTCGCGGGAGGCGCCCGGTCGAAATCTTGGCTCCACGTTCCTCGATACACAGCTGCAGGTCCTCGCGGACGTCGTCGACGACCGGCCCCAGATCGATCGGTTCGATAGGATTCCCTCGCGTTTCGATCCGTGAGTACGTCAGAAGGCCGTCGATCATCCCGCGCATCCGGTCTGCCCCGTCGACAGCGTACGCGAGGAACTCCTCGCCGTCATCGTCGAACTCGTCACCGTATCGGCTTTCGAGTAGCTGCAGGTAACTTGTGACCATCCGCAGCGGTTCCTGCAGGTCGTGGCTAGCCGCGTAGGCGAACTGTTCGAGGCGCTCGTTCGACTCCTCGAGTGCGTGCTCGCGTTGGCGTTGCTCGAGTTCGTAGGCGACCCACTGCGTCATGAGCTCGTGGAAGGTCCGCTCGGCGTCGGTGAACGGCTGCTCTCGTGAGTCTGAACTGACGAAGAAGAACGTCCGATCGGCGCTGTTCTCGAGTTCGATCCGCGCGCCGAGATAGGACTCGACGCCGACCGTCTCGTGTGCGATTGTCCCTTCGACGCCGGCGTTTTGCGGTGTGGTGACGCCGATTGTGGTTTCGCTGTCGGTCGTGAGTTTGCAGTAGGTTTCGGCGAGTGGGATCGTCGTGCCCGGTGAGAGCTGTTCGTGGTCGTCACTTGCAGCCTTGATTTCGATCGTTTCCGTCGTCTGATCGATTCGTGAGAGCGCACCGAACTCGAGATCGAACCGATCACAGCCGAGGTCGAACATTCGCTGTAACTTCTCCTCGAAGGTCCGGTCTGCGTCGGCTGCGATTTCGCCGAGGCGCTGCTTGGCGTCTTCGCGTCTGTCGCGTTCAAACTGGAACGTAACCCATTGACCGAGTAGCTGGTGGAACGTCAGTTCGTCGCTGCTGAACCCGCTCTCGCGCTCCTCGCTAGAGACGAAGAAGAACGTTCGGTCGGTCCCACCCTGGATCTCGATGTGCGTGCCGAGATAGGCGCGAATCCCGAACTCGTTGTAGATGCGACTCTCGTCGTACCCCTCCGCTCGAGGATCGGTGATGCCCGTCGCGTTCAGAGCCGTGGTTGACTCCGTCGCTGGCTCTCCAGTTCTGTCACCCCCAATCGAACTTCCAGTGGCTGTGCTTTCCTCCGAACTGCTGGTGCTCTCGGTTGCTGCCGCACAGTAGGTTTCAGAGAGCGCTAACTCGAGTCCCGCCTCGAAGTGCTCGTGGTCATCGCTGACGTACTCGAGTTCGAACTGATCGTTCTCGATATCAATGCGGGCCATCGCACCGAGTTCGAGGTCGAACCGGTCACAGCCGAGTTCGAACAGCGACTGCAGTTTCTCTTGGAACGAGCGGTTGGGGTCGCCGGTGATCCGGTTCTGGCGCTCGAGATACTGTTGGTTCTCGTGCAGTCTGTTGTTCGCCCTGGTGCGATCGAGCAGCGTCCCCATCATCCGGTCGTTCTCACGTTTGAGCTGCTCGGGGCCGAAGAACTCCTCGGGTGGCGTATAGTAGAAATTCTTGCAGGCGATGTCGTCGTAGACGATGTGTGGGTGTGTCTTGATGACCTTCTGGACGGTGTCCGCCGGGAACTGCGCCCGGTCGTACTGGCAGAGCGCGATCATATCCGTCTCTGGCAGCAGCCGATTGAGCTTGTTCTCGTAGTCGATGAGTTCGGTGTGTGGGCAGCCGCCGTCGGTCGCCCAACTCATCTCGTCCGTGATGCGGAGCCCGTCGTACTCGCTCGTGACGTCGTCGATGAGGTCGGTGAGGAGGTCGATCATCTCGTCGGCGTCGAACGCCCCGTTTCGAAGGTACGACTCTTCGGCAGTCCATACCGTCAGCGCACCCGTTTCGCGCGCAGTGTCGGTTTCGACGCCTGCCTCACGCAGCCGGTCGAGAATCTCGTCCCGGTCGGTTTCGTCGACGATGTAGAGACACTTCTCGCCGCGCTCGAGTCCTCGTTTGATGAACGGCAGCGCCGTCTCGAACTGCTCGTCGTCGGACTCATAGACGAGAGCGAGGTGGTCGTGTGAGCCGTGGTGTTCGTGTTGCCCGCGGCTCTCGAGTTGGTGTGGGTTTGGCTCAGCTATCGGATTCGCTGCCGGCTGTCGTGTGCTGCGTTCTCGTTCGAAACCGAGACTGTCAGTGTCATCAGCACGTTGTGTCGGATAACTCATAGTAGTGGAGAGCGATCGATGATCGCAGCCTACAGCCCACCATCCACAGCGGGGCCGACCGCTCACGGAGGAAACGGTCGACCGGTCGCGGTGATAGAGGGGTGTCGGTATCAGGCCCGAACTTGTGGTTTTGTGTCGTCGCAGTCGATGGTACACTGTTCGGCGGATGATCGCCGTCGTGACGGGCGACGGGCAAGCGTGCGGGTGGCATCTCGGCTACGATCACCGTGGGTGTCAGTATCGACTCCGTACCAGACACAACGGAATAAGGACGCGGGTTCTCTGAACCCAGACGTGTGTGAAAGATAGAGTCATAGGGCTGTTATCCTCTTTTTGTCAGTCTATCGATCACGTTCCGTTCCTTTCATCGACCTCGGTTGTTGTGTCACCGTCTACTCACTGATCACTGAGGTCGCTCGCCCACTCACTGCTCATCGAGATACGAGCGCGCACGCTCGTCGCTCACCTGCCGGAAATCCTCGTAGTACTGTCCAACGGCGCTGAAATCCGCTGGCCGCTCGAGCGCGATAACCGAATCTACCGGCGCTTCGTTCTCGAGTGTCTCGAGCGACCGCGGCGAGCCAACCGGCACCGCCAGGGTAACGGCCGTCGCGCCCGCGTCGGCGACCTGTCTGAGACACGCGATTGCCGTCGCACCGGTCGCCACTCCATCGTCGACGACGACCACCCGTTTCCCGTCGACTGCCGGTATCGACCCGTTACCGCCTCGGTACTGGTTCACTTTCTCGCGTGCGGCCTCGGCTTCGCGCGTCCGTTCGCGGTCGATGTAGTCGTCTTCAACCCGCAACTGCTCGACGAGATCGTCGTTGAGCCACAGGGTCCCGTCGCTCGCGACAGCACCGAGTGCCAGTTCCGGATTCCCTGGTGCGCCAATCTTCGATGCGACGACGACGTCGAGCGTCGCTCCCAGTTCGTCTGCGACCGGTCGTGCGACCGGAAGCGCACCGCGTGGAATCCCGAGCACCACGTCTGCCTCGGCCCCTTCCGCCGCGAGGTGTGCGCCTAGCTGCTCGCCGGCGTCCGTTCGATCGGTGAACATCCCTCTTCCTCTCACCTTCTCTACGTTCCCACAGTGGTTGTATGTGTCTATCACTACCCACGTCAGTAACGGCCGATGACACTGGACGGCGGCAGCTCAGCGCTCGCTCTCCTCTGACTCCGTCCCCTCGAGTTCTGCGAGCACCCACTCGAGTGCGTCTATCTTTCCGTCGAGGTGCTTCGATCGGGGGTCGTAGTAGTCACAGGCGTCTCTCGTCCGGCGCAGTGCGGTCAGTCGGTCGCGAATCTCGTCGCGGGCGGGCATCGTATCCTGGACGGACCACAGCGAAATGTATAAACTATTCACCGGTTGGAGTCAGTCGATCTAGACAGTCTCTTGGTCTGAAACGGCGCATTTCGGTACGCTATTGATGGATGAGTGCCTACCTGTGACACTGATTTCGATGGCTGGTGATGCACCGTCCGACCACGTCGATCGACACGAGCGCCTCGACCGTCTCACCGCGCTTCGACGGCGCGTCTGTCCCGCCCTACACGATGTTGCACAGCAGTTCGGCGGCTACGTCCAGTGTACGATGCACCCCTCGGAGTACGTCGGGACCGTCGATCGATCGCTCGAGCAGTTCCGTACTGACCTTCGGTCGATGGCCTTTCGGCCGGAACCGGTCGCGGCGCTGAAGCGCCACCGAGACGGCCGCCAATCCGCCGGTAGCTGGGTCCATCGTCACTCGCTGCTCGCCGAGAAACAGCTGCACGTGACGCTGTTTTTCGCAGGCGAGTCCTCGGTCGAGACGTACGCCCACTGGGAGCACTCCTGGATTCGCCATCCGATCGACCACTACCGAGCCAGCGGCTGGGATACGTCCGCCGGCGTCGAGACGATGCGCACCCTCTTGCGAACGCACGGAATCTCGTTCCGTGAATCGCGACCGTAATCGTATCTTGGTCGGCGTCGAACGATCCGCCAGTGGTTCGGAACGTCGCCGCCTTCACCGACACCTACCTGCCGACGGTCAACGGCGTGACCTACACGATTTCGCTCTGGCGCTCGCGCTGGAACGACCGGTTCGGCCGCCTGTCTGTCGTCTACCCCCACTCGAGTACCTACGAGCCACGCTCGGACGAGTTTCCGGTCCCAAGCGTTCAGGCACCGATCTACCGCCAGTACAGGCTCGGGCTGCCGGTGGTCCCCACGGATCTTCCGACGCCGGACATCGTCCACGTCCACTCCCCGTTCACTCTTGGACTGGCCGGCCTCCGGTTCGGAACACGGGCGGACGTCCCCGTCGTCGCCACGTATCACACCATCCTCGCCGATCGCATCGAACAGCGAGTCCCCGATATCGTTCCCGTTTCGCGACTCGAGGACGGCTGTCTCGCCTACGAGCGCCAGTTCTACGACGCAGTCGATCTCATCACCGCACCGACGGCCGTCGCTCGTCGTGAGATTCGCGAGCGAATACGGCCGGAGACGCCCATCGAAATCGTCCCCAACGGCATCGACACGACGACGTTCCGGCCGGTCGATCCGTCCTCGTTCATCGACACCTACGACATCGACGACAGCGCTCCCATCGTCGGCTACACGGGCCGCCACAGTCCGGAAAAATATCTCTCGGAACTGATCGATGCGGCCGCCGAGACGGACCTGACGGTCGTCATCGCTGGCGACGGCCCCTCCCGACCTGCGCTCGAGGCGCAGGCCGATGCACTCGAGTGCGACGTCACCTTTCTCGGCTTTCTCGATCGCGAGGAGTTACCGGCGTTTTACTCGGCGCTCGACGTGTTCGTCTTTCCGGGGCGGTTGGAGACCCAGGGGCTCGTGGCGCTGGAGGCGAACGCCTGTGGAACGCCGGTCGTCGCCGCGGCGGCGGGCGCGCTGACGCGGACGGTGTTGGACGGCGAGACGGGGTATCACTACCCGCCGGGCGAGACGGTTGCGCTCCGGGAGGCGATCGACCGGACGCTCGCCGAGCGGAAGCGACTGCGCGATCTCTGTTTGCGTCGTCGGGAGATGATTTCGGTGACGCATTCGCTGGCGCAACTGCAGACACTGTACGACGAGCTCGCGTCAGCGTGACTCGGCGTACTGAGTTGGTGTACGACGATTCGACGGTGACTGCGGAGCAGGTCGACTGAACGGGGTGGAGCAAGGCAAACCGAGACGGAACGAGGTGTAACGGGTGTGTGTTTCGATTCGTGTACAAAACGTACCGCAGCACTGCAGCCCGACGGCTTCGTTTATCATATTTCGGAGACAGTGACCGTTCGGCTCCACCCCTGCGAACGGATCGCTCGCCGGTTCTCCTGCCGAACCACCTACTGAACGGCTGCCACGATCGCTTCCAGTTCGTCCTTTCGGAACGATGACGGTGCCGTCTCCGGGGTCGCTTCTTCTGTAACACCCACCTTCCACAGGACTCCTGCTCTCATTTCTGCTTTCGGAGGCAAACGGCCGCTCGTCTCAATCTCGTACCCCACTGCATCACACACTGCAGCGAGGTCCTCTTTCGTAAACGCTGCCGATCGCGCTCGCTCAAATCGACCGACAGCTACCCTGATCTCATTTCGAAGTTCATCGACGGTTTGTGCCATACGTGCCACGACACAGACGGACACTGTCTTTGTTCCGGTCAGAAACTCGTGTTCCGACGGTGGTTTCGGAACCGAAGGGGCAGTCAGTCGTTGCTCACTGGATCGCAGGCGTTCCAGTTCTGTCTGTGACAGCGGTAGCCCAGGGCAGAGAAACGGGTTGGAAGCAACGATCGATTCACTGTTGGCCGCCGAGAAGACGTGTTGCGTGTGACGGCTGTCCGCTGTCCGGTTCTCCCGGTTTCTAGAACGAGAACCCTGGAAAAAGAATCGGAGTTAGCCAAGGATGTATCGAAGCGCTGGGAAGCGCTCGACGAGCGCCTGCCCACCGACGTCGATCTGTTCGATGTAGCGGTCGAGGCCGAGGATCCGGCCGGCACCGAAGGCCGCGATGGCCAGGAAGACGATGGCGTAGATCAGCGTGTAGTCGAACGCTGCGAGCCACTGGCCCTCCCACCCGCCGAGGTAGAACATCGTCATCTGCATGGCCCCGCCGAGGGCGGCCAGGCGGACGAACGCACCGGTGATCAGCGCGACGCCGATCAGCACCTGGGTGACCGGGACGACGACGTTGATAATCTCGAGCAGGGCGGCGTTGCCGGCCATCGCGGCGAAGAGGCCGCTAACTGGGCTGGCCGGGTCGACGCCGTGGAGCAAGAAGCCGCTGGCGTCGAACGCCTCACCGCTGATGAACGCGAACTTGCCGAGTCCGGCGAACAGTATCATTCCGCCCATCACGAACCGCAGGGCGACGATGAACCACGCTGACAGCGCGTGGGGTTGTCCTTCGAGCGTGATTCCTCCATACCGGCTTTCGAGTCTGTTTCGAGTAGTAGTGGACATGATCGATTGACCTCTTGTATTTGTACAGAGGGGCGGAATACGGGTGAGTGATTTTCCTTTATTTGAGGGGGTGTTTATATAGTGGCGTTGTAGGTACCTCCATCGACGGCCGTTTTCGACGCCGGCTCCCGCGGGCTACTACCGGACGAACCGGATACATTTCGTCCGGGAACACCCATTTGATGCCGACTGATACAATCGTTGTCGTGTGTTGCCGGTGATTCCAGTCACTGACCTGGTCGTATCACGCTCCGCACTCGCGTGTTGCCGTCAGCAGCTCGGCCAGTTTCCCAACTCGTTGCGAGTGTCCGGTGACACCTGCCGTCCTCGGTGACCGCTCTCGGTTCGTCGGTGGTTCTGGACCGACGACGACCGATCGAGCGACAGCCTTGCAAGTACCGAGACGCGCATCCACCCGCCATCGCGTGGCAGTGCTGATCGTCGTGGGGTGTGGCTTCTTCGCTGTAGAGAGTGCACTCCTTCTCAGGAGGGTGTGAGCAACCCGGGGACAGTCTCACCTGTCGACAGCAGTTGTCGCCGGACTAGCCCGTTTCGCGGTCTCTGTTTCTGTTTCTGTTCCTGTTTCTGCGCCAGTTTCAGTTCCAATTCCAATCCCAGTCCCTCTTCCTGTCACTGTCCTCTCGCCGGAACTGTCGCCAGGAATCTCCGCATCCGCCATCAGGAGCACGCGTCGTTCGGTGTACTCGAGTCCGTTCTTGCGCTGGCGCTTCCGTCTGATCGCGAGCCGATGCTTCGAGAGATCGAGCAGGGCGTCGATCGTCCTGGAGACGAGTTTCTTCGCGTAGCTCTCGCTAATGCCCGTCTCCTGTCTGCGGATCCAGTGTTTCATCTCGCTCGCCGTGACGTATTCGCGAACGCCGGCACAGCCGTTCTCCCAGGGGTTGTCGCCAACGCCCGGGTCAGTCCGTGCCTTCCAGAGCCGCGCCGCAAGTCGCGACGGCAGCGAGGAGACCGTCGCGTGGAGCATATCGTCGTCCATGGTCGCGAGTTGCTGAATCGGCAGGAGATCACCGTGTGCGAGCGCGACGTTACCGCCACGCCCGAGCGGGTCATCGCTCTCGGGGAGTCGGAAGTACTGTCTGCCGTCGTCCTTGCAGATGCGCTCGAGACGGTCATCGGCGACGTCGACCTCGGTTTCGTCGACGTGCGTTTCGAGCAGATGGGCACCCTTCTCGAGTTCGCGGGCCTGGAGTTCGGTGATGCGCGCTTTGTTCGCGGCGAGTTTCTTCGCGTGGGCGTCCAGTCGCGCCTCGACGGGCGGCTGTGCGTCTTCGAGGTCGTCGATACGAGTCCGGAGCCGGTCGTTTGTCGTCCGCGCTCGGTCGAGTGCCGTCTCGAGCGTCTCGAGTCGCGTGTCTTTCTTCTCGAGTTCGTCCTCGAGGGTGGTCACCCGCTCGCGCAGGGCTTCGAGTTCGGCAGTCAGTGCGTGCAGTGCGTTTGCGTCGGAGTGCTGGTGTTGTGTACTCATGTCTGGTGTGGGGTGGTGTGTTCGGCGCGTGTAACCGAGAGTCGGCGCTGTGTCGCTGCAGGTGGGTGGTGTGCTGTCGGTCGATGCTGTGTCGTGGGTCGGCGGTGTGTCGCTGGGAGCCGGTGCTGTCCCGTCGATCGATGCGATTGGTGTGGACACCGGTCGGCGAAAATGGGTGGTCGAACCCGCGGCCGGGTGTTGGTACTGCCGGTGCCACCGCGGTTTGACGGTGTCGTGCGGTTTGACAGCGTCACTGCGGTTTGCCGGTACCACTGTGGCTTGGCGGTCTCACTGCGAGCCCGTTTGGTGCCGGGTCGGCAGTGGTTGCGGTGGCGACAGTGGCGATGGCGGTGACAGTGGCGACGGTGGTGATAGTGAAGATCGTAATGGTGGCGACTACCCATCGTGCTCGCGTCGGCCACCGTCGGCTACCATCGCGTGTCGCCCATCCGGTCCAGCGTGTTGATCGGGCGATGCGGCGTGTCGTTCGTCCGGCGCAGTGTGTCGGTCGTCCGGCGAACCTGAACGGGTCGGGCGATAGGCGCAGCGCTGGCCGGGATAGTACCGCTGGGCGAGCACCTTCGCGGCGTTGCAATCGGCGTAGACGCCGCCGACGTGGCAGTCGGGGTTCGTACAGCAGACTGTCCGGTTTCGCACCCGCTCACCGATGACGCCGCAGGCGTGACACTCCAGCGAGGAGTACGATTCGGGAACCGTCGCGACCTCGAGGCGGTACTCGGCAGCGACGGCGCGGAGTCGGCGGTGGGCCGCCGGGAGCAGCCACGCGGTCCCGCGGTGTGCGTCGGGGTCGGTCAGCCACGTCCAGAGATCGGGTTCGTGGTTGCTATCCTCGGTTACGAGGACGGGGTCGTCGTAGGCGGTTGCGTACTCGCAGATCGTCCGCGCCGCGGCGTCGATCGTGGTGTGGATCGCGGCGTGGTGGGCTGTGATAGCCGAGACGATCGTGTCTCGATCGGCCTCGCTGGCGAGGTGGGCGGCGGTCTGTGCGCGGAGCTCGTCGAGGTGGATACAGACATCGTCGCCGCTGATCACGTACGCGCCGGTCCAGTCCGGCATGGTCACCGGACAGGCGGTGTAGAGGTTGTGTTCGCCGATATCGACGCCGATCGCGGTGCGCTCGTTAGGCATCGCGATCACTGTCCGTCGGCTCGAAGCAGATTGCGTCGTCGCCCGCGACGTGAATCGTGTCGTAGTGGGTGGCGGGGTCGCGGGTGGGTATTGCTGCGGGGAACTCTGTCGGTGGGCGGGTGGCAGGTGCGTCTGCGCTGTTCTCGTGGCCTGTCTGCTGGCCAGCTATACCATCGTCTAGTGGGCAATGTTCATTGCCCCTCGGTTGCTCGTTCTTCATGGCTTCTTGAACCCGTGCAGGGATCGGAAGCCAAGTCCGGCGTGTGGGGGCACGCCGGGCAGTTTTCATGCCCGTACAGACCTGGCTTCTAATCCACATCTTGTAACGCTAGGCACATAATATTTACTGAGAATTGCGCAGTAGATGCTGGCTTACGAAGAATGAATGCTGTGGGTATAGCATTAACTCCATGTAACCGGGAATACTATGAGTTTAACAGTGAATACCGTACGTAAGATGCGACAGCCTGCGGATTGGATGGTCCCCAGTGATGATCGAATACTTGAGTTGCTTCGAGAGGAAGGAAACCTCACGCCACAGGCTGTTGAGGATTTTGGAGGTCCCGTTGCCGGGCACGCAAGTGATCGTCTCCCCGTGCTAGCTCAGTATGGGCTCGTCACGAAAATCTCTAGAGGGCTCTATCGAATCACCGACAGTGGGGAAGCGTATCTCGATGAGGACCTCGACGCGAACGAACTCGAGTCGGTTGCAGATTCTGAGTAGAATCTCTTCTCAGAACGCAGTTATCGGATGGTGAACACAGCCCCCAACTTTCCAATCCTCGCAGTGACAGTCTAATGTATAGTTGGCGTGAAACATGAACTGAACAATTGCTCTGGGGTCCTTGCGCACAGGTTTCAGTTATACACACGGTCAACCCGCGCTCGTGTGCATATTCAGGAAATGGATTCTGTCGATGTGTAACCCCAAGGATGGGAGGACTGGGATACGTTCTGCGAGCACTATTTCGGCCAGTGCTCGTTGAAATCCCAGCAGTGGGCAAGAAAGAAGAGTGCTTAGCTATTGAGTCCCTATGAGCTACGGTTTGGACTCCAAAGTCTCATTTTCTGAGGGCATTCGAATCAGTTCGGTATGGAGAATCCTTTGACAGTTAGGGCAGAGTAAATCCTCGTATACCCATTCGTTCTCCTGTCTTAATTGAATTTCAGGGTTCTCTCCTTCGAGGTCACAATCTTCACACGATAGTCTATCTTGCCGGTCCTGGGGATTGTCGAGTTCAACAAAAGCAATCGTCGTTATTGTGTCCTCACCATCTTCATAGCTGTCTGCAGTCACCCTACACTCTGCTGAAGAGAACTGACCCGAATATCGAGCGGCGACAGCTCCTGAGATAATTTCTTCATCAACATAGTCTACCTCCGAAAGTGCGGCCCTCAACTCGAGAATCCCAATGTCATCGGTAAGTGGCCCTGGACCATCGGCAGGGCTAATTTCTTTTAGAGTGTTTTCCGACTCGGACCAACTAACCTGAACCATAGAGAGACAGCATATCTCCAGAGGTATCTAGCTTTTTCAGGAAACATGACAATTCGCCGCTTTGAGTAAGCGTCTACGAGACGGGGTTAGGCCGCCTACGTAGAGTTGCGAATCGCTTCGATGCCGCGTTCGGTGAGGCGGTATCTGTTCGGTTCCGCCTTCACCATCAGGATGCGCTTCTTGACAGCGTTGTTCACGACTCGGATGACCTCTTGCCAGTTGCCGAAGTCGACATCGCTGAGGTCGGCTGTCACGCTGTTGCGGTCGAGAACTTGATCCGCCATCTCGCGCAGATCCGCGGGAGAAACACCAGTGACCTTCTCCCCAGCGTCCTCATCGGCGTTGCGGTCGAGAACGAACGCTGAACCGCCGCCTTGGCTCACTTTCACTAGGTAGCCATCCTCGTCTGTGATCTTGTTGAGGAGGTTTGTGGTGGTCTGAAGCGTGGCCTCCTCCTCGGAGTCATCCGCCTCGATGACGCTCGACATGTCCTCGTAGTAGAGGACAGCGTTGAGCTGACTTCGAGCGAACTCATCCGATAGTTCGTCCTGCTTGGCCACTGCGGCCTTCAGGAGTTCGCGCCGCTTGTCCGTGAGGTCTGAAACCTCTGTGATTGCTTGGGTCATAGTTGAGCTGGTTTCCGAGCAGGACAACGTTCAAGACACCCCGGCCCGAACAAGCGACTGTTCGGGCAACAGTGCCGTCTGTTGCCTGCGTCGGCTGGCATTTTGACCCGGCACCCGGCTGGGCGCCAACCTGTTGCGGGTGCAAACGGGTCAGCCGACGACGCGGTTCTTGACTCCCACGCCGCTAGCTATCCACTAGGGTGGGGTGTACTTAGTTCTTTTGTGGAAGATAGTCTGATTTGACGAGCCAGTAGGGCGTAATTGTTAACACCGTGGCCCCACAAGAAGATGGCATAGCCGAAAATAGACTATGGCACCCGAGACACCAATCATTCCCGACGACGAAAGAGATAGGGGTGTACTGACACCAGACGACAGAAAATTCCTCAAAGGCGAAAAAGAATATCAGAGTGAACAGTCTGAAAGAGATGCCAGATACAGAATTAGAAGCCGAATCAAAGATGCAATCTTAGATTTCAGTATTTTACTACACCACTTGGATAGGAACGATCGAGAACAGGTTTTCTCTACCTATGAAGGCATAAGTGGATTGTCAAATAATAGTGACGAGCTTTCGGGGGAAGCTTTCCGAGAGTTTGTTGAGTCCACTATGTTCCAAAATGGTATTTCAGACGCTATCTCGTTCTTTATATTGGGAATTGAGGATACCAACGAACCGGTGGATTCCATGCTCGAGACTGGTATCGAAGGGGCAGAGGAGGAAAAGGGATATCTCGTTGATGAAGTCACGGTTGAAATCTCAGTCAAGAGGAAGAAGCCGGAACTTGAGGTGCTCCTCGAAAAATTCGAATCAGGTGAGCCACTGACTGAAGATGAACTTGAGGCAGTGATTAGATCTGGAGAGATCGAACTTGATGCGGGGACTTTGGACACGCTGTTTGAACGGGTAAGCGAATCGCTTTCAGAGGATATAGAGAACGGGGACGCTACGATTAATATTGATATAGCAGATGAAGATGAGGATGAGGATGAAGAATGATATTAGGGGTTGAATTCAGTTATTGAACAGTTTTCGACTTTTTTGACGTAGATTTTCACTCCCTCCCTCCATTCTTCCAGATGGTCCGCGGTGGCGACTGATTCGGATTCTCCCAGTGCCTCTCCAAAGGTGTCTTGCCTCTCCTCAAGTTCTTCTAGTAGATCTTGTAGTGATTTCTTTTCTACATCATCCTGCTGCTTCTCTCTGATTGCGGCATAGTGCTGAGCAAGACGCTTCTGCTCATCTGCAACCGCATAGATATCTTTCCAACCTTCCATCCAGTCTCTACAAACTCTGCAGTCACACGGTTCGGTGTGATCTTCTCCCAATTGAACCGCCTCAGCGATACCTACGAATTCTTTGATTGGTTCGAAGTAGTAGCGGGAGGCTCCACCACCTCCTCCGTCCTGTGATTTCAGCTTCTCTGATGCTGACTCGCTGTAATTGATACCGAACCCAGTTCCCTGAAGTCCAAATATCGAGAGCAGGTTAGAGAAATAGCTTCCGTAGAAAAAATGCGGTGCAACATCTTGGTCGGAGATTCGACTGACCAAGTCTACTGTGCTTACATAGTGACCTCTACTGGATTCTCTCTTATCGAGGCCTTCAATCCAGAGGAAGACCTCATTGATTGGAGCATCACCAAGGTAGTTAGCGAGTCCTTCTCTGAAGTTCACGTCAGTTACCAAACGCCGTTTCATAAAGATGCACGGCTTTACTGGATGATCTGTATATTCAACCGTATCTGAGATGATCTGCTTGTTGTATTCGAGGTCTTTCTCAGTAGAGAGTTTCACGTACCACGGTATAACCGCTTTTGGGAGCAAATCGTATTCAGCATCCGATAGCGAGTACCTCTTGAGTGTTGAATCAGCATGCTCGTCAAGAATCTCCAGTTGGAAATCCACAGTCGTTTCCACGACATTCCTTTGATTCTCACGGCTAAGATCTTGATAACGTAGATTACCTTCCTCCTGTATTTTACTAACTACGATATCTTCATAGAAATCCACCAATCTGTGACTCCATTGTTTCAGATTCCCGGAGTCTTCGAGGAAGTTATCCCCTTCTCGAAAAGTTGGCAGGTAAGGATTGATGTAATATTCTTGCTCCAGATTTGAAACACGACCTGAAACCTGCTCTGCGTGTTCTATGGCGAAGTGAGCCGGGATGATGAGTGAGTCGATATACTCAGAGGATCGATCTACTGAGGGGCCTTCACCGGGATGATTGTAATGGAGACTATTTTCGAACATCACGTAGTATATATTCGTTTATCCGGGAGGTTGCGTGGTCACTAGTCTCATTCTTATTGGGAGTTGATAAACATTTCACTTGATCACTCACAGATAACAGACCGATGTCGCACTGCTCAATTCGGCTGACAAGGTCCTCGGTGGCATATTCCTCCCAAACGGAGAGGTATGAGTAATTAACAAGAGTCTGGTTCCTCTCAGCTTGTTGAATTCCTCGCTTAAAATCTTTAGTCTTCAGTTCGACTGATACTGTCTCTTTACCATTGGTTCCCAGAATATCGATTGGAATAGAGTAAAGACGCGACTCCGTCATAAACTCAAACCCTTCCTTTTCAAGATATTCTGCTACAATCCCTAGCTGGTACTTCTCTGGCCAATACATCCTCAGTCCAAGACTTCGTCCTTAATTTTCGAGTTTTTGGTGTATTCAGGGTACTGATTGTAGACGTATTCAAGAAGTTCGTCGAGTTCGAGATTAGAGTATTCCTCGATTATTTCGTCTATCTCAGATTCAACACTGTCATCCATGGCTTCCTCTAGTTTCTTGGTTATTTTGTGACCCTTCTCAGTCATCACGAATTGTTTCCCTGAATACTGGCTTTGATCTTCATTATCCCGTATCTCGTCAACCTCTGAATCGGGTGAGACCATCTCAATAGCATCCACTGCCAAGAGGAACTCGATAGCGTTGTAGATTTCCTCGGAGAAAGGCCCGTAATCGTAAGCCTCAAACTCGAACGTAGCCTTCTCGTGGATGTCAGAAAACTCAGTTTCCTCTTGGATTAAGAAAAACAACTTCTGAAGCCGTGTCACCCCTTCAACAGAGTCCGCATGGTGGAGGAGAATGAAAGCGAGGTCTTTCTGGCGATCTATGGTATCTATCTGTGCCATGATGGGTCTCTGGTGTTGATGGTATTCACCCGGCAGACAAAATTGTTCCCCTCCTCAGAGATATAGATTCATTCAAATGACGATTCGAACATCTCGTGATTAAAAGTACGATTTGATCTCACCCCCGTTTCGTGTGCTTCACCTGGAATCCTGCTGTGCGAAAGCGGGACAGGGACGCTGTAATTTTTGCGCTGCCCTCTTGAGGACAGTGCGGAGGCGGGGCGGTTGATTTGTAACCTTGGCCTCAGCCACAATCCCCGTCTCAAAATGCGTGTCTCTTCTCAACTCGAGTACCCGGCACATCTACAAACCCAACTGATTCGAAATTTCGGCTGCCAGATCGCATGTACGTCCCCCTCAATCCTCGATACTACAGCCGTCCCTACTATAAACAAGCTCGAACAACACACACAATCACGGACCACCTTGGGGACAACACATCACCTTCTCTGAACACAACCCTAGAGTAAGTACCTCAGTTTTCGGCCGCCGAAACCACCGTCACCGGCCGATCGCTGTCCAGAATCACCGCCTGCGTCACACTCCCGAAAATCACCTTCCCGACCGGCGACTGCTTTCGCGATCCAAGCACCAACTCGTCAGCCTCCACCTGCTCCGCAACGTCCAGAATCGCCGGCGGCGGACTCCCAGTCGCGCTATGGACCCGCGTCTCGACGCCAGCATCGCGACAGGACTCGAGTGCCGTCGAAACTGTCTCCGGTAGCTGGTCGACGTCCTCGTAGTCGAATTTGATCTCGCCGATCTGGACCTCGGTGTCGGCGAACTCGAGTTCCTTGCGGACGTAGAGAACGTGGACTGCAATCTCGTCTGGAACGCCGGGGCGGGAGAGGATGGCGTCGAGTTGGGCCTGTACTCGCGGTTCGGTTTCGTCGACGGGGAGCAAAACGGTGTACATACCGGTGCTGACGGCCGCGTGGCATATCAATGCCAGTGTTGTTTCGATGGGGCGCTGCTGGGTTGTGCTCCTGTCGGCGAGAGCAGACTACTCGTCTCGACAGCTACGCACCGGTGAGCAGGTCGTGGCGAACCGAAGCACAAGACCGGCGACGGCGAGTGTTATGCCCGTCGCGGCGAGTTGCCCGAAGCCGGCGGCGAGTCCGAGTCCACCAGCCGTACCGCCGGCCAGTGCGGCGGTGCCGGTGCCGAGACAGCAGAGACTGGCGACGCCCGCGAGTCCGAGAAGAGATCGTCGGGATGCTGAATCGGAGTCCACGTTTGTTCGTATCGTGGTTGGTATGGGAGCGACGAGTATCTAGCTTTGGGACGGGTTACGACCGCTGCTGTGGTCTGTTGCTGTGGTCTGTTTACGTTTCATCGGGATTGCGGTCGCGGTTGTGCTCGTGACTATGCTCGTCATCGTGGTTGCGCTCACCCTCGTGCTGGTGGTGGTCGTCGTGCTGGTGGTCGTGTCCGTGTCCGTGTTTGTGGTCGTGTTCATGCCCATGGTCATGCTGGTGCTGGTGCGTCTGTTGATCCTGCTGGTGGTCGTGGTTATGGTCATGTCCGTGATCGTGGCCGTGTTCATCGTCGTGCCCGTGCCCGTCTCCGTGTTGATGACCTGCCCCGTCGGGCCCGTGCCGAGTAAACGGTCCCGAAAACGCGCGGTCGACGACTTCCGACAGCGCGGGGTGGACGTGCACTGACTCTCGAATGTCCCAGACGGTTCCGGTGCCCGCTTTCATCGCGACCACGACCTCCTCGATGAGCGTCGGCGCATCGGGGCCGACGATGTGACAGCCGAGAATCTCGCCGCGTGGCTCGATGAGGACCTTGACGAACCCTTCGGCGTGCATCGCCTGTCCGCGCGCCGTGTCCCCGTACTGGTACGTCGCCGTCGCATACGGCCGTTCCGCCTCGCGCAACTCCTGTTCTCGCATCCCGACGCCGGCGACTTCCGGGGAGCCGAACACCGCGAACGGCATCGCCGTGTAGTCGACCGGTTCCAACTCGTCGCCGAACAGGTTTCGTGCCACGGCCTGTGCCTCGTGGTTCGCGTTATGTTTCAACAGATACTCGCCGACGATGTCACCGAGCGCCCAGATTCCCTCTGCCGTCGTCCGAAGGTACTCGTCGGTTGCGACGAACCCCTGCTCGTCGGTTTCGACACCCGTTGCGTCCAGATTCAGCGTGTCCGTGTTCGGCCGGCGTCCCGCTGCGACGAGGAGCGTCTCGCCGCTCACCGTGAGCGCATCTCGGCCGTCAGGATCGTCCCACGCCGGCGGGTACGGTCGCGCGTCGACAGTTATCCCCTCCCCGGTCTGGCCCTCTCCGGCCTGCGAGGCACCGACCGCCTCGTAGCCCGTGTACACGTCGAACCGGTCGGCGTATTGCTCGGTGACGGCATCCCCAACCTCCTCGTCTGCCTGGGGGAGCAACCGCGGTCGCCGGCCGATGATCGACACATTGCTTCCGAACGTCCCGAAGAAGTGTGCCAGTTCGACTGCGATGTAGCCGCCACCGATGATGACCAGATCGTCCGGCGGCGTCTCGAGTTGCAACGCCTCCGTACTGGTCAGATACTCCACGTCGTCGATTCCCTCGATAGCTGGAATCGCCGGCCGCGTTCCGGCCGCGATGAGGACGGTCTCCCCGCGCACTCGCACACCGCTGTCGGGGCCGCTGACGAGTTCTACCGTCCGGTCGTCGACGAAGCGCCCCTCGCCCTCGAGAAGGGTGTGCTGCCTCGAGGACCGGAGCCCCTGCTCGATCGAGTCGGCGCTCCCTGACACGTCGTCGGTCACGTCGCGAACGATCTCGGCGAACTCGATGTCGGTGACGTCGGCGTGGATGCCGAACTCATCGGCGCGCTCGATGGTGGTCAGCACCTCGGCATGGTACAGCAGTTTCTTCGAGGGGATACAGCCGCGATTGAGGCAGGTGCCGCCGAGCGGTCCCTTTTCGACGACGGCGACGGACTGACCCTGATTCGCTGCGACGCTCGCGACATCGAGGCCGGAGCCGGAGCCGATGACGAGAAAGTCGACCGTCTGTGGTTCTGATTCTGCCGACGTCTCCGTCTTTGATTTCGTCACTGACGTTGCCTCTGATTCAGTTTCGACTCCCGTGTCCGTTCGCATACAACTTGGACACTGCCCAGCCAAATCAAACTCACAGGCACTCGAGTACCGGCGGGTGAGAGTATCGAGCATCGGAAACTGAGATACTCGCCGATCGAACGCAGCGACAGGGATCGAGAAGAGCTCCTATCAGTTCGCAGCGCAGTTGTTCGGTCCGAGTTCGAGTTCCTCGACATCGCTACCGGGTTGTTCGTTGCCCCAGTTGATCTGCTTGATCTCGTTGTAGTTCGCCGGTTCGTCGGCCAGACTGTCGACGATCGTCTCGACGAACGCCTCCTCGTCGCCGGCTTCGACGTAACTCAGGAGTTGGTTCGTCGTTTCGGCTCGCAAATCACCGAGATCGGTCGCCAGTGGTCTGATCGACTCGTCGCTGAAGTGCCCGGGCAGCACGACTCGTTCGTCGTCGAGTTTCGTCACGCGCTCTAGGCTGTCGAACAACTGGCTCGCGGCCGTTCGGACGGCATCCTCCGCACTGTCTTCGAGGTCCGGCCGGCCGACGCTGCGGAGGAATAGCGTGTCGCCGCTGAGCAACGCATCGCCGAACTCGAAGGAAACACTGCCTGGCGTGTGCCCTGGCGTGTAGATCACGTCCAGATCGCGTTCGCCGATGGCAATCGACTCTCCATCCACGAGCTCCGTAACGCTGTCGAGTGCGCCTGTATCAGCCTCGTGGAGATAGTACGGCACGTCGAGTTCGCCGGCGAGCCGGCGGGCACCGGAAACGTGGTCTGCGTGGGCGTGGGTGTCCGCAATACCGACAATCTCTAGCCCGCGTTCGTCGGCCGCGCTCAGATACTCGTCGATGTACTGGCTCGGATCGACAACGACGGCTTCTCCGTCATCGTGGACGAGATACGAGACACAACCCGTCCCTGGGCGAACGATCTGGACGACACCGTCCACATCGTCGACCTCGTACTGGCGATGGACGCGACCCCAGCCGTTCATCCCGTCTGCGACCGACTTCGCGTCGAAGCCGTGCGTCCGAAGGAACTCCGCCGCTCGAGCCGACGTTATCCCCGCGACACACATCACCGCAATCTCCGTCTCTTCGGGCAACTCGTCTACGTGCGACTCGAGTGTCGAGTAATCGTACTCGAGTAACTCGTCGTAGATCGGGAGGTTGGTGCTCTTCTCGATTTGCCACTCGCCGTACTCGGCCTCGTTCCTGACGTCGAGGACGAACAGCGGCGCGGAGTCGTCGGTCTGGAGACGCCGCGAGACGTCGGCTGGGCTGATAGTAGTATTGCTCATTCTACCCAATATAATCACTCGGCCGTTATTAAATATACTGGTCAGGTGACTCACCTGTTCCGTCGTAGCGCACGTACGAATCGTCCTACAGCGAAGAGCGACGGTGTCTGGACGACTACCCGACGGGAGACGAAGGGGTGTGGCGAGAGGGTACTCGAATAGAAGTTCGCCTCGTTGTCACACTCCTGAACGACTGCCTGAAATTAGCGTCCGCGTCGTCCGTGTCGCACTTCGCCGTAGCGAGTTGTCGCGTCGCTGTGCTGTCCCGACTCAGCTCTGTGCTGGAACGTCGGCGCTCGTTTCGTCGTACTTGTCTTCGAACTCCTGGATGAGTTGGCCCATCTTGGCGTACCAGTCGTTCAGCATCCGCTGCATGTCGCTTGCAATCTGGTCCGGGTCGGTTGGGTAGTAGACGTGGTAGTAGCCACCCTGGTCGTAGTTGATCTGTTCCTTCTGGATGAAGCCACTCTGTAGCAGGCGCTGGATCGAGCGGTAGGCAGTCGATCGTTCGCGGTCGACGCGCTCTGCGACTTCGTCGATCGTCAGGGGTTCTTCGCTTTCGACCATCGCACGAAAGCAGTCCTTGTCCAGTTGCTTCAGGCCGTGAATACACTCTAACAGCCCTTCACACTGCATATCCTGCTGGAGTTGTTCAGAGAGTGAGTTGGACATGTTGATAACACGTCTATGGCTCGTGTGCGTATAAGGGTTGTGTGAGTATTGTGCAATCTCGCTTTGCAGAGCCTGACGAGCCGTGTCGCTCCTGGTGGGAGTCCTGAACAGACTGCATGGGCGGAGACGGCCACTACCGACTCCTGTTGGATCCGGTTGCTGTCGTCCACGGCCCACCGTCCACCCGTCTGAAGCGACGACCGCACAGCCACTACGCCGGCACTGGTACTTTGATGGTGTCCGCCGATAGATACTGTCCAGATGGTGTTGGTCGAACAGCTCGCGCTGGTCTTTTTCGCTGGACTCGTGACGGCGCTCGCCACCGGCCTCGGTGCACTCCCGTTTTTCTTTTTCGACGAGATCAGCGACCGCCGAACCGTTCTCCTCTGGGGGTTTTCGTCGGGAATCATGCTCTCGGCGTCTGTTTTTGGTCTCCTCGATGAGGGGTTAGCCGAGGGAACCGTCCTCGAGATCACCCTCGGTATGGGGGCGGGCGTGATCCTGGTCGTCATCGCGCGAGACGTGCTGCTCGACGCCGAGATTGATCCGCGCGAGTACGAGCAGGCTGATTTCACCAAACTCGTGCTCATCCTCGGGGTGTTGACGGTGCACAGCTTTCCCGAGGGAGTCGCGGTCGGTGTCGCGTTTGCCGACCTCGGACTCGAGGGTGGGTTTTCGATTCTCGGGTTTTCCGTGCCGTTGTTGGCTGTTTTCATGACAGTCGCGATTTCGATTCACAACGTCCCCGAGGGAACGGCGATCTCCATCCCGCTGCGATCAATGGGTGTCGCCAACTGGAAACTCGTCTGGTGGGCGGTCTTCTCGAGTCTCCCCCAGCCAGTGGGCGCGGTTATGGCGTTCGCGTTCGTTCAGACGGCACGGGGGTTTCTCGCGATTGGGTTCGGGTTTGCTGCGGGTGCGATGATCTATCTGGTCCTCACCGAATTCGTTCCGGAGGCGCTCTCGATCGGCGAGCGATTGCCACGCGGTGGGAAGCCAGAACTCGCCGCTGGGGCCATCCTCGGTCTCTTGCTTATGGTGCCACTCGCAGCGATCTGATGTCGTTCTCAATTCCTGAGACAACCATCGGATATTATAATACACGATTGCTTACGGATGAGGTGGTATGGCATACCAACGAAAGACACGCCGACGGGTACTACGGGGAATCACAGCAACGGGCCTGACGCTCGGGATGATCGGAACTGGCAGCGCACAGTCGTCGTCGACGTACGTCGTCACTGGGGGAGGGCGCTCGCGCCTCGAGAACGCGGGCGCGACGATCACACGGGAACTCGCGAACGGATCCGTCTTCATTGTCTCGGCCGATGACGGCGCTGCGGACGACCTGCGTTCCGTTTCGGGCGTCAGTGGGGTCACGGAGAATTTTGAAGTCGAACACGACGGGCCGGTTTCCGAGGTGGAGCCACAGACGACTGACGACGCCGACTACACCGAGAATCAGTGGGACAAGGAGATCACGGACACCTTCGACGCTCACGACTACGCGACCGGTGCAGGTACGCGAATCGTCATCGCCGACACTGGCGTCGACGGCACGCATCCGGATCTGACTGGCAACTTTAACGAGGAGTTGAGCGTCTCGTTCGTCGACGGCGGCGAAAAGGACGACCACATCGGCGACACCGGCGATCACGGCACGCACGTCGCCGGCACCGCAGCCGCAACCGGTGCAGAGGGGGTCACCGGAACCGCACCTGACGCCGAACTCGTCTCCGTTCGCGTTCTCGGCGAAGACAGCAGTACGTTCGCAGATATTCTCGCCGCAGCCGACTACACCGCCGAGATCGGCGCGGATGTCGCAAACTATAGCCTCGGTGCGGGTCCGTTCCCATCCGAGGCCAACAGCGACGGTACTCGAGTCGCCGTCCAGAACGTGATGCAAGACGTCGCCCGTCGTGGGACGGTGTCGACGGTCTCTGCTGGCAACGCCGAGACCGACCTTCAGCGGGGTGGGCTGTTCTACCTGCCGGGAACCGTCCAGGGTGTGATGACGATTTCGGCGAGCGGTCCGGAGGACAACCTCTCGTTCTACTCGAACTACGGGACGAGCGAGATCGAGGTCGGTGCACCCGGCGGTGGCCGGGGAGTGGAAGAAGAAACTGTCATCCCCGATGATCTCGTCTTCTCGACCGAACCAGATGGGACCTACGGCTGGAAGGCCGGCACGTCGATGGCTGCCCCACAGGTTGCGGGACTGGTCGGACTCGTCCGGGAACTCGAGCCAGATGCACACACGAACCAGGTCGAGAACGCGATCGCACACGGTGCCGAACTCGTCCCAGGACGCAGCAGCCCGGAGTTCGGTGCTGGTCGAATCAACGCCCTGAACACGGTGCACAGACTGTAAACAGCGCTAGCTCAGCGCCCGTGGAATCTCGGTTTGCTTCTTTGGTGGACTCTCCGTCTCGAGTGTCACCGTCCGACTACCGCTTCCCATCGCTCGCTCATCGGCGATCGGTTCCCGTCCGATCGCTGTGAGCAACGTGATCGGTCCGTAGACCGATTCAGTGGGGACTCCCGTTCACCCGAGCGCGGCATCTACTCGAGTTCGTACTGTGCGACTTCCGTTGATCCGCACGCTGGGCACGTCGTCCCCTCGTCGTCATCGATGGAAACACCGCAGTGTCGACACTCGTAGATCGTGTTATCGTCTCGAACGGCAGCGACCAGATGGCCGAAATATGTAGAGAGCATGCGAGCGGGTGATAGCTCCCTCTACCAGCGTGAGTGGTATATATCCTCTCCAACCGGAGTGAAACTGAAATCCCGCTGGAGTGGCGTTCGAGACCCATTATTCTGTGCGAGACCAGCAAATATCATACGCCCAATGATACGGGAACTCTGACGTTCTTCCCGGCGGAACGGTTCGGATAGGGTTACTGTCAACGGGGGGCGGCCGCAGCGTCTGTTTCACTGGGCATCCAGAACGTGAGTGCGATCACGACTGCCATGATCACGGCCAGCGCGATGTAGCCCTGATCGAAGTAGCCGTAATCGCCGATCACGCCGAAGATGACGGGTCCTGCGGCGGCGAGCGACGCAGAGACCGTCCGGACGACGCCGAGTCCGGAGCCCTGCATCTCTTTGGAGAACGAGTCTGCGAGATAGGACTGGGTGACCGCCCCGGTCCCGAGCATCGTGCTGATCAACGCTGTAATCCCGACGAGCAGCCAGACGCTGTCGACGAACGGCAACAGGAGAAAGCCAGCCACGGCTGGCGTTAGAATGCTGATCAGCGCGATTCGCATTCCAATCCGGTCGTACGCCGCGCCAGCCGCAGGTTTGACGAGGACCCCCACCGCGAAGAAAAAGCCAAACAGCACGCTCGCTGTCGTTGGCGAGATCTCCTTCGTCCTCGTCAGATAGGTCGGATAGAACGCGGTGAACGACTGCCAGATGAACATATAGAGGAACAGAATCCCCGTCATGAGTCCCATCGCTGGCCGTCGAAGCTCCGCGACGACATCGAGCAGGTCGCTGAGCGACTGGCTACTCGAGTCGCCCTCGGCAGTAGCGTCGGCATCGGAACGACCGGCGGCCTCGGCTGTGTCCCGTTCCGGTCGGCTCGAGCGTGTCGCTGTCGTGACCGAGGTGGCGAGGACGGCGAGGCCGGCAAGAAGGAGCAGCGGGGCGACGAACCCGAGCCCTGCCTGCCACGCGATGGCTGCGGCGAGCAGCGTCGCGATCGGTGGGAGCACTGTCTGCCCGATATCGCCCGTCGCCATGGTGACGCCGAGTGCGCTTCCGAGCCGTCCCGGATAGAGATTCGAGAGGAACGTTATTCTCGCAATCGGGTACAGCGAGTGTCCGAGTCCCCAGAGTGCCGTCGCGAGAAACAGAGCGAGTGCTGAGGACGAAGAGACGATAACCCCGAGCGCGAGTGCGACGACGGCTGTGCCGACTGCCATGAGCTTTCCCTCGCTGTATCGGTCGGCGAGCATGCCGCCCGGCAGTTGTCCGATCGCCGCGAAGAACCACAGCACCGTCACCAACAGTCCGGAGACTGCGAGGCTCAGGCCGTATGCGTCCTCGAGATGTGGAATAATAACGGGGTAGATCATCCGTGTCCCGTTCAACAGCCCCCAGCCGACGGCGACTGCGACGAGTGCGATTCCTTTGCCGCCGCCCCAGAGTCCAGATACTTCCTGTCTCAGTAGTGAGAGAAACGTCATTAAGAGCAGTCTGTACTGAGAAACTCGGCTGTGCGATCATAGTTGCTGGTTTTGCTTCCCATCTTACCGCTTTCGCGCGTTCGGCTGCTCGGCTGTTTGGGTGTTCGGGTGCTGCGTTACCGGTTGTCTGGCTGCTCGATTGCTCGGCTGCCGGTTGCTCAGGTACTCGAGTACGACTGTCTCCTCTGCCTACCCTCTTTGTGAGTACCGTGAGTTATAATGCACCTCTAAACTATTACTATGGTAAGTACACAATGACCGACGATCGAATTCGTACGACACATATTGGGAGCCTTCCACGGCCACCGGAGCTGCTAGAACTGCTTACAGCACGCCAGAACGGCGAGGCTGTCGACGAAGACGAGTGGGCTGAAACGGTTGCAGAGGCAACGACGGCAGTCGTCGAGCGACAGGTAGACTCCGGTCTCGACATCGTCAACGACGGCGAACAGTCGCGCGTCTCGTTCAACTGGTACGTCGCGGACCGACTGAGCGGCATCGAGGGCAAGCGCGAACAGGATCTCTGGGCGGACTTACAGGAGTTCCCGGAGTACGCCGAGGAGACGTTCAAAACTGATGTTCTCGATCTGTCGATGCATCCGGTCGTTACGGACGAGATCGAGTACACGGGCCAGGAAGAGGCACTCGCCGAGCGCGACGCGCTTCAGGAAACGGCCGACGACGCCGGTATTTCCGTCGAGGACACGTTCATTACGTCGGCCTCGCCGAGTATCGTCGCCGCGACGCACGTCAACGACCACTACGACGACTACGACGCGTACCTCTTCGACATCGCGGAGGCGATGGCCGAGGAGTACGAAATTTTCGCGGAGAACGGCCTGACCATCCAGATCGACGCACCCGAATTCCTCACCGCCGGCCACACGGCCGCGTTCGCGGATGCACCGATCGACGAAGTCAAAGACGTTACGCGACTCCACGTCGAGGCGCTCAACGAGGCACTCGAGAACGTCCCCGCCGAGCAGGTTCGGCTACACACCTGCTGGGGGAGCTACGAGGGGCCACACCACCTCGATACGGATCTCGTCGACCTTCTCCCGGTGATTTACGAGGCTGATATCTCCGGTCTGAGCGTCGAACAGGCGAATCCGCGCCACCAGCACGAGTACCGTGCGTTCGCCGAGCAACCGCTTCCGGACGGCTGGGACCTCATTCCCGGCGTCGTCGACGTGAAGACGAATATCATCGATCACCCGGAGACGGTTGCGGACCGTCTCGAGCGCGTCGCAGACGCGGTCGACGACTCCACGTCGCTGATCGCCGCACCGGACTGCGGGTTCGGAACGCAGGCAGGGATCGGCATGGTCGACCCCGAAATCGCGTGGGCGAAACTCGAGGCGCTGGTCGAGGGTGCGGAGATCGCAACCGAGCGGATCAACTGACCGAATCGACTGCGCGTTCTAGCGTCCGATCGTTCCCTGTCGCGTGATCGGGGCGTCGGGATTGATGGCAAACGCGACGAGCAGCGATTCTTCCTGTGCTGTGACCGTCGCGTCTGTTTCGCCGACGAGAAGCCCGCTCTCGGCAGTCTCGAACGTCGTATCTGCGACGGTGACAGCGCCATCGAAGACGTAGAAGTAGGTATCCCAGCCAGGCTGTGTAGGGAGTTCCACGCTTGCGCCGTCGTCCAGATGGCTATCGTAGAAGTGGACGTCGTTGCGGACGGTAAGCGGTGCCCCAGTGTTCGTCCCATCGGTGCCCGCCCTGTCGGTACCCGTCCCGTCGGTAACAGCGGTTTCACCACCGTCAGCCGGCTCGAAAAGGTGTCGCCACTCGTTGGCCACCGGTTCGGGAATCGGCTCGTGTTGAATCGTCGCCGGCAACTCGAGACTGTGCGGGCGCACGAAAATCTGGAGCATCCGAAGCGGCGGATCGTCCGCGAGCGTTCGTTCCTCGTGCCAGAACGACTGCCCCGCTCCCATCACCATCAGGTGGTCCGAATCGGTGACGAGTTCGTTCCCCTCCTGGTCGTCGTGGCGCATCACACCGTCGGGAACCCAGGAGATGATTTCCTCGTTGCGGTGTTGATGCATCGGAATCAGCGTGTCGGGATCCATATACGACTCGACGACCGTTGCGAGCGGACCGTAGCCGTGATCCTCGTGCGACGGACGATTCCGCCCGGGGAAGTTAAAATGCGTGCGGAATTTCCCCTGATCCTGCGAGACGGCTGTTCGCGGAGCCTTGTAGAGTTCCGTCGATTCCAGTGTCACTGCGTACTCTTTGCACGAGCGACGTATACTCCTAACGGCGGCTGTTGTCTCACGTCCTCCGTACTCGAGTCCCGAGTCTCTCTGTTCTCCTCCCCTGTCTGTTCACGCCTCACCGGCGGCTCTCTTCGAACACTCGATCGGTGTTCACAGACCACCGATGCAATCGTTTCTGTTGCCCGTCGCTCGCTTCCCAGTCATCCCTGCACAGGCGCTGCGTTCCCCGTTTCCGCACACGCCAAAAACGGTGCTCCGCTCACAACACGGCTCGCTCAGTTGCGTCGCTCGACTGTGAACGACTCGAGTTGGCCGTTCAGTTCGGCGGCGGTGTCGGAGAGCGAGTGTGCGGAACTGGCAATCTCTGAAACCGTCGCTGTTTGCTCCTCAGCGGCTGCTGCAACGCTACTGGTCTCTCTGAGCGTTCGCTCGCTTTGTTCGGTTGCGTCGTCGACCATCGCGACGACTTGCTGGCTGGTGTGGGACTGCTCGTCCGTTGCGCTGTTGATCGATTGCACACCGTCGTTTGCGTTCTGGACGCTGTCGGCAATGGATTCAAGGATTTCGAGGCTTTCTTCGATCGTTTCCGCGCCGTCGGCGACTTCCCGTTGCATCGTCTGGATCTCGCGGACGGCGTCCTGTGCCGAGTCCTGTACGTCACTGACGATGTCGTCGACTTCCTCGGTTGCGATCCCGGTTTCGGCTGACAGCGACTTCACCTCCTGGGCGACGACGGCGAATCGCTTTCCGTCGTCGGTTGCACGCGCTGCTTCGATCGACGCGTTGACTGCGAGGAGGTTCGTTTCCTCCGCGATCTCGTCGATCATGGTTACAATTTCTGTGACCTCCGTGAGATCCTCGTCGAGAGTCTCGATCCGGTCGCCAATCGTCTTCGTCTGGTGCTCGATCCGCTCGAGTGCCTCGATTGCATCGTTCGCCGTTTCACGTCCAGACAGTGCATCTGTGGCCGCTTGATCGGACAGGTCTGCGACGCCGTCTGCCGTCGACGCGATTTCCTCGATCGTCGCCGACAGGTCGGTCATCTCAGCGAGTACCGCTTCGAAGCGGTCGTTCTGTTCGTCCGTTGCAGCCGAGATTTCGTCGGCCGACTGGCTGACCTCCGTACTCGCTTGCTCCAATTCGGAGACGCTCGTCGAGACCTCCGTCCCAACCTGGTCTACTTCGTCCGCCATCGCCTGGATGTTCTCGAGCGTTCCAGCGACGTCGTCCAGCATGGTGTTTAGCCCGTCACCGATCTCAACCATCGCGTCGTGGTCGCTCTCGATCGTCACTCGGTGTGTGAAATCGCCATTGGCACACTGCTCTAACACCGCCTGACACCGCTCTGCGTCTGCTTCGAGCATGGCGTTTCGTCGTTCAACGTCCTGTCGCTGCTGGTCGATTTCGGCGCGGCGCTCTTCGAGTTCGGTAATGCGCTCCTCGAGTCCGGTTCGCATCTGTTCGAGCGACTCGCCGAACTCGCCGGGAACGTCCGTCGTGAGAACGGGTGCGGAGAACTCTTCGCGAGCAAGCGCATCTGCCTGGTCGGCGACAGTCGTGAGGTACTCGTGCATCTCGCTGATCGAGGTTTGCAGGTTGCCTACTTCGTCTGCCTGGTCGGTGGTGGTGGGCCGTGTTTGCAGGTCGCCGCTCGCGATGTCGTCGGCGACGTCCTGCATCTCCTGCAGTGGGTGGATAATATCGTTCCTGGCGATGAGCATCGTGTTCACGAATGCGATAATCGCCAGTAGAAAAACGATCGCAGTGAGTGCGATCTGTGCCGTCGGGAAGACGGCAAACGCCTCTCCGGGCCCGAGAAACACGAGCGGGAGTGCGAATACGGCGATCGTCGAGAGGAATTGTAACACAACCGCTGCCATCATCTTGTGCTCGGTGCTCTCCGTAATCCCCAGCCGATCCATACTGTTCCAGAGGACCGACTCGTAGTGGTGTCTGAAGGCTGCGTTGCCGGCAGCGTCGGTCCCATTGCTCGAAGCGGTTGCCATGGCTATGCAATCCGACGAGTGATACTTAAACCGAGACGGGGTCTCCCAGCGTTTTGGAAGCCTAAATGAGGCGACGAACGCAGTACGCCACGATCTGGCGTCAGTCTGTGCTCGTCGCGCGTGCGTTCGTGCTAGCACGCTGGCTTCGCCAATAGCCCTGCAGGTATGCGCCAACGAACATACCGGCAAGCGCCCACAGGATCGTGACGTTACCGACGCCGAGACTGGCGTAGGCCGCGCCGGGACAGATACCCGACAGTCCCCAGCCAACGCCGAAGATTGCGCCGCCGATCAGGACGTTGCGATCGAAGGATTTCAGCCGTCTGCCGTAGATGTCGCCGGTTAGCGGCGCACGGTCGAACAGTCGCGGCACTAGCGCGAAGGCGATGCCGGTGACGACCGCTGCACCGCCCATGACGAACAGCAGCCCGAAGTCCTCGAACTGCAGGAAGTTCAGGACGACTTCCGGGCGAGCCATGTGGCTGAAGCCGAGACCGAAGCCGAAGATCAGGCCGCCGACGAAGATCAAGGGTATGAACAGCGGATGACGTTTCTGCGTCATTCTACGGACTCACCCCCAGCGCCATCACGACCTGGGCTGTCCCGATCGCGACGATCAGGAAGGTGATCACGCCGACGATCGACGTCTTCGACGCTGACCCGACGCCGCAGACGCCGTGGCCCGACGTACAGCCCTTGCCGATCCGGGTGCCAATCCCGACCAGAATCCCGCCGAGGAACAGCCGCCACGGCTGCACGTCAGTCAGCCAGAGGGTGATCCCGCCGACATCGTATACTTGGCCCGTCGCTCCTGACTCGTAGAGGCCACTCGAGACGACTCCCGACTGAAACGTCACCGCATAGACGAACGCGCCCGCGATGATCCCGAGCGTGAAGACGACGCGCCAGTCCCGCGAGGCGACGTATCGCTGGAACCGTGACTGGTCAGAGACGTACGATAGCGTCGATTCGAGGAACGTACTCGCGCCGGCCGAAATGCCGGTGCCGAGGTAGATAACGACGGCACCGAGCCCGACGAGGAGCCCACCGACGGCGTACCGGCTGATGCCGGCGGGAAACAGCGACTCGGACAGCGCAGGTGCGAAGAGTTCGAGTTCAGTTACCATTCGACTGGTGGATGAGGGAGTTAGTCACCGGCCAGCGACTCCTGGCTGGCGGCGCAGTTGTTCGGGCCGAGCTCGAGTTCGAATGCTTCCTCGTCGCTGGTCTCTTGTTGACCGAGGTTCGTCGCGATGATCTCCTCGTAGTTGGCCGGACGAGGCGGCATGTCCGAGAGGATCACCTCGACGAAGTCGTCTTCGCCCATCGTCAGCGCAGCCATGTCCTCCTCGAGTTGACCGATTGGTGCGGTGTAGGTACCGTCCTCGGCGGGGACAGCCGAGTCGCTGACGTGAGCGCCGCCGACGAGCGTCTCGTCGGGGAGCGAAAGCACGCGCTCTTGCAGGGACTCGTAGAGCTGTTTGGCGGCATCTTCGGCACCTTCGTCGCCTTCTTCGAGATCGGGGCGGGCGACGCTCTCGACGAACAGGCCGTCGCCGGTCGCGAGTAGTTCGCCGTCGATCAGGTACGAGGTCATCCCGGACGTGTGGCCGGGCGTGGAGACGGTTTCGATGGTGGCGTCACCGACGTGGAACTCGTCGCCGTCGTCGGCCACCGTTACATCGTCGGCGTAGGTGACGCCGCGGTCGACTGCGGCCGCAGGGATGACGCCTTCGACGCCTTCTGCGGCGAGGTTTCGAACGCCCGAGATGTGATCCGCGTGGATGTGCGTGTCGATCGCGTATTGCAGGTCGACGCCGAGTTCGTCGGCGTCCTGAAGATAGCGGTCAGTAAACGCGCGTAGTGGGTCGATGACGGCTGCTTCGTCGCCGTCGTGGAGGAGGTAGCCGAGACAACCCGAGGAGGGGCGCTGATACTGGAGCAGCGTCCCCGCGCCGTCGTAGCGCTCGACTTCGACGGCCTCGTAGATGCGTGCCCAGCCGTTCATCCCGTCTTCGAGATGGTTCACGTCGTAGCCCGCTTCTTTGAGGGAGCCAGCAACGAACTCGCTGGCACCGCCTTTCGCACAGAGGACCGTGATTTCCTGGTTGTCCGGAATCTGTTCAAGAATACCGTCGTCGATCTCCTCGTCGAGGAAGTTGAAGTACGGAACGTTGATCGACTCGACGTGCTCGCCGTCGATCTTCCACTCGTCGTACTCTGACTCCATTCGAGCGTCGAGAAGCGTCACGACCTCGTTCGTGTCGATACGCGCTTTCAGATCGGCTGGCGTCACCGATTCGATTTCGACATCCGGCGTTGGAAAGTCCATCTCATCCATGGTGTACATCTCCCAGTATCGGTCGTATCCACTTAAGACTTCGTATGGTTTTCCCCAAACCACACAATACAATGCATTTCGAAATACGTGGTAATTCATACGCATGCTCGTGTAGTGGTCCCTAAATGGCAGAACAACTCCGTGAGGACTTTGCGGATGTTCGCTACCTGTACAATAATCGGTATCCTTTTATACACGCGGGCAATATTGTGTGGTAGCTCCAATACAGAGCACAGATATCAACTATGAGCTCGGAATACGATGCAACTGAGACGCTCGACGTGAAAGGACAGTCCTGCCCAATGCCTATCGTCAAAACCAAACAGGCGATCGACGATCTCGAGAGCGGCGATCTTCTCGAAGTTGTCGCGACTGACTCTGGCAGTATGAGCGACATTCAGGGCTGGGCGGCTGGGACCAGCGGGGTCGAACTCCTCGACCAGGTCGAGGGCGACGATCTCTACACTCACTACGTCAAGAAAACGGAATAACATGAGTACGGACAATCAAACGCCGTCAGCGGACGATGCCGACCCTGCGTCCGACGCCGCCGAACTGCAGGCACTTCGCGAGCGGGTCGACGAGCTCGAAGCGTCTCTCAGCGAACTGGACGACGGCGACGAGCAACAGAAGCTGACGATCGTCGCTACCCAGGGCAGCTTCGACATGGCGTACCCGCCGCTGATACTCGGAAGCACGGCCGCTGCCTTCGGCTGGGATGTTGTCGTCTTCCACACGTTCTGGGGACTCGACATCCTCCACGAGGAGAAATCGAAGAACCTCAAACTGAGTGCCGTTGGCAACCCCAACATGCCGATGCCGAACGCACTTGCTGCGATCCCCGGCATGGACCGCATGGCGACGCGAATGATGGAGAAGAAGATCGACGAAAACGGAACCGCGACCATCGAGGAACTGATCGATCTCTCACTCGAGAGCGGCGTCGATCTGCAGGCGTGCCAGATGACGATCGAACTGATGGACTACGACGAGGACGACTTTTACGACGGCGTCACGACTGGTGTCGGTGCAGCAACTGCGCTCCAGCACATGGCCGAATCCGACATTCAGCTGCTGGTGTGATGCGATCCGTTGGGGCGCAGCGGACCATCGAGCGATGTAGTGTCTCGAACACGACATCTAGGAAGACACCTTGAGGCACGATATGCGGGCCCCGTCTGTCGCAGTGGAGCAGCGACACTGCTCGGGGGATAGCGCCTGTGTTGGGTGTATTGTTGTTCAGTTCTAGTTTGAGTTTCAGTCTCAGTTCCACTCCCAGCCCCAGTTTCAATATACAGCGCAGCCAGCGGTACGATGGTCGTCACGTGAACGCTTATTCAACACGAGCCTGAACTAGTGATATGAATGCCGTCTCGGGCTCTCCGTTGGTTGCAGACGACACGCCGGCAACGCTGGCAGAGCGCCTGAATCTTAGACGACAGGCAGTCTTCGTTGTGCTTACGTTTCTCGGGATGGTTGGCGGGCTCCTGGGTAGTTGGTTCGGTGCGCCACCGTGGCTCGTCTGGGGCTGCTATGGTGTAGCCTACGTCTTCGGCGGTTGGTATGGACTCAAAGAAAGCGTTGCAGCACTGGGGGAGCCCGCGGTCGAGATTGACCTTTTGATGATCGTCGCCGCACTCGGTGCACTCTATATCGGCGCGCCGTTCGAAGGTGCGATGTTGCTGTTTCTCTTCTCGCTCTCGGGCGTTCTCGAGGAGTACGCGATCGGCCGTTCGCGAACCGCGATCAAATCACTGGTCGAGATGCGACCGGAGTCGGCGCAGATCCTTCGCGACGGCAGAGAAGTATCGACCAAGGTCGAATCGGTCGAGGTCGGTGACGTCTTCGTCGTTCGACCAGGGGATCGGCTCCCGCTCGACGGCGTCGTCGAGTCCGGCGAAAGCACGGTCGATCAGTCGTCGCTCACCGGCGAATCGGTGCCGGTGGCGAAGGAACCAGGCGACGAGGTGTTCAGCGGGACGATCAACGAAACGGGCAGTCTCGAGGTACGGGTCACTCGAGAAGCCACGGAGTCAGCAATCTCCAGACTCATCACGATGGTCGAGCGAGCCCAGGAGAAACGCGCACCGACCCAGCAACTCATCGATCGATTCGAGCAGCCCTACGTCCTCGGTGTCTTCGCGATGACTGTCGTTGCGATCGCACTTCCGCTTGCGCTCCTGAACCACGCCTTCGAACCGACGTTCTATCGCGCGATGACGCTCATGGTTGCAGCGTCACCGTGTGCGGTCATCATCTCGACGCCGGCAGCGGTCCTCTCGGCGATCTCTGCCGGCGGCCGACAAGGTGTCCTGTTCAAAGGAGGTGAGCACATCGAAACGGCGGGTAACGTCGATGCGGTCGCGTTCGATAAGACAGGGACGCTGACCGAGGGGAACACCCGGCTGACGGACGTGAGCGCACGCGAGGGTGCGTTTGCCTCGACCGATGGCGGCTCCGTCGACAGTGAACTCCTCGAAACTGCTGCCATCGAAGACGGAACCCTGACCGACGATCAACTGCTGGCGCTCGCGGCGGCCGTCCAGTCACGGTCGGAGCACCATCTCGCTGAGGCGACTGTCGAGGCGGCCACCGAGCGCTCACTCGAGATACCTGCGGCGAGCGAGTTCGAAGCAGTCGTCGGCAAGGGCGTTCACGCGACCGTCGAGGAGCGGACGATCCACATCGGAAACCCACGGTACATCCACACTGTCCTGGACGGGCGACCGATCGACGGACGTGAGGCTGGACTCGAGGCCGTCCATGACCTCGAATCCCACGGGAAAACGAGTGTCGTCGTCGTTAGCGAAACTGACGACCGACTCTGTGTCCTTGGGTGGCTCGCGTTCACCGATACGATTCGCCCGGATGCGGCCGAGATGATCGACGACCTTCGCGAGCGCGGCGTCGACCAGATCGTCATGCTCACTGGCGACAACGAACGAGTTGCCCAGTATATCGCCGAGGAACTCGGCATCGACGAGGTGTACGCGGAGTTGCTCCCCGAGGAGAAAGTCGAACACGTTGAGGCGCTTCAGGAACGCCACGAGGCCGTCGCGATGGTTGGCGACGGCGTTAATGATGCACCAGCACTCGCGACGGCGGACATCAGTGTCGGCATGGGCGGGGCCGGCACCGACGTGGCACTCGAGACCGCTGACATCGTTCTCATGTCGGACAAACTCGATCGGCTCCCCTACGCGTTCGCGCTCAGCAAGGAGACACGCCGAACGTTGTACATCAACTTCGCCATTGCGTTCGGTGCGATCGCGATCATGGTGATTGCGATCCTCACCGCTGGGATTCCGCTCCCGGTTGCCGTGGTTGGTCACGAGGGGTCGACCGTTCTCGTCAGCCTGATCGGCTTGCGATTGCTCCGCTTCGACGGGTGAGCGTGACTGTGTACCGATGACGGCTAGGCGAACACGACACGACTCCTCTGGCCCGTTGTCCGTGACGATATATTGTACGTTATGTCGTTTACAGCCTCATATCTTACGGGTTGCTCTTTCTGCAAGTCGCTGTGCAAATCTGTTACTCGCGTCGGTGTATTCTCGGCAGTGTATTCGAGACGCTCGTATCACGATCTATGATACTCTTAACTCGCTGTTATTGTTATTTGGTAACGGCTGGAATACGGTCGGGTATGGATCCAGTAGTCGAACGGCGGTGTCACGTCGTGTTCGGTCTGTCACTGTGCTCCTGACGTTCGGGATCGGATACTGCGTCGTCGTCGGGACGTGCTTGGCCGACTTCCTGGTCGTCATCGCGGGCTTGGTCGTGGGGTGGGGAGCGTTGCTTTACTGCCTCGGGAACGCCTCGTTCTTGGGCTGAGTGTGCGGCCGCACGGCCTCGTCGGTACCGATTGGCGATGTGTTTCGGTTCTTTCTGCAGTAGCACTCCATCGGCTACTGTCGTGGCTCCTCTCGACGTACTCTTGAGGGTGTCGTCGTCTCCGAGGAGACGTCCGTCTCCATCTGTCCGTTCCACGAATCGTCACAACTCGGCGATATAACGGTCCAGACGAGTTGATCGACGGCGGCTCTCGATACTGTCTGGTCGTTCTCCCGTTCGAGCGGGATGTTTATGGTATTGGGAACACAAAACAATTGTATGAGTTCACAGCAGTCCGACTCGTCGGTCGACAGTATCGGAATCGTTCTCGAGACGGCAGACCCGGAACGGGCCTGGAACGCGCTTCGCTTCGGGATTACAGCGATCGAAGACGGCCACGAGGTGTCGGTGTTCCTTCTGGGAGAAGGGGTCGAGGCCGAAGAGATAACAGACGACCAGTTCGATGTTCGTGATCGAATGGAAGCGTTCGTCGATGCCGGCGGCGACTTGCAGGCGTGTGGAACGTGTCTCGAAATCCGAAACAGCGAGGATCGCGAGTACTGTCCGATGTCGACGATGTCGGACCTTCTCGAGATCGTCACCTCGTCCGATCGCGTGCTGACGATCGGCTAGTCGACAGCCTACACCCCCCCAACAGTATCGTTCTACGCTTCTTTCGAGTTATCCACAACGGAGTGCGAAGACCGGCTGGTTCCTGTTTGTATGGGTGTCCGTTCGAACGTCACTCCCGTCGCTGCTCGGTATCAAGCAGTTGTTGTGAAAACAAGTGTACCGGCGCTATACGATTATTTCCCGAACGCACCTATTCAGACGAACGGGACGGCGTCCGGCAGCGGAAGCAGTGGCACGAGGAACAGCCCCGCGAGCGTGACCAGTCCCATGAGCACCGGAACGAGCACGACCGCGTAGTTCGTCTGTTCGAGCACCCGGCCGAGGTCGCTCCCCATGTTCGACAGCGATGGCGTCGTACTCTGCTGAAGAATCACCAACTCGAGTGCAAACAGGATGACTGTCGCCCCGGCGGACACCATACAGAACGGGCAGATTTCACCGATGATGCCTAGCTGCAGGTAGACGAAGAACGCCGAGAAGGCGACGCCACTCGCCGTAATCGGCGTCAGAATCTTGATGAGCAGCGGGTGTCGAGTGTCGAACCACCAGAGTGCGAGTCCGATCGTCGTCAGGTAGTAGAAACCACCCAGGGTCGCGAGCGGGATTCCGAAGACGTAGGCCCACTGGCTGGTGATCACTTCGATGCTTCCCTGCACCGGTGCGTCAGGCGGTATTGCAGGGATTGCAAATAGGTGTATCGCCGTTAGAACCACTGTCACGAGCCAACCGAGTACTGCAACGAGCGAGAACGCGCCGAACAATGCCGCTACTCGGGGTGAGTACTCCCAGTCGTAATCGAACTCCACCGACCTCGGTATTTCTATTGACATACAATACTGGGTTGGCAGGGACAGTACAAAGGTGTTGTGCACTATCCACAATTCTAGGAACAGTTCTAAGAACAGTACTGAGGAGATCCCACTCTGAATAACCCATGACAAGTACGTATCTCAGGCTCTTTACCGGTGCACTACCGACGATAACTGCCGACTATCGATCACCGCTGCTCGGCACTTGTTCGCCAATATGGGTTTGTTCGGGTGGGTCAGTACAGTGCCTTCTGTGGGTGTAGTATTGTATCGGTGAGTCACTACATCTGCCCGGGGAGTTACTCGTGCACCGTGGACCCGATGCAGGCCCGAACGTTGGCTCTCTTCGCGTCAGGACGGTGGCACGAGCAGGACGTTTCCGTTCGATTGCGCGACGAGATCCTCCGAGACGCTTCCGAGGAGAAGCCGCCGGAGCCGACTATGGCCGCGCGAGCCAACCAGAATCGTCGTCGGATCGACGGCGTCTTCGACGGCGAGAATCTCGTCGGCGGGATCTCCCTGGCGACGTTCGATCCGTGTCTCGATCCCCCACTCCTCGAGTTGCGCTGCCAGTTCGTTGAGTCGTGTGTCGGGGTCGTCGTCGGAGGGTTCCGGATCCTTCGGTGTCTCGACGTGAACGAGCGTTGCCTCCTGCGTTGCGTGCCGGAGGTACGAGAACGCCTCGAACGCGCGATCGGCGTTTTCGGAGAAATCAGTCGCGTACAACATCCGCTGGAAGAGGTGCTGTCTCACGACGGACGGATCGTCTGCCTCGCGCTCGATTCGGTTGACGAGCAGCGGGGTCTCGGTCGTTCGCGCGAGGTTGCGCGCCGTCGACCCGATGACGCGGTTCTCGAGTGGACTCTTCCCGCGTGAGCCGACGACGGTCAGACTCGCGCCGACCGTTTCGGCGATTCCGCGGATCCGACGGTGTGGCGTTCCGCGGACCACGTGCGTCTCGACATCGAAGCCGGCGCGCTCGATGACACCCTCGTAGTTTCGAATCGCGTTCCGACGCCGTTTCTCGAAGTCGATCGCGGGCATGCCCGCGTGGACGTTCGACGGGATGACCGTCACGAGGTGCATCTCCTCGATGCCGATTCGGCCCAGACACGCGAGACAGGTTTCGTTCTCGATGGTCGCCTCGCTGGCAGCCGAGAGGTCAGTAGCGAGTACCGCTTTCATACCGGGTGTAGGTGTTGACGATATAATATTGTTTGGGTGGGACAATACGGTGGGTTAGTCTGCGCGACAGATGTGTCTGCTGTGGCGACCGGTTTGACCGATAACTGACTGTCGTTCCTGTCCGGGGCCTGACGTGGCGCGCCACACGTTCTGCAGCAGTCAACTCTGGTAGCTGTATCTCCATAACGTATGAGAATATTCCCATTGGATAGCCGTTACATAGCCTGCAGTAATATTGTTCTGTATTCCCAAAAGCGTTATACACCAGACTCGGGTAGTGATGGGTGAGTAGCAATCCATGATCCGCACACAACCGAACTCGAGCGGAGGTCGAGACGCATGATCGAATCCGCTGCCCTTTCGGGCCCAGTACAGGCCACGCTCCTCGTTGGCGCCATCTTCGCACAGGCGGTTTTCCTCTATGCCGGCTACGGCGTCCTCGAGCGGGTTGCAATGTCGCTCCTCGAAACGATCACGGACGCATAATCAATGGAAATACTGGGACTCAGTCCGGGCCTGTTGGTGCTGTTCGTGAGCTTCGGCTTCATGGTCGGCGTTCTCTTCGGATTCTTCGGCATGGGCGGCTCGTTCCTGATCACGCCGACGCTGCTGTTGCTCGACTATCCGGCATCAGTCGCGATCGGCAGCGGACTGGCGTTTTATTTCGGCACCTCCGTGATTGCCGTCCTGAAACACTACGACATCGGACAGGTCGACTACAAGCTCGGTGCGATTCTGTTCGTCGTCCTCTCGGTGGGGATCGAGCTCGGCAGTCGACTCGTGTTCGGCCTCGAAGCGCTGGGTATTGCTGACCTCGTGACGGGCGTCGCGTACGTCGTCTTGCTGGCGGGAATCGGGGCGCTGTTCTTGCGCCGGGCGTACAACCTGGACGACGATCTGGACGAGGCGGCCGATGATGAGGACACTGTCGACGACGAAGAGATACCCCCGATTGCGCAAAAGATCCAGTCGTACACTGTTCCCCCGATGATCTCCCTCTCCTCGGGTGGCCGCGCGTCGGCGTGGACGATCACGGGTGCCGGCGGTAGCGTCGGTCTCATCTCGGGGCTGATCGGCGTCGGTGGCGGGTTCATCCGTATGCCTGCGATCTACTATCTGATCGGCACGCCGCTCACTGCCGCGGTCGGGACCAGCCTGTTCGCCGGCCTGTTCTCGGGTGCGTTCGGGACCTTCACGTACGGCATGTCCGGCAGCGTCGACCTGACGGTCGTTTCCTTGCTGCTGATCGGCAGCGCACTCGGTGCCAGAATCGGCTCGGCGGCGACGACGATCGTCGACGAGGACGAGGTAATCGTCTACTTCGGGCTGATGATGGTGTTCGCAAGCGTCGGCATTGGTCTCAGCGAACTCGCGAACTGGTTGGGAACCGGCGCGCTCGACCTGGTGAGCGTTCTCCTGCTCGTCGGTTCGTCGTTCGCCGTCGCCTCGATGATCCTCTATCAGGTGGTCACGTCGATCAACGCGGACGAGACGAGTACGCAGCCAAACCCTGACAGTGGTGACTGATGCACTCGATGATGTACAGTACGGACACGACTAATCCGGACGCCATCGACGGACGGATTCGACAGTGATGCTCGTCGCGACCGTTGCGCTCGTGCTCGCCCTCGGGGTCGCCTCCCGCGTCCTCGCGGATCGCCTTCGAATACCGAGCGTCCTCTTTCTGATCGTCGCGGGGATTGCCATCGGTCCCGAGGTGTTCGGCTTCGTTTCTCGGGAGACGTTCGGCGGCGGCCTCTCGGCGATAGTCGGCGTGAGCGTCGCGATTATCCTCTTCGAGGGAGGTTACCACCTCCGGCTCGCGAAACTCCGCGAGAGTCCGACGGCACTCTTCCGACTCGTCACCGTCGGCGCTGCGATCACCTGGCTCGGAACTGCGGCCGCAGTCGTCGTATTTCTCGAGACGAGCCTCGAGGTCGGTCTGCTGGTCGGCGCGCTGTTGATCGCGACCGGGCCAACAGTGATCGGTCCCATCCTCCAGGTTGTCACCGTGCGGGATCACGTCGCAGCGGTACTCGAGGGCGAGGGTATTCTCAACGACGTGACGGCGGCGATTTTGGCCGTCGTCGTCTTCGAGGTCCTCATCGCCGGGAACGGAACGCCGGCCACACTCGTCGGTGACTTCGTCCTGCGGCTGTTCGTCGGCCTCGGGTTCGGCGCGGTCATCGCCGGACTCGTCTGGCTGGTCCTCGACTACGGTGGCTCACGGCCCTGCACAGCGCCGTTGCACGCTCGCCTGATCGTGCTGGCCGGGATCGTGGTTGCCTACGCCGGGGCCGAAACGATCGCCAGCGAGACGGGTATTGCTGCCGCTGCGATGGCCGGTTTCGTGCTCGGAAACGTGGATCTCCCGTATCACGAGGACGTGATCGGTTTTCTCGACGATCTCTCGGTCGTCGTCCTCTCGTTCATCTTCGTCGCGCTAGCGGCGTTGATCGACTTCGCAGACATCCGCGCGCTCGGGCTGGCTGGCCTTGCTATCGTCGTCGCAGTCACCCTTGTGCTTCGACCCGCCGTCATCTATCTCTCGACGACTACCGCGCGGTTTACCGATACCGAGCGGCTGTTCCTCAGCGCCGTCGGCCCGCGGGGAATCATCCCGGCCAGCGTCGCAACGTTGTTCGCCGTCGAACTGCAGGCGCTCGGCCGGCCACAGGAGGCGCAGTTGCTCGCCGGCACCGTCTTTCTCATCATCTTCGCGACGGTCGTCCTTCAGGCCGGCCTCGCACGACAGCTCGCACAGTACCTCGAGGTTTCACCAATGCGCACGATACTCATCGGCGGGGGACGAGTCGGACTCTCCCTCGCAGAACGGCTCGAACAGGACGGAGAGAACGTACTGCTCGTCGACCACGATCCCGACGCAGTAAAGGCGGCCCGCAAACGCGGGCTCACCGTACTTGAGGGCGACGGTACTGACGCCGACGTCCTCGAGTCGGCGGCTGCTGACAGTGCGAAAACGGTCATCGCAACCACACCCGACGACGACGTCAACCTGCTGGTCTGCCAGCTTGCGAAAACGACGTTCGACGTCGAAACGGTTGCCTCACGGGTCAACCAGCCGGACAACGTCGGTGCCTTCGAATCGCTCGGCGTCCGGGCCATTGATTTGTCGATGGCGACGGCGTGGTCACTCGAGAACGTCATCGAACGGCCCTCGCTGTCGGCGTGGATGAACGAACTTGGCCGAACCGGTGATGTCCAGGAAATCCAGGTGACGGCGACGGATCTCGTCGGGAAGACGATCGCCGACCTCAACGCCGAAATCCCCGAGGGGGTTATCGTCGGCCTGCTCACCCATCGGGACGGCGCGACCGAGGTTCCGACGGGTGATCACGAGTTGCGCGATGGCGACCGTGTGACGTTCCTCGGGCAGACAACCGCTGTCGACCGCGCAGTCAAGCGGTTCCACCCACACGATTGAGCGCTTCGACGGTCTAATCTGGCGGTCTCTCCAGCGACTGCAGTATTTGTAACCAACTCCAGTTGTGTCGCCCCTGTCTTGCCCCTCCCGGACACTACCGCCTCACTCGAACCACTGTTGGACGTGTTGACTCCTGCCTGGCTCACTATCACCTCTTACCGATCCTCCTGGGTAAATTCGCCACGCTCGCGCCTCCATGACGCCGTTTGAAAGGACAGCCTTCCCGTCTCGTTTCGAGTGGGACTCGAGTATCCACTCCGTTGTGTCGCCGCTCAGCGGCAGCTACTACTCTGTCCTATATTGTACAATACGTGCAAAACTTTTAAACGCTACCAGCCCATAGACTGGCGTGATGACAACTGATATCGACAGCGGATCGGCGGCCCACTCTCCGACTGAACCGCTTCACATCGACGGGAAAGATCACCTTGACGATGTTGTCGCCGAGCACGATGTCGTGCTCGTGGACTTCTTCGCAGATTGGTGTGGGCCGTGCAAGATGCTCGAACCGGTCCTCGACGACCTTGCGGCAGAGACAGCCGCAACGATCGCGAAGGTCGACGTCGACCAACACCAGCAACTCGCCGGCGCGTACGGCGTCCGCGGCGTTCCGACGCTTGCCCTCTTTGCCGGCGGTGAGCAGGTCGAACAGCACACCGGTGCGCTGCCGGCTGACCGACTGCAAACCCTCGTCGAAAACTACACTGAATGAGCACGGACACACCCGTAACTGAGACTGCCGTTCGAGATGTCGTGATTGTCGGCTCCGGCGTCGCTGGCCTCTCGGCTGCCGTCTACACCGCTCGCGCGGACCTCGAGCCACTCGTCCTCGAGGGGCCCGAACCCGGCGGCCAGCTGACGCTGACGACCGAGGTCGAGAACTACCTCGGCTTCCCCGAGGGAATCGGCGGCATGGAACTCATCCAGAACGGCAAGGAGCAGGCCACGCGCTTCGGTGCCGAGTTCACCCACGGGACCGTCGAGACTACCACACTCGAGGAGCAGCCGTTCGCACTCGAGTTGGCAAGCGGCGAGACGATCCGAACGCGAGCCCTGATCGTCGCGACCGGTGCGAGCGCCCGCTGGGTCGGCGCTGACGGCGAGGACGAGCTGATGGGCTACGGACTCTCGACGTGTGCGACCTGTGACGGCGCGTTCCACCGCGGCGACGACGTGCTCGTCATCGGTGGCGGCGATTCGGCGATGGAAGAGGCGCTCTTCCTCGCGAAGTTCGCCGACAGCGTGACGGTCGTCCACCGACGCGACGAGCTTCGCGCGTCGGATATCATGGCCAAACGTGCCCGCGACCACGACGCGATCGAGTTCCGCTGGAACACCGAACTGTTCGAAATCCACGGTTCTCAGGCGGACGGCGTTACCGGTGCGACGCTGGTCCGCCACCCCGACGGCCACCCCACGGCGAAACTCGAGTCGGGTGAGGTCGATCGCGAGACGGTCGACGTCGGCGGCATCTTCTACGGTGTCGGCCACGTCCCGAACACGGAGTTTCTCGCGGAGACGGCCGTCGAACTCGACGACGCGGGCTACATCCGGACCGAACCGGGAATGACGACCGAGACGGCTGTCGAGGGCGTCTTCGGTGCCGGTGACGTGATGGACCCGGACTACCGACAGGCGATTACGGCTGCCGGAACGGGAAGTATGGCCGCGCTCGACGCCGAGGAATGGCTCGAAACCCGCAACGCAGTCGCGCCCGCGGCACAACCCGTGGTAGAAGCTGAAGCCGAGGCCGAAGCCGACGACTAAGCTTGCTGATTCTCTTTCACTGCATTTCTCTCTTCCTCACTGGAGTCATCATACCACACCACGCAGTCGCGGTTTGAGATGAGCACGAAGGACGGATTCGTTGCTACCCGACTCCCATCGTATAGGAGACGTCCTCATCCTCTATGGTGCTCCACCACGTACACTCGCGTATGAGTGAGCAGATCCTCCTCCCGTACGACGGTTCGACGCCCTCAGAGAAGGCACTCGAGTACGCCCTCGAGACGTTCCCCGACGCCGCCCTCACTGCACTGTACGTGGTTCCGGCACCGCGGGGGTACTGGGCCTCCTTCGAGGAGCCCGAAGACAGAATTCCGAACGCAGAGGGTGCCAAGGAACGCGGTCGAGAGACACTCGACGAGGCCGTAGCGACGGCGGCGGACCAGGGTCGGGACCTCGAGACCGAACTGCTCATCGGCGAGCCAGAGCACGTGATCGTCGGCCAGGCTGCGGAGGGCGGGTACGACTCGATCGTCATCGGCAGTCACGGCCGTGAGGGAGTCTCTCGGGTGCTGCTCGGCAGCGTCGCAGAGAAGGTCGTCCGGCGATCTCCGACGCCGGTCGTCGTCGTCCGGTGACACAGCACGCTACTCGAGTAGCGGTGCCAGCCACACCGAGTCGCGCACTAATTTTCAAAAGTAACCGACCACCATCTCAGATAACCCACCGAAACTATATTAAGAAGATGAGTCGGTCAAGAGACATGGTCACTTTACCCAACCAAATCGTTGGCGATGCGTACACGAGTAGACGTGGCTGGCAACTCGTCGAAGCACTGGCTGATCTCCGCGACCGGATGCCCGGCAGCGAGGGGTGAACGAGCTGGTGCCGATCTAGTGGCGGAACAATTCGAGGAGATCGGGCTCGATAACGTATCAACCACAGCATTTCCGATTCCAGGCTGGGAGCGAAACGCTGCCTCTGTTGCTGTCGGCGACCACAACCTGTTCGAGCGATCTCACGAAGTGGTCGCACTTCCTGGTACACCAGCAGAAACGACGTCCGCCGAACTGATCGATATGGGAGACGCCCTTCCCGAAGATTTCGAAGCTGTTGATCTGGAGGGGAAGATCGTGATGGCCTCGAGTCTCACACCAGACGATTACGGACGGTGGGTTCACCGCGGTGAGAAATACTCCTATGCCATCGAAGCCGGCGCAGCCGGGTTCATTTTCGCAAACCATATCGATGGCTGTCTCCCCCCAACGGGCAGTATCGGGGATCGGAACGGGCCTGGAGCGATCCCAGCGGTCGGTGTCTCGAAGGAAGTCGGGGAGCGGATCAAGCGATACTGCAGGGACGAGACGACCGAGGCGACGATTGCAGTCGATTGTCAAAACACCGAGGCAACCTCTCGAAACATCGAGGCAACGGTCGGACCGGACACTGACGAAGAGGTCCTCTTTACCGCCCACGTCGACGCCCACGATATCGGTGATGGCGCGAACGACAACGGCGTCGGATGTGCGCTCGTGACAGCGGTCGGCCGACTCCTCAAACAGATCGAAGACGATCTCGAAACCCGCGTTCGATTGGTGGTATTCGGTGCCGAAGAAACCGGGCTATACGGCTCCTACTACTGGTCGCATACTCACGACCTCGACCAAGTCAAATGCGTTCTCAATATGGATGGTGCGGGCTACTCGCGAAATCTCTCGATCCATACCCATGGCTTCGACGCAATCGGTGAGGCGTTCGAAGAAGTAAGCGAGGAGTTCGCTGTGCCGATTGCGGTGGAATCTGGGGTCCGCCCACATAGCGATCACTGGCCGTTCGTCCAACGCGGCATCCCTGGAGCACAGGGACGGACGACCGCCGAAGGGAGCGGACGTGGATGGGGACACACCCATGGCGATACCCTCGACAAACTGGATATCCGTGACCTCCGCGAAATATCGACGCTCCTGACAGCCGGTGTCCTCAAACTCTCGGAGACCAGTCGAGAAATCGAGCGAGTCGACGACGGTGAAATACGCGATGCGACGGAAGAGCAACGATTCGATGTCGGGATGAAAGCGACTGACGACTGGCCGTGGGGTGACGAGGTTCGCGTTTGGCCTTGGGATACTTCCTGATTAGAGGTCAATCATTTCTATTCGAATCTGATCTTCTCGGTCGTCATCGGTTTCGACAATCACGTCCCACCCGTATCGGTCGTCCGGATCTGTTACAGAACTCCACGTCAGAGTGAATTCGGTGGTGACGCTCTCTCCAGCAGCAACGTCGATAGTCTTCTCTGTTTCGCCGCTGTATCCCCACGATTCCATCCATCTTTCGTCGGGTTCGTTATCGATCGTTAGTGTTGTCTCGCCGGGACCAGTCCCTTCATTTTCGATCATCACTTCGATGGTTTGGTCGTCAGGTCGTCCGGTGATGGCCCAGAGCTCAATCGGATCTTCAGTCTGAATGCCCCAGTTAAAATCCGGTTCGCCTAGACACGTCACATCTATCGTTTCTGTTTGACTATCGCCTCGCGGAGTGGTCGCTGTTACGGTGACAGTTCCTTCGCCAGGTCCAACAGTAACGGTTTCAGCGTCGTTCCGACCGCTCAGTTGGAACGACTCAGGGCTTGCGTCCACACCGTCTGCAGAAATTTCGACATCTGTTCTCCCAAACGGTGGTCCATCGATTTGAACGGTGAACGAATCTGTCGCATCCTCACAGTCGGGTAACTCAAGTGCGTCCGGCGCGACGCTGACAAGTTGTGTCTCTGCAGTCGCGGTGGACGTGAGTGCACCACCCGCGATGAATGTTATCCCGCTCGTTTGTAATACTCTGCGTCGAGTCGTATTTGTGTCGTCATCAGTCATGGTACCTGCACCCACTCACCGTGGGATATCGTCAACAATCTTCTTCAAATATAAAAAATAACTGTACTGTTCAATTTGCAACTGGTGATTGACTGCACACAGAACCGTGACTCTGCTCCGACAACCCTATCCGTAGTGTTGGTCGCGAGCGTTGGCCCCAGCACGAAGCATCGCCACGGTTGCTTCGTACGCATCGACATATCGTTCGGCTTCGACCGTAGTTGTGCGATCATCAATACGTTCGACACCGGGCGTGCGGCCGGCACCAGCTGCGTGATTCGTCGCGGACCAGTCCGCCGAAATGGTGACCGGAGAGTCCGGGTGTGAGACAGGCATTGCGTCCGCGTTCTCCACGGCTCGACAAGCCGCAGTGTGAATGTCCGGACGCGTTTCGTCGGGCGAGCGGCAGGTCGCACTGAATCGATCGATACCCTCTTTGACGACCACGGTTTCGACTGCGTCCCCTAGCTCTACTCGAGCCTCGGAGGCGGTCGCATCGTCCCCGGTGACGAGCCCGACAGGAACGTCGAGCGAGCCGGCAAAACGGGCGTTCCACCCTAACTCACCCACTTCACGACCGTTGACTCGGAGTCGCACTAGTTCGTGACCCATGAAGGTGTGGTTGAGGACAGCGCCGGCAGTCCCTGCCTTGGCGTGGTAGCCGACGAACAGCGCGAGGTCGTGCTCCGACGAACAGCCTTGCATCATCGACCGCGGCTTGGTGTTCCCCCTGATGAGCGTGGCTTCGTCGTGGAGGCTCGCTCGAGGCAAGTTCGTCATCGTTGCGTGGGCGTCGTTGACCAGCACCGAATCGGCCCCGCCCTCGAGTGCCCCTTCGATCGCTGCGTTCACGTCGTCGACGAACAACGACTGGGCGTCGGAGTACGCTGTTCCGTCTTGAACGACATCGGTCGGTGCAGCAACACCAGTGACGCCTTCCATGTCGGCGGAAACAAAGACATCCATACTTGCTGAATGGAGCGACGAATCAAAAAGGATCGGGAGAGACGACAATCACGGATAGAACGACTATCACGGAGGATGCCTCGGCTGTCCGGTCATCGGTCCAGGAGCACCTGTCGGTTGCGGGCTGTGGGTCAGTCGAACTCGGAAGTATCCATCGACAGGATCGTTCGTGCTGCTCGCTCCAGAATCTCAAGCCCGTCTCTCGCTTCGTCGAGGTCGACATACTCATCGACAGTGTGTGCCTGGGCCAAACTCCCGGGTCCCCACGTGATTGCTGGAATGTCGGCGTGGTTGATGAACTCACGTACGTCAGTTGATGCCCGAATCCCCCATGGGTCCGGTGCCGCATCCGTCACCGCTGTCGAGTGTTCACGGAAGATCTCTGCCAACGGATGATCGATCGGGATTTCGGCTGAGGAATACGTTTCGGCGCGGTCCCACGTGGCTTCGATACCATGGTCGCGGTTGAGTTCCGAGACCACTTGTTCGATCTCGTCGTCTACCGCATCGATCGTCTCGTCGGGGAGAATACGCCGATCGAGGGTGACAGCCGTCCGATCTGCGAGCACAGCCTTGTTCGAGCCCTCACCCGCACTGATCTGGGTGACAGTGGCATACGCTTGACCACAGAGAGAATCACGTCGCTCGCGGAGGCTGGCGTCGTAGTCGTTCAATCTGGCAAGAACTGGTCGAACGTGGTCGATTGGATTCGTCCCTCGATCAGGGTCGCTCGCGTGTGCGGGCTCTCCGGGCCAAGAAATCTCGTACCATGCCATCCCCTTCTCGCTGGTTGCGACCCGACACTGCGTCGGTTCGAGCACGACGCCGATATCGCCGTCGAAACCCGCATCGAGAAGCGATTTGGTTCCGGGATCGGCTGTCTCCTCGCCCATCGCGGCATGGACGACAATCGAACCATCCAGACTCCCGTTCTCGATAGCCGATCGGAGATTGAGCGCCGTGAGCATGGCAATGGCGATGGCTGTCTTCATGTCGACACTCCCGCGACCATAGAGCCGACCGTCCTCGATGACGCCGCCGTAGGGAGGATACGTCCACTCGTCGGGGTCGCCCGCGGGGACGACGTCCAGATGTCCGTTCAACACTACTGTGGGACGGCCGGATCCGATTCGTGCACCCACCTGTTTGCGGTCAGGGTCGGGTTCATCAACGAGCGTCGACTCAATCCCATGGTGGGTGAACCAGTCGTGGACGTACTCGGCGCACGCACTCTCGTTCCCCGGTGGGTTCTCAGACTCGAGGCGAACCAGCGCGGCGGCGAGCGACGGAAGATCAGTCGGATACCGTTTTGTCTCGCTTGGTTCGGGATTCATGACGGGTGCCCTGGTTTTTCAGTCGCCGCTCCGTACTGGTTTGCCACGTTGTCAAGCGTCGGTTCGATACGAGTCACGTCACCAACCGCTCGCTTTGCGCCGGCAGTGTCTTTGAGCCCCATCCCGGTGACGACCGCGACGACAGACTCGTCGGAACTGATGATCCCCTGCTCGCGGGCTCGGCGGATACCGGCAATGGGGGCCGCGCCTGCCGGTTCGGCGTAGATTCCTTCTGCCCGTCCGAGCACGGTCTCAGCGTCGAGGATGTCGTCGTCGGTCACGGTCAGTGCGGTCCCGCCGCTCTCCTCGAGTGCACGACAGGCCTTGAGCGTGTTTCGGGGGCGACCGACGGCGACCGAGTCGGCGAGTGTATCCGCAACCTCGTCGATTTCGTCGTGGCCGTGGAACGCATCGTGGATCGCGCTCGCCCCTTCGGGCTGGACACCGAGCATTTTGGGCGTGTCCTCCACGTAGTCCAGCTCGGCGAACTCTCGGAATCCCTTCCAGCAGCCGCCGATCGTACATCCATCGCCCATCGAGAAGACGATCCAGTCGGGGATCGAATCCTGCGTCTGCTCGGCGAGTTCGTGGCCAACAGTTCGCTTCCCCTCGATCTGGAAGGGGTTGATCGCCGCATTTCGGTTGTACCAGCCATAGGATTCGGTGACCTCCATACTCAGATCATATGCTTCGTCGTAGCTCCCAGCGACCGCGAGGACGTCTGCACCGTAGACACGGGGCTGGACGAGTTTCCCTTCGGGCGCACTCTCGGGCACGAATATGCGACAGTCGAGGTCTGCTCGTGCCGCGTAGCCTGCGAGCGATGCGGCGGCATTCCCTGTCGACGCGCAGGTAACGATGTCCCGCTCGGCGTGGCGTGCCTTGGTGACGGCGACGCTGGTCGCCCGGTCCTTGAAGCAGCCTGTTGGGTTCAGACCGTCGTTTTTCACGCGAACGTCGACCCCGAGTTCAGTACTCAGTTGCGGTGCGTCGAGCAAGTCCGTCCCACCCTCATCGAGTGTGATCGGCGTCGCTTCCGTGTCCACTGGGAGGAACGCACGGTATTTCCACTGGGTCTGGATGGTCCCATCAAGCGCCGCGTCGAACCGGTCGTGGATAACGTCGTAGTCGTACACAACCTCGAGGATGCCGGCGACACCGTCGTGTTCCGGACAGGTGTATATGATCTGGTCGGGTTCGTACGTCGCTCCACAAAGCGTACATTCGAGGGTTTCGACGTGATCGAGTGACATACGATACCTTGCGTCTACTGCTATATTATCTCACATGCTGTGCCGCCAGTGAGGCGAGGGAAGCGTCTGCTCGCTCACACTCGTCCGCTGGTCAGCCGTCGGTGTTCACGTTGGTATTACTATAGCCTCGTTCCACGAACACTGGTGCGTATTCCGCCTCCCAACAATTCATGTGGATTCGACGTAACTGTGGGTTATGCTCACCCTCGACAACGTCCTCGATATAGAGTGGCCTACCGCCCCCGCGTGGTCCTCGTGTGGTTCGTTTCTCGCCGCAACGATACACGAAGACGATGGAAAGGTACTGCTCATTGGTCGCCCGGGAACGGAGCCGTGGCGCGTTCGACCAGCTGACGAACACGTCGCCGAGTTCACGTGGTCGCCGACGGAGCCACAGCTCGTCTGTACGACTGAGGACGGATTGACAGCCCTCATTGATCCACGTGAGCAATCCGTCTCAGAGATCTCGCGCACACCCGACGGTGATGCATCGCTCACCTGGTCGCACGATGGGTCCCGCCTCGCGTTCTATCGGGATGGCAAACCCCGTACCAGATCACTGACCGACGGTGTCGAGCGCAGGTTCGATGTTCCGGAGCGGGGGCCATTTCTTGGTGGGGAGCGTGCGTTCGCCTGGCGCGAGGATGGACTGCTCGCTTATCGGTTCACAGACTGTGAGACGAAGTGCATCGGCGTGATCGACACCGAGAGCGGAGACCTCGTCTGGCGAACCCGTTCTGACGCTTCGTCGCATTCGCCGTTCTGGCTCGACGACGGACGGCTGTGCTACGAGCGCCGACGGGAGTACGGTACCGTCCGCGAGTTCATCGCTGTCGACGTCGATGCTCCGCAGACCGAGAGTATACTCTTCCAAGAAGTCGACGACGAGACCGGCGCACTCTCGCGTGGGTCACCGCGTCTCTCCCCCGACGGTACGTTGCTGGCCGCGGCGCTCCCAGTAGATGGCTACGAACACATCCACGTGATCGATGTCACCTCAGGCGAGCGAACGCAACTCACTGAGGGGACCTTCGAGGACAAAGGACTCGCTGATTCTGCGCCGCGATGGATCGATGACAACCGGGTCGTCTTCGCGTCCAACCGCAGAGATACAGGTCAGCGACAGCTCTACACGGTCACGCTCGATGGCACGACAGAACCGCTAGTCGAAACGGCGGGAACAAACGTCGAACCGCGACCGTCACCGGACGGCGATCGCGTTGCCTATCTCCATGCAAGCCGCGACCGCTCTCCGGAAATTCGCGTCCACGAACTCGAGTTCGAGTCGTCCGATGCTGAGCCGGCCGACCCAGCGACGCACACTGACTCCAAACTGACCCACTCTGACCTTCACGAGTGGCCGGAACCACCGATCGAACCGGAACGAGTCACGTTCGAGAGTGGTGAGCTGACGATCGAGGGCTATCTCCTCGATCCACGCCAAAGTGAGTCCGTTCCCGATGACGCAACCGACCTCCCCGGTGTCGTCTACGTTCACGGCGGGCCGATGCGACAGATACGAGATGGCTTTCATCCCTCCCGATCATACGGGCTTGCCTACGCGTATCAGCAGTACCTCGCCACGAACGGGTACGTCGGCCTGTTCGTGAACTACCGCGGTGGCATCGGCCACGGCCGAGCGTTCAGAGGCGCGATCGGCGGTGACCGTGGGCGGATCGAGATGGACGACATCGCTCGCGCCGCTGACTATCTGCGTGCTCTCGAGTACACCGCTGATTCAGTAGGGCAGTGGGGACTCTCCTACGGCGGCTACGCCGCGCTTCAGCTCCCCGGAACCCACCCTGGAACATTTGACGTCACGGTCAATATCGCCGGACTTGCCGACACAGCGAACTACCACGAGTGGGCGACCGAGACGAAATTCCCCGACATCGCCTCCGCAGCGACGACTGTGATGGGACATCCACTCGAGAACCCCGACCGATGGGACGACGCCAGCCCGGTCACTCACATGGATCGATACGAGACGCCGCTGTACAGCTTCCACGGTACGGCTGACCGGTACGTGAACGTCGAGCAACAGGACATCGTGGTGAACACGCTACTCGACCTCGATGTCGAGTTCGAGGCCGAGTACTATCCTGACGAAGGGCACGTGTTCTCGAAGCGATCGACGTGGCAGCGAACGTTCGAGAAGATTGAAGCGGCGTTCGACGAGCACCTGTAGGAACAACTGCAACGGGTTCCGCACTGGTTGCACTTCCGGGGTTCTTGCTATCGTTCTCATCACGGTCGCCATGCCGATTTCCGTACGGGTGACCGGTCACTCACGTCGCAACGGTCACTCACGGTTCACGTCACGTTATGACCCACGCCCGCGCACATCAGTCCGGCCCGGGAACGACGATTCCAGCGCAGCGACGAGCACATCGACCGTCTCTTCGGCGTCGTCGAGATCGATCGTCTCGACGGGTGAGTGCGTGTACCGACAGGGGACGGCAATCGCGCCAGCGTGGCGCGCCCGACCGGCACTCTGGAACTCCGTCGCGTCGGTCGTACCGCCAATCATCACGTCGTGCTGGAGGGTGACGTCGGCTGACGAACCGGCATCCGTGAGCCACTCGAGTGTCTGCCGATCGACGAGGACGCCACCGAAGAGATACTCGGAGGTGCCGTCGCCGAACTCGACGACTGGGCCGCCGCCGAGTTCGACGGTACTCGAGCGCTCGCCGTCGATCGGGTAGTCGTCGCTCGGGAAGATCTCGAGTGCGATGGCGATGTCTGGATCCACCTCGTGAACTGCAGCACGGGCGCCGCGGAGGCCGACCTCTTCCTGGACGGTGGCGGTGTAGTGGACGGTTCGATCCGAGTCGGTCTCGCGGGCGACGGCGACGAGAATCGCGAGTGCGATGCGGTCGTCGAGCGCGCGACCAGCCAGCCGGCCGTTTGCGAGGTCGGTCAGTTCGCGATCCCAGGTTGCGTGGTCGCCGGGTTCGACGTTTAGTTCGGCTACCTCTGCCGGATTCTGGGCACCGAGGTCGATGTACAGGTTCTCTGGCAGGCTCTCTTTCTCGTCGCTATCCATGAAGTGTCGCGGCTTCGTCCCGACGACACCCGGAACCTTGTCGGGGCCGACGAGCACGTGTTGTCCGGGGAGATAGCCCCGGTAGTGGCCGCCGAGCATCGAGAACGAGCAGAAACCGTCGTCGGTGATGTCGTCGATGAGGAACGCGAGTTCGTCGGTGTGGGCGGCGAGGAGGACGTCTTTGGTGTCGCCGTCGGTTTCGTTGGTATCGTCAGTACTGCCTGAACCGGTGCTATCGGTACCGTCAGCACCAGCGTCGCCGGCAGTATCATCAGTGCTATCGCCATCACCAGCACCACCGTCCTCACCGTAACTCGTCGCGACGACGTTTCCCATCGCATCCCACGACACCTCGTCGACGTACGGGTCGATCAGTTTCTCGAAAACACGAGCGACCTGGTACTCCCTCCCTGGTCCACCGCGAGCAGCGACGAGTTGGTCGATCTCTGTCCGTTTGAGTGTCATAGCGCTCCTGTGTCGGCGAAACGGACATAGCTCTTGGGGCCCCGGCAGTCAGTGACGACGATTGCCTATGATGCTAGGGCCTGATTATTTTCACCCTCTTGTGACTTGCTAGGGACACACTAGGGTAGTGTTCTCAATGTCCATGGAAGACACAACATCCGACATCGATCGACGCCGAGTCATCAAATCGACGGCTGCTATCGGTGCAGCAGGGCTCTTCGCCGGGTGCGTTGGAACCGACCCAGATGAAACCGGTGATGGAGGTGGGACGTTCCGGATCGCGACACCGGACGAGGTCGAGACGTTCGATCCGCGAATGAATCAGATGGTGTGGTACAGTACGGCTGCACACTACCTGTTCGACTCGCTTTTCATGTTGGAGCCGGACGGCAGCGGCGTGGTCCCGCACCTCGCCGACGGCGAACTCGAGGAGGTCGACGAAACGACGTTCGTCGTCGACATCCGCGACGACGTTTACTTCCACAACGGCGACCAACTGACCGCGGAGGACGTGGCGTACTCGCTCAACTGGGTCCGAAATCCGGATAACGACTCACCAAACCTCTCGAACGTCGAGTTCATTGACGAAGCCGAGGCGACAGGTGAGTTCGAAGTCACGTTACACCTCGAGTACCAGTTCGCGCTGATGGAACAGGAACTCGCCACGATGAACGCTGCGATCGTTCCGATGGATGTCGCCGAGGAGATGGGACAGGAGGAGTTCGCCCAGAGCCCGATCGGCAGCGGCCCGTTCGAACTCGCGAACCACGACCCGTCGGCCACTGTCGAACTCGAGGCGTACGACGACTATTTCCTCGGCGAGCCAGCACTGGACGGGCTCGAGTACCGAATCATTCCGGAAGCAGAGGTTGGTTTCGTCGAATTGGCAGATGGTACTATTCATCAATCAAGCGTGACGGACGCTCTCGTGGATGAAGCGGAGTCGAACGATGCCGTCGAAACGCATCAGCTCGATACCTTCAACTTTCAGGGACTCATTATCAACTGTCTGGAGGGTCCGTTCGAAGACGTCAGAGCGCGCGAAGCGGTTCAATACCTCGTCGACTACGATGAGTTGTTGACGGGTGCCGTCGGCGACCTCGGCGGTCGGAGCGTGGCCCATATGCCCCAGGGCGTTGTTGATGCCTGGGACTTCCCTGCGGATGAGTGGCGAGAACGGTACTATCCGGAGCAAGATCACGACCGCGCACGTGAACTGTTCGAAGCGGCTGGACTCGATACCGACTTCGAGGTGGACATCGTTACGTTGTCCGGTGAGGCGATGCGGGGTCGAGCTACTGTCTTGCAACACGAATTCGAGGAGGTTGGAATCGACGCAAACGTTAGAGAGGTATCGGATGGAGAATGGCTGGATTCGCTCGATAACGGAACGTTTGATATCAATACGTACGGATGGGGCGGAGGTGACGATCCGGACGGCTACTACTACCGGATGTTCCGTGATCTCACGAACGACGACGGTGGTATGAACGACGATGTCGTCGGCCATTCGTCGATCGGCTATCTCTACGAAGGGGCTCGAGCGCGCGGCGATGACGACCTCCTGGAGGATCTTGAGAGGTTTGACGAACTCGTTCGTGCGGCGCGGGAGACGACGGACCGGGACGAACGCTACGAGTACTATGTCGAAGCAGTTGAGATTCTCATGCCGCTGTACCCGGTCATCGGCGTGTACTCTGCCGAGGGGGTGACTGGCGTCCATACCGACGTTCAAGGGTACCAGCCCACGGAGTTCGGCGAACAGGAAGTATTCAACCACTGGCAAGAGGCGCGGATCGACGACTAGCTGGCAAACTCATTCGCTGGTGGGAGTTACTTCGTATACAGATGGGATGGCGGTTCGCCTCTCTCGGTACCGGACCGGGACCGCCGTGAGCGGCGACGAGTCGATCGAGTTACGTTCGTTTGAGCGCCATGACGGTCCTGTGCTGGCGAACGCGGTCGTAACTCTTGGGACCCAGCAGTCGGTGACGACAGCCACCTATGATGCTAGGGACCGATTATTTTCCCCTGATGTGACTTGTCTGGGGTACACTAGGGTAGTGTTCTCAATGTCCAAGGAAGACACAACATCCGACATCGATCGACGCCGATTTATCAAATCGACGGCTGCTATCGGCGCAGCGGGGCTCTTCGCGGGGTGCGTTGGCAGCGACCCAGACGAGCCAGGGGACGGGAGCGGGACGTTCCGGATCGCGACCTCTGACGAGGTCGAGACGTTCGATCCGCGAATGAATCAGATGGCGTGGTACAGCACGGCTGCACACTACCTATTCGACTCACTCCTCATGATGGAGCCGGACGGCAGCGGCACCGTTCCACACCTCGCCGACGGCGAACTCGAGGAGATCGACGAAACGACGTTCGTCGCCGACATCCGCGATGACGTCACCTTTCACAACGGCGACCAACTGACCGCGGAGGACGTGGCGTACTCGCTTAACTGGGTCCGTGACCCGGATAACGACTCGCCAAACCTCTCGAACGTCGAATTCCTCGACGAGGCCGAGGCGACCGGCGAGTTCGAAGTTACCCTCCATCTCGAGTACCAGTCCGCGCTGATGGAGCGAACGCTCGCCGGCATGAACGCCGCAATCGTGCCGATGGATGCCGCAGAGGAGATGGGACAGGAGGAGTTCGGCCAGAACCCGATCGGCAGCGGTCCGTTCGAACTCGCGAACCACGATCCGTCGGCCAGCGTCGAACTCACGGCCAACGACGACTACTTCCTCGGCGAGCCAGCACTGGACGGACTCGAGTACCGAATCATTCCGGAGACGGAGGTCGGCTACGTCGAACTTTCGACCGGTGACATTCACCAGTCCGGTGTGACGGAGGCGTTGCTCGACGAAGCACAGAACGACGACAATATCGACGTCTACCAGCTCGACAACTTCGACTTCCAGGGGTTCCTCGTGAACTGCCTGGACGGGCCGTTCGAGGACGTGCGAGCGCGTGAGGCACTGCAGTATCTCGTCGATTACGACGAGCTGTTGATCGGTGCCGTCGGCGAACTCGGCAGCCGGAACTGGGGACACATGCCACAGGGTGTCATCGACGCCTGGGACTTCCCGGCGGACGAGTGGGAGGAGCAGTACTATCCCGAGCAGGATCACGACCGCGCGGTCGAACTGTTCGAGGAGGCCGGCCTTGGCACGGACTTCGACGTCGAAATCACGTCTCAATCGGGCGAAGCGACGACCGGACGGGCGACCGTACTTCAGAACGAGTTCGAGGAAGTTGGAATCAACGCCACGGTAAGCGAGATTTCAGACGGCGAGTGGCTGGATGGACTCGACAACGGTGACTTCGATATCACCACGTACGGATGGGGCGGGAACGACGACCCGGACGGCTACTACTACCACATGTTCCGTGACCTCGCGAACGACGACGGCGGCATGAGTGACAGCGTCGTCGGTCACTCGTCGATCGGCTACCTCTACGAGGGCGCTCGTGAGCGTGGCGACGAGGAGACGCTCGAGGATCTCGAACGACTCGACGAGATCGTTCGTGCAGCACGACAGACGACGGACCGCGAGGAACGCTACGAGTACTACGTCGAAGCCGCCGACCTCCTCATGCCGCTCTATCCCGTTCTCGGTGTGTACTCCGCCGAGAGCGCGACTGGCGTCCACACGGACGTACAGGATTACGAGCCGAGTCCGTTCGGCGAGCAGGAAGCGTTCAACCAGTGGCAAGAGGCGCGGATCGACGACTAACTGGCCAGCCACATTCACTGATGGGAATCATTTCGTATACAGATGGGACTGCTTAGATACGCGTTTCGACGCTTCGTTCAGATCATCCCGGTCCTGTTCGGTATCGTGACGCTGATGTTCGTCATGATGCACGCGCTGCCGGGTGATCCCGTTCGCCTCTACCTCGGTACCGAACCGGGCCAGGAGCTGGCGGACGATCTGATCGCAAGCTACGGCTTCGACAGGCCGCTTCACGAACAGTACTTCGATTACCTCGTCCGCCTCGGGCAGGGAGACCTCGGCCAGTCGTTCGTTTACAACCGCCCAGTGTCGGATCTCATCTGGGAGCGAATGGAGCCGACGCTCGTCGTGATGGGACTTTCCTACCTCGTCGCGCTTCCGATGGCGATCGGTCTCGGCATCTACGGCGCAGCACGCCACAACGAAGCCGGTGACCACGCCTCCCGCTTTGCCGGACTCGCCGGCATCTCCACGCCGAACTTCTGGCTGGCACTGATGCTGATCTACGTGGTGACGTACCATCTCGAGTTGCTCCCGGCGTCAGGGTACACCTCGCCGTTTATCGATCCGGTAGAGTCGCTGACGCTGCTCATCATGCCCGTCATCACCCTTGCGACAGCCCAGACGGCGCTGCTCATGCGGATGACGCGCTCGAGCATGATCGAGGAGCTTCGCGCGGACTACATCGAGACGGCGCGCGCCTACGGCATTCCCGAGCGAAAGGTACTGATACGACACTCGTTCCGCAACGCGTTGTTGCCCCTGGTGACGATCGTCGGGCTTCAGGTTTCGACGCTGCTCGGCGGGAGTGTCATCGTCGAAGAGATTTTCGCCATCCCTGGATTGGGACGGCTGTTCTTCGACTCGCTCATCGATCAGGACTACTCCGTCGCCGTCGGAGTGACGTTGTTCTTCTCGACGTTGTTCCTGATCGGCGTCGTGCTCACCGACATCGCGTACGCGTACATCGACCCACGGATCAAGTATGACTGACGTAGCACAGAACCCACCGACGGTATCGTCGGTTGCGACACCAGACACAGCAGTAGCACCGACACCGGCATTGATACCGACACCGGCACTGACACCGATACCGACACTAACACCGTGGAGGGATGACCAATGAGCGGCGAAGAGAGTCGTGTCGGCGACGCAGAACTCTCCACCAACGGCCGCGTACTTGGAACGCTCGCGAAGCTCAGGCACAGCCCAACGTCGGTCGCTGGACTCCTCATCGTCGCCGTCCTCGTTGCGATGGCGATCTTCAGCGCGATCGATAGCTTCCTGTTTAACCGGGCGATCATCACGTGGCTCCACGCCGATCCACACGCGATGGATCAGAGTATGCGCTACTCCGAACCGTCGCGAGCGCATCCGTTCGGAACCGACCGCTACGGCCGTGACGTGTTCGCGCGGATCATCTACGGGAGCCGAACGGCGCTAACGATCGGCATCCTCGCGGTCGGCATCAGCTTCGTCGGCGGTGTCATCATCGGCGCGATCTCGGCGTACTTCGGCGGCTACGTCGACGACGGCCTCATGCGAACCGTCGAGGTCCTGTACGCGATTCCGGGCCTCGTCCTCGCGATGATCTTCATGGCGATCTTCGGTCCGAGTATCTACAACCTCTTCATCGCCTACGGGATCGTCGGTATTCCGGCGTACGCCCGGGTGATGCGCTCTGAAGTGCTCTCCCTGCGAGACCGCCAGTACGTCGAGGCGGCGAAACTCGCGGGGCTGCCCCGACGAACGATTCTCTTCCGCGAGATCGTCCCCAACGGGCTCGCGCCGGTCGTCGTGCAGGCGACCCTATCGATGGGGACCGTCATCATCGGCGCAGCGGCGCTCTCGTTCCTCGGCTTCGGTGTCCAACCGCCGACGCCGGACTGGGGCCGAATGCTCGCGGACGGCCGGACGGCGCTGCTCGTCGCGTGGTGGGTCGCGCTGTTCCCCGGCATCATGATCTTCCTCACAGTTATGGGATTCAACATGCTTGGCGACGGACTGCGAGACGTAATGGACCCGAAAACGACCGTCGAAGACGTCGGCTACGATGATTTCGACGTGGACGCAATCCTCGAAGACGACGGCCACGGCGAGCGCTCGCCTGACGAGGGCGACCGCCAGCAGGCGGCAACCGACGGTGGACTCGAGCAACACGACGCAGATTCGTCGACGACGGCGCGAGGTGATCGTCGATGAGCCTTCTCGAGGTCGAAGACCTGCAGACGTACTTCTTCACGTCCGACGGCATCGTGCGCGCGGTCGACGGTGTGAGCTTCGAGGTCGAAACCGGTGAATCGCTGGGACTCGTCGGCGAGAGTGGCGCTGGAAAGAGCGTCGCCGTCAAGAGTCTCATGGGATTGATCCGTGAACCCGGCCGGATCGTCAACGGGAGCATCAAGTACGACGGCCAGGAGTTGACTGATCTCAGCGAGCAGGAACTCAGACGAGACATTCGCGGTAACGAAATCTCGATCATCTTCCAGGACGCGATGTCCGCGCTCAACCCCGTCTTCACCGTCGGCGAGCAGATCGAGGAAGTTATCGTCGAGAACACGGACCGCTCGCCCACTGAGGCACGCGAGCGAGCGATCGAACTCCTCGACGACGTCGGCATTCCGGATCCGGCACAACGGATCGACGAGTATCCACACCAGTACTCCGGCGGCATGCAACAGCGAGCGATGATCGCGATGGCGCTCGCCTGTGATCCACGACTGATCATCGCCGACGAGCCGACGACGGCGCTCGACGTGACCATCCAGGCCGGCATTCTCGAACTGTTCGACGAGATTCAGGAGAAATACGAGACGAGTATGGTGTACGTCACGCACGACCTCGGCGTCGTCAGAGAGGTCTGTGACCGCGTGGCAGTCATGTATCTCGGCAGGGTAGTCGAGTCCGCACCGTACGAAGAACTGTACCGAAACCCGAAACACCCCTACACGCAGTCGCTCATCAACTCGGTTGTCACACCGGACGAGACGCTCGACGAACTCGATCCGATTGGCGGGACCATGCCGAGTGCGGTCTCGCCGCCCTCGGGCTGCCGGTTCCGAACCCGTTGTTCGGTCGAATTCGGCGAGTGCTCGCAGCTGACGCCGCCGCTGTACGATGTCGGCGACGAGGAGACGCATACGACCGCCTGTCTGCGCTACGACGACGGCGTCGAACGCGAAGAACCGGCGTTACACGAGTCGACGACCAGTGAGCCGGCCGTCGTGGAGGAACAGACAGATGACTGAGACCGAGACCGAGACTAGGACTGAGACTAACGCTGGCGCTACGACCGAGGCTGACGCTACGACCGAGACGCAACCACGAACTGACCGCGAACGAGGTGCGCTATGAGTACGATCGATCGAACCGACGATGGGGGACCCAGTGGAACGAACCGTACTGACGACCGGACCGGTGGCTCCGATCGGGAGCCGCTACTCGAGGTCGCCGGGCTCCAGAAACACTTCCCGGTGAACTCGGGGCTGCTCTCGTCGATCCGCTTCGATCCGGAGTCGGGGCCGTTCCCGTTCCGCTACGACCAGTCGAGCGTGAAAGCCGTCGACGGCGTCGACTTCGAGCTACGCCCCGGTGAAACGCTCGGCATCGTCGGCGAGTCCGGTTGCGGAAAGTCGACGCTTGCACGAACCATCCTCGGCCTCGAAGAGCCGACGGCCGGCGACATCACCTTCGACGGCCGATCGACGGACGAAATCCCCGAAGGCGAGTTCCGAAAGCGCACGCAGATGGTGTTTCAGGACCCCCAGTCGAGCCTGAACCCGCGCCGAAAGGTCGGCCACATTATCGAGGACCCACTCGAGGGAACCGATTGGCCGCGATCCGATTCGTCGGTCGGTGCGGATACCGAAGTACGAACCGAAGACCTCTCCGAGTACGCAGTCAACGCCACCGTGGACGACAACGCGGACCTCGTCGTCGATCCGGTCGACGGCGTCGCGACGGTCCTGCTGACGGTTCGCCCCGTCGGTGACCCAACCGAAAAACGCGTCGAAACGGCCGACGACATCGCCGTCGACCTCCCTTGGGGATTCGACGCCACCGTCACCGTCGACGAAACGGAGCGAACGATTGACATCGACGTCTCCGTCTCCGCCTCCAAAGCCGACCTTCGGCGCGAGCGCGCACTCGAGTTACTCGAGCAGGTCGGCCTCAAACGCGAGTACTACGACCGCCATCCCCACGAGTTCTCTGGGGGACAGCGCCAGCGGATCAACCTCGCGCGGGCGCTGTCGATCAATCCGGATCTCGTCGTGGCGGACGAGCCGGTTAGCGGACTCGACGTGAGCGTGCAGGCCCAGATTCTCAATCTGATGGACGACCTGCAGGAGGAGTACGGGCTGACGTATCTCCTGATTTCACACGACCTGAGCGTGGTTCGGTACGTTGCCGACCGCGTGGCCGTGATGTACCTGGGAGAGTTCGTCGAAATGGCCCCGACCGAGGAGCTGTTCACCGAGCAGTACCATCCCTACGCCAGGGCGCTGTTGAGCGCCGTGCCGAACCCCGACCCCGACCAGCCGGGGATCGAATCGGTGATTCAGGGGAACGTGCCGAGCGCCTCCGATCCGCCGCGGGGCTGTCGGTTCCACACGCGCTGTCCGTCGTTCATCCTGCCGGACGGCTTCAGCGCCGCAGGGTACGAGGCGTACGACGAACTCCTCGGGGCTGTCCGCGAGCAGGAACTCGAGGGGAGCGATTTGGACGCGGTTGTCGAGACCTACCTCGGGGATATCGACGCGAGTGCGTCTGCCGACACCGCTACCGACGCCGCGGGCGACGGCGGTACGATCCCACCTGGCGCGAGGTCGGACGCGCGCCAGGCCGTCGAACGCGCACTCGAGGGTGACTGGACTGCTGCCAGAGAGCGTCTCGAGACGCACGAATCGGTCTGTCAGTCCGCGACGCCGGCGCTCGACCCTGCCGGCGGAACTACCAGTGACGTTGTTGGCAAAACCGAACGGTTGACGGCGTGTCATCTCGAAGTAACTGACGAAGGAGGCACCCGTGAGCCGTAACGAACAGCGACCGACCGAACAGGCACAGTCCGAATCGCAGGCCGCGTCGCTGGTCGAGTCGGCGTTTCCACACCTCGACCGGATGAGCGCGAGCGTCTACGCCGCCGACTTGCGGACGGGTGACCCGATCGTCACGGCGAACCCGCACGTCCCACTGTTGCCGGCGTCGAACGCGAAACTCGTGACGGCAGCACGCGCGTTCGATGAGCTTGGCCCGTCCTACCGGTTCGAGACGACGCTTCACGCCGACGGCGCGGTGCAGGAGGGCCACCTCCTCGGTGACCTCGTCCTCACCGGATCCGGCGCGGCCGACCTCTCACAGGGCGACCTGCTGGCGCTCGCCGAAGCCGTCGCCGAGGCCGGCATCGACACCGTCGCCGGCGAACTCGTCATCGACGCCTCGGCGTTCGACCACCAGTCGCTCGGTCCCGGCTGGACGTGGGACGACGGCCAGTTCGAGTACGGTGCCAAGAGCACGCCGCTCGCACTCGAGCGAAACACGGTCGACATCACCGTCAGTCACCGCAACGGCTCGGTCACCGTCGACGCCTCGCCGACCTCGGAAATCGTCCGCATCGAATCGGACGTGACGACCGGGCCGACCGAAGAGCTCGAGGTGTACAAGAAACGGGCCTCCGAGGTCATCCGCGTCGAGGGACAGATCCCACCCGGCGAGACGACCGTCGAGGCGAGCCCCGTCGACGACCCGATGATGCACGCCGGCTCGCTCCTCCGGCAGGCACTCGAGTCCACCGGCGTCACCATCGACGGCTGGACCCGGATCGAACACGAGCCCGTCGACACTGACGGCCCGCCCTGTGCGGTCGTCGAATCCTCGCCGCTCTCGGCGCAGGTCCGCACGATGCTCGTCACCTCGGACAACTTCGTCGCCGAGCAACTCGCCCGAACGGTCGCGCTCGAACTCGAGGGTGAGGGCTCCTGGGACGCCTGGGAAACGCACGTCACCGACTTTCTGGAGGCCCGCGGTGCCGACGCCGTCCGACTCCGAGACGGCTCCGGGCTCTCGCGGTACAACCTGCTGTCGGCTGCGAGTATCGCCGCCGTACTCGAGTGGAGTCTCGACCAGCCCTGGGGCGACCGCTACCGCAGTTCGCTGCCGCTGGCCGGCGTCGAGGGGACGGTCAGCAACCGACTCGAGGCTGCACCGCTGCCGGTGAGAGCGAAGACCGGCACGCTAACCGGCGTCCGCACGTTCTCGGGCTACGTCGAGGATCGCGAGAACGAGCCCGCGATCGTCTTCTCGTGTCTGCTCTCGAATCTCACGGGCGACCAGGAGGCCAGCGCGACGGACCGCATCGACGACCTCGTCGAATCCATTATCGAGACGGCTGCACTCGAGTAGCCGGTCGGGCCGTCGATCGAGCTCTGCGAGTTTCGTTCGCGCTCTCGTGAACTGCAATACTACTCCGGGTTTCCCTCGTTCTCCGTAGATGTGGGACGTTGCGGCGTGTGCGTCAGCGCGAGGATGAACGCCACGACCGCGACCAGCAGGAGCGCCAGTCCGAGGAGTGGCGAGCCGGTGGTCGGTACTGGTATCGGTATCGGTATCGGGAGCCGGGCAACGGCAACCGTAAGCACGACTGCCACGGTCGCGACGGCCACCCCCGAGCCGGCCCCGACGAGTTCGACGGAGACGGTTTCGGCGGTTCCACCGACCTGTTCGCCGAGCGTGATCGCTCGCTCGGCGGTGTCCCACGATAGGAACACTAGCGAAACGGCCATCGCCGACCGCCAGACCGGCGGTGCGTCGACGACGGCGATCGTTGCGACGCCAACGAACACGAGCACGCTGCCGGTACGCACGAGCGGTCGGACGATTCTGGTGGAGACGGGAAACAGACCGAGGGTCGCCACCAGCGCTCCGATCCCACACGAGAGGAGTGCGAACAGTGTCACAATCGGTGGCGAAAGCACAATTGCCCCAACCAGTGCCGTCACGGCGAGGAGGAATCCCAACCCGGTAAGTAGCCGTCCGCCGAGCCGAAAGCGTCGTCGACGGAGCACCACGCCGGCGACGAAGGCCGCGAGTCCGATCCCCGTCAGGAGCAACGGCGCGGTCTGTATCGGACTCGCAGCGCCGACGAAACATGCACCAAGCAGTGCGGCGAGCGCGATGGTCGCGCTCACCGTCGTCGGGAACGAAGCCTCCGGATCGCCAGGGAGACCACTCATCGGTTCACCCCCGCGCGCATCGCGCTCTCGAGTGGAGTTTCGGGGTCCCAGTCGACGACTGGCACGGCAGCTCGCCGAAGGGTTGCGATTCGATTGCGCCGTCGAACTCGCGCGACCGCCGTTCCGAGCGACCGTTCCGCCGTCACGTCGGGCGACAGCACGGTCACCGGATTGCCCTCCGCCTGAAGCGTTCGGGCCAGTTCGACGGGCACCTCGTCGAGGAGCGGGGAGAGAAGCAACACGCCGGTTTGCCGGCCGATTCGCGTTCGGAGCTCGCGTCCCTGTTCGTCACCGGTTGTGCGGTCGGTGCGTCCAATGTGCACGGTCGGCGGTTCGAGCGGCAGCGTTTCCGGGTCCGCGAGCGTCCGCCGCACGGTCGCAATGTGGCGAGATCCGGTCTTCGGCGCCATCCACTGCTGTCCCGTGCCCAAGACCGAGAGCCCGACGGGCTCGTTCGAGTCGGCGGCCGCATCGAGCAGTTCGCGCGCCGCGAACCGCTCGTAGGCGACGGCGTGCGGATCGCCGTCCGTGGCTGCCCGGTAACAGCACTGTCGGGCGTCGAGACAGAGCACCGTCGGCTGCGCTCGCTCCTCTCGAAAGCGAACGGTCGTCAGCTCCCGTTCACGGGCGTAGCGGTTCCAGTCGATTCTGCTCGGTCGGTCCCCGGGACGGTACGCGCGGACATTCGAGAATTCGGTCCCGCTTCCGTCGACGGCTGTGACGGTCGTTCCCGGCCGGGTGTGTACGAGCCGACCGAAGGTAACGGACTGGATCGGCGAGCGACAGGCGAGTACCGTTTCCGTCTCCGGCTCGACGGTTGTCCCGACCGCGGTGCTCCCACTCGTGTCCCTGCAAACCACGGCTGCCGGCTCGAATCGGTGGATTCCGTGCTTCGCAACGACCGTGTAGGACATCGTCGTCTCGCCGCCCGGCTCGAGTACTGTCGCGTGTCGAGCGGAGCCGCCGCGGACTGCAAGCAGTCGCGGGACGCCGTCGGCGAGACTGACGTTGGTGAGCGTCTGTCGCCCCGTATTCCGGAGCGTGACCGTGACCTCGACTGCCTCTCCGTGCGAGGGGGAATCCGCGCTGATCGTCCGTTCGATCTCGAGTGTCGGTATGGGAACTGCGGTCGCATGCGAGTAGACGGCGAAGACGATGGCGGGGATCGAGAGGAGAAGGAGGATTGGTTCCTCCAGCAACACACCCGTTCCGCTCGCGAGCAGCGCGGCGACGAGCGCGCTGTTCCAGCGCGTCGTCCGTCGGATGCTGTTGGTGTTCCGGTCTGTCGTGTCTTGGTCTGTCGTGTCTTGGTCTACGGCGTCTTGGTCTACGGCGTCTTGGTCCGTCGTGTCCTGATGTACCGTGTCTTGGCCTCTCGTCTTCTGGCCCGTCGCGTTGGGGTTCATCGTCGCTCCTGCTCCCGAACCTGCCCTCGGCTCCGGTCTCGATTCTGGACCCGTCCCCGATTCCGGTCTCGACTTCGAACTTGACTCCGGCCCCGAACCTGATCCCGACTCCAGCTTCGTCCCCCAGCTCGGTCTTCGCCTCTCTCCGCGGCGAGCGCTCGAATCGCCTGCGCCGTTCGCCGGGCGTCTCGCGAAAAGCGGACGCGTCTCGCGACCGATCGAAGCGGCGAGGACGCCGTCTCGGATTTCGGCCGCACGAACGCCGCGGCAACCGGGTCGTCGGTCCACGTCCCCCGCTCGAGTTGTCCGCGAGCGGCTTCCGCGGCGCAGCCCGTCGTTCGAACGAGGGTTCGTACCACTGCCTGTCGGAACTGTGCGCGCATTCGGTCGGACCGTGCCGGCAGCAGTACCGTCGGCCATCGCCGGTCCAGAACTCGCTCGAAATCGCGCCCTGGTGTCGGCGTCGGCGGGACGGATTCTGGTCTGCCCTTCGTCTGTCCCGTCCGGCTCATCCGTCCCCGCTGTTTCATCCGCCCCGTCCGATCTGGCTCGTCGAACAGAATAAACGGGACGAGCAAACACGCGAGCACGAACATCACCGTGAAGGACGAAACGAGTACCAACTCGTCGTGCCAGGGCCAGTCCAGTCCGCGCCCGCCCGGCGCGACCACGACGAGTAACGCAGCACAGAACGAAAGGACGCCGCCCGTCACTAGCAGCCATCGGCCGCTCGAGTGCGAGTACGAGTCCGTATCCGAGTTCCCCTCTGTCATTCAGCTTCGGCCTCGTCTTGTCCGCGGTCCTCGGTGCAATCTCGTTCCTCGATCCGATCGAGTTCACGCCTGGCCGCTCGTCGGTCCTCGTCGGTTTCGGTGACACCGCCGTATCTCGTCCGACTGAACCGTTCTGTGAGTGCAGTCACTGCGGCCGCATCGTACCCCGCCGTGATCGCATCCTCGGCCCACTCCGTTGGTGTTCGGGCGTGTGGCCGCGCTGCTTCGAGCTTACTGGTCATCGTTACCCACGCGTCGGACACGTCGGTTTTCGGCTCGGCAGGCGGCCAGCTGTCGGCTGCGTTCGCGTTCGTGTTCGTCCGTGCTGTTCGCTCCGTCGTTCGCGTCCAGTTTGCGATGACGGCCGAAACGGTATCGAGCGTCGATGCCGGGAGTCGACGACCAACGAGGAGGAGAACTGTGCCTCCGATAGCGATGCCGAGCAGGGGGAGCGCGAGCGAGCGGAACACCGAACCGAGGACGAAGAGGACGCCGATTCCGGGTCCACCGCCGGCTGAGAACGCACTGGGGTCGATCTCGATACCGACCAGTTCGAGGACTGACGCCACGAGCAGGAGCAGGACATCCAGCAGGGTGAGCCCGGCGTCACCTGTGCTCTCGGTCGGGGGGTCGTACGCGGAGACTGCCGGTGTCGAGTCAAGGACGGCCGCTGCGGTGCCGAGCGCCGCGATCGAAAGGAGGCCGGCCAAAATCGGGAGGGCGATGTTTCGACGCACTGCTGTTCCACACGTTGATGCCCGCGACTATAAATTTCGGTCACGTCCAGCACGCGTCACCTCATTCTGGAGTCACTCGGTGCCGACGCCGTCCGGCTCCGCGACGGTTCCGGCCTCTCGCGGTACAACCTCCTGTCGGCCGCGAGTATCGCCGCCGTACTCGAGTGGAGCCTCGACCAGCTCTGGGGCGATCGCTACCGTAGTTCGCTGCCGCTGGCCGGCGTCGAGGGGACGGTCAGCAACCGACTCGAGGATGCACCGCTGCCGGTCAGAGCGAAGACCGGCACGCTGACGGGCGTCCGAACGCTCTCGGGCTACGTCGAAGACCGAGAGAACGAACCCGCGATCGTCTTCTCGTGCCTCCTCTCGAATCTCACGGGTGACCACGAGGCGGTTGCAACGGACCGGATCGACGACCTCGTCGAATCCATTATCGAGACGGCTGCACTCGAGTAGCTCCACGGCTGTCTCGAGCGTTTCTGACGGTGTGATTGCACAGTTCTTCGAGAAGCCACCAGTCTGTGAACCGCCTCGGCCTGCTCCGCCTGTAGAACTGCGAACTGAACAGTTGTTAGAAGTGTGTCAGTAACGAGTCGAGCGGATCACTCGTGTTCAGTCCACTACCTTTCTGGCAAGAACGACGATAGCAATTCCGGCAACGACGACGCCGATGAGCGTTGGAACGAGTTGTCCATCTCCCCATTCCCAACCGAAGAACTGCGCTCCCACAATAGCGACGATGGCTATGAGTATGCCGAACGCGGTGATCACGGATGACTGGTCTTGATACTTGGAGACCATCGTTGCCACTAATGTTAGTGGTCTGATGTGAAAAGTGTTTACCCTACACTGCTCAGTCGTGGGGTTCCTCACCTCCCTCTGCGGCGGATACTAGTGGCTCGAAGTTGCTGGAGCCACATTCACATCCTTGTGGTCGACCAATTGGGAGAACACGATTATCTGTCGTGGTTTTTCCCGCATACGACCTCTCACACGACACACAGACAACCATCAGTTTCTCTTCTTCACTCACTACCAGAACTGTCTTCCTTACGTGAATAAACGAACTGCGTGACTGTCGAGACTCTTTATATACCCTCACGACAGTCGGACGCTCTCGTCTGTTGGCTGTACTAACCGGATTTCCGCTTCCACATCGGGTGGCCCTGTCCCCTCCTCACGGCGACTGCATTTGTACCGCCTCGCTCCGCTCACGCTCCTCGATTTTGCCGAGAATACGTTTGAGAACGACGGACTCGCCCTTGCGAAGGTGCTCGAGTGCTGTGGGACCGGAGACACCGTGCTTTTCGGCGAGATCCTTCGCAGCAATGTCTCGCGGCCAGCCGTAGTAGCCCTCCTCGAGTGCCGAGAGCAGATACTCCGTCTGGCGGGCGGAGAGGTCGTCTCTGATCTCGTCGATGACAGTGTGGTTAGTCGAGGGGTTCGGTTCGTAGTCAGTCACGCGGAGGATGTCGACGTCCGCGTCCGTCTCGAGTGTCGAAATTGCGGAACTGATCGCACCGCCGTCGACGAGCAGGGTCCAGTATTCTGCGTTGTCCTGGATACGAATATCGCCGATCGGGGTCAACGACGAGCTGATGATCGCGTCGTAGATGGACGACTCCATCTTGTATCTGGTGTGGATCCGAAGCGACTGGAGACCGCCGTCGAGGCGGTCGGTTGAGCGGACTGCAGGGGCGGCTGCTGCGTCATCCGCGACTGCGCCGAGGTCGAGGTCGTCGCCGCTAACGACGACTGTTGCCAGAATGTCTGTTCCGTCCGAGCAGATGTCGGTAACGACGAGCGTCGCGTCTGGATGGGTTCGTGTCAGCCCCAGCATCCAACACCCCTCGTGCCACAGTTGGAGGTCGAGTCGCTTTTTCATGGACGATCGGATACTCTCGCATCCTGATATTGGTTGGCATTCTCATTCATCCTATATAGAACTGTGCATTCGGCAGACGATCGGCGTCGCCGACCAGTCGGGATCCCTAGCATGCGAGGGAGGGTGCTTTCACGGGACTGTGCGCCATATGGTACCAATGGATCTCACCCACCGGCGAGACCGCCTGCTCGAGCACGAGGCAGCGCTGTCTGCACCACACGACAGTCCAGTCTACGTCTTCTACGAAGACGACATCCGGGACAACTACCGAACGCTTCGCAGCGCGCTCGACGAGCACTACCCCGACTCGACCATCCACTTTGCCGTCAAGGCCAACTACAACCCTGCGATCCTCTCGATTCTCCGTGATGAGGGCTGCCACGCCGAGGTGTACGCCCGCGGCGAACTCGCCGCGGCACAGACGGCTGGCTACGACGCTGATGACCTCCTGTTGACCGGGATGAACCGCCGCCCCGAAGATATCGAACGCGCTCTGGAGCGCGGCGTCGGTCACTTCCTCGTCGACAACGCGACCGAACTCGAACGACTCGTCGCAGCCGCGCGGAAAACCGACGTTCGCCCGCGTGTACTGATTCGCTGTAACCCCTCGATGGAGGTCCCCACCCACCCCGAGGTCGCGACGGCGACACTCGAGACGAAGTTCGGGCTGGACATCGATTCGGGTCGCGCGATGGCCGTCACGGAAAAAGCGGTGAACGCCGACGAGATCGACGTTGCGGGCATTCAACTCCACATCGGGAGCCAGATACAGAGTGCCGAGCCATACGGCGTCGCAGCGCGAGATATGTGTGCGTTCGCCGTCGATATTCGCGACGAACTCGGCGTCGAGATCGACGTGCTCGACCTCGGCGGCGGGCTCCCGGTACCGTACGATGACGACGTGCCAGCCCCTGAGACGATTATCGAGACGATTGCGACGAACGTCAAAGACTCGCTTTCAGAGGCCGACATTCCGCTGCCGACGCTCTTTCTCGAACCGGGCCGGCGACTGGTCGGCAACGCCGGCACGTTGCTCGCCCGCGTCGGCGTCATCAAGGAGACGCCGTACGCGACGTTCGCCGTTCTCGACGCCGGGACGAACACCGTCTCATCGTACTGGCCGTACCCGATCTACGCGCTCTCGGAGGGCGACCCAACCGAATCCTATCATCTCGCCGGACCACTTTGCTACTCGGGTGACGTGCTCGCCGAGGGCGTCTCGTTGCCGCCACTCGAGCGCGGCGATACCATCGCGATCGACCGTATCGGTGCCTACTCGCTCGGCAGTGCATCGCATACGAACGCCCAGCCGAAGCCACCGATTGTTCTCCTGCGGTCGAACGGCGATGTCGAGACGATTCGTCAGCCGGAGTCGGTCGAGGAAATCATCGGCAACGCACAGCAGCCCGAGGACCTGGCGCTCGACGACGTAACGACGGAGGCTGACTGATGAGCACGGACGCCGCACTCGAGACGGCCGCGTCGCTCGCCGTCCAGCAAGCGACGACGCGATACGCTCCTGACGAACGAGTTGCCGTCGTCGCTGTCGATGTCACTGTCGACGGTGACGCGGTTGTCCTTGAGGGAACGGTAAGCACCGAGCGCGTTCGAACCGGCGTTCGCGATGCTGTTCAGGAGGCCGTTTCCGCGCAATCTGACGATGGCTCGGACGCCGCCGCTAACGCCAACGCAGACGCCAACGCCACTACAGACGCCACCACAGTTCGCGACGAGCTGACCGTACTCGAGTCCCTGGCTGTGCCACGGACCACTCATCGCCGTGTGGTCTCCGTCAGAGGAGAGCCTGAGGAGGACGCTGAGCAGGTCACGAAGGCACTGTACGGGGAAGCCCTGACGGGCTACGACGGCCGTGACGGCTGGCGTCGCGTTCGGACCGCCGACGGCTACCTCGGCTGGGTCGACGAGGAGGCGCTCTGCGAACCTGGCGTCACCGACGAGTGGGAACCAGCTGCTGCCGTCGCAACTGCGCCGGCTAACGTGCTCGAGGACGAGGGTCGTGATCCTGACAGCACCGTCGATCTCGACACCGTTCCCGCGGGTGTCGAGTGCCGAATCGAATCGGGCGAAACCGACGCCGAGTCCAGCGTGACCGGCTCCGAGACGGCCACTCAGGCCGAACTCGTTGTTTCCTTCCGAACCGGTGCCACAGCGCGGCTCCCTGCCGATGCCGTCCGCGAGACGACCGGCCTCGGAACCGGCGACGAGGTCGTCTCCATCGCGAGCCAATTTCTCGAGACGCCCTACGAGTGGGGCGGGATGACTAGCGAGGGAATCGATTGCTCGGGGCTCGTTCGCATCGCCTACGCGGCCATTGGCGTGCTCGTTCCGCGCGACGCAGACCAGCAGTCCACGCTCGGGACGGCCGTCGAGCGCGACGAACTCGAACCCGGGGATCTGCTCTTTTTCCCCGGCCACGTCGCGATCAGCCTCGGCGGCGACGACTACATCCACGCCTACGGGAGCGCCGACGCAGTGACGATCAACAGCCTCGACTCCGACGACGAGCAGTACGTCGAATCGCTCGACGAGTCGATGACGGCTACGAAGCGGCTCCTGCCGGCCGACGCTGACTCGACGGAGGGGAGCCGATGATCGTCGACCGCGTCGACGTTTACCGGGTCGAGTTTCCGCTGACCGACTCGTTCGAAATCTCGCTCGGAACGAAACACCGCGCGACGAACGTGCTCGTCGAACTCGAGACCGACTCCGGCGTCGTCGGTTGGGGCGAAGGCGCACCGCTCGCGCCCATCACGGGCGAGACGATCGACAGCGCCATCGCTTCGGCGACCGCTGGCGCGGCGGTACTCGAGGGGCGAGATCTTCGCGACCGGCGCGAACTCGCACTGGAACTCGACGCGGCGCTTCCCGGGGCGGTCTCCTCGCGCTTTGCACTCGAGACGGCGCTGTACGACGCCTACTGTCGCGAGCGGGGCATCGCGCTGGCGGAGTGCTTCGGCGGGAAGCCGGAGCCGGTGCGGACCGATATCACGGTCGCGATCGTCGATCCGGAAACCGCGGCGGCAGAGACTGAAGCGGCCAAAGAGCAGGGATTCGACGAGTTCAAAGTCAAGGTCGGGAGCGATGTGGCGTCTGACCTGGAGCGCGTTGCGGCCGTCCGAAATGCGGCACCTGATGCGGGTCTCAAGGTCGACGCGAATCAGGGCTGGGCGCCGAAGGAAGCGATCCAGTTCGCAGACCGGGCTGTCGACCGCGGACTCGATGTCGGGCTGCTCGAACAGCCAGTCCACCGGGACGACATCACCGGGCTCAAGCGCGTCACCGACGCCGTTCGTACACCGGTCGCGGCCGACGAGACGGTCTTCACGCCCGCGGATGCACACCGGGTCGTTTCGGAGGGCGCCGCCGACGTGATCAACATCAAGGCGGGCAAGTCGGGGCTGACCGACAGTGCTGCCATCGCCGAAATCGCACGCGGTGCCAACCTCGACGTGATGGTCGGCTGTATGCTAGAGAGCGCGCTCGGCCTCCACGCCAGCGCCCATCTGGTCGCCGGACTGGGTGACTTCTCGTACGTCGACCTCGACGGTAACCACTCGTTCGAGCGCGGGCTCGCGGAGCTCCCATCCGGACCGACGCACGAACTCACCGGACCCGGCCACGGAATAGTTCCCGATCCGGATGCTGTGCCCGAATCGCCCATCGAGCGATGACGCCCGACTCTGGTGATGCTGCTTCCGGCGATGCTGCTTCCGGTGACGCTGCTGACGCCGCTCCCCTCACCGACACCACCGACTCGACCACGCCCACCGACACCACCGACACCACCGCTATCGCCACCGAGCGAGTCCAGGCGCTACTCGAGGAGGGCTTGGAGCGCGAGTACTACACGGCGGCAGTTGCCGTCGCTGGCGGGGTCGACGAACTCCCGATCACGGTCGCCGTCGGCCAGCCGTCGCCGTCCGACGAGCGCGCAGTTGGCCTCGAGACGCCGTTCGACTGTGCGTCGCTCACGAAGCCGATCGTCACTACCACGATCCTCTTTCGACTCCTCGAACGGGGGGAGGTGACGCTGACGGACGAGCTCGGCGACCACCTGCCCGCACTCGAGCGCCACCGGCGCGGCGAGATTCCGCTGTGGCGGCTCCTGACGCACACGTCCGGCCTACAGCCGTACGCCTTCTCGCCTGAGTGGGACAGCGTTGACGACGTGCTGGCGGGCCTCGCCGACCGACAGCTGTTCGACCGTCGGCTCGGCGACGGCTTCATCTACAGCTGTCTGAACTACGTCTACCTCGCGGCCGCCCTTCGGCACGTGACTGGCACCGACCTCGCGACGCTCGCCGACGAGCACGTGTTCGGCCCCGCCGGCATGCGTGATTCGTCTCTCGGACCGTACGAGACAGGCGATTCGGAGTCCGAACTCGAGTCGACCGTCGTCGCGACGTATGACCACGAGTACGGCCGCGGCGAGTGTCGCAACGAGATCCACGACCCGATCGGGAACGCGATGGGCGGCGAGAGCGGCAATGCCGGGCTGTTTGCGACCGCTCGTGATGTCGCGCAGTTCGCGCGGACGCTGCTTGGCGATTCAGATTCTGATTCGGCATCGGCAGCGCCGACTCGGCTCCTCTCGCCTGCGACCATCGACTGTCTCCCGGTTCGGCGGAGTGGAACGGAGACCGCATCGCAGGGCTACGGCTGGCGCGTCGGGACGGACCACATTCCGGCACCGCAGTGGTCCGAGCGAACGATCGGTCACACTGGCTTTACGGGCACCTCGCTGTGGCTGGATCTCGAGCAAGAACGGTTCGCCTGTCTCCTCACGAACGCCGTCTACGAGCAGGTGCAACTGTACCGGTTCCGGCAGCGTTACCACGCGATTGTAGCTGCGTCGCTGTTTGGACGGTAACGGCCAGACTTGTTGACATGGCTTTGTTGAAACCCTCAATCAGTGGTACATTCCAGCCACTACTGAATACAGAGCGCGAATGTATCAGATGCCATCCTGGACACGTGTGCTGAGCGGTCATCACATTAGGCAGTAGTTGCACAGGATCAGACGACCGATCAACGGCACGGCTTCCGATTGTATGTGATTTATTTTTGGATTTTGTGTTCAGATGACCTATATCCACTTAAATAGTTGTGAAATTGACGATAGATTATTACTCATATGAGTAACTGAAAGCTATAAGGAGACACTTGTGGGATTCCTATCTGGTGTTTGTGAATGGCATACGGTACCAATCCACAGGAAAAATATAGTTATCGTGTTGTTACTGACATGAACCGCCAACGCTTCCAAGAAGCGTTGGGACTTCCAACAACCGATGCTCCATCACTTCCGGCCCTGACTGAGAATAATGTCGGTGCCCAACCGAAAGCAACAGAGCAGTTTGCCACGATGGGACAGGCAATCAGAGAGAATCTCTCGGAACCACTTGACGAGAAACTGATTGCTACTGAACTCACTGGGATAACAGCTGCCTTCAATCGGCTCCCTGATTTACGGACATCCGGTATCCCAGCGCGAGGTGAAACGCCGTACGAAGAACTTACGCCGTCAGCGTGGCGTTTGACAGAGCATCTCGAAGAGGTTGGCTTCTTTGCGAGTGCTGAAGAGACACTCCCGGCATTCACGCCAGAACATATTACGACGGCGACGAGGCAACTGCTTACACAGGATGACCTAACTGAGACACTCGCCGATCTCGGGTTCACCGATGACGAACAAGTTGCACTCATAACGAACATCATTACTGCACGGGAGCAACTGTCATGGTGGGAACGGACGATTGAGTATCCACCTGTCGAATCACAAGAGGAACACGAAGAGGGAGTTGTCTACGATACTGTTCCACCGCTTCACGAGCGAGCGATGGCAGGTTCCTTACTCTGGATCGACGGTCTCGATTGGTGGCTCTGGCAGCAAGAAGTGTTGATTACTGACGAGATGATTGACAATGCGCTCTGGGATATCAAGTCGATGCTTGCAGGCATATATCTCCTTGGCAAGGCTACGCTTGGTCTCGCGAAGGGGACAATCGCTGATGAAGACGTAGCAACTGTAACGACAGCGAGCACAGCGATGATGATTATCGGTCAAGAGTATCTCGCCGAGGATATTGCGTGGATCGATGATCAGATGCGCAAACCACGTGCGGCCACCTACGAAGGCATCAATCGAAATTCATGAATCAACTTCAACAAGACCCAACGAGTCACTTAGAAGATATCGACCTCCTACGGGATGCACCGTACGATGAAAAACCAGGAGAGTCAGATATCTCGCAGAACGACATCGATCAAATACCAGAGGTTGAGATTACCGACGACGATCTGCTCGAAACGGGTGATCGGACCGACAACTGGCTCATCATGGGCGGGTCCTATGACAGCCAACGGCGGTATCCAGGCGACGAACTCACGCCCGAGAATGTGGGCGACCTCGAACTTGAATATCAGTTCGAGCATGGTGATCCACCGGAAACTGCCTACCAGAATTCACCGCTAATCGTACAGGGAGATCCCCCGATCATGTATCTCACGTTCGGGCCTGATGAACTCCATGCGCTGAACGCCAGGACTGGTGAGTTTCTTTGGTCACATATCTACGAACCCGCATCCGGAGCTGATGAAGAGACTGCACCAGCTGAACGTGGGGCTGCGCTGCATGGGGATCTGGTTATCAAGAGTACACTCGATCTTGGTGTCATCGCCATTGATCGATATACAGGCGAGGAAGAGTGGTACTACAATGGTGCGTGTGTGTACCGCGATGACCTCGCCGATGACCTGATCCACGAGGAGATCGACTGGGAACGCTCACGAGGAACAACCTCGTCGTGGCCACCACTGATCTACGACGGCACGATCATGAAGGGAAGCTTCGGTGGTGAGTACGGTGTCAGTGGCTTTTTCGATGGGATCACACTTGATGGCGAGCCGAAATGGCGCGTCAATATGTGTCCTGAAAGCCAATGGGTCGGTGACTCGTGGAAGCACGGTGGTGGAACCGCGTGGGCTTCGGGCTGTGTTGACGTCGAGAACGACCAAGTGATCATTCCGTCAGCGAATGCAGGGCCATGGTATGGGACTGTTCGTCCTGGTTGGAATCCATATACCGCTGGGAAAGTCGCGGTCGATACGGAGACTGGTGAGTATCGCTGGCATCACCAAGATGCCCCACACGATTATTGGGATTATGATTCACCTAGCCCCGCGATTACCTACACGGCAGAAGTCGACGGAGAGGAATGCCGGCTTGCATCGTGGGCACCGAAAGCTGGATGGATATTTACGGTTAACGCCGAGACTGGCAAACTCGTTCAGCGCAGTGAGGGGTACGTCCAACACCACAACATGTGGGCGCTGCCGGGCAAGGATGATGTCGAGAAAATGCCGTTCATGATGCCGTCGTGGGTTGGCGGAACAAATCCACAGCCTTCATCGTACCACCCAGAAAGTCGAACCCTAGTCACAACCGGCGAGAACACTGCCTGGCGCTGGGCATGGGCAGATGTCCGGTACGAACCCGGCGCACGCTTCGTCGGAGACGTTGATCGTGAAACCGACGAGTATCTCGAGGCGTACAATGGCTATGGAGGCGTTGTTGCTGGCATTGACCCTGTCACTGGCGAAGTCAAATGGCAAGACTGGAAAGACGAGACTGCCCGCGGCGGGACACTGACGACCGCGTCCGGAGTTTCGTTCGCCGGTACTCGTGGCGGTGAGTTCATTGCCTATGCAACAGAGACCGGGGAGCAACTCTGGGTCCATGAGACCGATGGCGAGGTCGATGGATCACCCGTTATGTGGCACGATCCCGCCGAAGACAAGGTCTATGTCTTCGTCTCCGTCCAGGGGACCGGCGAGGTCAACGTCTATTCAGTAGAGGTGGAATAATCATGGAAGAGACAACATCATCGACACCAGACGAGAACGAATCGGTATCCGAACAAAAGCTCCTCCGTCGAACCGTCCTCAAAACGACCGCTGTCGGTGCTGGACTCGCTACTGCCGCGGGGCACGTTGCAGTCGGTGACGAAAACGATGAGGACAATGATGACGAAGAGGACGCCAGTAATGCTGAGGAGGATGAGGAGTACGAGGACGAGGATGATGCCATGGTTATCTTCCCGAATCAAGTAACAGATGGGTCTTCAATCAACATCGAAGTCGTTCGTCTTCCGGAGGGAGGGTTCGTCTCAATCGTCGACCCTGTCGCTGCACACGAAGAATTATGGCCGATTGAAGGAGAGATGATGCCCGAACTTGATGAACTCATCGCGGCGCAGATCAGGGGAGTAACAGACTACCTCGAAGCGGGCGAACATGAGGATATTCATCTCGAACCAGAGGAGCCACTCGAAGCAGAGAAACTCTATCAGGTGTGGGTTCATCAGGACACAACCGGCGACGAGACGTTTTCGTTTGTTGATAGTGTCGGAGCGGAAGATAGTCCATACCCAACAGAGTTCGGCCCTGACCCAGACGCCGATGATCCGACAAGAGAGGGTGAAGCAGATGAGGCGACTGGCGAGACTGAAACAATCGAGCCGGGAACGGCAATAGAACTCGATGGCCAGACTGGCGGTTGGGTCGGAATCTCACCAGACGAGATTGCAGGTGAGACAAACCCACAGATATCGCTTGCAGAGGGCGAAAGCTACGAAATGGGATGGACCACTGGAGATGGACAAGGCCACAATCTCGTCATTCAAGATGAAGATGGCGGGACCGTTGACGATCTCGCAACGGATGTTGAGACGGACCCAGGTGATGATCAGTGGCTCGAATTTGAGGCCAGCGAGGAGATGGATACATATCTCTGCACGCCGCACGCTGGGACGATGAACGGCGAAATTACAGTTGTCGGGGAAGAAGAGGAGACGGATGATGATGATGATAACGAGGCTGAAGTAGAGGATGACAACAATGATGTAGAAGATGAGATGGACGACGAGACTGACGAGGATGAGGCTGAGGAACCAGCCGAAACACAAGCGCCACCTATCACGATGGGTGATGCGTATCTCCATCGTCTCGATGATGACACAGAAATTGACGAGGATCCCGTCTACTTGGATGAAGAATCCAGCACCGATACCGATACCGAGACTGAGAACAACGACTGACTCGAGTGATACTGTTAAATTGAAAACTCTGTAGGAGTGCTAGACTGCACTATCACAATCACATTATCTTTGTACAAGCGAAGATAGAAGTGACCATAAATTCACACCACTCCAAGTTGGGATCAAAAGTCATTTTGGGAAACAAAACCTTTCGAGAGTTTGGGCAAATCCGTCACGGTTCTCAGAGTCGGCGGGTTTCCTACTGAGGGCTTCAACAGAGCCGTTGACCCCGATTACTGAATCGAGATCAACCGTTCGCAAGGGCACCGAACCAGGGAAACAGCGTTTTTACCGGACACCGAGACATCCTGAGCTTCGGTAGCGATCGTTTCTGTCGTCGATTCGACGAGTTGTCTCTCTTTGCGATCCATATCGACATGCCGAATCCTGACGACTGTCTACGGATTTACAAGAGGTATAGGAGAATGCCCCGGGGCTTGACCCCGGGGTTGAATCCGATAGGCAGGGATACAAACCACTAAGTTAACATATCTTGAATCAAGAGACAGCGATGGAGTACAGTCACCGCTACCCCGCCTACCCGACACAACAGGTAGCGGCTGAACTGGAACATCACATCGACATTCATCGCCAAGCGTACAACTACACCCTGTACAAGTACGAAGACGTGGACGACGACATCGGTTCGGCGTACAAACACCACTACAGACTTCCCGGCTGGAAAGACGAGTTCCCCATCTTCTCAGACGTCAACTCAAAGGCTCTGCAACGAACTGTCACACGGTTCTACGACAACCTCTCGAACCTCTCCGAGCAGAAACAAAACGGGAACAAGGTCGGGAAACTCAAGTGGAAGTCACCACGGGAGTTCCAGAGTATGACGTACTCGCAGTCCGGCTTCGAACTCAAAAACACGAGTGGCCGACGCGCGACACTCTGGCTCTCCAAAATCGGAGCCATCAAAATCCGATACCACCGCGAAATCCCCGATGAAGCGGACATCAAAGAAGTCACCGTCAAGAAAGAGACGACCGGTGACTGGTTCGTCTCATTTGGCCTCGAAACCGACGACGCTGACTCGCCCGAGAAACCCGCGTTGGACGAGTTAGATTCAAGCAACAGCGTGGGTATCGACCTCGGTATCCTGAACTACATCCATACGTCTGACGGCAAGACAGTGGATTGGCTTGATCTCGACGATGAGTACGAGCGGCTCCGACGCGAGCAACGCAAGTTGTCTCGCAAGGAGCAAGGGTCGAACAATTATGAGAAACAGCGTCGGGAAGTAGCGAAGGTCAAGCGTCATATTCGTCGGAAGGTGCTGGACTATCAGCACAAGATTACGACGTGGCTCGTCCGTGAGTACGACGCGGTGTTTGTCGAGGACTTGACGTGAAGGGGATGCTGGAGCAGTCGCACAACGCTCGCAACAAGCAGGATGCGGCGTGGCGACAGTTCATCACCCTCCTCGAATACAAGGCAGAGTTGTACGGCACGCACGTCGTTCAGGTCGAAGCGGCGGGGACGACGAAAGAATGCGCGTCGTGCGGTGTGGAAACTGCGAAGCCCATCTGGGTTAGGGAACACTCGTGCCCGTCGTGTGGGTTTGAGTGTGACCGTGATGCGAACGCGGTCGTCAGACTACGTCTGACGGGCAGCAAAATCGCACGCGATTTTGCGACGGCGATGAACGTCCTTCAACGCGGCTTTTCTGAGTTAGGGCTGGGATGGCCCGAAGACACGCCTGTGGAGACTGCGCTCCCTACGGACACCACTCAGGTGTCTGCAAAGCGCGTTTGTCGAGGGAACCTCGACAGGCTGTCAGACGTAGTCTGACAACGTCATCGAAGCAGGAAGCCTCGGGGTCGATCGAGAGAGCAAAGCTCTCTCGTGATGACGAGAATCTTCGATTCTCGAACCACTTGACCTCGAGGCGATTCACGTCGCTCTCCCGTGGTAGTCCGCCCGAGACGAAGTCATGTCAGTGAGCGGGATCGCAACCAACCGTTTGGTTGTCGTGGCTGCCGCGTAGAGCGCCCCAGCCTAGCTACCAAGGGTAGGGGTTTTAGCTCCTGGCCAGGAATCCGTCGCCCATGGCAGATTTTGACACAATCATTCGGAACGGTCGACTCATCGACGGTACCGGCTCCCCGTGGTTCGACGGCGATATTGCCGTTCGGGACGGCCGAATCGCTGCGATTGGCACTGTTTCTGGCACCGGCGCAACCGAACTCGACGCAGAGGGCCACGTCGTCGCCCCGGGCTTCATCGACATCCACACGCACTCCGACTACACGCTGCCCGCGAACCGAGCGGCCCACAGCAAGGTCCGTCAGGGTGTCACCCTCGAAATCGTCGGCAACTGCGGGACGAGCGCAGCGCCGCGACACGGACTGGCGGCAGAGGATGTCGACGAAGGGTTCGCCTACCGCGGCGTCGGCGACGTCGTCGACACGAGTCAGTGGGAAACGATGGGCGAATACCTCGACCACCTCGACGACCCCGAAGCTGGCGGCGTATCGCTCAACGTCGGCTCGCTGGTCGGCCACGAAAACGTCCGGATTCCCGTGCTCGGCTACGAGGACCGCGAGCCGACCGCCGACGAACTCGAGGAGATGAAGGCGCTCCTCGACGAAGCGCTCTCGGACGGCGCTGTTGGCCTCTCGACGGGCCTCATCTACACCCCCGGCGCGTTCGCCGACACCGAGGAACTCGTCGAACTGGCCGGCGTTGTCGCCGAGCACGACAAACTGTACACCACCCACATGCGAAGCGAGGGCGACGATATTTTCGCAGCACTCGAGGAAGCCATCGAGATCGGCGACCGTGCCGACGTCCCAGTGCAGGTCTCCCACCACAAGGCCGTCGGCCGCGACAACTGGGGAAAGGTTCGCTACACCCTCCGTCGGATGGAACGCGCCCGCGAGGACGGCGTCGAAATTCAGTGCGAACAGTACCCCTACACTGCCTCCTCGACCAGTCTGGTCGCCCGACTGCCGACCTGGGCTCGCGAGGGCGGGACCGAGGCGACACTCGAGCGGTTGACCGACACAGAGACGCAGGCCGAGATTCGACGGGCACTCGAGTCGAACACGGATTCCTGGGACGATATTCTTATCACGAACGTCCGGACGGCCGAACTCGAACACGTTCAGGGGAAGACCGTCGGCGAACTCGCCGAGCGGACGGACGAATCCCGGACGCCGGCTCAGCTCGTCGTCGACCTGCTGATCGAGGACCGCTGTCGGCCCCGCCACATCCATTTCAGCATGAGCGAGCAGGACGTCGAGGAGGTCATGGCCCACGAGCTCACGATGATCGGCAGCGACGGCAACTCGCTGCGCCCGGCGGGGCCGCTCGGCGAAGGCGTTCCGCACCCGCGAAGTTACGGCACGTTCCCGCGGGTGCTCGGCCACTACGTTCGCGAGGAGTCAGTCATCTCACTCGAGACGGCCGTCTACAAGATGACCGGCCAGCCGGCAGCCAGACTTGGACTCGAGGACCGCGGTGTTCTGAAACAGGGCATGTGGGCGGATATCGCGATTTTCGACCCCGATACGGTTGCCCAGGGTGGGTCGTTCGTCGATCCAGCCGTCTATCCGGACGGGATTCCGCACGTGCTCGTCAACGGTGAGTTCGTCGTGCAGGACGGCGAGCATACGGATGCGCGCCCCGGAGTCGCGCTTCGGTGAGCGCGTCGTCGTTTCTTTGACGTCCAGCAGTGGGCGGGTATCGCGACAGAGCGCTCGTCAGTATTGGTCTTGCACCCTATCGATTTTGCACTGCACGCACAGGTCGTCAGCAAAACAGGAGACGCTGTCGTAGGGGCAGTCGTACGCCTCGACGTGGACGGACTGGCTTCGCTTTTCCTGTCGCCAGACGCTCTCCCAGTCGTCGATGTCCATGTCGGCGGACGTGAAGACGATGTTCCCGTCTCGGTCTTCGATCTTTGCAACCGTCACGTCGTACTGGTTTGCTTTGACGACTGTAATCGCGTCCTCGTACGATCCACACCGGTGTTCTTTCGTTCCTGCCGCATCGTCCAGCAGCCGGACCGTAATCGATCCGTCGTACTCCTCTGTCGGTTCGAGCCCACCAGTCATACCGGCTAGTTCTGGAAGGTGGCTCAAAAGCTTGGGGGCACTGTTAGTAGTGCTTCTGCCCCAACTACGGATCCAATACCGCGCCGTTCCCGGGGTCTATAGGTGGCACAGGCTGAGTGCCTCGGGGTTGATCTGAGGTGGGTCACGAACCAGTTACGGGTTGTCGTGACACTGGACACTGACTGCAAGTATGGGACAGAACAGTTATCACGATCATCACGATTATTCAACTTGTCCATTGGACACCTACTCTCTTTTCCATCCCTCTAGATACTGTGTCGCTGAAGGTAGTCTAACAATCTGGTGTGGTAGGGTGAGCAATCGCACCGAAACTCCCAAGTCATTATCGGGATAATCATTAGGCAGCGTATGACCTTCTACGACCGGGAGGACGAACTCACTGCACTGGAAACGGCGTACAAATCGCCTGATCATGCCTTCTACGTCGTGTACGGACGCCGGCGTGTTGGTAAGACAGCGCTGCTCAAGGAGTTCTGTGCTGACCGGCCGCATCTCTACTATCTGGCCGCCCAGGAGGCCGAAGATCGCCAGCGTGAGAAGTTCGTCGAGCAGATCGCCGACGGATTTGACGAACGTGTACCACGAATCGACGGGTGGGACGACGCATTCGAGTATCTCGGTGAGAAACTCAAAACGGAAGAGAGAGTCGTCGTTATCGACGAGTTCCCGTATCTAATCGAGGAAAACGGGTCGCTTCCGTCCTACATCCAGGCGTTCGTCGACGAGCAACTCCAGCACACCGACTCGATGCTCGTGTTGTGCGGCTCGAGTGTGAGTGTGATGGAGTCCGAGGTGCTCGGACACGAGAGTCCGCTGTACGGGCGTCGAACCGGCCAGATCGATCTCCAGCCGTTTTCCTTCCAACAGGCCCGCGAGGTCATCTTGTACGACATTGGAGACGCAATTCGTTCGTATTCAGTCACTGGTGGCACACCACTGTATCTCACGCTCTTCGACTACGAGCAGTCACTAGCTGAAAACATCCAAACACACGTTCTCTCTCCGACCGCAGTCCTGTACAACGAACCGGAGTTCTTGCTCCGGACCGAGCTGCGGAATCCTGCCCGGTACCTGAGCATCCTCGAGGCGGTCGCACTGGGTCACACGACCCCGAACGAGATTTCGGGAGCCACTGGCATCGACTCGGGGCCGCTCTCGAAGTACCTCCAGACGCTTCGGCAACTCCGGCTCCTCGAGCGAACGGTTCCGGTCACGGCATCGAAACAGAAATCCAAGCGATCCCGGTATCGCGTCGCGGGCGAGTTTCTCCGCTTCTGGTTCCGTTTCGTCGAACCGAATCGCTCCAGTATCGAGGAAGCACCGTCGCTCGTGTTCGATGGCACGATCGAACCTGACCTGCCCAGCCACGTCGCAACGACGTTCGAAGACGTCTGTACGGAGGCCGTCTGGGAGCTGATCAGGCGCGGCGAGTTCAATCCGTACTCGGCTGTCGGCCGATGGTGGTACGGTGAAGACGAGGTCGACATCGTCGGGCTCGCACCCGAAGCTGACCGGCTTCTCCTCGCAGAGTGTAAATGGACCAGCGATCCAGTCGGTCACGGCCTTGTCGACGATCTTCGTACGAAGGCTGAAAGCGTCCGCTGGGGGCCCGACGACCGGACCGAACAGTTCGCTCTTTTCTCGAAAAGCGGCTTCGTCGATGATCTTGCTGATGAACTCGACAGGAACTGGTCACTGTTCGATCTCACTGATCTTGAGCAGCTATTTCACGGACGTTAAAGAAACAGTTCTGGGGGCTAGACGCGCTCATTGCCAACTTACGAACGAGTCGCTCAAACAGGTCGTTGCTAATAATCATTCAACTGGGTATTTCTAGAAGATCTCAGGAATGGTAACTACTCTCCTGAGGTATTGTTCACGAATCACCTGAAGACGTTGGCTTGACACGTCGGTGTGGAGCTGGTGTTCATCCACGAGTTCTTCGAGGAAATCGACGCGCAATCACCGAATCTGACGCTAGCGTAGAGAGCCGTTGAGCGTCCTCACCAAAACGGAAGAACATGGCTGCCAAAGTAGCCTGTATCGATCGGTCCACGGTATCTGTCCCAATTGAACAAGATGCCGCATGCTTCCCGCAGCTTCTAGTTGTCCGTCGAACTGTCCGGTCAACACGACTGGGCGGATTTTTCGTATGTGCGACCACCGAGATCGGTACTCGACTTTCTGTTTACGACAAACTCGACAGAACCATCATCAGTATGTAGCATACTGATGAAAAATAATATTTTACTGATTAGTATGCTGAATCGCACCTTTTGGTCTCCATTATCAAGGTCCGATAGATCGTGCTGACCTAGGACTCGTTACGTTCCCGTCGTATTCGCCGAAGTGGAGTCCTTTCCAACGAGTGCTCGCGCCAGTTACGAATTACTCTCAGTGATCAGTTTTTCGAGTCACGTAACGACTGACAATGGCGATCGATCCCGCTCTTACCACCCTCTCACGTTACCCGGATGTAACGAACGCTGCGCACGCTATCCCTGTTCGTCTGTCTCGGATTGCAGAATTCCATGTTGCTTGAAACGAGAGGCTAGTTTGTAGTCACTCATAGAGGTGACAGGCGCAGGTCCGATCATCCTCTCGCTCACGCAGTTCGGGCTCTTCCTCTTCACAGACAGGGCCGATGTACTCCGGACATCGCGGGTAGAACCGGCAGCCAGTCGGTGGATCCTCTGGACTTGGTGGATTCCCCTCCAGAACGATCTGGTCGTCCAGTTTCTCCTTCGAAGCGCGTGGGACCGATGAGAGCAAGGCCTGTGTGTACGGATGTTTCGGGTCGTCGAATAGTTCGTCTGTCGGTGCGACCTCGACGATCTTCCCGAGATACATGACCGCAACGCGATCGCAAACGTGCTTTACGACACTCATGTCGTGGTTGATCACCAGATACGTCAGATTGTACTCGTCCTGGAGGTCGTCGAGCAGATTGAGAATCTTCGCCTGGACCGAGACGTCGAGTGCACTCGTCGGTTCGTCACAGACGATGAAGCGAGGGTTGACGCTGAGCGCTCGAGCAATCGCAACTCGCTGTTGTTGTCCACCGCTGAACTCGTGGGGTGCTCGCTGGAGGTGGTCGACGGACAGACCGACGTCTTCGATCAGTTGCCGTGTCCTGTCTTCGCGCTCTTCTTCCGACAGGTCGGTCAGCCACTTCATCGGCTCTTCGATAACCTCGTGAACGCGCATGCGCGGATTGATACTCGACGCGGCATCCTGAAAGACGATCTGCATCTCTTGGCGGAGTTCACGAAGACGATCTTTCGATACCTCCGTAATGTCTTCACCGTCGAAAACGACCGAGCCATCGGTCGGTTCGGTCAACCGCAGCACCGAACGACCGAACGTGGATTTTCCGCAGCCGGACTCGCCGACGAGCCCCAGCGTTTCACCTTCCTTGATTTCGAGACTGGCACCGTCGACCGCTTTGACATCACCGACGCGTCGATTGAGTACCCCTCCGGTTACGGGGTAGTACTTTTTTAGCGCTTGAATCTCAACGAGTGCATTGCTGCGATCCGATTTGGGTTCCTGAAGGTTTTGTGCATTAGACATGGTTATAGCTCAACGTCGTTTGTGGGTTGGCTCTCGAGTTTCTGTTGGAAGTTTTCGCTGTCGGTCTCCCACGGCGGGGTTGTATCACTCCGCTCTGTGTAGAGATGGCAGCTGACCTTGTGACTGGCTTCGTCCGTAACTCCGCGTGGCTCCGGGACGATCTGTTCGCAAGGCTCGCCGTGATGTTGCTCACATCGTGATGCGAACGGACACCCCGAAAGCGGCTCGTGGAAACTGGGGACCGTTCCCTCGATGACGGCGAGGCGTTCCTTTTCGGCGTCCATCTTCGGAACGCTCTCCCAGAGCTGACGTGTGTAGGGGTGAAGTGGATTATCGAAGAACTCGTCGATGTCACAGGTTTCGGCGACGGTTCCGGCGTACATGACCGCGAGTCGGTCGGCCAGTTCGCTCACGACTGGCAGATCGTGCGTGATGAAGATGATACTGGTATCGAACTCCGTTCGGAGGTCCCTAAACAACTGGAGGATCTGCGCCTGAATCGTCACGTCAAGTGCGGTCGTCGGCTCGTCTGCGATCAACAACTCCGGCTCGGTGATGAGTGCCATCGCAATCATCACGCGCTGGCGCATACCACCCGAAAGCTCGTGTGGATACTCGTCCAGCAACCGTTCTGCGTCCGGCAGTCCACAGTCTTCGAGCGTCTCTCGGGCACGCTCTCGAGCCTCGGCTTTCGAACAGTCGGTGTGGGTCAACAGCGGCTCCATAACCTGCTTGCCGATAGTGAGTGCGGGGTTGAGCGACGTCATCGGATCCTGATAGATCATGCTGATCCGATTCCCACGAATCTCGTTGAGTTCGGATTCGGAAAGCGAGAGGAGATCCGTCCCATCGAAGCGGATTTCACCGGAGACGATTTCTGCTGGGGGAGACTGGAGTAGTCCCATCACAGACATCATCGTGACGCTTTTCCCACAGCCCGACTCGCCAATCACACCGAGTACTTCGTCGCGCTCGACGCTGAACGAAACGCCGTTTAACGCGTGGACCATACCCTGTTCGGTGTCGAATCTGACGTGTAGATCGTCGATTTCTAGTAGTGCCATAGTTGTCGGTAGTCTTCTTGTTAGTGTTGTTATCGTGCCTGTTTTGGATCGAGTGCGTCTCGAAGACCGTCACCGATCGCGTTGAACGCGATGATCGTCGCCATGATCGCAAAGCCGGGGAAGGTTGAAATCCACCATGCGCTTTGGAGGTCACCGCGACCATCTGCGATCAGCGCCCCCCACTCGGGCGTCGGTGGGTGGACGCCCATGCCAAGGAACGAGAGCGCTGCAGACCACAGGATGACCGTCGGCATCGTCAGCGTCGCGTAGACGATAATACTCGAGGAGACGTTCGGAAGGATGTGTTTGAGGATGATCCAGCGGTCGGGGACCCCAGACGACCGGGCGGCTTCGATGTAATCCTCTTCGATGACGCTCTTGACGTCACCGCGGACGATTCGCGTGAAGCCGCGCCAGCCGACGAGACTGATCGCCACGATGAGCGGCAGCAGTCCACCACCGAGCATGCCGGCGATCGCGAGTGCGAGAACGATTCCCGGGATGGAGAGGCTGATGTCGACGATCCGCATGATGACAGTCTCGACGTACCCCTCGTAGTAGCCAGCAATGAGGCCGAGTCCGACGCCAACGATCATCTGGATGCCGATAATGACGATTCCCAGCAGGAGGGCATACCGCGTTCCGTAAAGTACTCTCGAGAAGACGTCCCGGCCATAGTTGTCGGTCCCGAACGGATGGGCGAGCGATGGTGCCTGATTGAGCGCGTCGTAATTTTGCGCCATCGGATCGTGCGGTGTGATCAGCGGTGCGATAATGCCGATGATAACGAATAGTGCGACGTAGATCGTCCCTCCCAGCGCGAGCTTGCTCTGAGCGAGTCGGCGTAATATAATGTACTGATCGTCCCACCGACCCGACCCAGCGGAGTCACTGGAAGTAATCGAAGTATCTACGTCTCCCGAATGTGCCATCGTGTATCATCCCTCATTCCAACTCTATATATAATTTTCGCAAACCGGTCCGACTATCGGTTGAACCACTCCGGTCTCGTCGTTGGGTCCGAGCACTGAACGAGTGAAGATATCTAGTACTTGATCTCGTAGGTGTCCAACGACGCTGGTGGGTTCTCTCCCCAGGCCTCGTTATCGGAGTCCTCGTTAGCACGATCCGTTTCGAGTGCAACTTCGTACGCACGACGAAGACCGTCAATTGGATTCCCGGGATCGTCTACACGGAGGTTGCGAGACAACTTTGGTTCAGGGCCGTGGGTAAGCAGTGCTGCACTCAGATTGTTTCCTCGCTTATCACCCCCTTCGTCCTCACCGGCTTCGAGGGCGGCCAGTAGTCGTTCCTCGAGACGGCCGTCGGTTCGTTCGAACGTCCGTCCCATCGCCTCGATAACGGCGTCACCGATGAGCAGATTCCCGGCAGCGGTATGGTTCGGTCCGGTCGCGTGACCCGCCCACTCCTTCGACTTTTCACCTGTGTATACGAACGAGTTTCCGTCCATGTCTATTCCGTGGAGTTGCGTCCCAGCTGCACCGTCGCGTTCGGACAGGACTGTCTCGCAGGCAGTAGGGAGCGAAATATCGTTTTCGACCATGTTCGTGATCGGGCCGCCGTAGGAGTAGCCGGAGTCCCACGACTGCGACGAAAACGCAACCCCGTCACCGACGTATGGGCAAACGGCACCGACTGCTGGGAACACTGAGGCGATTGCGACACCGATCGTCTGACTGTCCGGATCGCGTCCGACGATTGAAAACGTCATACGGGGAGCTAGATACACGTCCACTTAGTTGTTCGCGGGACGGAAAACGAGTCGAAACCACCGAAAGAGACGCGGATTAGCTGTAGTCGATCCGCGGATCGAGATACGTGTAGGCGATGTCGACGCCGAAGTTAGCCACCATCACGATGACCGAGTAGACCAGGATCGTTCCCTGAACGACCGGATAGTCGCGCTGGAGGACTGCATCCACCAGTAATCGGCCCATCCCCGGCCACGAGAACACGACCTCGATAATGACGGTTCCCGAGAAGATCAGCGGCACCTGGAGACCGATGAGTGTCACAACCGGAATGAGGGCGTTTTTCATCCCGTGCGTGTAGATGACCGCTTTCGAGCCAATTCCCTTTCCGCGAGCCGTGCGGATGTAGTCCTCGTTCAGGATTTCGAGCATCGACGAGCGCATCAGCCTCGTCAGAAGGCCCGCTCTCCGCGTCCCCGTTGCAATCGCTGGCAAGAGGATGAACGACCACCACGTAAAGGTGAATATCAGCCCTTCGCGCCCGGACACTGGGAAGAACTGCCAACGCACTGCGAACAGGTAGATCAGGATCAATCCGAGCCAGAACGACGGCATCGAGAGCCAGAAAATCGCGAAGAACATCGACGTATTGTCGACCCACGAGTACTGGCGAACGGCACTGATCACGCCGAGCGGAATGGCGATGATTATCGTGAGTGCCATCGCAACGAGTGCGAGCTCCAGCGTCGGTCCTAATCGCTCGATGATCAGCGTCGACACTGCTCGTCCGGACTGAATCGATGTCCCCAGATCTCCCTGCAGTACGCCAGCCATCCAGTCGAAGTATCTGATGTGTGCCGGCTGATTCAGGCCCATCTCTTGCTCGAGTTGCGCAACTGCTTCCGGACTGGCACCGTCGCCCAGTGCAAGCCGAGCGGGATTACCCGGCGCGGCGTAGACGATCGATGAAATTACGACGGTGACCCCCAGCATCACGGGGATCATTTGCAGTGCTCGTCGAACAGTGTAAGCTAGCATTGTTAGCTCCGATCGACATCCACCGCATGGAGGTTGTAGTGGTCAGGAGACGGCCACCATGGATGATCGGTCCAGGCATCCGCGTTGATTTCGTTTTTGGCCGCGTAGAACTTGACGAAGCCTACAAGTGGCACGACGGGGACCTCCTCGAGGACGTGCTCCTGTGCCTCGTGAAGTAACGCCTCTCGCTCGGCGTCGTCGGGTTCAACCTCCGCCTGGTCGATAATCTCGTCGTACTCGTCGCTCTGGTACAGCGAGTAATTGCTCCCGCCGTCGGGCGCATAGTTTTGGCTGTGAAGCGTCGATGCAAGCGTGTTGTTGGCGATGTAGCCACCACTCAGTGCCATCGTCACCAGATTGTGCTCGCCGCCCTCCAATCTGTCGTACAGTGTCCCCGACTCGAGGATCTCCAGGTTGGCTTCGAAGCCGACCTGACTGAGCATATCCTGTATGACTTCTCCGATACTCGAGTAGGGCTCCATCTCGAAGGCGAAGAACGAAACCGAGAGCTCGTCACCGTTTCTCGTCCGGACCTCTCCTTCGTCGTCGTTTTCCCACCCTGCGTCGTCGAGAAGTTCGCGGGCAGCGTCGAGGTCTTGCTCGTACCCTGCCTCTCGTGCGGCTGCTTCGTCCAGTCCACCGACAGCCATTGGGGGACACAGACTGTAGATTGGATAGCCTTCGCCGTGGAACGCAGCGTTGACTACTGCCTCTTGATCGACGGCGTATGCCATCGCCTGTCTCACCTCGACCTCGTCGGTTGGTTCCGATTCGACGTTGATCGCCAGGAAGGTCGGGTGGGCGTCGTCGACACGCTCGAGTTGCGTGTTATCGTGCGCGTCTACATCTTCGGCATCGCTCGCTGCGATCATCATGCTTCCGTCGACGTTGCCGACAGTAACTTCGTTGAGCAGCGTCGTCGGTTCCGGGACGATTCTGACGTGGTACTCCTCGAAGTTGATCGGGCCATCGTTGCTGAGGAAATCCGGCCCTCGGTCGTAGTCTTCGTTGCGTGAATAGACGATTTCGTCGTCACGCACCCACTCTTCGAACACGAGCGGTCCTGTCCCGACAACTTCTTCCTGTCCGTAGTCGTCTCCTGCTGCTTCAACTGCCTCCCGTGAGGCGAATCCCATCTGGACGTTTGCCAGGTATTGTGGGAACAGCGGATGTGGCTCCTCGAACTGGAACGTCAACTCGTAGTCTCCGGTCGCATCGATCTCTTCGAGCGTCCCGAACTGCCAGGCGTCCGGCGAGTTCTCCTCGGCCCGCTCGAGGTTCCACTTAGCGACGTCTGCATTGAACTCAGTCCCGTCGTGAAACTCGACGCCTTCCTCGAGTTGGATCACGTATTCGGTCTCGTCCTCGTTCGTTTCGTACTCCGTTGCCAGCCACGGCTGTGGTTCGAGATCCGGATCGATCGTAAACAATCGCTCGTGGACCGGCGTCAGACACATACTCTCCGGCACGCGGTTCGTTTCGTGTAGGTCGAGCGTTCCCGGATCGGAATCGAGTGCGTCGACGAAGATTTCGTCGTTTCCTTCGCCACCGGACTGCCCCGCACAGCCTGCGAGCGCAAGCACTCCCCCTGCACTGAGCGCGCTAATCAGCTCTCTCCGGTTAAATTGCATATTGTCATCGGGTTCCATGGTAGCGTATGTCTTGCTCTATTATATAAATATTTCGATGGCTGTCCCGCGTTGATTGCTTGTTCGCTGAGAACAACACGTCTTTGTACCCTACCCAAACAGTCAAGTGATATCTGATCAGTTGATGGTACCGTATGGCACAGCCGTACCTTCCAGTAGACGAATATGAAACCCGTCTCGCACGGGCCCGTACCGCAATCGCCGAAACCGACGTCGATGCTCTGTGTCTGTTTTCCGCGACCAGCATCGAGTGGCTCACCGGATTCTGGCACCTCCAGACCGAGCGGCCGGTCTGTCTCACAGTGACCGACGAGACGGTCGCAGTCACGGTCCCACGACTCGAACTCGAGCGAGCGGAGGTCGTCGACCACGTCGACGAGGTGTACAACTACTACGATTATCCCGGCGGAAGCGGTGAGTATCCGGTGCACAGTTCCCAGACGCCGGAAGCCACTATCAGCGACATGCTCGACGATCTCGGTGTCGAGTCGGCCTGTGCAGATATGGACGGCGCGCCAGGGTTCTGGGGCTATTCCGGCCCCTCGCTATCGGAGCTCGCCGGGATCGATGTCGAAACCGTCGAGTGGATTACCGAATGGCGGAAAACCAAATCCGACGCCGAAATCGACCTCGTCATGGAATCGGGCAAGTGGGGGAACCTCGCCCACCGATATCTGGCCGAGTACGCCGAACCGGGCAAACACGAGCTCTGGGTCGCCAAACAGGCTAGTCTCGATGCGTCCATGGCGATGCTCGATACGCTCGGCGACGAATACCAGTCCCACCTCCGGGGCGGATTTCCGGCGTCGTGTGGCTTCCTCTCCGGACCAAACACTGCGCTTCCACACGGCCTCACCGAAAACCGCCGCCTCGAGGAGGGCGACGTGCTCGTGACCGGCGCGTCTTCGAACGTGGGCGGATACAAAAGCGAACTCGAGCGGACGATGTTCGTGGGCGAACCGACCGACGAGCAGGAACACTACTTCGAGTTGATGCTCGAAGCACAGACCATCGCGATCGACGAGAGCGGACCCGGCGTTCCGTGCGCCGATGTCGACCAGGCCGTTCACGACTACTTCGACGAACAGGGTGTTCTCGAGTACACGCAACACCACACCGGACACAACATCGGAATGGAGGGTCACGAACGGGAGTTCATCGACCGTGGCAGCGAGGAGATCATGGAGCCCGGTCACATCTACAGTATCGAGCCGGGAATCTATATCCCGGACGACGCCGGCTACCGTCACTCGGATACCATCGTCATTACCGAGGACGGGATCGAGATGGTCACGTACTATCCGCGAGATCTGGAAAGCAACATCATCACCTGGTAATCGGTTCAGCAACCGATCGCATCCGTCTCCTCTATCGTCCGTTCCTCCGGAACGATCTCTTTCGGATACTGCACGTAGTTCTCGTACCCGTCTTCGGTGATCTCGACGATGTCCTCGAGTCTGACGCCGCCGCGTGCGGGATCGTACACGCCCGGCTCGATCGTGACGACGTGTCCGGCCTCGAGTTGCTCGTCCGCCGAGAGGAACGGTCGCTCGTGGAGACTCGATCCGACGCCGTGTCCGGCACCGTGGTACATTCCAACGTCAACGTCGCCGGTTTCGAAGCCGTACGCAGCGAGTTCCTCGGCGACCCGATCCTGAACGTTGCTGGCAGGCTGGCCGGCACCGTCCTCGAAGACGTCGAACGCGCCAGCGAGCGCGTCGGAAACTGCATCGTAGGCCGTTCGTTCCCACTCGCCGACCTCGCCGACGACGAACGTCCGACTCAGGTCGCCGTAATAGCCGTGCGGGCCTTCAGGGCCGAGGTCGAGCAGGACGGTTTCGCCGGGTTCGATGCGATCGATGCCGTTGTAGTGGAGGTCAGCGCACGACTCCCCGGCCCCGATAACGGTGTTTCCTGCTCCGTCGAGTCCGTTTCGTGCGAGGGTCGCGTTCACTTCCCGTCGGAGAATCTCCGTGGTCAACGGCTCCCCGTGCCAGTGTAACTCGCTGCCGTTGACGGTTGCGGAGGCGAGGACGGTTTCTGCCCTGGCCATCCCCCTCTGCGTGGCGAGTTCGACTGCTTTCAACAACTCCCGTTCTTCGGTCGTTTTGACGCGACGAATGCCGCCGATCGAGTCGGTCAGGACGACATCGTACCCATCCTCGCGAAACGACCGGACCGTTCGATGCGTCGCCGTCGCTGGAAGCACGAGTGTGTCTCCCACCTCCGCTCGCTTGAGGACCGTTCGGGCGCGCTCCGTCGCCGGCGGCCGCTCGCTTGCACGTGTCATATCCACTTCGTCTCCCGGAAACTCCCGCTCGGCCTGTTGACCGAATCGGTCGGGGGGACACAGCGTCGCCGTCCCGTTCGCGTAGACGAACGCGTAGTCTCGATCCGGCCCGTTGAACCGCGTCAGATACGAGAGCACTTCGTCGAAGCAATCCCCGATATGGACGTAGGCATCGGCATCGTGGTGCTCCAGAAGCGGGTCGATTCGCTCGTACTCGGTCGAGATACGACGTGGATAGTCACCCATAGAGTCACTGTCGCAGTTCACTCCAAGAATGTTCCGGTGTGCCATGCCACACCCCGCTAGCCGAGGACTGATCGATGGACCGTCGATGAATGGATGGCTGTGACACCATAACATAAAACACTCCCCCACGACAAAGGCGGGTATGAGCATGCAGCAGCCAGTCTCGTGTCTACGGCTGACTCTCGACCTCTGGCATCCCGGCTGTTGGGCGATCGATGCAACCAGACGCGCTGACGGCGGTATCCTCGCTCATACGGTGTACACATCACCTGACGGACGCGGGACTCACTCGAGTGCGGCTAACGGGCTTTTCACCGCGTTCGGCGACACATCACAACAGGTAGCGGACGTCCTCGATGCGGTTCGAGACTCGAGCCAGACGGTGCAGGTCCACGAACTCCAAGAGCAATTTGGGCACGAACGAGACGTACCGGGAACCGTCTCGCGGGAGTTCTTTCTCGAGTACGATCCCGGCGAGATGGTCTGTCCGGTCTTGCTCGAAAACGGGTTCGTCCACCGCACCCCTATCAGAATTCAAGATGGGAGCGAAGAATGGAACCTCTGCTTTCTCGGGGATCGGTCGATGGTTACAGACGCGCTCGACGATGTTCGTAAGCAGGCCGATGCGGAGGTGACCGTCACGTCTATCACGACGGCTGAGGCGTCCGATCATACGTCGCGAAGCCAGCGACTCGACACGCTCACGCCGGCCCAGCGGAAGGTGTTCGAACACGCTCGCAACGCCGGCTACTACGAGTGGCCGCGAAAGACGACGACGCGAGAGTTGGCCGACGGTCTCGATATTGCCAAATCGACGCTCCTCGAACACCTTCGAGTCGCCGAATCCAAGCTTCTCGATCCTTGAATCGATTGCTCCCGGGATTCGAGGATTCGTACGGAATTGCTGTGCCGTTCCCGACGATACCGTTATCTGTCCGTGGCTGCGGTTGCAGCAACCGATAGCAGTTCTCGTGACTGATAGCAGTCCCGCTGACTGACAGCAGTTCTAGCGACTGCAGCAGTTCTCCGTAGACGGCGACCGTCGTACGACCCGACCCCCACTACCCCCACTACCGCCCGATAACCGCTCGAGCCGCAAAGAGGAGATTCTCCTTTCGCTCTCGAACTCGTCGGTAAAAGTACGACAGCCACTTCGAACCGTACGGAACGTACTGGTAGACCTCGATATCGTCCGACGCCAGTTCGTACTGCCGATCGGTTCTGACGCCCATCAGCATTTGAATTTCGTACGGCGTTCCGTACTCCCGGTGGTATTCTCTGGCGGCGTCGATAACCATCGGGTCGTGGCTCCCGATCGCGACGCCATCGTCGAACGCCTCGAACATGTATTCGATAAGCTCGAGGTACACTTCGTCGACTTTCTCTTTGCTCGTGTAGGCGACATCGCTGGGTTCGTCATATGCGCCCTTCACGATCCGAACCTTCCCCGGCGCATCGGCAAGCCGCTCGAGGTCTTCTCGCGTGCGTCTGAGATTTGCCTGGAGACAGAGGCCCATTCCACCGCCGTGGTCGCGAACGAGCGATTCGTACGCGTCGAGCGTCGCGTCCGTCGTCGTGTGATCTTCCATATCGACCCAGACGAAGACGCCTTTCTCATCGCCGCGGTCGGCGATTTCGGCGAGGTTGTTCTCGAAGACGGTCTCACCGACATCGAGACCGATCTGTGAGGGTTTGACCGAAATGCAGGCCGCAGCTCCCGACGCTGCAATGTCGTCGACAAGCTCGAGATACGTGTCGGTATCCTCAGCGGCGGGCTTTGGATCGTGGTAGTGCTCTCCGAGGAGATTGAGGATCGCACTCACATCCCGATTGTTGAGCGTCTGGACGTGACTGAGTGCTTCAGACGGCGTTTCACCCGCAACGAACCTGTTGGCGACAGGGGGAATCATTTATCGATAGTGGTGTGATCCAAGCGTTATAATATAGTACCCGACCAATTTATACGGGCATACTAGGTGGGAAGAAAGGCGACTATCGACCATGATCGGTCAGGGTTACATAGGGATGAACACGAAGTACTACCCATGTCTCTGGAAACCGAGACGGAGTCGTACCAGCACTATATCGACGGCGAATGGATCGACGGCGATGGAACGGAGACGTTTGCGAGTGAAAACCCGGCAACTGGTGACCAACTCGCGACGTTCCAGCGCGGCACCGAAGACGACGTCGACGCTGCGCTGGCTGCAGCGAACGACG
>NZ_MASN01000028.1 GCF_001861355.1 Natrialba sp. SSL1
CTTATGGTCCTTTCCGTTGTCGCCATGTCCGCCTCGTTCGCAGGCGGTGTCGCGGCGATTAACGGCGAGGAACTCGACGAGGAGAATTTCGCCTACGACGAAGTAGGCGATTACGATGTTGGACCGACATTTGAAAGTGAGAGCGACTTCGATGAGTATGATGCCTGGGTCGGCCAAGAAATCACCATCCAGCACTCTGATCTCGAGGAGCACAACTCTGTTGGGATCTACGAGGGGCCAACTGACCTCGACGACCCCGGCAGTGCTGAAACCTTCGAGCAGATTGACGATGATGGTGCGTTCACCTTAGATACGTCCGAACTCGTAGAGGGCAACCTCTACCACTTCGTCGATGATACCGAAGAGGACCGGTAACTCGCATTCAACGGCTACGAGTTCTGGGTTGAAGAAGAAGACCTAGATACCGAGTTCGAAAGTGATTCGGTCGTTGAAGACCAGGGGACGGTCGACCTGGAGTATGACTCCGACCGTGAGAACCTGATCCTCAACGTGACGGAAGTCGAAGAGGGTCTCGACGCTGAAGAGATCGGTGAAGTCTTCGACAACGAAAACGATAACAACGATCACGTCACGTACCTCAACGATGCCGATTACTTCGAGGACGATGTCCACGAAGACGACGATGTTGCAACCTTCGGTATCGAAGGTGTCGACGACATCACCGCTAACACCAGCGTTCTCGAAGCTGGCGACTACGAGTTCGAGTTCGACGTGACGGACTCGCTCGCATCCGACAATGCTACGCTCGAAGTGCGTGACGACGACGCAGAGCGCAACTTCGTCAACGATCCATACATCCAGCAGCAGGGTGACGAGTTCAACATCACCGTTGAGCTTGAGGATACTGACGACACGTACGTGACCGTCGGTGACTACGACGACAACGCCTACGAGGTTGGCCTCTACGTCGAAGACACCGAAGGTGACTACGACGAAGTCAACATTACGTTCAACACCCACGAAACGAACACTGAGGATGTCTACGACGCCTTCGAGGCACAGCAGGACGACGCTGAGCTCGAAGTCGTGTACGCACTGATCGCTGATGATGATATTATCGCTATTGGCGACGATGACCACATCCAGGGCGACGTCGGGGACCTTGACGCAGATGAGGTAGGCTCGCCAGACTCGCTGGCAGAAGAGCTCAGTGACCCACTCGTCGCTGACGACTACGAACTGACGACGTCCGCTGCCCTCGAAGTCGACGACGGTGAAATCGACTTCGTCGACCGCGGCGACACGTCGTTCATCAACCTTGAACCACTCGGTTCTCCAGGTGACGTGACGACCTACACCGCACCTGAGGACGACAGTATGAGCGACCTCGAAGACTTCGAGGACGCCACTGTCACCGCAACTGACTCCGTCGCAGAAGACGACTACCTGCTGATGGAGCTTGAGGACGCCGGCATGACCGGTGCCCTCGCAGAGTTCGGCGACAATGACGACGGTGTTGCAACCGGCCTTGCTTCCGAGGGCATTTACGTTGAAGTCGAACAGACTGACGCTGCTTCCAACCTGGGAGACGTTGTCTGGAACAACTCGGCTGACCTTGAAGAGACTGACGTTGACGGCGAACAGCTCGAGATGACCCTCGTCAACGGTGACGACTACGAGGGCGAGCAGCTCCTCTTCGACATCCCGACTGACCAGTTCGGAGAAGGTGAGTACGAGTGGACGATTGAGTTCTCTGACGAGAACGTCTACGTCGACGACGACGAAGACTTCGAGATTGAAGGCGAGTTCGACATCGACGAGCGTGAAGTCTCGCTCGACGATGTTGACGAAGTGCCAAACGTTGACGGCGCTGAACTCAGCGGTGACACCACCGTTGCACCAGGTACGGAGATCGACATGGTCGCCTCCGCATCCGGTGAGTTCGTCCTGACCGACGACCCAGTCGTCGCAGATGACCGCACGTTCACTGGCTCCTTCGACTTCAGCGACTACGACGCTGGCATCGAATTCGATGTTGAAGCCGACGAACCACTCGGCGATGGTGAAGACGACTTCACCGCCGAACTCGTCGACGGTGACGGTCCTGTCATCAACGTCGAGGCAGACGCACCATCCAGCGCTGACGTTGGCGAAGATGTCACGCTCGACGTGACTGTCACCAACACTGGTGGCGCAGCCGCTGACGACGTCGACATCGGCGTTGTCATCGGTGGCGAGAACGTCGACGACACCAACTCCTCGATCGACGCTGACGAGTCCTGGACCAACAGCTACGAGTTCACGTCCGACTCCGAAGGTGACATCGAGTGGAGCGTCACGGCAGACGACTCCGAAGAGACTGGTGTGACCAACTTCTCCGACGAGGAGACTGACGACGACGCATCCGACGACGACGCAACTGACGACGACGCATCCGACGACGATGCATCCGATGACGACGCGTCCGATGACGATGGCGAAACCGACGATGACGGCGACGACGACGGAACGCCTGGCTTCGGCGTTGCTGTCGCACTCGCTGCACTCCTCGGCGCTGCAATGCTGGCTCTGCGCAAGCAGAACTAAGCTGCGCAGCTAACACACTAACTACCGGACTTCGTCCGGCTTTGCCGCACCTTGATTTTCTTTCGACCGCTACACCAACCAGCGACAGCTGTAGCG
>NZ_MASN01000029.1 GCF_001861355.1 Natrialba sp. SSL1
CTTCGAACTCAAAAACACGAGTGGCCGAACTGTGCTTTCTCTTTCCAAAATCGGCGATATTCCAATGGTCTACCACCGCGACGTTCCCGACGATGCCACGATCAAAGAGGTCGTCGTCAAGCAGGAGCCGACCGGCGAATGGTTCGCCGTGCTCGGGATCGAAACCGAGGACGACGCGCCGCCGAAGCCCAAGAAACTCGAGGACTGTGTCGGGATCGACGTGGGAATCCTGAAGTACGCTCACGACACCGACGGCACCGCAGTCGAACGACCCGACCTGTCCGACGAACGCGACCGGCTGGAACGCGAGCAACGGAAACTCTCACGCAAAGAACACGGTTCCGCGAACTACCGCAAGCAACAGCGTACCGTCGCCAAACGCCACGCCGACCTGCAACGGAAGCGGCAGGACTTCTTACACAAGCTCTCGAACTACTACGCTCGAGAGTACGACCTCGTAGCCGTCGAAGATCTCGACGCCAAGGGGTTGATGGAACTCCCGTCGAACAGCCACAACCGTGCCGGGGCGGCGTGGGGGACTTTCCTCCGAATGCTCGAGTACAAGTGCGAACGCGAAGGCACCCACTTCGTAGCTGTCGATCCGACCGGGACGACCAAAGAATGTGCGGCCTGTGGTGTCGAGACCGACAAGCCGCTGTGGGTCCGCGAACACTCCTGCCCATCGTGTGGGTTCACGGCGGACAGAGACTGGAACGCGGCCTACAACATCTTGGTACGCGGCCTGAAGGAAGTAGGGGCGGGCTGTCCCGAATCAACGTCCTCAGAATCGAAAGATTCTGATGGGCTGCGAAAATCGGCAGACGATTTTCGAACGCCTGCGGAGACTGCGCTCCCTACGGGGACCGATTCGGTTCCTGCAAAGCGCGTCGTGGAAACAGGAAGCCCCATCTGCTTACGGGCGCGAAGCGCCCGTTCGCATGGTCCGTGAGACCTTTGGTCTCACGCTACCCTCAAGGAGCGAACGGCGCAAGCCGTGAGCGAGTAGGGTGGGGAGGAAGTCACAGAGTGGACGGAGAATACCTCGGGGCTTGAACCGAGGGGATCACCAGGACGATAGCTTCCGGACCAGCACTCACCTGAGAAGAGCAGCTACCCACCGGTGAACTGGTATTGTGATCAGTCGCTTCCCACGCCCATCGACTCCGGTTGCTCCGGACGAGCGTGCTGGCCGAACTGCCGAACCGACTCGAGTTCGTCGACAGCGCCTTCGGCGAGTGCCACGTCGACGATGAGATCTGAGAGGGGAACCGTGTCCGCGAGGAACTCGTCACGGCGGCGTTGGTGGGGATCGTCGACAGTCGTGTCGGCTCCGCCCGCGCCATCGCCGGTCGCGCCGTCACCGAGCAGCGCTTCGATCTCGTCACAGATCCCGTCCGGCGAGGCAACGTTTCGGATGAGGCCGCGCTTCTCGAGTTCGACGAAATTCCCCATATCGTCCTCGCCGACGAAGGAGTTCGAGCGGATCGCGGGCGTGCCGAGGAGGGCAGCCTCGGTAACCATCGTCTGCGTGTCGGCGACGAGCAGGTCGGCCGCCGAAAGCGCGTCGTGGAGCAGCGCCGGATGCAGATCGAACGAGCGGGCGGGCAGTCCCTCGAGGTTGGCGGTGTCGCCCTCATCCGAGACGAGCACCGTCGCCTCTTCGGCCAACTGCTCGATGATCTGTCGGCGCTCGGTTCCCGTAATTCCCCGCTTGCCGACGTCGTGCTGGGAGCCGAAGGCGTTGAGCCGAAGAAGAGCGAACGGCTCGTCCGCCCCGAGGTCGAGTGCATCTCGAACGTCGGGATTCGGCTCGTAGACGTTCGGATGGAGGTACGCACACTCCTTGAGCCCCTCGAAGACGTAGTGGTGCTCGCCCAGATCCTTGCGGAAGGTGTTCGGTGTCAGAACGGTCCGGGCGAACGGCGTCGAAATCGCGTGATCGAACGCCGCCGGCTCGGAGTCGATCAGCAACACCGTTGGAGTCCGCAGGACGGCACCCGTATGGGCCGCATAGCCGCCCATCCCGAAGATCAGATCCGGATCGAACCGCCGTGCCAGCCGAATCGCCCGCACGTAGTGAGCCGGCAGACGGCTTACGAGTGATCCCTTCGTCGTCCCGCAGGCACCGTACACCTCGTAGGGCAGGTCGTGCCACTCGAGTAGGTCGACGGTGCAGGTGTACTCGCGAGCGAGGATGCGAACGTCGTGGCCACGCGCTCGAAGGTCACGAACGGCGTGTTTGTATAGATGGACGTGCGCCGGCGTATTGGTGAAGAACAGGAATTTCATGAAAGCGATGTCTCCCGAGGGTCGGTGCCCCGCCAGCAGGGTTTGTTATCTCCCACATACCAGTTCGGACGAGCGTCATCGTGGACGACTGGTTCTGACTACCCGCTTGCCGTGTCGCCGGTACAGCGGGTAGCGAGCGTATAATAATGGGACGCAGTGGGGAGCCTCGAGTAGATGCAGTCGCAAGGATTTCCCGACACTGGCGGCGTGACCGAGACCGGCGGGCGAGTCGAGCTGGGTGCGACAGCTGCGGAGACCGTCGAGCAGTACGAACCCGTACTGGATGCGACGCTCGCGTACGCGCGCCGACACGACTATATCGGCCCGGATTACGGCGACGGCTTGAGTAGCCAGCTCCTTCAGGCGCTGCCGTTCGAGAACCGCGTGCTGAATCTCGTCGTTCAGGAGACGGTCAAGCGCACGCCCATCGACGTGCGGCCGCTGTTCCGCGTCGAGTGCAAGCGCAACTACAAGGGCGCGGCGCTGTTCGCGATGGCCAACCGGAACTATCAGCAGTTGGCCGCCCAGGACATCGCAGATCGCGGCGTCGCGGACCTGCCGTTCGACCCCGAAGGCGAGGCTGACCGGCTCGTCGATTGGCTCGTCGACGAACGGATCACGGACTACAGCGGTTTCTGCGGCGGCCACCGCCACCCGATCCAGCACCTCCACACCAAGGGCGTGCCGAGCGATCCCGACATCGTCTCGACCGCCTACGCCGTCAGGGCGTTCCTCCAGGCCGCCCGCACCGACGACGACGCCGAGGAGTACGCCGAACTCGCCCGCACCGCCGTCGATTTCCTCGTTGAGGACCTGAACTATCGGGAGGTCGAGACCGGCGCGAAGGTAGACTACCACATGAACCACCCCGATGACTCCTACACCGTCAACGCGGCCGCCATCGGCGCTCACATGCTCGTCGACCTCTACGACTACTTCGGCGACGAGGAGTACCGCGAACGCGCGACGAAGATCCTCGACCATATCGCCACGGCCCAGACCGACATCGGCGGCTGGCCCTACCGCCTCCCAGCCTCCGCCTCCCACCTCTCGATGGACAGCCACCACAACGGCTTCGTCATCGAAGCCTTCCAGCACTACCGCGACGTGCTCGGGAGCGACCGCTACGCCGACACCCTCGACACCGCACTCGAGTTCTACCGCGAGGACCTGTTCGACCTCGACGGCGCGCCGAACTTCGACGAGGAGAACGCCTACCCGCGCGATATCCACGCGAGCACGCAGGGAATACTCGTGTTCACGAAGGAAGGGGAACTCGAGTTGGCGGAGCGAATCCTGCGCTGGGTGCTCGCGAATCTGCAGGTTGAGGGTGAGGAAGGGCGATACTACTACCGGAAGTACCGCCATCACACGAAGCGGGTGACGCTGATGCGCTGGTGTCAGGGCTGGATGGCCTACGCGATGTCGGAGTTCCTGCTGGCGGTGGCCGATGCGGACACTAACGCGAGTACGGTGGTGAACTCGATGGAGTCGAGTGCGACCGAGACGGAGGCGGAGGCCCAGGCGCTGGCGCAGCCGACGACCGACGGCGGGCGACCACCGGATGGGACTCCGAGCGACTGTGGAGACGAGACTGACTCCCAGTCATGAGCCTCCGAACGCGGGACGGTGGCGACGACGACGGTGCCGATGTCGATGCCGGTGCCGATGGCGACCGAACGGAGACAACGACGGGAGCAGAATCACCAGCAGACGGAGACCCGCATCCGACGGAGGACTCGAACCACGCCCGCAGCGTCGCCAAAACCCAGCGGGTGCTCGCCATCACCGGCCTCGCGCACAAGAACGAGCGCCACTACGGCCCGCTCGCAGACGTGGCGGGGGAGACGACGCTCGTCTCGCTCGCCCCCGTCGAAGGCGTCGACGCGGCCCGAAATATCACCGTTCCCCAGGTCGGACCGCGGCTCCTGCGCGTCGTCTTGCTCTTCGTCGTCGCACTGTTCGAGGCCCGCCGGAACGAGTACGACGCGGTCGCCTCCATTTCGCTGTTTCCCTACGGCTGCTACGCACTCGGGCTGAAGGCCATCTTCGGGCTGCCGGCCCACCTCGGCATCATCGGTATCGACCTCGACCACCACGCGACCCAGCGGTACGGCCCGCTCGTCCGCTGGCTGTTCAGACGCTTCGACGTCGTATCGGTTCCCGGCTCCGACCACGCGGCCCGACTCGAACGCTGTGGCGTCCCCGCCGAGCGAATCGCCCGGCTGACGAATCCGATCGACGTCGATACCTACAGGCCCGAAGCGGCCGATACTGTCGACGACGATTCCGCTCCCGACGACCAGGACGCCACCGACTACGACTATGACTTCGCCTGGGTCGGCCGCTTCGGCCCCGAAAAAGATCCCCACCGATTCGTCGCGGCGATGGACGTACTCGAGTCCCGCCGACAGAATTCCGAGTACACCGCGGTCATGGTCGGCGACGGTGCACTTCACGACGAGGTCGCAGCGCACATTCGGGCGCGGGGACTCGAGGACACCATCGAACTCGCGGGCTGGGTCGACGACCCGATCGACTACTACCGCCGCTCGCGGGCGTTCGTGCTCACCTCCGAGCGCGACGCGCTGCCGCTCGTCTTGCTCGAAGCGATGGCGACCGGACTCGCGCCGGTCGTGCCTCGCGTCGGCTCGATTCCGGACGCCGTTGCGGACGGCGAGAACGGGATCATCGTCCCGGACCGACAGCCGGAGACGGTCGCCGCGGCGATGGAACGCCTCCTTGAGAAAGACGAACTGCGCCGTTCGCACGCGAGTGCGGCGACCGAGGTCCGAGAGTCGTTCTCGATGTCACGAGCCAGCACGGATTGGGCACGGATACTGGCTTCGATGGCCGGGACACAGCACCACTCGAGTTCGAGTCACTAGCCCATCGCCCAAACGATCGGGATCGGACCCGCTACGCCAGGGTAACGACGTGGTAACAAAACCGTCAGTCATCACACGCTGACCTACATGGACATCGAACGACTCGACCTCGCGGCGTGGGACGACGCCCTCCCCGCCCGCGGCTTCGACGTCTTTCACGACCCCGACGCGCTCGCCGTCCTCGACGCCCACGCGGACAGCGAGTTGCGGCTGTACGGCGCGTTCAAAGGCCAACAGGTCGTCGGCCTGCTCCCTGTTTTCGTCGACGACAAGCCAGTCGGGCGCACGATCTTCTCGCCGCCGCCGGGACTCGGCGTCCCGCGACTCGGCCCGATCATCAACCCCAACAGCCCCAAGCAGCGCAAGTGGGAGCGCATCAACGCCGCGCTCGCCGAGGGCGTCCTCGAGGACCTCGAAACCGACCGGCGCTCGACGCTGTTCCGCATGACCTGTCCACTCGAGTACGCCGACCCGCGACCCTACGTCTGGAACGACCTCGCGGCCGAGCCGTCGTTCACCTACGTGGTCGACCTCGAGGACTGTGCGGACGTCGAGGACGCGATGGCGGGCTTCAGCAAGAGCCTGCGAAACGAGATGCGCCGGTACGACGAGCTCGACCTCTCGATCGAAACGGAGGGGGTCGATTCGGCGCTGCGGGTCTACGACGACGTAGTGGCGCAGTACGAGGAGTACGACGACACCGCGCCGATGTCCCGTCCCTTCCTGCGTGATCTCCTCTCGAGTCTGGACGACGACCGCTGGCGGGTGTACGTGGCGCGAACGCCCGACGGCGAGTACAAGAGCGGCATCATCACGCTGTTCTCGAACGATCTGGCGTACTACTGGCAGGGCGGGGTCACCGCCTCCTACGACCACGTGAGCGTCAACAACTGCCTCCACCGGGTGATCCTGGAGGACATCGTCACGGAGCCGGCACTCGAGTCCATCACGGGCTACGATCTGGTCGGGGCGAACACGGAGCGTCTCTGTGAGTACAAGGGCAAGTTCAACGGCGAGCTTCGGCCGTACTACACCGTGGAGTCGGCCGGACTCGAGATGACGCTCGCGAAGTCGGCGTACGAGCGGGTTGCTGGGTCGCTGAAGTGAGGGAGAAAGAGTAAAATTCGGTGTTGAATTGTCGTCCTGTTGCTGCTCCGTCACACTCACTGAGTCCGTTACTGCGGCGCTGGCGGTCCCTGCTCCTGGCTACGACCAACGACCACGAGGGCTCCGAAGTAGACGACCAGTCCGACCCAGAGATACGTCCAGGGGTCGGTCGCGGCGACGACTTCGAAGACTCCGTTGACCGTGGCTACAAGTAGCATGCTTACGAAGGCGTAATAGCCGGCCCGGTAGTATCGGCCCTGTTTTCGCTCGATTTCGGCGTCGGAGCTGCTCCGGGCCTCTCTGATCGCCAGCCAGCCGACCCCGATCATCACGCCGGCGACGACGTACACGCCGCCGAGCAATAGCCAGGGGTCACCGCTGTAGACGTTGTAGGCGGTGAACACGAGCGCGAGCGCGAGGCCGGCACTGATCAGCAGGCACCCGTTCTGGCGCTGGTCGGCGACAGTCGCAGGCGGGGACAGCAGCGAGACCATAGCGGAAACGTCACGTGGTTTCCATATATGTCTGGTGGATAGTTGTTTCGGCAGTGGCTGAGAACGGCTGTGGTCCCGCGAGAGCCCGGTAAGAACTACTTACGCGACGGCAACCCCTGTTCGTGTGCGGGACCATATACGACGTACCACGCACCGCGTTCAGCCACTGTTCGGCGAACCGGGAGTGTATCGGTGTCGCTGACAGCACACAAGCGGCACATTCGTCGACGTACACTACTCTTAACTAACGTTCGGGATTCTGTGGGTTGGATCATGGCTCTCTTCGGCGCGGGACAGCGGACGCTTTCAGCGGTGATCGATCTCCCCGTGGCGGTGCAGACGCGCATCGGTATCGGCAGCCACAGTCACACTCACAGCCACAACCACAGCAACACCCACACGAGAACAGGCATGTTCTCCCTCCTTCCCACACGGTGGAACTCGAGTACCCGTCCTTCCACCACTCTCACTCCCACTTCCATTCCCACACCGACACCCACCATTTCCCGACGACAGACCGCAGTCGACGATGGGGGACGGCGAAGGCACGGACGCGGGCGCGGACGAGAACGAGACCGCGGACGTGGACAAAAACGCGGACGATCGAACGGAGCAGGTGACCAACATGAGCGGTGAGCCGTGGACCCACTCCGTCGTCGTCCCGGCGATCACCGCCCCAAGTAGCGTCGCCTGCCTTCGGACCCTCGGACGGCGCGACATCCGAACCATCGTCGTTGCGGAGGACGAAACCGCACCGGCTCTGCGCTCGAAGTACTGCGACGAGGCCGTCCCAGTTCCGGACCCCCACGAGGATCTGGTCGCCTACAAGGACGCGCTGCTCTCCGTCGCGACCCGCTCCGACGTGCAGACGATTATTCCCGTCCGGGACGTCGACGTCTACGTACTCGCGAAGTACAAATCCGAGTTCGCCGACCACGTCGCCACCCCCTGGCCCGACATGGACACCCTCGCCAGCGCACAGGACCGAATCCGTCTCTTCGACGCGGCCGAAGAGGCCGGCGTGGGTGTTCCAGAGACAGGGGTACTCGAGTCCGATCCTGATTTTGGTTCGGACGCCGACCGACCGTGGAGTCAAGAGTGGATCGTCAAGGCCCGATACGCCGTGCTCGCCGACGAGTACGTCGACGACTACAGCCCGGAGCAGTACGTCGACCCGCCGAAAACCGAGTATCTCCGCCCCGGTGCCGAGCCGGATATCGACGCGCTCACGCGGGAGATGGGTCATCAGCCGCTGCTTCAGGAGTACGTTCCCGTCACCGACGAGTACGGCTTCTTCGCGCTCTACGACCACGGCGAGCCGGTCGCCACGTTCCAGCACCGCCAGATTCGTGGCTACAGCTACGCCGGCGGCGCGAGTTCCTACCGGGAGTCCGTTCGCATCCCGGCACTCGAGGAGGCTGGCCGAGATCTACTGGGACACCTCGACTGGCACGGGCTGGCGATGGTCGAGTTCCTGCGGGACGAGGACGGCGAGTTCAAACTAATGGAGATCAATCCGCGGTTCTGGTCGTCGTTGCCGTTTTCGGTGCAGGCGGGCGCGGACTTTCCGTACTACTACTGGCAGCTCGCGACCGGAGAACGCGAGGCGATCGAGCACAGCTACCAGGCGGACATCGCCGGCCACCTGCTGCGCGGAGAACTGCTCTACCTGTACTCGATCCTGTTCGACGACGTGGAACTGGCGGAGAAACCCTCGTTCACGGAATCGCTCTCGGAAATTCTGTCGTCGATCGGTCGCGAGACGCGGTTCGATTACGCGAGCCTCGACGATCCGCGGCCGTTCGTTCGCGACCTGCGGAACGCGTATCAGTACTACAAAGAGAAGGAGTCAGTCAAGTAGCGTGTCTCGTCGTGGTCACGTCCCGGAAAGGGTCGACCCCAATAGCCGCGGTCGAAGTGACCGTGATCGACTGGCCAGTTGACCAACCGCTCAGTCCGACGGCGGTATCGCTACAGCGCGTCGTACTCGACGGAGACGTTCGCGTTGCCTGCGAGACGGAAGTTCTCGATGTCGCCGCTGAACTCGTAGGCGTCACAGGCGTTGGCGATCGTTCCGGAGACGGTCGAACCTGAGATGGAACCGCTCTGGGAGCCCAGGTACGGCGTGTGTCGGACGTCGCCGGTAACGTCGAACGAGAACGTGGTTTCGCTGCTGACACCACAGGCGTCGATGACGATGACGTTCGTGAGGTCGTCCGATGGTTCATCTGGTTCGTCCGGCTCGTCAGGCTCGTCACCGTCGTCACCCTCGTCCGAATCATCATCGTCCGGCTCACCGCCGGTCTGTTCGATGATCTCGTCCGGCTCGAGACGTTCGCCGTCGAGTTCGACCCACATCACGTCGGGCTGGCCGATCTCGATCGACGTGATCGTTCCATCGACACGGAACGCGTCACCGTGGCCGCCGCCGGTTACACCGCCAGCGTGCCAGCCGTCGTCGGTCTCCTCGACGAAGTCCTCGGAGGTGTAGGTGCCGCCTTCGATGCGGCCGCCAGACGGCGTTGGGTCGGGCGCTTCTGCGAACCCGACCGACCCGTCGGCGGTGAACTCGTAGCCAGCGTATCGGGCGTCGGGTTCGGTGACGAATGAGAGAAGGTGGCCGTCAGCCGGCTCCTCATCTCCCGATTCGTCCTCGTCATCCTCGTCGCTGCCGTCATCTGGCCGTCCTGACCCCGACGAGCCGGATGCGGCTTCCTCGGCGCTCAGTGGAACGCCCTCGACCTCGCTCGGCTCGGTCCGCTGTGGGGTTCCGGACGACGAGCCGTGGATTGCAGCACCGCGATTGTCGTCGGTTCCGTAGCGGGTGTTCGTGACCGTCACTTCGGCGTTCTGGCCCTTCTGCCAGTCGGGTGCACCACAGCGGACGTCTGCGTGTGGCGAGCCGGAGATGTCGCAGTCTTTGACCGCCGTGTGCTCGTAGTAGCCCCAGAAGCCCTTGTCACAGTCGACCACGACACAGTTCTCGACGATCGAGCCGTCGGTACCGACGCGGAAGCCGGCCGCGCGGGAGTTGCGCGCGTACGAGTCCTTGATGACGACGGGACCGCCGCCGCCTGCACCACTTGGGTGTCGCGAGGAGTCACCAGGGTTGCTGGCGTAGATCGAGTTGTCCGGGCAGTTCTGAATGTTGACGTTCCGAATTTCGAGGTCGCCGGCGTGGCCGTTGGCCACGTTGATGCCGGTGATCCCGGGATAGGTGTTGTCGTTCTCGCTACCCATGAAGTAGACGTTCTCGATCAGTCCACTCGCGTTCGGGCTGTTCACCTGGCAGATAATCGCGTCTTCTTTGGCAGTACTATCCCAGTTGCCGCGGAAACCGACGTTGCGAATCTCCCAGTTGTCGGCAATCGCACGAATGTGGAACTTCGCGTTCGATGCCGTGATGTCGATCAGGACGTTCGAGAAGGATTCACCGTCGCTCAGGTGAACCGTCTCGGTCTGGCCTGCGCCAACTTCGATCACGTCGTAGTCCTCGGCGGCCGCGCCGACCCCGGACATCGTGACAGCTGCTGCCGCCGAGCCGACGAGGCCGAGGTAGCCGCGCCGACCAAGTAGGCTGTCATTACCGGCTGAAACGCCGTCTGCTGGTTTTTGATCGCTAGATCCGTCGCCATCCAATACCGTATCGCGTGCCATACAGTCAGGAGTTTTGAAGTCAGGATCATAAACTTTCCGTTTATCCTAATTTAGTCGGAGGATACAGTCAAGTTATCGTGATATAATATATAGAATACAATGAATGTCCATTCATTAGATTTTATGGAAAACATATCGGTTATCAGCCTACCCGCTCTCGGGCTACGTGAGTCCCCCGAATTGCTCACTCCCTGCCTTCGAAATCGAACGCATTCACGAGATCAAGATAGTAGTGTTTTCAGATAAATACGAAACCCTGTACGTTACCCTCGCTAATCCCCAGCGGAAACAGATAGTGCCCAATTTCGACCGGTCTCTCGAACCTCGGTACTCGAGTACCCGCACGCGCACTCGGCGGGCAGCGAGAGGTCAATAAGATGGAGTCAGTCCCGTCTGACTAACGTGGCGCAGTGGTCTGGTCGATTCGTGGCTCCACACTGCCGTCCCGTCACGACAAACTGGACGAAAACCTGAACGGAGTGGGAAGGGACGCGAGGAGGACCGCGAGAACGAGGGGGCGGGCGAGGACGAAGACGAGGGCAAGCGCCCGGATGAAGCCGAGAGAAAAAGCGATGGAAGCAACTCACGAGAGCACGTTCTGCACGTCGAGCATCCCGCTCGTCACCGAAATAGTCGCCCAGACGAGGACGCCAACCGCGACGAGCGCGAGCAGCGACACCAGATTCGAGACTAATGGCAGCGCGACCGCGACGACGGCGGCCATACAGAGTGCAATTCCCGAAACCGCGACCACGGACTGTCCGAGGGACGGCAACGAGATCGGAAGTTCGGACCGGATGAGGTAGATGTTCACCGCGATCATGATGCCGTAACTGACGACCGTCGAGATCGCCGCGCCGGCAATGCCGATCGTTGGGATCAACAGCAGATTCAGTCCGAAGTTGAAGCCGCCGGTCACACCCTTCGAAATTGCCCGGTGTTTCGCACGGCCGAGGTAGTCGAGCGCGTCGTTGGTGATCTTGTCGATCGCCTGAAAGACGATGAAGAACGCGAAGATCTGGATGACGAGCACCGCCTCCAGGTACGCCGGTCCGAAGACGTACTGCACCAGCGGCTCGGCGACGACGATCAGCCCCGCCGCAGCGGGGATGTAGAACAGCACGCTGTGTTTGAACGTCGTCTCGTAGACGTCAGCGGCCTTCTCGAGTTCCCCGTTTGCCTTGTACTCGCCGTAGGAAGGCGAGACGGTGAATCCGAGCGAACTCGCGGGCGCGATGACGAAGTCGGAAATCTGCTTCGCGAGCACGTAATAGCCAACCGCTGCCGGCGTGAGGAAGACACCGATGAGCAGCGTGTCCACCTGCTTGTAGACCACGTTCGCGCCGTCCGAAACGGTCAGCGGCAGGCTGTACTCGAGTAACCGCCGTCGCAGGCCTGGCTCGCGTTCGTCGGCGGCGTCGAACTCGCCGAGCAACCGATACAGCAGGGTGAGCCCGTAGACGGCACCGAGTACGTAACCGAGGACGTAGCCGGTGAGCGCGCCGATGACGCCGAAGCCGGCGACGAGGAACACGAGGACCGCAACCAGGGTCGTGACGTTCGTGAGGATCGTTACGCGCGCACTCCAGGGGATGCGATTGAACCCCTGGAAGATCGTGTGGACGTAGGAGTTGATCGTCCAGCAACTGATGTAGACGACGCCAAGCGCCAGCAGCGGTGCCAGCTCGCTCTCGCCGAACAGCGTCGCCAGTTGTTGGTGAAACACCGCGATCAGGATCGAGACAGTCAGCATCACTGCGGTCAGGAATGTGAGCGAATCTCGGATGATGTAGGGAACTTGCCCGGGATTCGTTTCCCGAAACTCCGCGAGATACCGTGCCGTTGACCGAGGGATTCCGAGGCGGCTGAACAGCAGCGAGGCGCTGAAGACCGAGATAGCCAGAAAGAGCAGGCCGTACTCGTCGGGCGTCAGAAACAGGCTCGCGAGCGACACCATGAGCACGCCCTTCGCAATCGTCCGGACGATTTCGGCGACCAGCGTCGCCCTGAAGCCGCGAATAATCTGTTGTTTCATTCAGAACGAACCAAACTGCGCCGCCTTAGATTGTCGCCGGTGCCTCAGCGGTGGTGGTACTCGAGTCCCGGAGCGCCTCGATCAGTCGGATCGTCCACTTCGAGGACTCGAGCGAGACCGGCATCTCGGTGCCGGCCTCGATGGCGCGGGCGGTTCGGTCGAACTGGGCGTAGTGGGCGTTCATCTTGATTGCCGTCTCCCAGTCGTCGTTGAGCTGGCCGTCGGCGACGAGTTTGGCGTTCGAGAGCAGCCCGGAGAGGTAGCCGGCCGAGCGGGTGATCGCCTGCTTGCCCTTCTTGATCGAGGAGAGGTGGTACTCCTCGTCGACGGTCTGAATCGTCTGCAGGACCATATCGAGCTGGATCGACTTCTCGGTGCCGTGGACGTAGATCTCGTGACGCGGCTTCGAACTCGAGAGCATCTTCAGGCTGCAGAGCACGTCGTCTTCGGTGACGTACTGCAACTGGGCGGAGTCGTAGGCGAACTCGTCGTCGTAGTCGCCGACGAGCCGAGTGATACTCGAGATGGACTCCTCGCTCTTCGGGAAGCCGCTGACTCTGAGCGCAGAGTAGATCGGGTGGGGGAGTCCCTCCTCGAACTCGCCGCCAGGGAGGTCGAAGACCCAGGTGCCGCGGTTCGCCTCGTCCGGGGTCGACAGCCCCGTGTAGATCAGGTCGACGCCGCGGATCTCACCGAGTTCGCCGGCGTGGATCATCCGACGAGCGGTTCGCATCACTGGGTCGAAGTTGTGCTGGTGGACCGGCGAGACCGGGACGTCGTGCTCGTCGGCGTAGGCTTCGAGCTCCTCGAGTTCCGCGACGGTTTCGGTGACCGGCTTCTCGATCAGCAGCGGAACGCCGGCGTCGATCGCGCGCTTGGCCAGCGGGAGGTGGCTCTGGACCGAGGTGCAGATGTGGAGCCAGTCGAGCGACTCCTCGGCGAGGAGGTCGTCGATGTCGCCGTAGGGCGTGATGTCGTACCGGGAAGCCGCCTCGCGCGCCCGGTCGATGTCGAGGTCGCAGATGCCGACGAGTTCCGTCCGTGGGTTCTTGTCGATTCCCGAGAGATGAACCTCCGAGACTGTGCCGGCACCGACTACTGCCGTTTTGACTGTCATTCTCCTCCGAAAGACGAACACAGAGTGCTATTGTTATAGATCTGTTACCGATTTCGCGCTGAGATTCCGGTGATACCGCGCGCTACTGAACCCGATCACGCGTCGGCAACGGCTCCCTTCCGCGTGGCGAGACGATGGTAGCTGGTGGTTGTGCGGGGGTACGGACGGGCAGTCGTCACACGGTTCGGTCGACTGAAGCGGACAGTTCTCTGGCGATAGCAATAGCGCCAGAAAGTGGACGAGAACGAGGACAGTGGGATCGAGAACAGTCGAGTAGGAGCGAGGACAATGGAACCGAGAACAGTCGGGGTGAGAGCGAGAAGCAGGAAACAGTCGCACGCGCAGACGGTATCGACGACGCCGGTGAACGATAGCTACTGGAATCAGGCGTCGCTCATGCTGGCATCGATGTAGTAACGATCGAACTCGCCGTTCGTGTGAATACGGTTCACACCGGGTTCGTTCTCGAGTGCACTGAAGTCGCCGTCGCTGTGGCGGAGTTCCCCGTAGGCGTGCACCTCGCGGTCGTAGTCGTACTGACTCACCAGGAGATAGCGGTCGTCGTCGTACTCGTCGACGAGCCCGGAGCCAAACGCCGATTCGGGCACGTCGAAGTGGAGACGCATCCGTTCGTCGTTGCCGTGAATCGCGTCGTCGAACCGATTCGGTCCGTTTCGCAGGCCGACGATATCGACCTCGTCGGCTTGCGTGTCGAAGGCGGTCTCGTAGCCGCTCATCTGCTGGTCGCTGACGTGTGGCGATGGGTTGTACGTGTACGGCGAGGGGAAGACCGCCACGAGCGACAGCAACAGGAGGAGCGCGAAGCCGACGGCGAGCAGCGGCCGGCCCGAGGGGACGAACCGCGACTCCCGCCACCGTCCCGAAAAGCGGCCCGTCAGCCCGTCGATCGCGATCGCACCGAGCAGCGTCACGAAGACCATCATCAGCCCGAAGACGCGGAAGTACATCGTCGAGCCGGGTGCCAGGAAGTAAACGACGAACAGCGGCCCCAGTCCCACCAGTGCGACGGCAAAGTACAGCGTCTCCGGTCGAATTCGGGCGAGCCACTCGGAGTTTCGTGCGCCGATAGCAGCCAGGATAAGTCCCGCGGCGAGCAGCGTAAAGAGGAGATGGACGGTGAATAGCTTGACAAAAATCTCACCGAGGCCGCTTCCGAGCGCGCCGAGCGAGGCACCCTGCATCGCGACTGTATCACCGGCTCCGCCGCCATCTCTGAGAATAAAGTCGACAGCCGCGCTCAGGAAATGGTCGATCATCCCGCTGAAGAAGCCGTGATTCGATGTCCAGACGAGAAACAGCGCGACCAGGAACAGCGCCTGGCCGTACATCGGCGTCTGGTTCGCGATCCGCCCCTGCGAGGCGATCCGACGTGCCAGAAACTGCACCAGCGAGATGCCGAGGAAGACGACGATCAGGTGTGCGACCAGCTGCGGGTGGTAGACGACCGTCGCGATGGAAACGAGGGCGAAGGCGGTGCCGACGGCGGACACCGTCGCGAGCGAGCGGTCGGCGCGGAGGTACTTCGCGAAGAGGAAGAACAGCAGTGCCGAGAACAGAACCGCCTGGGACATCGCGTGGGCCGTCATATACATCGAAATCGTCGTGATCGGCAGGAGGAGGAACGACGAGAACGCGGCGATTACGACCGCGCGGCGATTCGAGACGATCGTTCCGGCACAGAGCGGAACGAAGATCCAGAAGACGATCATCGTGGCGAGGATAGCGAGGAGCAACGACTGCTCGAGTGGAATGCCGACTGCGGCGTTGATCATCGCGGTCACGGTGTGGATACCGGGATAGTACAGATCGAACGGAACGATGGTCCCGTCGGCCATCGCTCGTGCCCAGCCGAGGTGTGTGAGCGCGTCGTGATTACCGAAGAACCGATAGCCGCGGATCAGTGGTAGTCCGGCAAAGACGATCATCGTGAGCCCTCCGAGGACGACCGCGAGCGGCCGGCTGGTGAACAGCCGGGTGTTGGTCTGGCTATCTGGTTCCGTCCCTGCCCTCGTCCCACCGGTTACCGACGACGGTGGGATGAACGCGATAGCGAGCGCGATTGCCATGGCGACGAGCAGTCCGGCCCAGACGCGGCCGGGGGTCATCGTGTATAGCGAGAGCTCGTACCCGGTAGCGGGCGCACCGTGGGCGAGAAAGGCGCTGACAGCGACCGCGAGGAAGCCAACCGCGAGGGCGAGTTTTCGGAACGGTTCTTCGGTGACGGCTGACTGGGGAGACATTCGGAGCTGGCGCGACGTTATCCCGTAGCTATCCTTGTTATTCACCGGTTGCGACCAGTAAGTCAACGAGTACCGAGACCGGTGGACCGAACGGCAAGTCACAGCCGGCGTCGCCATAACGGGACAGCCAAATTTAAAGAGGAAACAAGACGAACTGTCAGCGACAATGGTCCCCAGTACCCCGTCTCACTCGTCCGACTCATCCGAGCCAGCACCAGAGTCCCAGCACGACAGTACAGCCGACGTGCGGCACGGAACCAGAGACGCACTGTACGATACGATCGGAACCGTGGCCCTCCTCGGGTTCTCGTTACTCTTCATCGGCGTCGGCACTCGAGGACTCGTCACCGCCGGCTCACCGGCAGGCGGCGCGCTCGGCATCGCGATCGGACTGTTCGGTTTCCTACTCGCCGGGATCGCGTTCGACGTCGTCCCGCTGCGTCGCGAGTGAGCCACTGCTCGTCGTCTGCGTTTTCTCTCACTCCTCCCGCGTTCTCTCCACCACTCACAGACGGATCGACGTGACGTTTTGCCGGCGGTCGCTTCCCTGGACGAGCAATCGCCGGTGCAGAATCGCACAGACCGGCTCGGACGACCACCGGTTGCGTCCTGTCGCTGTGATTCCCGCACCGAGATCCCGTACTCCAGTAGTCGCACTCCAGTCGCACTGTGAATGAGCCTACTCGAGGACTCGAGTGGCTCGAATCGATCAGTTCGCCCGAGTCGGGCACGACTACGTGCGAACCACGTCCGATTCGGATCGGGTCTCGAGTGGGATGGAGAAAGAGCTGTAGCAGGTACGGTTAGTCGTCATCCTCGCCGTCGTCATCCTCGCCGTCGTCATCGTCACCCTCGTCTTCATCATCTTCCTCATCTCCACCATCATCATCCTCGTCTTCATCTTCAGCCTCGCCATCGTCCGCCTCCGAGTCACCTCCATCTCCATCTGCGCCTGCATCACCAGCCACTTCACCACCATCGCCGACAGTCACCCACAGATACGTCGACCGATCCGCGTTCTCGAGCGACGGCGACTCCGGCACCGACTCGTCGTACAGCAACACCGCTACACGGACCGTGCCGCTCTCTGCCTCCGGCGTCATCGACACTGCATCCTGGGTCGACTCGCCGTCCGCGAGGGTGTACTCGAGTCGGTCGTGTTCGATCCGGTCTAAGACCTCGCCGTCGTCGACCCACTGCTCCTGGACGACCGCGGTGTAGGTTTGCTCGGACTGTTCCTGATTCTCGAGGTTGATCGCCAGCGAGACGGAGTCGTTCGGAGTGGTTGTCGTCTCGTAGTCAGTGGCAACCAGTTCGCCGTCGTCGTCCTCGGTGAGCAGTTGGAGTTCGGTGTACTGTTCGCCGTCCTGTGGCGAGACGAGTGCGTAGCCGACGCTCGAGAGGGCGATGAGCATGCTCGCGACGAGGATGAGGTTGACTGCGGTGTGCACCGCCGAGTTGGTGCCGAACAGCGCCGCGTGGACGGTGTCGTACGCGCGACCGAAACTGAACTCGTAGCGGTTCTGTTCGGGGATTCGAATGCGTCGAAAACCAGCGAGGAAGGCACAGACGAGCACGAAGCCGCTGATGAGGCCGACGACGGTTGTCTGGGAGAACGTGTACGGAGTGAGCGCGATACCGATCCCGAACAGCGGGAGGAGGGCGACACTCAGACCGAACGCGAGCGCAGCGCGCTCGACGCCGCTCACGGGAAGCGTCTGGCCGAACAGCGGCGTTGTGACCGTTTCCGATGGCGGGCTCTCCCGTGGGAACAGCACGGAGACGGCGGCGTAGCCGGGTGCAACGAACAACAGCGGGAAGCCGACGGCGGCGCGCAGGAAGGGTGACGAGACATCGACGATGACCAGGAGGAGTACCGAAACGACGGCGACGCCGGCGATGCCAACCAGATCAGCCGGGAGCCGAGCCACCGCCCTCGTTCCCCGCCCGACGGTCGCGAACGGCTGTGTGTCCAGATCCAGAATCTCTTTCATGTATGCGTCAGTTATCCACCACTCGACTGGTTCTGACATTGTTACTAGTCGCGTAACCGACTGTCCGGATTCGGTAGCCGTCGCGGTACGTGCGACCCTCGGGCGATTCTCGACAATTGCCAACGGTCCCGGACGAAGCCACGACGCTGGCCCATCTCGGTGAAATCGAAGCACAGTGAGGCGGGGGACTCGAGTACGGAAACAGGTCGCTTACAAAGTGCACAGCGGGTGGGATCCACGGTATGGACAGGAGTGCAACTCCAGACGCCGACGCAGACGCCCAACGCGGTGACGGTTCGCCCGTCCCCAGACCGTGTCTTCTCGCCTCCAAATTGCTCGGAGGTGGCTGTGGACGATGAGTATCGACGTTCGCGTCGCCACGGAAGACGACCGCGAGCGCTGGAACGACCACGTCCGGCGCTCACCACAGGGAACGCTGTGTCACGAACTCGAGGCGCTCGACGTACAGGCCGAGCACTCCGGGTCGACGCTACACCCGCTGATCGGCTTCAAAGGCCAGGAGCCGGTCGGTCTCTTTCCGGTGTTCGAACTCAAAAAACAGTTCGTGACGACCGTCTTCTCGCCGCCGCCACACATCCGCGTCCCCTACCTCGGCCCGGCGTTTCTGAACATGGGGAAGCTCAAACAGCGAAAGCGCGAGCGTCGCCGCCAGCGCTTCATGGACCGCTGTCTCGAGTGGATCCAATCCGAACTCTCGCCGCGATACGCACACATCCGAACCAGCACAGGTGTCGAGGACGCACGGCCGTTCAAGTGGAACGAGTTCGACGCGACGCCGGAGTACACCTACGCGGTCGACCTCACGCGCGAGCGCGATGACCTCCTCATGTCCTTCAGTAGCGACGCGCGGAGCAATATCACGAATACCGACGAGGACGAGTACGAGGTCACCGTCGGGGACTCTGAGGAGATTGCCCTCATCCACGAGCAAGTGAAAAACCGCTACGAATCACAGGATATCAGCTTCGGCGTCCCACTCGAGTTCGTCCAGGATCTCGCCGATCAAACGGCGACCGGTGCCGTTCGGCCCTACACCCTGCGCGTCGACGGGGAGTTCGTCGGCGGAATTCTGGCACTCGAGTACGGCGATAGAACGGGTCGCTGGATGGGCGGTGTCCGGACGGATGCGGATGTCGACGTGCCGACGAACGATCTACTGGACTGGGCGATTATGGAAGACGGGATGGAACGCGGCCTCGAAACGTACGATCTCGTGGGTGCGGATACGCGCCGGATCAACCGCTACAAGGCGAAGTTCAATCCGGAACTCGAGACGTACTACAGCCTGGAGTACGGCTCGTGGGGGATGAAGACGGTGGCGTCGTTGTACGACTCGGTGAAGTGACACAGCGAACCCGCAACAAACTGCGGTAGGTCCCAGTTACCCACCGTTTTGCACTGGCTGACTGTTGTGTACTCGTGAATAACGCTGATTCGATCGATGGTGGGCCAGCCGCCAAATCCGGGTAACCGCACACATAACGAAAGGTCGAGACCGGGCACTTCCACTCGATGAACGACGATTCGTCGCTGCAGACCCTGCTCGTCGGGATCGACGCGGCCTGCGACCGCATTCTGGAGCCACTGTTCGATGCTGGCGACCTCCCGACGCTCGAATCGATCTACGAGGACGGCGCGAACGGACCACTCGAGTCCCAGATCCCGCCGTGGACGGCCAGTGCCTGGCCGTCGCTCTACACCGGCAAAAATCCCGGCAAGCACGGTGTCTTCGGCTTTCTCTCCTTCGATGGCTACGACTGGGACGTGGTCAACGCCAGCGACGTTCGCGAACCCGCCCTGTGGGAACTTCTCTCCGAACAGGGACTCACGAGCGTCGTCGTCAACGTGCCGGTCACTCACCCGCCCCGCGAGTTCGACGGCGCGGTGATCCCCGGCTACACCGCCCCGGAGAATCCAGCCTGCCATCCCGAGGGGCTACTCGAGGACGTCCGCGAGTCGATCGGCGAGTATCGCGTCTACCCCGACGAGGACGCCGACGATCTGGGCGGCGCGTACGCCGACTGCGTCCGCATGCGCGGCGAGGCCTTCCAGTACCTGGCCGACCGGTTCGACCCCGAGTTCGGCTTCCTCGAGTTCCAGGCGACGGATTCGATCTTCCACAAGGAGCCCGAAAACGACGCAGCGATCCGCGAGATCTATCGGGAAGTCGACCGCCAGCTTGCCGATATTCTCGAGACCCACGACCCGGACACCGTGATCGTCGCGAGCGATCACGGCATGGGTCCCTACGAGGGCCACGAGTTCCGGGTGAACGAATTCCTCCGCCGCGAGGGCCACGTCGAGACCACGGACGGCGGCGAGGGGATGCCGACCTGGGCGACGGTCCGCGACGACTCGCTCAAGGCCGGCGAGGAGACGACCCAGCGCGAGCAGGGCCTCTCCGAGCGCGCGATGGCCGCCGCCGCGGGCGTCGGACTCACGAGCCAGCGCATCGAAGCCGTCCTCGAACGCCTCGGACTCGCCGACTTCGCGGCTGCCCACGCGCCAACTGGACTCGTTAGCGCGGGTGCGACGCAGGTCGACTTCCCGAACTCACGCGCGTACGTCCGCTCGCGCATCGAACTCGGCGTCCGGCTCAACGTCGAGGGCCGCGAGCCGAACGGTGTCGTTCCGGAGGCGGAGTACGAAACGGTCCGGACACAGGTCATCGACGCCCTGCGCTCCGCGCGAACGCCCGACGGCGACCCCGTCTTCGAGGCGGTCCGCCCGCGCGAGGACTACTTCCACGGCCCCGAGAGCGAGCGCGCGGTCGACATCGTCACGATCCCCGCCGACTTCGAGCACTTCATCTCCGCAACGCTGCGAGACGAGCAGTTCGGCCCGCCGAGCGAGCCCTGGAACCACAAACTCGAGGGCACGGTCGCCGTTGCGGGCGGGGGCGTCGACCGCGCGGCCGGTGTCGGTGACGCACACCTGTTCGACGTCGCGCCGACCGTACTGGCGAGCCTCGGCGTGCCCGCGGACGAGCGCATGGACGGTGAGGTACTCCCGTGTCTCGACTCGAGTGGAACAACAGACTATGCCCGTCGCGACGAGGGAGATACTGTCGCGACCGACGACGATGCCGTCGAGCAGCGGCTCGCAGATCTTGGGTATCTCGAGTAGCCCCGCCACACAGCCCTATTTCTTCCGCGGTGTGCTCACCGAAACACAGATTTGTCGCGCGCACGCAGTAGGAGACGAACAAATGAGACACTGCGACGGTTCCGGCCGTGGTCTGGGCTGCCGTTCTCGTCGCTTCGAACGCGAGGTGGGACGGCGTGACTGATTCCGACGCCGGCGTCAACACCGAGACCGACGCCAATACTGATACTGACACTGACGTCGATGCCAGTGCCGACGCCAACGCCAACACCAGAACAGACGTCACCATCACCGACGCCATCGACACCTACCTCCAACGCAAGGCCGTCGGCGACCCCGACGGCCCCGGCGCGGGCGCATACGCCGCCAACGCCGAATCCATTCTCCACCGCTTCGCCGACTGGCTCGACCGCGAGTTCGGGCTCACCTCGCTGTTCGCACTCGAGTCCACTCACGCGCGAGCGTACGCCGCCGACCTCCGCGAGCAAACCGAGCGCGGGGCCTACACCGCCTCGAGCGCCCACACCTACTACGCCGTCGTCCGGGCCTTTCTCTCGTGGTGCGTCCGTGGCGGCATCCTCGAGACGAATCCCGCTGCAACCGATCCCGCGGAAGCGGCGCTACCAAGCGCGAGCGCCGGCACGGACGAGGACGACGACACCAACACGGACACCGACGCCTGGACCCTCGAACAACGCCGCCGCCTCGAGACCTTCGTCCGCGAACGCGCCCTCTCAGCAGCCGATGCGACACCAACCGAACGGCGAAGCCGCCTCCGCGAGTACGCCATGGTCGCGCTGCTCGCGCACTCGAGTGTCCGCGGTGCGGAGCTGTTCCGAGTGCCGGAGGACGACAGGCGCTCGGGGGCAACCTGGGACGACGTGGACTTCTATACGGGCACGATTCGGGTGCTCGGCAAGTCCCAGCGCTTAGAGGACGTGTCGCTGCTCGCGCCGGCGAGAACGCCGCTGCGGCGGTACCGCGTGGTGCTCGACCCGCCGTCGAACGACTGGCCGCTGTTTCCGACGCGACACGCGCCGTCGATCGCCCGCCGCGTTCGCGAGGCGCTCGCTAATCGCGGATACGACGACGCGGGGATCGAGGCGCTGTTCGACGAGGCGACGGCGATCGAACTCGCCCGCGAGCACGCGATCGCGCCGCCGGCGATTACGACCGAAGGTGCGCGCTCAGTGCTGAAACGCCTCTGTGAGGACGCGGGACTCGAGGTCGGTGGCGAGTACCTGACACCCAGCGGCGTTCGTGCTGAAACAGGTGGCGACGGTGACGATACCAGCACCAGCCGTCAACGCGTGCGACGCGAAGCGACACGGTCGCGACCGACGCTGCGGACGCCGAACGGAGAGCGCTCGATCGCGGTTCCAGTTGACGAGCCACTCGAGATCACCGTACTTTCTCACAGCACGCGATCCAGTGGGCAGACGGACTCCGAATAGGAAGCAGTAGCAGTCCCAGTAGCAATACCAGTAGATTCGGCCGACGGCGGACGGTGCACCGAGATCTGTTTTAGGACTAGGAGACGCGTCGCGAGACGTGGTCGTTCGAGAACTGCGAGTGTTAGAAATTCGATAGAGAACCGTACAGAGGGAGCCGACTACACCAGTAGCCAGATAATGACTGTGAGGATGATCGTCAACAGTAGGACCGTCGTCCCGATTCCGGCGCGGAGGTGGATCGTCGACGGCCGACCGCCGTCAGCGTGCTGGCGTTCCGGTACGTCGACCATCGGGAGCCGGCGAGCGGTTTCGTCGACGGCGAGCACTGGGTTGTTGCCGGCCCAGTAGCAGCGCTTGACGCCGCTGACGACGGCGTTGTCGACGGCAGCGTAGAGGTCGGTAGTCGCGAGCATCGTGCCACGGCCGAGGTAGTAGCCGGTCGGGTTCACGATCAGCGCCGGATCGGAGTAATCCATCTTCGAGAGCGGCTTACGGATGAGTTTGAAGCCGATGACGGAGATGACGATCAGGATGAGGGCATCCTCAAGGTGGCCAGCGCTGTACGGGGTCAGCGACGTATCGAGTTCGGTCACTGTGATCCCATCGACCAGCGGCAACAGGTCGGCAAAGACCGGCCAACCGATCGCCGGCAGTCCGAGCAGGACACAGGCACCGCCGACGGAGAACATCGCGACCGTCTGGCCCGTCCTCGAGTCCTTGACCGTGTAGTCGGATGGGCCGTGCAAGAAGACGTAGTAGCCGAGCTTGATGAACGAGAGGAACGTGCCGATCGCACCGATGAACAGCAGCCAGTACAGCGCCTGGTACTCGCCGGCGCCGTAGTAGGCCGGATCGGCCGCGTCGAGCACCATCCCCTTGCTGATGAAGCCGCTGAAGCCGGGCACGGCGGTAATCGAGAGCGCACCGATGGCAAAGGCGATCGCAGTCAGTGGCATCTCACGCCAGAGGCCACCGAGCTTGTAGAGGTCGTTCTCGCCGGTTCGGTAGATAACGACCCCGACGGCCATGAACAGCAGGCTCTTGTAGAGCACGTTGTTGAACAGGTGCCCCATCGCGCCGGCGACCCCGATCGCGGAGCCGATTCCGATACCCGCGACCATGTAGCCAAGCTGTGCCTGGATGTGATAGGACAGCAGCGCGCGCATGTCGTGCTGGAGCAGCGCGAAGACGACGCCGTAGACGGCCATCGCCCCGCCCATGTACGCGAGCAGGAGGTTCCCCTCCGGAATCGCGCGGTAGAGCACGTAGGCGCTCGTCTTCGTCGTGAAGGCCGCGAGGAACACCGACGCGGCGAAGTGCGGGCGCGGGTAGGTGTCCGGCAGCCAGGTGTGGAAGCCGACGAAGGCGACGTTCACACCGATGCCGAGCACCGCGAGCAAGAGCGGGATGCCGTCGGCGAAGCCGACCGTCTCTCCCGCCTCGGTCACCATGGTGAACGAGCCGACGGCGGCGTACTGTGCGATCACCGCGAACAGCACCAGGCTCCCGCCGATACCGTGGGCCAGCGCGTAGCGGTAGCCCGCGCGGACCGCGTCGCCGCCGTACTGCCAGACCAGCAGCGTGCTCGTCAGCGCCATGATCTCCCACATGAACACCAGCACGAGCCAGTCGCCCGCAAAGGCCGCACCGAGCGCGCTCGCGACGTACGCCAGCGCGATGGCCGCCAGTTTGCGCGAGGCCTCACTCGAGTACGCGTAGATGACGGCGAAGGTGCCGAGGAAGCCAAGCGCGATCCCCATCATCCGGGTGAAGTCGTCGATGAGGAACGGGTGGATGTCCTGGAAGCCGAGGAAGGTGCGGGTGAGGTGGGCACCTTCGGGGGCGAGCAGCGAAATTGCGACGACCGAGGCGAGGCTCAGTGCGCCGACCGCGAAGCCGAGGAGCCGCGGCAGGACGAGCACGAGCAGCGCGGCCGCGAAGACGATCAGCGGTGGATACGCGTAGGCCAGGATGTCGTAGGTTGCGTCGATCATGTTAGGCTAGCACCTCCGCCAGAATCTCCTCGTGAGAGAGCGCACTGAGTTCGGACCACTCCATGCCGAAGACGGTCTCGACGATGTAGGTCACGAGGTCGAGGAAGACCGCGTAGTCGGGGATCACGCCGAGCGTGACGGCACCGACGGCGATGACCGTGATCGGCATGAGCATGAGCCACGTGCTCTCGGAGAACGGCGAGTGGCGTTCCCAGCCACCCGGCGGCGCACCGCCGTGGTGGTCGTGGTGATCGCCGTGGTCGTGGTGGCCTTCGGCGTGGTCCGCGTGTGCACCACGGTTGCCGGGGACAGCAGCGTCGCTTGGGTATTTGTCGACGGCGTACTCGTAGTCGTCGTCGGTGTCAGTGTCCGCGTCAGCGCCGTCCGAATCCGGCTCCGACTCGAGTGGCGTCCCAGCGCCAGCGGCCTCCGTTTCGCCAGCGTCGTCGTCGGCGGGGCGTGGCTGGCCGCTTGGGGGTTTGTCGTCGCCAGCGTTACCGTCTGCGTCTTCGCTCTCGTCAGCAGTTGCATCCTCGTCTTCATCGACCGGGTTCCCACCATCCGTTGCAACCTCCTCGCCGAAGTCGGACTCGCGCTTCCCGCCAGGCGGGAACTCGAGGAGCGGCTTGGCGTCGTGGCGGTCTTCGCTTTCGAAGAACGCGGTGTAGACGACGGGCCAGAGGTAGGCGATGTTGAGGATCCCCGAGAGGATCAGCGCGCTGGCGAAGAGCCAGTAGCCGCCGCCGACATCGGCGGAGCCGATCAGCATGTAGAACTTGCTGACGAAGCCGGCGATGAGCGGCATGCCGGCCATTCCCGCCGCGCCGATGGCGAAGGCGGACATGGTCAGCGGCATCCGTTTTCCGATGCCGGCCATCTCGCTGACGTAGTCAGTGTGGGTCTCGACGTGAACTGCCCCTGCACAGAAGAACAGGGTGAGCTTCCCGAACGCGTGAGCGGGGATGTGGAACAGCGCCCCGAGGATCGCGAACGGATGGAGCATCGAGAGCCCGAGCACGATGTACGACAGCTGTGCCGTCGTCGAGAACGCGAGCCGACGTTTGAGGTGGTCCTTGCGCAGCGCGATGATACTCGCGGCGGTGAGCGTGAACGCGGCCAGAATCGCCACCGGCACGTTCAGCCCGACCTCACCGATACCCGGCACGTTGAGCGGCAGGTCGTGAATGAGTCCGGGACCGAAGACTTCGAGGATGACTCGCGCCACCCCGAACGCACCGGACTTGACGACCGCCACGGCGTGGAGCAGCCCGGAGACGGGCGTCGGTGCGACCATCGCGTCGGCAAGCCAGGAGTGAAGCGGCATGACGGCGGCCTTGACACCGAAGCCGGCGATCAGCAGGAAGAACGCGGCCTGTGCGAACACTGGTTCGGCCTGTGCGGCCTCGGCGAGTGCGCCGATGCCGCCGGATTCGAACGCGGTCGTCGCGCCGTCGGCGGTCATACTGGTGAGCCAGTAGGTGAGGACCGTCCCGGCGAGCAGGAATACCCCACCGCCGAAGAACGTGTAGGTGAGGTACTTGCGACCGGCGATCCGGGCCTCGTCGTCCTCGTTGTGTGCGACCAGCGGGTAGGTGACGAGCGACAGCAGCTCGTAGAAGATGAAGATCGTCACCAGATTGCCGGCGAACGCGATACCCAGCGCGGCCGAGAGACTGGCCGCGAACGAGGCGAAGAACCGGGTCTGGGCGTGTTCGTCCAGTCCGCGCATGTAGCCCGCGGCGTAGAACGACGTGAAGATCCAGAGGAAGCTCGCGAGCAGTGCGAACAGCATGCCGAGCGGGTCGGCACGCAAGACGAAGTCGATGCCGGCGAGGAATTCGATGCCAAGCGATTCCTGCAGGCTCCAGTAGTAGGTCGTGCCGTCCAGCACGTCCGGGAGCATACTGAGGATGATCCCGAACTTCGCCAGCGCGGCGAGGACGGACCAGCCCTCGCGGACGTTCGGATAGCGATACGACGCGATGATCAGTACCATCGCGACCGCCGAAACGAGGACGGCAGCGAGCGGTAAGATGGATTCTTCAGTCATTCGTTGAACACCTCCGTCGCGAACGGATCGAGAAGGTCGTAGAGTTCACCACCCGCGAATCCGAGCAGGACCGCGATGATGGCGGCGACGATGACGAGCGCGAGCATGCCGAACGAGACGGCGTCGGGGTTGCCGCGGCCGATACGGCCAGCGTCAGTGAACGCACTAGCACCAACGTTGCCAGCAGACTCGTCACCGTGTTCGCTCCCGTGCGCGTCGTCACCGTGTTCGCTCCCGTGCGCGTCGTCACCGTTCCCACCCTCGTGACCACCGTCAGTCGCAACCGGACCCGACGGATGCGGTGATTCGACCGGCGTCGCCGGCGTGAAGTACATTTTCTCCAGCAGACGGGCCGAGTAGGCGAGCGTCAGCATGGTGCTGAGCAGGATGACGGCCGCGACGGGCCACATCTCTGCCTGCACCGAGCCGACGGCGATGTACCACTTGCCGATGAAGCCGGCCGAGGGCGGGATGCCGATCAACGCGATCAGCAAGAGCGCCGTCCCGCCGGCGACGAACGGCCGATTATCCGCGAGACCGGCGTACTCGTCGACGGTTCGCGCACCGTAGGTGACCGCGATCACGCCGGCAGCGGCGAACAGCCCGGCCTTCATCACTGCGTGGCCGATCAGGTGGATGATCGCCCCAATCAGGGCCGTCTCCGTAACGAGGCCGAACGCAGCCACGACGAGGCCGAACTGCGCGACCGAGGAGTAGGCGAACATCCGCTTGACGTCGGTCTGAATCACAGCGAGCGTGCTGCCTGCGAGCACACTCAGACAGCCGACCGTGACGACGATTTCCGTCAGGTACGGCGTCGACGTGAGGAACTCCGGCCCGAAGACCGTGTACATCAGTCGTCCGAGTGCGTACGCGTAGGCCGTCGAAACCAGCGCTGCGATAACCGGCGTCACGCCGTCGGGGGCGTGCTGGTAGGCGTCCGGCTGCCAGGTGTGCAGCGGCCACTGGGCGACCTTCAGGGCGAAGCCGACGAAGATGAACGCGAACGCAGCCTGCAGCAGGACGAGGTTCTGTCCGCCCTGTGCGAGCACCTCGGGCATGATCTCCGAGAGCACCTGCATGTTCAGCGTTCCCGTCGCCATGAAGATGAAGCCGACACCGATCAGGTACAGCGAGGCACCGACAGTGCCGAGGATCAGGTACTTCAGTGCCGAGACCGCCGACTCGGGACCGTCTCCGCTCGCGATCAGGGCGTAGGTTGCGAGCCCGACGATCTCGAGGAAGACGAACATGTTGAACACGTCGCCGGTCAGCGAGAGGCCGAGCAGGCCGCCGGTCAGCAGCAGGTAGCCTGCATAGAACGTGTTCCCACGTGGCCCGCCAACGCGCATGTACGCGAGGACGGCCGTCGCGGTGGCGATCACCAGTAAGGCGATCAGTGTCGAGAACTCGTCTGCGACGAGCTGAATCCCGAACTCTCGCGGCCAGCCGCCGAGTTCGTGGGTGACCATCCCGTCGCTGTAGACGGCACTCGCGAGGTACGCTGTCGCAGCGAGTAGTGCCGTCGTCGTAAGGGTGGTCACACCCCAGCCGGTCCGATCGAAACGCAGCCCGAGCGCGATCGGTACGGTGGCCATGAGGATCGGAACCGCGACCAGCAGCGGCAAGATAAGATCAACGTTACTCATCGGCACGCACCTCCCGGAGCGTGTCCTCGCGGAGCGTTCCGTACTCCGCGTAGATCCGGACGATCAGTGCGAGACCGACCGCGGTGAGCGCGATGCCGACGACAATTGCAGTCAGCACGATCACGTGCGGGAGCGGGCTGGCCATCGCGCCGGGATCGCCCTCGGTCGGAACGATCGGTGCCGATCCGCCCTCGACGTAGGCGACCGCGACGAAGAACAGGAAGATCGCCGTCTGGAAGAGGTTGACTCCGATCAGCTTCTTTACGAGGTTCTGGTTGGCGATCATCATGTACATCCCGACGCCCATCAGGACGAACATCAGGGCGTACGCGTAGCGCGAGGCGAGCAGTTCAATCATCGCGTCCCACCTCCGGACCCGAAGCCGAGCCCGAACTCGAACTCGAGTACGTCGAATCGGACTCGTTGCTGTGACGGTCGGGCGTAAAGCCCGCCGCCGTCGCGAAGAACAGCGTCATCACCGCGCCGGCGACGATCAGTGCGACACCGCCGACCTCGATGGCTTCCATACCCCAGTAGTGGGCGATCCCGAACGTGTCGGCGATCGCATCGTACTCGAGGAAGTTGCCGCCGAGGGCCATGGTGAACAGCCCGGTTGCGATGAAGATGGTGACGCCGCCGGTGATGAGGCCGGCGACGAAGGAGTTTTTGACCCACTTGCGGGTCGGGTCGATCCCGAACGCGAAGGCGAGCATCAGGACGGTGACGCCGATGATAGCGCCGCCCTGGAAGCTGCCGCCGGGGGTGTCGGCCCCGTGGAGACTCAGAAACATCCCGTAGGTGAGCGTAAACGGTGCGATAATTCGAACGGAGGTCAGGATGACCTGACTCTCCGAGTAGGTATCCGAGTTCGTGTAGGAATCTGGCTGCGACATTACGTGAACACCTCCCGTTTCAGCACGAGCAACACGGCGATTGCGGCGGCGAAGACGACGACGGCCTCACCGAAGGTGTCGAACCCACGGTAGGAGGCGAGCACGGCGGAGACGGCGTTCTGTGCCCCAGTGTCTCCGAACGTGTTCTCGATGTAGTAGAGCGACGGCGTCTCCGTCAGAACGCCCTGTTCGCCCCAGACGGGTGCGGACTCCGTGCCGACAGCGTACATGTCGGGCAAGAGCGTTCCGAGCACCAGGACGAACGCGCCGACGGCGATGACTGCCGGGACGTTGACCCGCTCGAAGAGTCGATCCGTCGAGGGTCGGGTCGTGCGCGCGATGGTCAGCAGTAGCAGAATAGTCGTTACGCCGGCACCGATTGCAGCCTCCGTCATGGCGACGTCGGGTGCGAGCAAGAACGTGTAGAGGATCGCCATCCCGAGGCTGTAGGCTCCGAAGACGACGATGGCGGAGAGGACGTCTCTGAACAGTGCCGTGGCGACAGCTGCCAGCACGATGAAGATTGCGAGCGTGTAGGCGACAGCGGTTCCGATCATTGAGAGTCACCCTCGTCTGGGGTCGATGGATCCGGTTCGACGTCGACCTCCGTCTCGTCGGTCAACGGGACGATGCCGGACTCGGCCGCAGAGCGAGCGATCGCGTGTGCGGCCGTCGGGTTCGTGATGAACACGAAGAACAGCAACAGGACGGCGTAGATCGTCATGCTGTCCCAGCCGAGCGCGAGCGCGACGGCTGCCAGTGCGAGCCCCGCACCGAGGGTGTCCGTCTGGGAGGCGGTGTGTGCTCGCGCGTAGATGTCGGGCAGGCGGATCACGCCCACCGCGGAGACGAACGTGAAGAACAGTCCGAACGCGAGCAGGATGATGATCGCCCAGAATCGAAGCTGTTCGATCACAGCACACCACCCCGCTCGACGGTAAACTTCGAGATGGCGATCGCCATCAGGAAGTTAAGCAACGCGTAGATCAGCGCGATGTCGAGGAACCACGGTTCGTCGAGTCCCGCTGCGAGCAACGCAAGGATGACAACTGTGTTCGTCCCGAGCACGTTCACCGCGAGCAACCGGTCCTGCGTCGTCGGGCCGGCGACTGCACGATAGAACATCATGATCGCCAGGACGACGAACAGCGCCGCCGTAACGAGGAAGATGTCGTTGAGCAGGTCTGCAGTCACAGGTCGTCACCTCGGATGATCTCCGTGTCGCCGCGTTCTTCCGGCGTCGGGATGCGAGCACCCGTTCGGCCGTGGAAGACGAAGCGAACGGCCCGCTCCAGCGAGCCCTCGAACAGGTCTTCCCGAGCGGACGGGATCAGCGTGTGGATAATCAGGCGCTGGTCGTCCGCTCGAACCGTCAGCGTCCCCGGCGTGAGCGTAATGCTGTTCGCGAGCGCGAGCAGCGGGAGTCCGCTGCGAACCCGCGCGTTGACCCGCGTCATCGTCGGCCTGATCGGCATCGACGGCCGTAGGATGACGAGCGATATCGCGAGGTTCGCCTTCACGATCTCGAAGAGGAGATACGGCACGTAGAGTCCGAACCGCAGCGTCCGGATCGGCGACCCGATCCGATCGAGCGGGAACGTAAACGTCACGTGTGCAAGCGAAACGGCGACGATTCCGGCGACCGCAGCACCGGTGACGAGATCGAACCAGTACGTTGGATCCCCGAGCACCAGATAGAACCCGTAGGAGATCCAGAACATCGCGAATATCTTGTCGAACCGCTCGGCTCCGTCACCGGCCAGTCGCTCGTGGCGCGCAGGTCGCTCGACCGGTGCTTCGTCGTAGGCCAGCCCGACGCTCTCGAGTTCCCGCTCGAGTGGCTGGAGCATCTGTGCCGTCGTCCCCGGCTGGTACTCCGGGTCGAGCACCAGGCGGTCGATGTCGTGCGCCGCAGCGTAGGAATCGAACGTCCGCGCGTAGTCGCGCGGCCCGAACAGATACTCGTCGTCGCCGAGGACGGACGTCGTCACGTCGATCGTGACGTTCGTCGAACTCGCATCCTCCCGAACCCAGCTCTCGGCCTTCGAGAGCAGTCGCTCGGCGTCTTCAGTCAACGACTGGCCCTCCGGCATCTCCGTGTCGTAGGGCAGTGCGACGACGAGGTGGAACTCGAGTGTCTCCGCCTCGCCGGGACACGATTGGACGGCGTACCCAACCGTCTGTCGGACGGTGACCGTGTCAGACAGCGGTACGAGCACTCGTTCAGCCGCCACGGCGCAACCCTCCACATGACCGTCGTTGGATACTCATGGCTCTTGTCGTTAGTCGACTCAAGCGGTAGCCGTAGGAAAACGATTTCGTTATCTGCCGGTTGGCCCGCCGCTTCGAACGGGTTTCGGTTGACTTCAGGTCAGCAGGAAATCACGTTCTGTGGCGAGTTCCCGGTCACAGACAGGACGACAGCGGTGAGTGAATACAGAATTGTCCAGCAACACTCAGAGTGAATCCGCCGACGCAAGCGTGAACGATACCGTCGTTGCGATACCTGGCTCGGATTCGAGCCAGATTTCGCCATCGTGGCGTTCGATGATCCGGTTGCACAGTGCAAGCCCGATTCCCGTCCCGGTGTGTTCCTCGTGACTGTGAAGGCGGTGAAACACCTCGAACACGCGGTCTTGCTGCGATGGCTCGACACCGATTCCCTCATCTCGTACCGAGATGCACCACTCCTCGCCGTCGCGTTCGGCACTGATGGTGATTGTCGGCGGGTCGTCACCGCTGTACTCGATTGCATTAGTGATGAGATTCTGGAAGACCTGCCGAAGCTGACTCCTGTCTCCTCGCACGCGCGGCAGTGATTCTACGGTCACGTCGGCCTGACTCTGCTCGATCCGAAGCGAGAGATCCTGTTGGACTGCCGCCACCACGTCCTCGAGTGCGACCGTCTCGAGTGGAGCGCCCCGTGTTTCGACGCGGGAGAACTCCAGAAGGCCGTCGATCATCGCCGTCATCCGTTCGGAGCCGTCGACAGCGTAGGCGATAAACTCACGACCGTCTGCATCCAGGTCGTCGCCGTAGCGAGTTTCGATGAGCTGGAGGTAACTCGATATCATCCGAAGCGGTTCCTGGAGGTCGTGGGAGGCGGCGTAGGCGAACTGCTCTAGATATTCGTTCGACTCCTCGAGTTGGGCCTGCGTTCGTTTCAGTTTCTGGTTCTGAATTCTGAGTTCGTACGCATGGGTTTTCGCTCGCGCACCATACGTTCCGATGCCGAAACCGGCGACGCTGCTGAAGCCCGTGAGAATCAGGATCGAACGGTCGGGATTCGTGAGCCCGACCGATGGCTGGGCGTGATAGAGTGCGAGAATACCGAGCATCACCCCGATTGCGGTGAGACACCAGCCAGTGATGGTTGGATAGAAGCGCGGATCGATTTCAGTCCGTGGCAGGCGATAGCTTCCGAGCAGCAGGACGAGTCCCGATCCGGCGATAAACGCGAACACGACGACCGTGTTTGCAAGCGGCGTCCCGGATGAGAGCTGGACAGCCACCCAGAGAGTAGCGAGTGAGGCGTACAGGCCGCCGATCGCGGCCAGAAACCGCCGCCCGCCCAAGAGCGTGACTGGCGGTCGACGGAGGTGCATGCCGCGGTTTCGACGAGGACCGCCAATAACCGTTTCGTGTTTGCTATCGACTAGCTCACTAATAAGTCTCCAGAGTGATATGTATGCAGTCAGTGGGTTACTGCCGAAGTATGCGACGACACAACGTTTTTCACTCGAAGCGGTAACACTCCACAGGATGTCGAATCTGCTGCATGACGCGGTCCAGCTCACCGAACGCCAGCAGCTCGTGCGCTCGAGTATCCGTGACATCTGTGCTGACTTCGATCACGAGTACTGGCGGACGCGCGCCGAAGCAGGCGAGTATCCACACGAGTTCGTCGACGAGTTAGTCGAGCAGGGCTGGATGGGAATTCTCGTGCCAGAGGCGTACGGCGGGGCCGGCATGGGAACCCGGGAGACGGTCGTGATGATGGAGGAAATCGCCGCGAACGGCGGCGGCTTCAGCGCGGCCCAGGCCGTCCACGGCGGCGTCTACAACTCCGTGCCGATCGTCGAGTACGGGAGCGAGGACCTGAAATCAGACCTGCTCCCGCGAGTCGCCGACGGCGAGGCCTCGATTCAGGCCTTCGGACTAACAGAGCCGAACGCCGGGTCGAACTCGACAGCAATCGAGACCCGTGCCGAGGCAAGCCAGGACGGTGAGGAATACGTCATCAACGGCCAGAAAATCTGGACCTCTCGGGTCGATGTCTCGGACTACCTCGTGCTCGTCGCGCGAACGACGCCACTCGAGAACGTCGAGAAACGAACCCGGGGCATCTCGATGTTTCTGGTGGATCTCGAGGACGCGTACGACCAGGACGCCCTGGAGATCGAGTCGATCCCGAAGTCGGCGAGCGAATTCGTTCACTCCTACGAACTCTGGTTCGATGACCTACGCGTGCCCGCAGAGAACCTCATTGGCGTCGAGGGCGAGGGCTTTTACCAGGTGCTCGACGGCCTCAACGAGGAACGGCTCGTGATCGCCGCCGAGTGTCTCGGGCTGGGACGGCTGGCACTCGAGCGCGCGGTGCAATACGCGACCGACCGCGAGGTATTCGGCAGTCCGATCGGTTCGAACCAGGCCATTCAGCATCCGCTCGCGGAGGCCTACGCGCGGCTACAGGCGGCAAAGCAGTTGACGTACAACGCGGCGGACCGGGCGGCCTCGGACGAAGCCGTTGATCTGGGGGCGTACGCGAACGCGGCGAAGTTTCTCGCGGCGGACGCGGCGTACCAGTCGGCCGACGCGGCGGTCCAGACCCACGGTGGGTTCGGCGTTGCGACGGAGTACGACGTCGAGCGCTACTTCCGGGAGGCCAGACTGACGCGGCTGGTACCGATCACCCAGCAACTCGCACTGAACTATCTGGGTGAGACAGTGCTGGGGCTGCCGCGCTCGTACTGATTCTCGACAGAGACCGGCCAACGACCACCAACAACCGAACCACACCACGCAAATGAGAGACGACACTGAAACCGCGACCGAACAGGAAGGACCGACCGACAAACAGCTCGTCTCCGGCTGGCACGGGCGCTACTACGAGGATTTCGATGTCGGCGATGTCTACAAACATCCCTTCGGACGCACCGTTACCGAGACGGACAACGTCTGGCTGACCAACGTGACGATGAACCTCAACCCGATGCACTTCAACGAGGCCTACGCCGCCGAAACCGAGTTCGGCGAGCGCCTCGTCGACGGCACGTTCGTCATCGCGCTCGCAGTCGGGATGAGCGTCATCGACGTCTCCGTTAACGCCACCGCAAACCTCGGCTACGACAACATTCGTCACCACAGCCCCGTCTTCCACGGCGACACCATCTTCGCTGAGAGCGAGGTCCTGAGCAAACGGGAACTCGAGTCCCGTGACCACGTCGGCATCGTCGAGACGGAACTCCGGGCGTACAATCAGCACGGTGACCTCGTGCTCTCACTCGAGCGGACGCCGATGGTGTTGAAGCGCTCGCACGCCGAGCCATCGGCCGCAGAGCCGCCGGGATGGCCGGCGGGGATCGGAACCCAGCCCGAGGATTGTTGAGTGTGGCTTCGCCGGACTGAGCCCCGGCAGTGAATCGAGTCAGTCGGTTCGAGGGGCCGTTCCGCTGGCAGGTCCGACTCGGTTCCAGAGGTGCCGACCGAGGAGAACCACACCGGTCGCGAGGAGAGCCGCGTAGATGTACTGAGACAACACTACCAGCAGAGAACACGACGAGCCACAGCCGTCTTGCATCGCTAACTCGCGAGTTGGTTCGAGCAAACTGGTTCCGAACTGCAGCGGAGACACGAGCGTGAACGCGAGAAACAGTCCGAGGAAGGCGACGAATTCGGGAACGTGGCGGTCGCGTATCGCTTGTCTCTGCGTTGCAGAATTGGATTCGTCGACTGGGCCACGGTTTGGTCGGTTCCGAAGGTTCCGAAGCACGTACCACGGTGTCGCGAAGACGACCGCGACGAGTATCCCGAGCAGGCTCGCCGGGATGAGCATCGAAGCGGCGGCGTAGCCGAGCCCCGCACCCGCCCCACCGGTCTCGAGCGTGCGTTGGGCTGCTCGAATCGCGTCTGTGGCGACGAGCAGCGGAAGAACAGCAATTCCAACGAGAGGGACGATGCGCTGGCGACGGGTCGAAGCGACCTCGTAGGTGAGCAGCCAAGCGAGATAGTAGCCGACCCAGAGAGACGGGACCGCAACGACCGTCTCGCGAACCGTCTCGAGCGGGGAGGCAAGCAGCATCGACCAGACGCGTTCGAGTCCGAACCCGTGCGTTGTCGTGGCGGCCGACGAGGCAAGTTCGAACCCGATCACGGCCACAACGGCGAGCATCGCCGTCGGGAGCGTAGCGGCGAACGGAAGCTCTTTCGACCGGGTCGTTCGGGTCCAGCCCAAGACGAGCGCGCCGAAGACGAGATATACGATGCCGACGCTGAGTGGGTCAAAAAGTCCGACAAACGGATGCGGATACTGAACGAGTTGCTGCGTAGAAAGGCTCCGGACGAACTCGTCAGAGAGGAGGGTCGTGAAGATGAATCCGACCGCGATTGACAGCACGACGAGCCCGACCCCCAATCCGAGCAGTTGGGTACCGGCCCGCCGATTCTCACACATAGTGTTCCCGAATACTGAGTGATGTCGTATGTATTTTATGTATCAAGATAGTTGAAAAATTGTCGGGAACAGGTCGGAGCGTCACCATCTCGAGTCGGAGCTGAACTCGATGTACCGGTTGGTCACTCCGGTGAGACCGGCTTCGGGAGGTTTACTTACGAGCCGTCCCGATTTGCCTGCAATGACGCTGTACTCGCGAGTTCGTCCCCTCGCGTTCAAACTGCCGGCCGAGACAGCCCACGGTCTCGGGAAGCGAACGCTGCGGGCGGCACAGTCGACGCGGCCGACACGGGCGGCGATGTCGATGGCGTACCAGTACGACCATCCCGCACTCGAGGTCGACCTGTTCGACACCACGTTCCCGAACCCCGTCGGCGTCGCCGCCGGCTTCGACAAGAACGCCGAGGTAACGCACGCGCTGGAAGCGCTCGGCTTCGGCTTCGTCGAGATTGGTACCGTCACACCCTACTCACAGGACGGCAACGACCGGCCGCGGCTATTCCGCCTGCGCGAGGACGAAGCGATGGTCAACCGGATGGGGTTCAACGGCCAGGGAATGGAGGCAGTCAAGGCCCGACTCGAGTCCGACGGCACGCCAGGCTTCCCGCTCGGCGTGAACATCGGTAAGATGAACGTCTCGACCGAGCGCGAGGCCATCGAGGACTACCGGCGCGTCTTCGAGCGCCTCTCGCCGTTCGCCGACTACGTCGTCGTCAACGTCTCCTGTCCGAACACGCCCGACGAGTTCGACGAGGCCTCGCCCGAGCACCTCCGGGAGATTTTCGAGACGATCGACGCCGAGAACGATCTGGGCGTCCCAATCCTCGTGAAAATCGGCCCCGACGAACCCGAGGAGTCGATCCTCGACCTCGTCGACATCGTCCAGGAGTTTGATGTCGACGGGATTATCGCGACGAATACGTCGACTGCGCGCGAGGGACTCGCCTCCGCAAAGCGCGAGGAGTGGGGCGGCCTCAGCGGCAAGCCAGTCGAGGATCGCTCGACCGCAGTCATCCGAACGATCGCCAGCCACACCGACGGCGACCTCCCGATTATCGGCGTCGGCGGCGTCGACTCCGCCGCGAGCGCCTACCGAAAGATTCGGGCCGGCGCATCGCTTGTCCAGCTCTACACCGGCTTCGTCTACCAGGGGCCCTCGACTGCCAAACGGATCAACCGCGGACTCGTGCGACTCCTCGAACGCGACGGCTTCACGTCGATCGAGGAGGCTGTCGGTGCGGAACTCGAGTGACCTGTAGACCTGCGATCTGTCATACAATCAAAATTTTATACTCCAACGGTATATTTGCAGCACTCGATAGCTATGAATTTGAGACAGTTGGTAAAACCGCTGGTGATGGATACGTGCGTGTTGGGTGTACTAACCGTCGCGCTCGTGTACGGCCTCACCCGCTCGGGACTCCTCATCGTCGGACTGGCTGGCCTTGGTATCATCTGTATAGCGGTCGGTGGCGGGACTGCTGGACAGGTCACTTCGGGTCAGTCTGGGTACGGTGAGTATGGTGAGGTAGGAACGCCGGTCGATGATACGGGAATCTGGCCGGGAGTATCCTCCGACACCCCATTACAGGTACGAGTCCTTTTCTACGGGGTTGGACTCGTTCTCTGGAGTCTTATCGTCCTTCGACTGTTCTCGTCGAACCTGCAGTGAGCCCACGCTGGAACGACTCCCCGTCCACCGTTCAACTCACGCGCTGTATCCAACGTGCGACTCCGGGCCGAGAGGAGATAGGAGGTAGGAGGTTGGAGGTAGGAGGTAGGAGATAGCCCAGCGGCGCTGCTGGTACCGCTCTCACCAGTACTTCCCGCTGAAGGTATCGAACTAATCATTCTCTGACAATATTGTCAGGAGTATGGATTCAGAAGCGTCTCTATCGCGGAACTAACCCCGCTTTCGACTCAGGGTTCGACGAGTTCAGCCTGTCGCGCCGCTTCTTCCGCTCGCTCGAACAAGTCGTCCGGTTCGTACTCGAGTAGCGGTTCGAGTCGGGCGTTGGTCTCGGCGCGGTCGGGGGCGACGCGGTTGCAACCGGCATTGATCGTCGACTGGGTGAACGTGTCGATTTTGCGGGCTTTGGCGACGATGTCGGCTTTGTCCCAGGTGAGCAGCGGGCGGTGGATCGGGAGTCGGGTCGCGCGGCTGGTGACGCCGAGGTTCTGGAGCGTCTGGCTCGATTTTTGGCCGACTGCTTCGCCAGTGACGATGCCGTGGGCGTCGACGCGGCGTGCGAGGTGCTCCGCCGTGCGATAAAAGAAGCGACGCAGCGAGAGCATCCGGCCCTGTTCCATCGTCTCGACGAGCAGGGCAACTGTTTCGCCGCCGGGAACCGTGTAGACCTGCGTGTCGAAGTTCGGTGCGTAGCGCGAGAGCGTTCGGACGGTTTCCATCGCGCGGGCTTCGTGGTCGATGCCGCCGTAGTCACCGAGGTCGACGTACACCGGCACGATCGGGCTGCCGCGTCGCATCATCTCGTAGGCCGCGACGGGAGAGTCGATCCCGCCGCTGATCAGCGCGATGACCGGCTCCTGGGAACCGAGCGGGAGCCCGCCAGGCCCCGGCACTTTCTCGAGGTAGATGAACGCGAAGTCCTCGCGGACCTCGACGCCGAATGTGAGATCCGGGTCGTCGAGGTCGACTTCGGGCTCGAACTCGTCTTCAACGGCCTCCCAGATCGCGGTGCCGCCCTCGCGGGCGAGGTCCTCGCTCGTGTAGGGGAGGCTCTTATCGGCGCGACGAGCGTCGACGGCGAAGCTGCCGCCGTCGTAGCACGCCTCGGCGGCCTCGGCGAGCGCAGCGCAGATTTCGCCCTTCGCGGTGTCGACGGTTCGGACGGCGCTTGCGGAGACGACACCGAAGGCGTCCGCGGCGGTCACCGTGGCGGCGTCGACGTGTTCTTCGTCGGTGTGAATCAGGGGTCGGTTCCACCGACGTTCGACCTCGCCGGGGATCGAGCGGTCCGCGAGGAGGGCCGTGAGATTCTCCGCGAGACAGTCCTCCATGTACCGCTTGACGGTGTTGCTCTTGGTGTTGACGTCCCCGTGACGAACGAGGACGGTGTCAGCTCCCGGCGGATGCATATGGACAGCGCTAGGGACGCGCGCCATAAGGGGATTACGAGCGACGGGCGCTCCGGGGAGCGGTAGTTGCACGGACAGACGGCCAGAGAAACTATGAGCGATGGGCGGGCTGTCCAGCGTGATGAGTGACTCTGCAGCGCCTAGCAGTGGTCCGGCAGCCGGCACGGAAACGGCGACACGAACGGTCCACACCCAGGGCGAATCGGCTCTGCTCGAACAGTATCTCGACTCTCAGGACCTCTCGTCGGCAGAGACAGACGGTGACAAGTCAGACCCGACAGCCGAAACCGAACGCGAACGGCTGCGACACGAACGCAACTTCTGGCGTTCGCTGTACACGCAACTGGTCGGCTGTTTCCCTGAGGGGGCGTTCGCCGTCGCCGCGGGCGGCGAGATCACAAACTGGAACCGAGCAATGGAAGAGCTGAACGGAACCGAAGCCGAGAGCGTCCTCGGAAAAAACGCCTACGACATCTTCGAAACAGAGGGTGAGAGCGAGACGCTCGCGGAGAAGGTCATCCGCCGGAACGAGCCGATTCAGGAGGACGACACGCGGACGGTGCCCCACTCCGACCGGTACCATCAGGTGTACGCCGTTCCCCTCCGCGATCCCGATGGGAACGCCATCGGCGCGTTCGAGGCGACGCCGGACGTGACCGATTTCGTCCACCAGCGCCAGGAGTTCGAGGTGCTCCAGGAAACCGTCTCCGAACGGGTTCAATCCGAAGTCGTCGAACTCGAGGAGACCACCGAATCGATCACGGACACGATCGAGCGAATCCACGACCTCGGCGTCGAGCAAACCCAGCGGATGGAGACGATCGCCTCCGAGGTGTCCGACCAGAGCGCGACGATCGAGGAGATCGCCTCGACGACGGAGACGGTCCACCAGACCAGCGAGACGGCAGCGGAGCTCGCAGAAGACGGCTCCGCATCGGCGAGTGACGCCATCGAGACGATGGAGACCGTCTCCGAATCCGCCGAGACTGTCTCGGCCGAGATTGGGACGCTCCACGAGAGCATCGACGAGATCGGCGAGATCGTCGACGTTATCGACAACATCGCCGACCAGACGAACATTCTCGCGCTCAACGCTCAGATCGAGGCCGCCCAGGCCGGCGAGGAGGGTGCCGGCTTCGCAATCGTTGCCAGCGAGGTCAAGTCGCTCGCGGAGGACACGCAGGAGCAGGCCGGCCGAATCGAGTCGACCATCGCGGAGATCCAGGACGAGATCGAGGCGACCGCCGACAGTTTCGAAACTACGACCGAGCGGATCAACGACGGTGTCGACCGTGTCGAGAACGCACTCACGAAACTCGACGAAATCGCTGAAACGATCGACGACGCCGCAACTGGTGTCAGCGAGGTCGCGGGAGCGATCGACGACCAGGCCGCGGGCAGCGAGGAGATCGCCGCAACAGTCGACCTCGCGGTCGAGGAGATGAACTCGCTGCGGGAGGAACTCGAGACGATCTCGGAGTCGACCCGGGAACAACGCGAGAGCGTGGCGACGGTTCGCTCGACGGTGGGACAGTTATCGGAGTCGGACGGCGAGTCGGGGTCGACGTAGAGAAGCGAACCGGATCCGCTGGACGGACTCGAGTAAAAAGAAACTAGAAACGAGAAACGCGAGAAGCGTCGTCGTGACTCGGTTCAGACGGCTTAGAACGTTGTCAGCTCGCCGTCGATGACTTTTCGCGTGATGTCTGTAACGTTCGCGAGTTGGTCGTCGACGATCGCTTCGATCTCGTCCTGAACGTCTGCGAGTTCGACGTCGTCGGCCGTGACGACGTGGATGTCGGCGACGTGTGGCTCGTCGATCGGGCGACCGATCTGGGAGAGCAGGCGTACGCGCATGTCGCGGATGCCGTCGACTTCGGCGACGACCTCCTCGGCGATCTGGGTCGAGAGCAGGTTGTAAATCTTTCCGATGTGGTTGACCGGGTTCTTGCCGCTCGTCGCTTCCATCGACATCGAGCGGTTCGGCGTGATGAGGCCGTTTGCACGATTCCCGCGGCCGACGGAGCCGTCGTCACCCTGCTCTGCGGAGGTGCCGGTGACGGTGAGGTAGATCGAGCCTTCCTCGTAGTCGTCGGCCGTGTTGACGTGGACGTTGACCTCGCGGTCCGTATGCTCGTTTGCAACCTCAGAAACGAACTCGCGAACGGACTCAACGGCGTCCGCGTACGCATCGAGGTCCGCGATGTGCTCGTCGATCATCGCCGCCGCGACGGTGACATCGATCGTGTCGCCCTCGCGCTTGCCCATGATCTTCACGTCTGGACCGAGGTACGGATTCTCGTCAGCGAACTCGCCGTTCAGTCGTGCTTCAGCCTCGGAGACGATCTGCTCCGTCTCCGTCAGCGGCGCGTGACCGACGCCGAAGCTCGTGTCGTTGGCCATCGGCACGCTCACTTCGTCCTCTCCGAAGACATCCTGCAGGTCACCGCTTCCCTCACCGAGTTTCACGTCGACGACGATATCCTCGCCGTACTCGAGTTGCGGGATGGTCTCCTCGAGGTACTCGCGCGCTGCGCGGAGCGCGATCGTTTCGGTGGGGATGGTCTGGCCCTCGTAGTGTTTGGTCGCGCGACCGACGATCAGCAGGTAAATGGGGTCGACGACCTCGCCGCCGCCAAAGGCGGGGGCGGCCTCGCCGGCGACGAGCTGTGTCTCGTCCGTGTTGAAGTGCAGTACTTCGCCGACACGATCGAGGTACTCGCGTGCGAGTGCGCCGGCGACGCTCTCTGCGACGCCGTCACAGATGGAGTCCGGATGTCCGATCCCCTTTCGTTCGACGATTTCGACCTCCTGATCTTCGACTGCCTGTCGGTCGATTGGCTCGACCCGAATGTTCCGCTCGCTCATTGCCGGCTCTAAACGGAGCGTGGTTCTATAACTTGCGGAAACAGATCAACGTCGGAAAATACCTGGCAGTTATCCACCGATCGACCGCGTTCGGCGGGCAATCGGGCGCTCACTGTCGGGCAGAAGGCGGTAAGAAGCCAGTGAGGGATCAATGAGGGATCAGTGAGAAGCGGACCACAAAGTCGCGACCGTCATCTTCGGAGACGGCTTCAGTAGCGCACCCAGTCTTCGAATCGTTCTGTCTGGCAGTCTCAGGAATCGAGCAAGAGCCCAAGATACGAGGTCCGGAGCTGGTCGTCGGGGTCGAGGCCGAGGGATTCGAGCACGGTGTACGCGCCGGCGCGGGCGGACTCGAGTTCGGTCTCGCTCTCGACCTCAGTTTCGACCTCGACGTACTCGCCGACATCGTCGACGGTGTCGAGAGTGATTGTGAAGTCTGTCGGGGGAGCGGAGGCTGATTCTGTGGCGTCCGTCTCGGCGAGTTCGACCGTGTAGCGCTCGCGCTTCTTGCGAACCGTCGCGGCCGGCTCGAAACCGAGGTTCGTCAGAATCGTATCGAACGTTTTGCCGTCGCCGATGGTGGTTTCGGCCTCCTCGCGGGTCTTCGACTCGTCGTCGACGAGCGGTCCTTTGTAGGTGACTCTCGTTTCGCTGCCTGTGTCTGCATCGGGGTGACGTTCGCGTCGAATCCGGAGCGCTTCGTCCGTCTCGGCGAACGTCCGGTGTGGAGCATCGTAGTACGTGTCTGTCTGGACGACCGTTCCCGCTGGCGTCGCATCGAGTGCTGTGCTGTCGTCTTCGTCTCCGATCCCGTCGTCGGCCTCATCATCGGTTCCGTCCTCGAGTCGCGACCGAACACGATCGAGTTCGGCAGGCACCTTCACTTCGACCTCGTACATGGCCGTTCGAACGGGCAGCGGCCGTAAGTATCGGTCGTTCTCGTCGGTCGCCACAGATACCAATCGCAGATACCAGTCACCGCGTGGACGCGTTCTCGGACCAAAGCGTCGTACTTAAATGTCGACGGCGGGACGTACAACGTATGACCGAGGAACAGGAGGCCGAGCTCGATGAGCAGGCCGATGACGTCGAAGCGGAAGCCGACGAAGACGCTGCAGAAGCCGAAGGGCTTCAGGACGGCGACTTCGTCGAACTCGAGTACACTGCATACACCGCCGACGGTGACCAGTTGGTCGACACGACCGACCCAGAGGTCGCCGAAGAGGAAGGTGTCGCAGACCAGAATCAGGAGTTCAAGCCACGCACGATCGTCCTCGGCGAGAGCCACATCTTCGAGGGCGTCGAAGAAGCCATCGTCGGCTCCGAAGCGGGCGACACCGGCAGCGTGACGATCGACGCCGAGGACGCCTTCGGGGAGTACGACCCCGACAACGTCCAGACGGTCAGCGCCGAGAAAATCGACGAGGACGACCGTTACCCCGGTGCGAACGTGCAGGTCGACGGCCAGCAGGGCTACATCAGCACGATCATCGGCGGCCGCGCGCGTGTGGACTTCAACCACCCGCTGGCCGGCGAGGACGTCGAGTACGAGTTCGAGGTTCTCGACGTCGTCGACGACCGCGAACAGCAGGCTGCCGGCCTCTTCGAGATGTACCTCGGCCTCGAGCCAGAACTCTGGATCGAGACCGACGAGGTCGAGGAGGAAGTCCCAGTCGAGCCCGACGAGGACGCAGATGAGGACGAAGACGCAGAGCCTGAGTTCGAGACTGAGGTCGTCGAGAAGGAGACGCTCTACCTCGAGGCCACGCCGCAGATGACCATGAACCAGCAGTGGATGATGGGCAAGCAGCAGATCGGTCAGGACATCATCGACCAGATCGGTGTCGACCGTGTCATCGTCCAGGAAGTCATCGACGGCATGGGCGGCATGGGCATGCCCGGCATGATGGGCGGTATGGGTGGCGGCATGGGCGGCGGCGACATCGAGGAGGCACTCGAGGACGCCGACGTCGACGCCGACGAGATCGTCGACGAACTCGAAGGCGCAGACGAGTAACCCCTGCGACTAGCGGTTTCAGTTTTTGCGTTTTCAGACGGAACAGTCTCAGTCCCGACTGTGAGTCGTGGATGTTGGTCTGCACAGACCGCAAGCGGCGCACAGCGCGGACTGAGAAGCCAAACGCGAGAGTGAGAGTTCAAAACGGAGGCTGAGAAGCGGGGAACGAGAAGCAGGAACTGAGACGTAAGACGCGGAAACAGCGAACTCAGGCGATATCCCGACTCGTGTCGATCGCCACTTCTTCGGTCAACTCGAGTTTGATCGCGTCGGTTGGCTGGCTGCCGCCGCGGAATTTGGGGACGGTGAGGTGGTTCTCGAGTTCGGCACCGGAGATAGCGGTCTGGAGGTCGAAGACTGCGTCCGCTGCGTGGAAGGTTCGAGACCGGTTCGTAGTTTCGTCGCCTTTCAGGCAGTGGAGGACGGCGATGCCGTTTTTCTCGAGCATCTGTGTCTTGAGATCGTTGAGAAACGAGGTGAACTCCTCGCGATCGGTGTGCTCGAGAACGTCCATGGTGTCGATAATGAGGTTCGCACCCTCGGGGAGTGCATTGATGAGTTTGCGCGTTTCCGTGATCGGGGCGTCGCTGCCAACGTGTCGAATTGTCGGGTTCCCGACGTCCGAGGGGGAGTTCTCGACGGCGTGGCGGACGGCATCGGTCGACCGTTCGGTCGAAAGATAGAGTGTGCCGCGTGCTGCAGTCAGTTCGTACAACAAGAGTTCCGATTGACTGGCCGGGGCTGCGGCGTACGCGACGAGACATCCCGGCGGAAGCCCACCGTCGAGTTTGCGATCCAGCACGTCGATCCCGGTTTCCAGCCGTTCTACCATACGGGTACCGTGTCTTTCTGTAGTTCGTGTATAATTCTTTGCCTTCGCAGCACTGTCACGGCGGTTGGTGGATCGACACCGCGACCCCGACGCGGAATGGAGGGATTCAAGGGGGATGCAAGAGCCAACACGAACGAATGCGCCACGATCACCTCATCACGAGCAAACAACTCTCGCGGGCGGATATCGAGACCGTCCTCGACCGAGCGGCCGAAATCGCCGACGATCCGGCCGCCGTCGCCGACCGTCACGCGAACGCCGTGCTCGGCCTGCTGTTTTTCGAACCGAGTACGCGGACGAAGATGAGCTTCGAAACCGCGATGAAACGCCTCGGCGGTTCCGTCGTCGACATGGGCTCTGTCGAATCCTCGAGCGTCAAAAAGGGGGAGACGCTCGCCGACACCGTCCGCGTCATCGAGGGCTACGCCGACGCGCTCGTCCTGCGCCACCCCAAACAGGGAGCCGCCGCGATGGCGAGTGAGTTCGTCGATGTCCCGCTGCTGAACGCCGGCGACGGCGCGGGCCACCACCCAACCCAGACGATGCTCGACCTCTACACGATTCGAGAGAACGCGGGCCTGGACGACCTCACCATCGGCATCATGGGCGATCTGAAGTACGGGCGCACCGTCCACTCGCTGGCCTACGCGCTCACCAACTTCGACACCCGCCAACACTTCATCAGCCCCGAAAGTCTGCAACTCCCCCGCGAAGTCGTCTACGACCTCCACCAGCAGGACGACACCCAGATCCGCGAACACGAGGCACTCGAGTCCGTCCTCTCGTCGCTCGACGTGCTCTACGTGACGCGGATTCAGCGCGAGCGCTTCCCGGACGAGAACGAGTACCAGAAGGTCGCCGGCGAGTACCAGATCGATCTGGAGACACTCGAGGAGGCGAGTGACGAGCTGACGATTATGCACCCGCTGCCGCGGGTCGACGAGATTGCGCCGGAGATCGACGAGACGGAGCACGCGGCGTACTTCGAGCAGGCACACAACGGGGTGCCGGTGCGGATGGCGCTGCTCGATCTGTTGCTGGCAGGAGGTGAGGCAGATGAGTGACGACCACGACCACCACGACGGCAACGCGGACCACGAACTGCGCGTCAGCAAGATTCAGGATGGGACCGTCATCGACCACGTGCGTGGTGGCCAAGCGCTGAACGTGCTCGCAATTTTGGGCATCGACGGCAGTGAAGGTGAGGAGGTTTCCGTCGGGATGAACGTTCCCTCGGACCGCCTCGCGCGCAAGGATATCGTCAAGGTCGAGGGCCGCGAACTGAGTCAGGACGAGGTCGACGTGCTCTCGTTGATCGCACCCGACGCCTCGATCAACATCGTCCGCGACTACGACGTCGTGGAGAAACACCGCGTCGAGCGCCCCGCTGTCGTCGAGGGGGTACTCTCCTGTCCGAACATGGACTGCATTACGACCGACGGCGAGCCGGTCACCTCGCGGTTCGAGGTGCTTCAGGACGGCGTGCGCTGTTCGTACTGTGGGACGATCGTGCGAGAGGGAATCGCCGAACTAATCGATACGCACTGAGTTCCGACAGCGGACCGCACACCGAGTCGTCCGAGCGTCGTCCGAACGTCGTTCGAAAGAGAGGGCGAACACGATCGGTGTGCCATATTTTCACGAGGGGAGAACTGTCCAGAATAGCTAAGTACGAGCCAACCGATTGTTACGGTGTACATGTCACGCACGATTAAAGTCGTACTCGCCCTGGTCGTCATCGCCGTCCTCTGGAAACTCCTCAGCACGAGCGGCAGCGACATCGACGACGAGATCGAGTACGATCCCGTCGAGTAATCGACGCGACAGCGCACAGGTTCACCAGTAGTATTCACACCGGTCGGTTTCACACACGGCTGCAGTCGGCCGCCGTGTCCCCCCTACTCCGATCTGGTTCGGTCCCCGATCCGAACGGCTTACAGGCACGGCGTCGTACGCTGCAGTATGTACGGCGTCGTCACTCGCAACGCTGAAGAAGTCCGGTGGCCGGAGTTCGACCGCGGATTCTACGAAGTCAAGGACGTGACCGGCCGGTCCGCCGAGCCGATCGAGGACGGGGTAAACATGGTCTCCTGTTTCGGCGACAACGCGGCTGCAGACGCCGACCCGTCGCTCGTCCCCGTCGACGACATGGGACGGCCAGCAACCCGCGACCGAAAATACTTCGACTGGGCCTACATCTGTCCGTCCCGACAGGACTATCGCGAGGGCCTCTTCGAGATCATCGACGACTGCGTCGCGGCCAACGAGGACGTCCGACTCGACGACGTTGGCTTCCCTCGCGAGGGATACTGTCGCTGCGGCGTCTGCGAACAGGCCTTCGAAGCCAGCGAGTTCGCCGACCGCCAGGCCTGGCGCGCCGACGTCATCACCGACTTCGTCGCCGAAGCCGCAGCGCGCATCCCCGGCCGTGTCTACCTGACGCTCTACCCCGACCCGTACCCCGGTCACCTCTACGAACGCGCCGGCCTAGATCTCGAAGCACTCGAGGAGCACGTCGACGAGTTCGTCATCCCGCTGTACGATATGGCCTACGAGACCACCTACTGGCTCGAGACGATCGCGAAGGGATTCCAGAGTGCACTCGAGACGCCCTTCAGTATCGAGCTGTACGCGATCGACATCGAGATCGAGAACCTGATTCACGCACTCGAGGTGGCAGAGCACTACGCCGAAGGAGTGTTCTTCGGGTACGAGGCGTCGAACGCGCGGGCGGCGTTGCGTCGACGGCGTGCCGACGAGCAAGACGGTGTGACACACGGCGAACCGAAATAGGTTGTTCTCGAGTGGCGATCAGATTTCTTGCGGTCGTGTAACTACCGTTGTGTGAGAGCAGAGTACTCGAGAGGTGTGAATTGGAGGGGGCAGCGACGGAAGTAGTGGGAGTAACGATGCCGATGGGGGTAACGACTCCAGTGGGAGTGACTGGAATCTATCGTGTATCGTCACCGAGGCGGTCGTCGTCATCGTCGTCGTCCAGCAGTCCGTCATCGCTATCGGAGTCGTCGTCCATGAGGTCACTGTCGTTGTCGTCGTCACCGATGAGTTCGTCGTCGTCGTCATCTATGAGGCCGTCATCGTCCGAACGGCCGCGGCGGTCATCGTCGTCCATGAGTCCGTCGTCGCGGTCTCGGTCCCGGTCACTGTCGCTGTCCATGAGGCCGTCATCGTCGTCACTCATGATTCCATCATCGTCGTCGTCCATCAGACCGTCATCGTCGTCACTCATGATTCCATCATCGTCGTCGTCCATCAGGCCATCATCATCACTACGGCGGTCATCATCGTCCATGATGCCGCTGTCGTCCCCGCGGCGACTGTCGTCGTCCATAATACCATCGTCGTCGTCACCCATCAACCCGTCATCGTCGTCATCGCCTACCAGGTCGTCGTCATCGTCGTCTCCTATAAGTCCGTCATCGTCGCGGTCATCATCCATGATCCCGCTGTCGTCTCCGCGACGGTCGTCGTCATCCATCAGTCCGCTATCGTCGCTTCGATCATCGCGGCCGGTCCCCGTTCCCGACATACCGCCCGCTCCGGTGCCAGTTCCAGTGCCGGTGCCAGTTCCAGTCCCTGCCCCCATCTCCGAATCAGTTCCCGACAGGTTGCTCTGCAGGTGAATTTCGTCGTCGGTCATCTCCGAAACAGCCGTCTCCTGCAGCGGATACGCATCATCAGTCCCACCCCAGCCGAGTTTGGCCTTGATCGTATCCGTAATTCCCGGATCCGGTTCGACGTGTGCCGTTCCATGCTCGACATCGGCGACGATACCGACCTCGTCACCCTCCGCGTTTACGACCGTCTTTCCGACATCATCGTCTGTAAATTCTGGAGACATTGCACCAACTGGTATGCCAAACACGACCAAGATGGTGGTGCTTGCGCTGGCTTGCGAGTTTGCCAGCAACGCGTGTCTCGCCCGCCCTGTGCAGTCCGACGCTTCTCTCAGTAGTCGTGACTCTCTGCTTCTTGCTCACACACTCACACACCCACACACACTCACTCACAGCCTCAGTCTAACTCACCCCCTTCTACTCACGCTTACTTCCCCCTCGCTCACGCTCTGTCACTATCGAGTACCGTACTCACCAACCACCCGCTGGCAACCCGACAGGCAGGGACGTAATCCTGGGTAATCGAGACTACTCGTTGAACGCAGGCTCTCGACCTTCGAGGAACGCAGCAACTCCCTCTTCGTGAGAGTCCGTAGCGCGGGCGTGGACCTGCAACAGATTCTCGTAATCCAGCGCCTCGTCCCACTGTCGGCCCATGTTCTCGTGCATCGCCTGCTTCATCATGCCGATCACGTCCGTCGGACGACGGCCGAGTCGCTCGACCGTTTCCGTCACCCGCTCGTCGAGGTCCGCAGCCGGCACCGACTCGTTGATCAGATCGAGCTCCGCCGCGCGTTCGGCATCGAAGAACTCGCCAGTGAACGCGAGTTTCTTTGCGGCACGGAGGCCGATCAATCGCGGGAGCATGAACGTCCCACCGGTGTCGGGAATGAGGCCAACGCGGACGAACGCACAGGAGAAGGTCGCATCCTCGGCAGCGTACGCAATGTCCGAGAGCGCGACGATTGCAAGGCCCGCACCCACCGCATCACCATTGACGTTCGCCACGATCGGCACGGGACACTCGAGCATCGCCTCGACAACACGGCCAAACGTCTCGGTGACCTCTTCGTAAGCCTGTCGCGGCGGATCGGGTTCTTCCGCCATCGCCTCGATATCGCCACCGGCGCTGAAGGCATCGCCCTCACCCGTGATGACGATCGCGTGATACTCCTCGGGATCGGCATCGCCAATCGTATCGGCGAGTTTCGACGCGGTCTCGCGGGTGATCGCGTTGAGCACACCAGGGCGGTCGAACGTGAGTCGCAGGACGCCGTCGTCGCTGTCAATCTCCATAGAAGAAAGACAGAGAGCTGACTCTTAATGGTGCTGTTCCGCGACAAATTGGCGAACCGAGCCGTATGGAGTGTTGATTGGCGACGGTTGCGGTGTCGGTGTCAATGCTGGTGCCACTGTCAGTGCTGATACCGATACTGATATCGATATCAATACCAGTACCCTCACCCGGCACTATCGACAGCAGTCGCTCACATATTCAGATTTAGATTCAGACTTATACTCACACTCGAGTAGACTCGAGTACCCGGTGGCCGTGACTATGACCCCTGTGTGGCACGCGATGTCTGCTGGAACGAGGTTGTGTCTTAGTCCGACGGCATCGGTGCTGTCGTCGTCTCGTCTTCGGCCACGTTGAGTTCGGAGGTGACCAACGCGCGATAGGCGCGTCGCAGGCGCTCGGACAGCGCCTGGTGTGAGATATCGAGCTCTTCGGACAGTTCCTGCATCGAGACCTCGCGCGGAATCTCGAAGTAGCCGTGATCGATCGCAGCGACCAGCGTCTCGTACTGGCGACTCGTCAGGCCGCATTGAGAGTGGCTTTCGGACTCGAGGTCGAATAGACGAACGATCGTCGGTGAGACGTCGTTTTCGACGAGGCGGTCGTACAGCGAACTGACGTGATCGCGTTCGAGGACGCGTACGCTCAGTAGCCAGGTGCCGTTCGACGCGGAGGCACTGAGAACGGTGCCACCCTCGTCCATGACGGTCTCGAAGACGTCGACCGTCTCGGATTCGAACTCGATGTCGTACAGCCAGCGGCCGTCGTCGCTGTTGATCAGCGAGTACGCATCGACCGCCGACGAGGCTGCGAGCGCATCGTCGATCATCTCGTGGGACGGTCCCGACAGCCAGAGGCTGTGCCCGTTCGAGGCGATGACACGCTCCATCTCGCACGTAAGCGTGGGGACGGCCTCGAAGAGTTCGCCCAGTCCGGTGCCCTCGGCCGAGAATTCGATGTCTGCGATCGATGTCATGGATACGGTTCATTCGTTGAACGGGAACCGCATTAACCGCGTTTCCAAAGAGATTAGCAACGACAATAGTGACGGTCACTCGGGCTGGTATATAAAAACGAGTTACAGTCAGTTGCCCCGAGATTAGCGTGAAAAACGGTGTACGTGGACGGGAGGAAACCGTTTCGAGCGGGCAACGGTTGTGCAACTCACAGACGGGCGGATAGTCAGGCTGTTCTATCTGTTGCAAGTACGTCGCAATGGTCGCCGTCGAATCGCAAGCGGACGTCGACGTGGCTGGTCACCACAGACACTCACGGTACTGTGATAGTTCGGGAGAGTGGCTTACGTCGCATATACGTAAACCCACGGCCCCACCGAACGAAGACTGTGACGGCGAAGGATACGCACGGACGGAAGTGGAGTCGACGACAGTATCTCACCGGAACGGTCGCTGGGGTAGCCGGGATCGGTGGAGTCCTCTCACTCAGCGGCGTCGGTTCGGCGACGGACGACGACCTCGCGACGCAGTACGAGACGGTCGTCGATATCGTCGACGCCGGCGCGGACCCAACTGGTAGCGAGTCGATTACGTCAGTTCTCCGGAACCACGTTGGCGACGACACGCTCATCGAGTTTCCCGAGGGGCGGTACTATATGGATGAACAGCTCCGGTTCACCGGGTTCGAGAACGTCGGATTCGTCGGCGACGGTGCGACGATCGTTCCGGCAAACTACCACGAGTTCGACGGCCCGCAGTATCGCCTGTTCCGACTCGGGACGAGCGAGAGGCCAGGTCGCAACCTCCGGTTCGAGGGCTTCGATATCGATCAGACCGCGGCGGAAACGGGGATCCGGGTCATCAACGCCGAAGTCGAGGACGGCTTGCTCGTTCGAAATGTGAGGGTACACGGGGTCCACGACAGCGGCACCTGGGGACCAGGCCTGTTCAACGTCACCGATCCGGATGGTGACGGTCTCATCGACTGTTTCCACGCGCCCGACGGTGCCGTTCACGTCGACGAGACGCCGAACGCGGGCAACATGTGGCGCGGCGCGACCGGGTTCGGAATCAATCAGCACCATCGTGGCACGCTCGTCTTCGAGAACTGTATTCTGGGCGGGTTCCCCGACAACGGCTTGTATGCCTCGAACGACACCGGTCGAATCGGCGTCGACGGCGGCCACTACCAGAACAGCGGCACCGCCTCGATCCGTCTCAGCGGAACGACCGGTGCAATCAGAAACGCGACGCTCACCGTCGACGACGACCCGCACGACTCGGCGGGCCAGCACGCAATCCGGCTCGACCGCGGCGAGGAATTCAGCATCGAAGGTGTCGAGATAGACGTTCCCGAACCGAACGGCGACGCGATCAGGGTGATGAACCCCGTCGACGAGACGACCATCTCGAACACCGAGATCAGTATCGGCGCGCAGCCGAACAACGGTATCCGACTCGATCCCGAGACGGGACCGGCGGTTATCGACGACGTCGCCGTCGATATCGACGGCAGCGCGAACGCCCTGCGACTGCTCGGCAGCGACGGCGGTGCGGTCGAGGTCTCCGACCTTCGGGTGACGGGTGATGCACCTGGCTCGACGCTGCGACACGCGATCTTCTGTGAACGGCACGCCTGTACGTTCACGGGCCTCGACGTCGAACAGCACGGCACGACCCGTCGTCGCGGGATCGAACTTCGTGGTTCCGACTATCGGCTCGCCGACAGCGAGTTCGAAACGACGGATACGCCGATCGTCCTCAACGGCGCGAGTGACGTGACCGTCGAGAACTGCTCCGCAGCCCCGACAGCGGATGCGTACTCGCTTCGAATCACAAGCGATTCCGGTGGCGTCCAGTTGTCGGCCAACGACTTCCCTGCGGGTGTTCGAGACGACCGGTGATCACTACGCAGGTGGAGTTCCGCATGGTCCCGTACGGGTTCGTGAGGCGTCGTCTGTAGCGAGGCCCCAACGATTCCGGTCAGGGTGGATGTCAGTGCTGTGTATTCAATTGGGAAGCACCCCCAAGAATTAGTATTCTGTGTGACGAATAACAAGAATAGTAGCTATCATCGCATCACTCTGTCTGCTCTCTACGGCTGTCCCATTAGTAACGCACTCGATGGATTTGGGAACAGCGGCAACGGAAACAACCCATGTCACAATACGATCCGGCGGAGACACCCGAATCGAAGCACGTCCACGAGGGACAATCACGGGGTGAAAAGCCGACTGACCGAGAGTGTCCGTGCTGTCGAGTCTGTGGATTGAGTGCTGAGAGAATCGAGCACTCCGAAGAGCCGTCAGTTCGGGACGTATCTGAAGTGGGAGAACACCCGGAACACGCGGCAGACGCGGAACATCACGAACCACCCGACCACGCGCACGAAGATCGTTCTTCCGGTCACGACCACGAGGCACACGTTGACCACGCCGGACACGAGACGCTGTTCAAGCGGCGCTTTTTCGTTTGTCTCGTCCTCTCACTCCCGGTGCTGTACTACAGCCCGATGCTTCAGGACTGGTTCGGCTACGCGGCCGTGACGTTCCCCGGCAGCGAGTTCGTCGGACCAGTTCTCGGTACGATCGTCTTCCTCTACGGTGGAGTTCCCTTCCTTCGGATGGGCGCAGTAGAGGCACGGAACCGCGAACCGGGAATGATGTTGCTGATCTCGCTGGCGATTACCGTCGCCTTCGTCTACAGCGTCGCCGCGGTCGCGTTCGGAATCGGCGAGCCGTTCTTCTGGGAACTCGTCACGCTGGTCGTTATCTTCTTACTCGGCCACTGGATCGAGATGCGCAGCGTCCGGCGTGCCTCGGGCGCGCTTGATGAGTTAGCCGAGCTGATGCCGGACACAGCCGAACGGATCACTGAGGATGGTGAGACCGAAGAAGTCCGCGTTGACGAACTCACGGCGGACGATCTTGTGCTCGTGCGACCCGGAGGCAACGTTCCCGCAGACGGTGTCGTCGAGGAGGGCGAGTCGAACGTGAACGAAGCGATGATCACCGGCGAGTCCCGACCGGTCAAGAAAGAACCCGAGGACAAGGTGATCGGCGGAACGACCAACCGCGATGGGAGTCTCCGCGTTCGTGTCACGGCGACGGGTGAGGAGACGACGCTCTCTGGCATCATGCGGCTGGTCGAGGAAGCCCAACAGAGCCGATCCCGGACACAGGTGCTCGCCGACCGAGCCGCAGGCTGGCTGTTCTACGCTGCAATCACAGTTGCAGCCATCACTGCCGTCGCGTGGACTGTCGCTACTGGGTTCGGGTTACCAGTCGTCGAGCGGGTCGTTACTGTGCTGGTGATCGCTTGCCCACACGCCCTGGGACTTGCCGTCCCGCTAGTCGTCGCGATCAACACGACGATGGCAGCCCAGAACGGCATGCTCATCCGCGATCGAATCGCCATGGAGGAAGCGCGTAACCTGGATACAATCGTCTTCGACAAGACAGGTACGCTCACGAAAGGTGAGCAAGGGGTCGTCGATGTCGCCACGACCGATGACTGGGACGAGGACGAGCTATTGGCAGTGATGGCTGCTGCTGAAGGCGACTCCGAACACATGATTGCAGAAGCAATTCGTGACGCAGCCGACGAACGGGAGCTTTCCGTCCCACGTGTGCGTGAATTCGAGGCGCTTGAAGGCCGAGGGGTCCGCGCGACCGTCGATGTCGAAGCTGCAGCGAACCCTGATGTGGGTACGGACCACGCGCGAGACGGCGAGACAGTCCACGTCGGCGGACCCAACCTGCTTCGCTATCTCGATGTCGAACGAGATACCGCCCTCAAAACGTTCGCAGACAACGCCGGCGAACGTGGGCAAGGTGTCGTCTACCTGCTTCGAAATGGCGACGCGGTAGGCGCGGTTGCACTCGCTGACGTCGTCCGAGAGGAGAGTTTCGAGGCGATCGACGCCCTCCACGAGATGGATGTCGAGGTTGCAATGCTTACTGGCGACACGGAAGACGTCGCCAGAGCCGTGTCCGAGGAACTCGACATCGACACGTACTTCGCCGAAGTGCTTCCGGAAGATAAGGACAAGAAAATCGTCGAACTCCAGAATCAGGGAAAATTGGTGGCGATGGTCGGCGACGGGGTGAACGACGCACCCGCACTAACGCGTTCTGACGTCGGAATCGCAATCGGCTCCGGAACTGACGTCGCCGTGGAGTCCGCCGACGTCGTCCTTGTCGAGAACGATCCCCGCGATGTCGCACATCTCGCCCAGTTGAGTCGGAAAAGCTATCGGAAAATGCAGGAGAACCTCGTCTGGGCAGCCGGCTACAACGTATTCGCGCTGCCGCTCGCGGCCGGTGTGCTGGCACCGATTGGTATCCTGCTTTCACCAGCGATCGGTGCTGTCCTGATGTCGGCGAGTACGGTCATCGTCGCGATCAATGCACAACTCCTGCGACGGGCCGACCTCTCAGTGTAAATCGAGACTGATCACGTACATGAACTGAGGGACACGTCGAGAGGGGAGTGATTACCACGCTGTAGGAGCCTGGGAGGTACTGAAATACTTGCCAGACGTAGTCATTCACATGGACACCGACGATTCACTGATTCGAACAGTCGTGATCGTTATCGCCGCGATTGTACTCCTCCCGGTACTCATGATGGCATTCACGATGCCAATGATGGGATTTTGGGGCGGAGGTGGGGGCTACATGTGGGATGGAGGGATGTGGGACGGTACAGGCGCAACGTGGATGTGGCTGCTCATGTCAGTAGTGCCGTTACTCGTGTTTCTCGGCCTTGGATACCTCCTGTACAGTGCGGTTCGCCAATCCGGCGGGGAGCAGAAAGACGCCGCAGTCGAAGAACTACGGATTGCCTACGCCCGTGGAGAGATTTCCGAGGAAGAATTCGAGAAACGTCGCAAACGGCTCCAAAGTGAAGAATAGAGCCGTCGCTTTGCTCCTCACGTACTTGCTCGTGGCAAAAGCGGGCCGGGCGCGATTTGAACACGCGACCGTCTGATTAAGAGTCAGACGCTCTGCCGGACTGAGCTACCGGCCCTTCACCTTCGACTTTTTGTCGACTGGTAAAATACGTTTCCCTTGAGTTGCGTTGTGACAGAGAGCGCCACGCTCGATCACGGTCGAGCCATCGAGATGGATATACACACTATCACGACGTCACAATCTTCGGGAAGGTTAAGTGCGGTCGGTCCGACCACACGTTCACATGAGCACGGGGGTTACGATTTCGTCGATCTCTGACTACGCTATTTTGGGTTGTGGCAGCGTCGGCTACGCCGTCGCCGAAGAGCTCGTCGAACAGGGGAAGGACGTACTGATCGTCGACCGCGACGAAAACCGCGTCGAGTCGCTCCGAGACCAGGACCTAGACGCTCGCAGCGCCGACATTCGCGAACCCGAGGTCGCAGACCTCGTCGACGACCGCGACGTCGTCCTCATCCTCGCCTCCGACGTCGAATCGAACAAACAGGCCGTCGAACACATCCGCGCCGACAACGACAACCAGTTCGTCGTCGCCCGTGCGAGCGACCCCGTCTCCGGCGACGAACTCTCCACCCTCGGCGCCGACATCGTCATCAACCCCTCCTCCGTCATCGCCGAATCCGCACTCCGCGCACTCGAGTCCGGTGAACTCGAGTACAACGCTGGCAAGTTGGCCCAGTTGGTCGAGGAGACGGGGACGCGACTGGCGATCATCACGCAGGATAGTCCGGATCCGGACTCGATCGCGAGCGCGGCGGCGTTACAGGCGATTGCGAACCACCTCGGCGTCGAGTCGGATATCATCTACCTGGGTGACGTGGGCCACCAAGAGAACCGGGCGTTCGTCAATCTGCTGGGGATCGACCTCGTGCAGTGGGACGAAGTCGAGGATCAGTCGGTCTACGACAGCGTTGCGCTGGTTGACCGCGAGACGTCGGCCGAGCTCGATCTCTCTGTCGATGCGGTGATCGACCACCGCGAGGCCGACCAGGAGTTCGAACCCGAGTTCGTCGACATTCGCCCGAATATGTCCTCGACGTCGACGATCATGACGAAGTACATCCAGGAGTTCGATATGAACGTCTCCGAGGAGGTTGCCACTGCCCTGCTCTACGGCATTCGCGCGGAGACGCTTGATTTCAAACGCGACACTACCCCCGCCGATCTCACTGCCGCAGCCTATCTCTACCCGTTTGCGAACCACGACACCCTAGAACAGGTCGAGTCGCCGTCGATGTCGCCCGAGACGCTCGACGTGCTCGCGGAGGCGATCGCCAACCGCGACGTACAGGGCAGCCATCTCGTCTCGAACGCGGGCTTCGTCCGCGACCGCGAGGCGCTCACGCAGGCGGCGAGTCACCTCCTGAATCTCGAGGGTGTGACGACGACCGCAGTGTTCGGCATCGCAGACGAGACGATCTTCCTCGCGGGCCGCTCGAAGGACATCCGCATCAACATCGGCAAGGTGTTGGACGACGCCTACGGCGAGATGGGGGAGACCGCGGGTCACTCGACGCAGGCCAGCGCGGAGATTCCGCTCGGCATCTTCACCGGCATCGAAATCTCCGAGGATACGCGGGATACGCTGCTCGATCTGACCGAAGAAGCGGTCAAGCGAACGCTGTTCGACGCGATGGGCGTCGACGGCACCGAAGGATCGAACGGCAGCTAATCAGGCGACCAGTTCGGTTTCTTCTTCGTCCGGATCGCGGACGCGCTCGACGACATCGTTAATCAGGATCACGTCACCGACCGCGCGCACCCAGCGGTAGGGGACGATAACGCCCTGGCCGGTTGCAGACTCTTCTGCGAACAGTTCGGTGTTCAGATTGCCGAGTGCAAGCCCGGTGACGGCCTGGCCGTCGACGTTCAGTTGTAGGTCCTGGACTTCGCCGACGAAGACGCCGCTGTTCGAGTAAACCTCGCGTCCGACGAGAGAGGTGATCTCCTGGGGAGTGTCGTCCATGTCAGGGCACATGCGCGGCGTGCTCTTAATTGTTGGTCAGACGCGACAGTCGCGAGACCCGACCGGACACTGCTGGCCGAAGACGCGTCGACGCGGTTACTCGGTTGTAGCGGTGCTCGCGAACGTACAACGACAATCGGTGTGGTTGCACGTGCACTTCGTTGCTCGCGTGTCTGTCCCGCGAAAGCGGAGTACTCCCGGTGACCGGCAAAACGAGGTGCACACAGTTCAGTGGCGCCAGTCACGAAAACACAGCACCGTTCTCACTCCGATGGCATCGAAAGCCGCTGTGCAGTCTCCGTAAGGGATGCGATCCGGTCGCGAGCCCACTCGGCCGCATCCGGACTATCGTTGACGAGCAGCCCACAGAGTTCATCGGAGGGACCACCACCATCACAGACGAGCAGTATCGTCAACGCCGCCGGCTCCGTTTCAGGTGGCTCCGCATCGAGTTCGACAGACACGAGGCCGTACGCTGGCGGCTGTGTCGTCTCGTGAAGAACAAGCTGGTCGGCTGCAAGCGCACTCGCCGTCCCGGCACCGAACGTACTGAGCAACACCTGAATCGCGTCCTGAGGGGCTATGACCTCGACCGTTTTTACCCCTGGTTCGCGCTTCTTTCCATCCGCACTCTCCACCACCCCTACCCCTCCACCAGCGAGCGCTTCACAGTAGGCACTCGCCAAACAGTGCGTCGGACCCGGAACCACAACCTGATGGACCGAACCCAGCCGGAGCAACGCACTGAGTATCGACTCGAGACGGCCCGGTTCTGCGTCCGCCCCCTCAGCGTCGCCCCCCGGCCGTTCAGCCGCGGCCGTCTCAGACGCGAGTGACTCGAACTCGAGTTCCGTCTCGATCGAAAGCGACTCGGCGACCTGTGCTGGCTCCGTCGCCGCGGTCACGGCTGTCGCTCCATCGAGGACGTGCCAGCTCAGGTCGGCCGATGGCGGCAGTTCGGCGAGCAACTCACTTCGGCGTGTCGCCTGTGTGAGGCGATCGGACAGCTGTTCGAACGACGAGAGTGCGAGGTCGCCGGCGACCGTCAGTCGGTACTGACACTGGCCGTCGACGGTGGCCCGCTCGATCAGCGCGGCACGCTGTAGTTCCGAGAGCCCCCTGTCGATTGTCGACCGGGACAACTCGAGTTCGGTCGTGAGAGCGGACGGGCGAGCGGGGGCCGTGGCGAGTCGACGGAGTAGTGACGCGCGCCGACGAACGATGGCGAGCAGTTCGGTCTCTCGCACCATGAGCGATAGGAACGGACGGCGGGAAATAATGGTACTGGTGGTGATGGAGCGAACGCCTGGCGATGACCACCCTCTCTAGGAGCCACTGCAAGTCACTGTACACCAGATCGTGCGATGGCGGCGCGGTTCTCGCTCGTTTCACTCGCTCCGAACCGCGGACGTGCGGTCAGTGTGTAGTTCGTGTGGCACAGGTAGAATACGATCTCGGGAACCTGACACGATTGCTGCCATCAGTTATAAATGTGCGATAGGTATATCCGTCTGAGCCACACAGCGGGAGCGGCATCGACAAATGAGTGTATAGGAGTTCGCTCTGAATAGACGGGTGCCGGGGTGCCTCTGACAAACCGGCAGTGTTCGGTGGGTAGGCTGCCCGACTACGCACCGACATTTCGTTTCGGGCAGGTGACGGTACGTTAGGTTGACGTTGACTCGTAGAGTTCCTCGAGTGCCGCGTGATCTGAGAGCAGTGCCTCCATCCGGTCGACGGTGGCCGCGTCTCGAGTCCGACCGCTTCGGACGACGTCTTCGGCGCGTTCGACCGTGGTGAGCGTATCCGTCTGGACCGAAATGATGGGAAGTCCCTTCTCGGCAGCCTGGCCGATGACTGCACCGGAGGGACGGTGACCGCCGGTCAAGATGAGGCAGCGAACGCCAGGGGCCTCGAGTGCCGCCGTCTGAATCTCCGCCCGGTCGCCGCCGGTGATGACGGCGGCGTCTTTCGTCCGGCGGAAGTAGCGCAGCGCGCTGTCGGCACCCATCGCGCCGACGGCGAAGCGTTCGACGTAGGCGTCGGTCCCGTCCTCGACGAGCAGCGCCCCGCCGAGTTCGTCCGCGAGGGTTTCGACAGTCACGCCGGCGAGCGACTGCTCGCTCGGAACGACCCCGAAGACACTGACGCCGCGACCCTCGAGAAACGGCACGACATCCGTCTCGAGTTGGTCATAGGCCGCATCGGCGACGTTGTTGAAGACGACGCCGACGAGTCGGTCACCGAAGGCGTCGACGGCGGCGAGTACGTCGTCGATGTCGCCGGGTGTTTCGTACGGTGCGACCAGCAGGACGCTGGCGTCGAGCAGCGCGGCCACGTCCGGATCGGTGAGGTCGACGATGCCGCCCACGTCGTATCGGCCACCGCCCTCGACGAACATCCGGTCGCAGTCGGCCGCAATCCCTTCGTAGGCCTCGACGATCCGATTGCGGAGCTCTGGGGCGTCCTCGCGGCCCCGAAGGGCCTGTTCGATGAACGTCGGCGAGTAGACGACGGGCTCTAGGTCGTGCATCTCCGCGTCGAGGTCGAGGAGTTCGCGGGCGAGCATGGGATCCTCGTCGAGTGTCTTGCCGACATTGCTCTGCAGGCGTGTCCCCTTGGGTTTCATGTAGCCGACCTGCTCGCCGCGGGCCTGTGCGAGGCGGGCGAGCGCCATGGTGATCGCGGTTTTACCGGTGCTCTCCTCGAGTGAGGCGACCAGCAGTGCGTCGGCGTCCGACTCGGGTGCGAGGTCGGTCGTCGGCTCCGTTTCGGTGGCCGTGTCGCCAGTGTGGCCGTTGGTGGTGTCGGTGTCAGTGTCGGTATCGGTATCGGTATCAGTAGTATCGGTCATTACAGTTCCTCCGTATCGACGGTCAGTCGCAGATCGATCGCCTGTACCCCATCAGGTCCCGCGACGAGCGGGTTCACGTCGAGTTCCAGAATCGCCGGGAAATCGGTGACCAGTTGCGAGAGTCGCTGGATCGTCTCGACGATTGCGTCCACGTCGGCCGGCTCCCGCCCGCGAGCGCCGCGCAACAGCGGCGCGGCCCGAATCTCGTCGACCATCTCGCGGGCCGCGCTCTCGCCGATTGGCGCGACGCGAACCGACGTATCCTCCAGAATCTCGACGAAGATACCGCCGAGACCGAACAGCAGGAGCGGGCCGAACTGCGGATCGCGGTTCATCCCGACGATGGTCTCGGTCGTTCCCTCCAGATCGAGCATCGCCTGTACCTGCACGCCGAGGATGGTCGCGTCGGGCTGGTAGTTGCGCGCTCGGGCGACCACGTCCTCGTAGGCGTCGTACACCTCGTCGTCGCTCACGCCGACTTTCACGCCGCCGATATCCGACTTGTGGGTGATATCGGGGCTCACGATCTTCATCACGACGTCGCCGTCGATCTCTGCAGCAACCTCGCGGGCGCGGGCCGGATCGTCGACGATTTCGCCCGGCGGCGTCGGGATGCCGTAGGCGTCGAGCAGTGCCATCGACTCGATGCCGAGTCGGTTGTCGTCCCGGCGCTCGACTCGCTCGAGAATCTCGCGTGCTCGCTCGCGGTCGACATCGAACCGCTCGGGTTCGTCACTCGTCCGCTGGCGAACGTCCCGATAGCGTGCGAGCGCGTCGAGTCCGCCGACGGCTCGGGCCGGATCGAAGTAGTTCGGAATACCGAACTCGCGGAGCACCGTCTCGGCCGCTCTGGCCCGATCGCCGCCCATCAGACAGGTGACGACCGGTTTCTCGAAGTCCTGACGCTTCTCGATGACGACCTCCGCAAGCTTGTCGTACTGGATCACCGCCGTCGGCGCGCTGACGACGACCGCCGATCCGACGTTCGGATCAGCGAGGGCGATCTCGAGTGCCCTGCCAAACCGATCGATGTCCGCGTCGCCGATGGCGTCGATCGGATTGTAGACGTTGGCCTCGTCGGGCATCGCCTCCTGCAGTTTGTCGATCGTTTCGTCGGTGAAGTCGGCCATCCGCAGCGACGAGTCGCCAACCGCATCGGTCGTGAGCACGCCCGGACCGCCCGCGTTCGTTACGACGGCGACGCCGTCCGACTCTGGCGCGGGCAGTCCGGACAGTGCCCGCGCGGCGTCGAACAACTCCTGGACGGAACTTGCACGGATGACGCCGGCCTGCTCCAGCCCGGCCTCGTAGGCGCGTTCGCTGCCTGCAATCGCGCCGGTGTGAGAGGAAGCAGCCTGCGCGCCGGCGTCGGTCCGACCCGACTTGACGAGCACGATCGGCGTCTCCTCGGTGACCTCTCTGGCCGTCCGGATGAACTCGTCGCCGGCGTCGATATCCTCGAGATAGCCGATGATCACGTCGGTCTCCAGATCGTCGCCCCACTCGCGGACGAAATCCGTCTCGTCCAGAATCGTCTTGTTGCCGAGCGAGACCACGTCCTGGAAGCCGATCCCCTGCTCGTTCGCCCAGTCGAGGACCGCCGTGATGAACGCCCCCGATTGGCTCATAAAGGAGATCGAGCCGTCGCGGGCGCTCTCCGGGCCGAACGTCGCGTTCATGCTCACCGGCGTCGACATCACGCCCAGGCTGTTCGGGCCGACGACGTTGAGGTCGTACTCCGCTGCAATCTCGCGCAACTCCGCCTCTCGTCGTGCCCCCTCGCCGCCGCTTTCGGCGAACCCGGCCGTGATAACGACCACGTGTTGCGTGCCCGCCTCGCCGATCTCGCGGATCGTCTCGAGGACGACCGGTGGCGGCACGACGACGACGGCCAGATCGAGCGGCGGTGCACTGGCGACGTCCGGATACGCCTCGAGGCCGAGAACGGCGTCGTGACTCGGGTTGATCGGCACGACCTCGCCGGTGAACTCCTGGTGGAGGTTCTCGAGGATCGCGCGGCCGACCGCGCCCTCGCGCTCGGTTGCACCGATCACGCCGACAGTCTCGGGGGCGAACAGCTCGGATAACCGTCCCATCGGTCGGATTATTGTTGGCAGGGGAAGTAAAACTGCACCCGACTTCCCGCGGGGTGGGAGCAGGGCTAGATGGAGCGTAGAGGGGATGGAACACCGGAGGCGGCTTCAATCAGTGTCTCCGGCCGAGTCAGTGCCTCCTCGGCGATACGCGTCTCAGTGCATCGAAATCGCCGCCCCCGCCCGGTCGGAAACGAGGATCGCGAGTAGGTAGATCCCGATAGCGGCGACGATGATCGACCCCCCAGTGGGAAGGCTCTGACTGAACGCGAAGGCGAAGCCGGCAACGATCGAGAGTTCGCCGAACAGGATCGAGAGGTACAGCGTCTCACGGAAGCTCTGTGCAACCTGCGAGGCTGCGGCGACGGGGATGACGAGCATCCCGGCGACGAGGATCACGCCAAGGACCTGTATCGCGCCGACGACGACCACGGCGGTCATTACGACCAGCAAGGTATTGTACCGCGTGACGTCGAGCTGGGCGACACGGGCCGCCTGTTCGTCGAACGTGATGAACAGCAGCTGTTTGTACGTGACTGCGACGACGGCGACGACAGCGACCGTGAGGATGGCCATCAGTCGAGCACCACCCGCGGTAACGACGCTCAGGCTTCCAAAGAGAAACTCCTCGATGTCGACTGGGATGGCGACGATGTCGCGACTCCAGCTAATCAGCAATGTGCCGACTGCGAAACTACCCGTGAGCATGATCGCGATCGGAACGTCACCGTACGTGCTCGTGTGTTCCGTGAGCCACTGGACGCCGAGTGCGCCGAGCACGCTCACGACGAGCGCGACGAGCAACAGCGATCCGTCCCAGCCGGTCAGTCCCGTAATCAGGATGCCGACTGCGATGCCGGCGAACGCGGTGTGGGCGAGCGTCTCGCCGATGAGTGCCATCTGCCGGTGGACAAGGTAGGTGCCGACCAGCGGCGCGACGATGCCGACCAGAATTCCCGTCGCAACCTGCCGCCAGACGAACGCATGCTGGAAAAGGTTCGAGCCGAGCACGTAGTCCAGCCACATGCCGGCGATCAGCACCTGCTCGAAGAGCAACTCTGCGGCCGGTCCGATTCCTGTTGTTGTATATACCGATTCGATCGACGGGTGCAGACCCGCGAGCGGGTAGTGTCGGAGCCAATCGATGAGCAAGAATCCGATCAGGAGCGCAGCAACTGCGCCGGTGAGCGCGATCCCTGTGAGTTCGATGCGCCGACGGAGCGAGCGTGTGGTGTGGCCCTGTCGGATCCCGTCCTCGTGTGACGGCGCGTCTGTTGTCGATGCTGCGTCAGTAGCTGGATCCGTGTTTGCGGTTGATTCCGGTTCCGCCACCGGTTCCGGATCCGACTCTGGCCCCGACTCCACATCCGACCCAGACGGCGTCTCTCTCCCGCTCATCAGTGGTGATGATGCACGACTGTTCCCGTCGCGCCGTAGGCTTCACTCAGCGCATCGCTCTCGACGAACGACTCCGTGTCGCCGTGATGGTACAGCTCCGTGTTGATACAGGCGATCCGATCCGCGCGGTCCGTGACGACGCCGATATCGTGCTCGATCAGGATGATCGCGATCCCGTCGTCGTTCAGCGACTCGAGTAGTTGGTAGAACGCATCCCGCGATTCGGCGTCGACGCCGACTGTCGGTTCGTCGAGCGCGAGCAGGTCCGCCTCCGAGGCGAGTGCACGTGCGATGTAGGCCCGCTGGCGCTGGCCGCCGGAGAGTTCGTTGACCCGCTGGTCTGCGAGGTCCGTGATGCCGACCGTCTCGAGTGCCTTCTCGGCGATAGCCTCGTCCTCGGCGGAGAGGCGAGCGTGACCGGCGTGGGCGAATCGGCCCATGCGGACGCACTCGCGGACGGTGACGGGCATCGTGCCGCCGCGACTGGTCGCCTGTTGAGAGACGTAGCCGATGCGGTTGCCCTGGTCAAAGTCGTCGACGGGCTGGCCGAACAGTTCAACTGAGCCCTCGTCGGGCGAGAGCAGACCGAGCATGAGGTGGAGGAGTGTGGTCTTCCCCGAGCCGTTCGGGCCGATGAGCCCGAGAAAGTCGCCCTGTTCGACGGTCAGACTAACGTCCGAGACGGCGGGCTGTTCGCCGTAGGCAAACGATACGCCATGGCAGTCGACAACCGAACTCACTGTAGTCTCACTTCCTGTTGGGTGGTGCGTGCGTTTAGTTCTTCCAGTTCGTGATCGAGAAGACCGCGGCCAGCGTCCGGTTCTGAGTAGGTGATAGGCGACGAGATGACGGCGGCGAGAGATCGATTCCCGTGCACTGTGATTACTCCGCCTCGAGTGCCTGCCGAAGCGCGGGCAGGTTCAGTTCTTCCATCTGTTCGATCCAGCCCCAGCCCTGCTCGTTCCACTCGGCGGTCGTTCCCTCGGTTGGACTGATCGCCTCGGCCTCAGTCGCCTGGCTGTTCTCGAGGAGGTGGTCGACCTCCCGGGGAACGTCACCCTCCGTGGCGTCGAACGGGTCGTAAAGGATCGTCTCGATACCTTGTTCGTCGATCAGGTCGATCGTGTTTGCCAGGTCGCCGGTCGTAATCTCTGCGTCAGGTGAGATCGTCGTCGGCGTGTGGATCTCGAACCCGTACCGCGTTTCGAGGTACTGGAACGAGTCGTGGCCGGCGAGAACGGCGATCTCTTTCGTCGCCTCGTCCGCAAGGGTCTCGAACTGCTCGTCAACTGCGTCGAGACGGTCGATGTACTCCGCGGCGTTCTCCTCGTACAGCGACGCACTGTCCGGGTCCAGCTCCGCGAGACCGTCCGCAATCGTCTCGACGATCTGCTGGGCGATCACCGGATCGACCCAGACGTGCGGGTCGTAGAACTCCGGCACGGAGTCGTCGTCGACCGACGGCTCGTCGACGACTTCGGCGGTCATGTTGTCCGCGCTCGTGTCCCAGATTACCTCGCCGTCGGCGACGAGTTCGAAGACGACGCGCGTGCGGCCGGTCTCGAGGCCGTGGAAGACGATGTGGTCTCCCTGCGACTCGATTTCAACAACGTCGTCCGCTGCGCCCTCGGTTACTCGGGCGTCAATTCGGAACGGGTCGTCCTCGCCGAGCGGGAGGACACGCCCCTCGTCGTCCGTGAAGACGCCGTCGACCGTAGCGTAGTCGTCGACCGGAATTTCCGGGAGGCCCCCGTGCCAGTGATTAGCATCGCCGTGCCAGTAGGCGACTTCGGCGTCCGTTCGTCGGTTGTAGATGTCGAACTCTGTGATCGTGATGTCGCCCGGGTCGTAGTCCGCGTCGGTATCCGGCTCTCGGTTGCCGTTCTCGCTTTGGGCCGGAATGAGACTGGACTCGAGTCCGTCCATCGCATCGATCAGCGTCACGTCGCTGCCGTCGGCTTCGATATCGGCAGCCACGTTTTGTGCCCACGAGAACTCGGCGGTGTCGAGATAGATGAAGACGTTCGAACTGACGATATCGCGACGCAGATCCGCGGGCGGTTCCCAGCCGTGGCCCATCTCGCCGGTTTGGATTGGATTCTCGATCTCGAGTGCATCGCCACTGACGTGCTGTGCCCAGTCCCAGAGCGCGAAGAATGCAGCGTACCCACCTTCGGAGTCGGTAGCACCGTCAGGTTCACTCAGGCAGCCGGCCCCAGCCGCGAGGGCGGCGGTCCCCGCCCCGGCCGTGAGTACCGAACGACGTGACAGCTTCATAGCTATGAGTACGGTCGGTCGAATAAAAGGGTTGTTATCCATGGCCCTGGATTTAATAATTCACCTGCATCAGAGCAGGGGTAGTTAGTAACGAGAGTGCAAACGAGGGACCGTCTCCGCAGCCGGTAGAGAAACAGGTGCCCAGTGGGAAGTCGACGACAGCCACGTGGCGCTGTCGTTGAACGGGGTGGCTACGCTCGAGATATCCCACGAGTGTATCGAGAGCGGGGGTCAGCAGGTCAGCTTAGTGGTCGTGGTCGTGATCGTCTTCGTGACCGTCGTCGTGGTCGGAATCATGCTCGTGGTCGTCGATATCTTCGACAACCTCCACCTCGAGCGCAGGTGACTCCCAGTCGGCGTGGTCGCCGTGCCAGATCTGGAAGACGAGATCGGTGAATCCCGTCTCCTCGCCGGAGATATCGAGGTGATCGCCGTGTGTCTCGATATCGACAATCTCCTGCGCGCCGTCAGCGAACCGTGCGTTGAGCGTATACTCCTCATCATCGCCGAGTGCGAGCTCGTCTCCGTGGCCGTCTTCGACGTAGGCCGAAACCGACACGAAACCGTCGACCGGAACGAGCAATGGGCCATCGTCCCAGTGGTCGTCGTGGACGTAGGCCGAGACGTCGTCAGTATCACGGTCTACGAGTTCGAACGTCTCGATGTCGATGTGACCGTGGTCATCGTCGTGATCGGAGTCGTCAGCACCGTTCTCGCTCTCGCCTCCGTCGTCACCGTTCCCATTCGCGTCATTTCCGTTTCCGCCTTCGTCCTCTTCGTCGTCGTCGCTCAGGCACCCGGCGAGACCGAGCACACCGAGTGAACCAGTGGTTGTGAGCAGCGAACGGCGCGTCGTATCGCGTGGATCGATCGTCATTGTTAGTGTCTACTCACCCAATACCACCCCTTAGTAATCAAGCCATTGATTTTGTTAATGATTCGGGCGAGTTCCTACTCCGCCACTGAGGCCGGCGAGGCGTCCGCATACCGTCGTAACCGGTCCGGATCGATCGGAAACACCGCCTCCGGCGTCCCCGCCGCCGCCCAGACCGTCTCGTACTCGAGTAGGGTCTCGTCGATCACGACGGGAACTGGCTGGTTGTGGCAGAACGGCGGGACGCCGCCGATGGACCAGCCGAGTGCTTCACGGATGCGGTCGGCGTCGGCCATGGAAACGTCGTCAGTAGCGGCGTCGAACGTGTCCGCGAGTGCGGCTTCGCTAACGCGGTTTGCGCCGCTGGTGACGGAGACGACCAGTGAGCCGTCGACGTCGAAGACGAGCGAACTGGCGATCTGGGCGACGTCACAGCCGACGGCCTCGGCGGCATCGGCTGCCGTTTTCGTCCCCTCGGGGAACTCCTCGACGGCGGGATCGAAGTCGAAGTCGGTGCGTGCCTGCTCCGTGAAAGACTGCGCGCGTGGATGCATCGCTCGTTGGAGCGATTCCCGGGAAGTCGCAAAAGTATTGCGCCGTGCTGACGTTCGACATGTCCGGAGAGAGCCAGCTGAGAGGGAAGGAGTTCAGTTCACGAGGCTGATCTCCATTCGGACACCATCGAGTCGATGGTACTCCGCGCGCTGGTCCGATTCGTCGGTGCGAACCACCTCGAACACGTCGAAGCGGATGACGAGTCGCCCCGGATCGATCGTCGCTCGCAGAACCGGCCCGCGGCTCGTGATGACGACGTACGGCGGCGCAGCGACCGGTTGTGCCTGTAGCTCGTACCCCGTCGCATCCACCGCCGACGCGAGAATCGTCGGGAGCGTTTCGAGGACGCCGGCCGACTCGAGTTCAGCGCGGAGAGACTCGACGAGCGTCTCGGGGTTCGTCGTTCGAGCGGTGTCCCACTCGTGAGTGATGCGCGTCGCACAGTCGTCGATGGCCGTAATCGTCTCGGGGTGGTCCGCGCGGAGGCGGCGTCTGGCGGCCCGGACTGGGTGAGACACGGTGTGTAGAGCGTCGATAAGGCACGCACTAAGCTCTCTCGATTTGGGTGTCCGGACCGGGGTCTGAGGAAGCCGCGTCCGACTCAGTCACCCCGCCGTTCGACGACGCCAACACTGATCGAATCGACGTTCGAAAGCACCGCGTCCGCACGTTGTTTCCACGGTGGGTCGTCGATCGTATCTACCGTGCGCTGTAGCTCCGAGTTCTCCGCCTCGAGATCTCGTGTGAGCGATTCCAGGTGATTGACTCGATCTTCCAGTCGGTATCGGCGTGAACGCTGTGCTTCGAGGTCGTTTCGAAGCTGTGCGCGCTCGCGCTCGAGGCGCTCGATGCGTTCGGTGAGACGGGCTCGCTCACGCTGGGCGTCGTCGACGAACGGGTCGCGATCCGTCGCGGCGATCGATGTCTCTGTAATCGAATCCTCGTCTTCGGGTACGAGACGGCCCGTCCCGACCGCGTTGATCACCGCGCCGACGAGCAGGATGAGGCCGCCGAAGTAGAGCCACGTCAGGAGGAGCAAGACGGCTCCGACGGGGCCGGCGGCTTCGGAGTCGCCCGCGAAGGAGACGTAGACCTGAAAGAGCGACTGGAGAGCGGTCCAACCGATCGCGGCGACGGCGACACCCGGCAACACCTCGCGGGCGGTCACGTCGACATCCGGGAAGTAGTAGTACATCGGCAGGAATGCGACCGAGAGAACAACGACGAGAATCAGCGGACTCGCTAGCCCGAGGAACGGAATATCCGGGAAGAACGTAAGCAGTAGGCTCGCCGCACTCGCGGCGATCAACGCGCCGCCGATCGCACCGAGGACGATACCGGCATCACGTAGTTGCTGAACGAACGAGCCCGTTCCACCCGTGTCGTAGATTTCAGAAAAGGCTGTGTCGAGTCCCCGGAAAATCTTGAGCGCACCCCAGACAAGGACGACGACGCCGATCAGCGTCGATCCCGCAGTTGCGGGCGATTCGGCGATCGCATCTTCGATCATCATCTGCCCGCTTTCGGGTAGAAAGCCCCCCGTCGACGCTGCGACCTGACTCGCGAACTGCTCGTCGCCGAGAATCGTGACGACGAAGAAAATGAGCACGAGCAGCGGCAGTAACGAAATGAACGCCTGATAGGCGATCCCTGCGGCCATGAACGGCACGTTCTTCTCTTGAATCCCGGCTACGACAGTTTTCCCGAACGAGACCGCATCCCCGAAGTCAGTTGCCATATCCGCGGTACAACAGCACGGCCAATAGGTGGTGTGCCTGGGTTCGCACGGCGCGAGCGGTTCGCGTCGAGAGTCTTGCGTTGGCCTCAATCGCTGTTCGAACGCTCTTCACGGAACCGTACGACCGCTTCGCGATCCGGCATTGCCGTCATCGCACCCCGCGCGGTCGTCGTTATCGCGGCGACAGAACAGGCACTTTCGAGCGCTGCAGCGATCGAGACGCCATCACGAAGTGCCGAAATCGCTCCCGCGGTGAACGCATCGCCCGCTCCAGTCGTGTCTACCGTGTCGGCCTCGACTCCAGCGTTTTCGACCACGAGCGGAGCCGAACCTGATTCCCGGTCTGTGTCGGTCTCCAGCCACGGCAACTCGTCGAGACACGCTCCATCTGCCTCCTGCCCGCTGCTTACAACCGCGACGGCACCCTCGCTTCCGCGCGTGACGAACACTATCTGGGGACCCGCAGCCTGCGCGAGCACGTCTTCACCGAGCGCTGCCGGCGTCTCCCCATCGAAGCCGAGCAACTCGAGTTCCCTCGCCGTCGCCTTGCACACATTCGTGGCTACGAGCGCCTGCCGGCAAACCCGCCTGAGCGTTTCCGTCGACTCCCAGAGTTCCAGCCGTGCGTTCGGATCGAACGACACGGTACAGCCGGCGTCGGCGGCCCGGTCGACCAAATCGAGCGTCGCCGTCCTGGCGGGCTCACTCGAGAGCGTGACGCCGCCGACGTGGACCCACTCGAGTGCCGCGAGCGTCTCGTCGTCGATCCGACCGGGTTCGAGGCGGGTGTCTGCGGTTCCGTCGCGGTAGAAGGTGAACTCGCGGTCGCCGGCGTCGTCGTGGGTGACGAACACGAGCGTCGTCTTCGCGTCCGGGTCGAACTCGAGGTAACGCTCGGGCAGACCGTGGTCGACGAGCGTCGCGGCGAGAAAGCGACCGAACGGATCGTCGCCGACGCGGGTCCAGAACAGCGGCGGCGAGTCGAGGTGTGCGAGGCCGACAGCGACGTTCGCGGGTGCGCCGCCGGGCCGCCGGTCGAACTGATCGACATCGTCGAGCGGGCCACTCTCTGCCGGCAGAAAGTCCACGAGCGTTTCGCCGGCGACGAGCACGGGCGGGACAGTTCCCATGTCCGTACTGAGTTCAACGCGCCCTATTGACATTCCGGTCCCCACCGGGATTCAGTCCGACCCTCGGTTGTCAATCGGATAGTATATTATGCAGTGACTGTAACCTATGGAAACATGCGTACCTCGTTCCCGCGACGCCGGTTGCTCGCGACGACCGGTGCGATCAGCGCCCTCGCCATCGGTGCCGGCTGTCTCGACGATTCGGATTCAGAAGAGCCAGCCGACTCCGAAACGGAGTCGGACGGCACCACGAACGGCACCGACGACTCGACCAGTAGCGTCTCGGCAGCTACCGATCTGCGCACACAGCTCCAGTGGCTCCCGGCCGCAGCCAGTGCAGACGGAGAGATAACCCTCCACTACGCTGATCTCGAGGCAATCCGCGCCCACGAATCCGAACTCAGCGACGACTTGCGCGAGTCGACGCAACTCGAGTTAGCCGACCTCGATATCGACGATATCGACCAGTTTGGCGATGCAACGGCGATCGATGCCAGCCTCTCGTTCGGTACCAGCAGCAACGCAGCGAACGTTGCGTTCGCTGGTTCCTTCGAGCCGGACGCAGCCGACGCAGACCCGACGGAGACCGTCGGCGAGTTCAATCTCTTCGAACGCGAGAACGGAACCATCGCCGTCTCGGCAGAGTGGCTCCTCGCCAGTGATCCCGACGGACTCGGCGTCGAGGCACTCCTCGAGGCCGGCCGCGAGGAGACGGAGCTGCTGGTCGAGACGGACGAGACGACTGCGACGCTGGCGGGGGAACTCGAGTCCACCTCCATCGCGATCGGTCGGGTGACTGGAGCCGACGCGGCTGACGGCGAACTGGCGGGGGTTGGTCACGGTGCGACGCTCGACAGTGAGACGTCGACAGTCACGTTCGTCGGGGTTGTTGGCGAGGGTGACGACCCCGACTCGTTCCGCGAGGAACTCGAGCGCTCGGGTGGCGGACTCGAGGACTTCACGATCGAAACGACGGAGTCGACTGCGGTGGGGGAAGGAACCGTTCCGACGGACGAGGTCCAACTACCCTCGCTCGGCGAGACGACTGCGCAAGAAGTACAGGCGGGCGTCTCGATCGACGTTGACCACGGGGAACAGGTGGCCGACGTATTCTTCACCTCGGGCGGAAACGCCGATTACGTCGAGGTCGAGGACGATCTGAACCAGTCCAAGAGACTCGATGCGGTCGGTGACCGTGTAACGCTGACCTACGACGAGGGGGACGAGACGACCATCCGAGTGATCGCCGTCGCCGGCGACAGGAAGACGGTCGTCATGACAGAGGAGATCTCGTCCGCATAGTCGTTTCTTCGTACATTTCCGCATCCACCTCGGTGACACGGAAGACAACGAAGTTGAGTGATTCAAACACATGCACCATTCGAAGCGTCTTGGTATCTGGGCCGCACTCGCAACTGCCGTGCTGGGGGCATCCCTCCCATGGATCAGGATCAACCCGCACGCTGAGATGCAACTGCTGACTTACATCTCGGGAATGGGCTCCGGCCTCGAGACGTACGGCTTCCTCGTCGTCCCGCTCGTCCTCGTCGCGTTCGCCGGGACGGTACTCGAGTTCCCCGCGATCAGCACTGGTGCGTTCCGTGCGAGTGTCGGGGGTGCACTGGTTGCGCTCTCCCTGTGGTTTGGCTGGTGGACTGGCTACGGCGTGAGCGGGCCACTCACCGTGGGAAGTGGCGTGTACGTGACGGTCGGCGGCGGCCTTGTGCTTCTCGTGCTGGAACGGCAGGCCGTGAGTCGGTTCGTGCCGGGGTCGGGATAGTTGGATCCAGACTGTGTCTGGGCCAGAAGCTGGGACTGGAACCGTGACTGGTAGTGCGACTGTGTGGATCGGTACTCGAGTACTGCGGACAACTGAGTGTCCAGCACAGAATAGCCGCGAACGGTGTAGCCGAAAACAGTGTCGTCGAGAGCAGTGAGCGTGTGGTGGAAGACGAGAGAGACCGACGGCAGTGCCGCAGACGGTACAGACGGCGCAGACCGGCGCAATCAGAGGATAATACTCTTCTTACGCAGCATCTCGTGAATCGAGGCGTCGAGCCCTTCGCGGCCGATACCCGAGTCCTTGTTGCCGCCGAAGGGAATATCGCCGAGACCGTGGGACGGCGCGCCGTTGATGCGAACCGCACCTGCGTCGACGAGGTTGGCAAGTCGCATCGCGCGGTCGTAGTCCGCGGTGAAGACGGCGGCATCGAGCGCCAGGTCGGAACCGTTGGCGAGGTCGACGGCCTCGTCTTCGTCCGCGAAGGAGGTGACGGCGGCGACGGGGCCGAACTGTTCTTCGTCGACGATACGGGCGTCGTGGGGGACGTTCGCCAGCAGCGTCGGCTCGAAGAACTGGTCGGCGAGTTCGTCCGGCACGCCCTCGGGTGCGCGGCGCTCCCCACCGCGGACGAGGTCTGCGCCCTTTGCGACGGCGTCGTCGACGAGTTCCTGCACCCACTCGGCCTGTGAGTCGCTGATGAGCGGGCCGAAGGCAGTGTCCTCGTCGAAGAGGTTGCCTGCGGTCCAGGAATCCATCGTCCGGTCGATCCGTTCGACCAGATCGTCGTGGACAGACTCGTGTGCGAGCACGCGTGAGACGGCTGAACAGCGCTGGCCGGCGTACTTCAGCGACCCCTTCACACAGTTTCCTGCGACGTCGTCGAGGTCCGCGTCATCGAAGACGATCGCGGGCGCGTTGCCGCCCAGTTCCATGTGGAGATTGACCATCCCGCTCTCGCGGGCGACGTGCTTGCCGGCCCCCGAGGAACCGGTCATCGCGATGGCGTTGATCCGATCGTCGCCGGACATGAGATCGCCGATCTCGCTGGCGTTTCCGGGGACGAAGTGGAACGCACCGTCCGGAATACCGTCAACGCTGGCGATGACATCGGCGAGGATCGCCGCCGAAATCGGCGTTTTGCTCGCCGGCTTGAGCAGAACGCTGTTCCCCGCGGCGAGCGCGGGAGCGACCTGTAAGGCCGTCGTTGCGAGCGGGTAGTTGTACGGCGTGATACACAGCACCGCACCGATCGGCTCGTGCTTGACGATCGCTTGCCAGCCCTCGTGGCCCGCGGTCGAACCCTCGCGGAACTCGCCCTTACTGACGATGTTGCGCGCCTCTTCTGCCGCGCGGTCGAATCGCTTGGCCGCCTGTTCGACCTCGCCGCGCGCCGAGGAAATCGGCTTGCCTGCCTCGCGGACGATCACTTCGGCGAGATCCTCCTCGCGCTCGCGAAGGCCAACCGCGATCTGTTCGCACCACTCGGCGCGCTCGACGACCGTCGTCTGGCGCAGTTCCGGCTTGATCTCGTGGGCCGACTCGAGTGCGGTCCGTACCTCTGCTGGGCCGGCAGCGGTGACCTGCGCGAAGGTCCCGCCGTCGGCGAGGTCCGAGACAGACAGGGTATCGTCGGTCTCGAGCCACTCGCCGTCGACGTAGATTCGCTCCCGTCGGTGTGCGGCTCTCGTTGCCATAGGGAAGCTTTGGACCGCCACACTGAAAATGTTTACTCAGTCTCGAAAAAACGGCACAATTTTTGACCATCGGATCGGGCGACACGTCTGTCACGTTAGGATAACTATTGGCACGATAGGCAAAACTATATTTTCTAATCCGTAAAGAATTGTTTTGTGTTGGGGAAACCTTTAAGTGGAATGCCGGTGTATCATCGAACGAGATGAGCACTCAGAAAACCGTCCGTCAGTCGGCAGATACCGTCGAGGAGAACGAACTCCGCCTCGAACAGGAGAAGGCCGAGCAGATCGTCGACGCGCTGAACACCGAACTCGCGAACTCGTACGTGCTGTACCACCAGCTCAAGAAGCACCACTGGGTCGTCGAAGGTGCCGAGTTCCTCCCGCTACACGAGTTCTTAGAGGAGGCCTACGAGCACGTCGAGGAAGGCGCAGATGTCATCGCCGAGCGCGCCCAGGCGCTTGGTGGCGTCCCAGTATCGGGGCCAACGAATCAGGAACAGCGCGCCACTGTCGAGTTCGAAGGCGAAGACGTCTACGACGTTCGGACGATGTTCCAGAACGACCTCGAGATGTACGGCGACATCATCGAGTCGATGCGTGACAGTATCGAACTCGCGGAGAACCTCGGTGACTACGCAACCGCCGAAATCCTCCGTGAGATTCTGGTCACGCTGGAGGAAGACGGCCACCACTTCGAACACTACCTCGAGGACGACACGCTGGTGCTCGAAGAGGCGACGAAGTAAGCAGGCGACTGCGTCGACGATGAAGGCGGACTATTTTTTGTGGCGCTGACTACGCAGTATGCGAGCAGCGACCGGAACCGGGACGACAGTAGTCACTACTCTTGGCACTCTCAGCAGACGTCCTGTCGCCGAACTCGAGTGCGATCCAAAATCAGGGTTCGAGATCGACGGTCAGATCGGTCGCGATCCAGCCGTCACTGTTGTCGCGCTCAGTAAAGACGGTCTTTCCAGGGCGCGTTTCGTGACAGGAGACGATTGCAGTTGGCTGCTCGGGTTCGAGTTCGGCGTCGGCATCAGCATCCGCGTTACGGGCGGGCACGTCCATCACGAGAAGTTAGGTGGGCCTAATTCTAAAAAGGTTTTGGTCGGCCTAAACAGTAGCGAGCTGGATACTCACTCGAACCAACGTGTCGAGGGCACACAACGCACTGCCAGGGATAGCATCAAAACGGTTGTCTGCCAAACGGTCGGGTATGGAGTTCGACGTTATCCAGGGCGACATTGCCGCACAGTCTGCAGACGCACTCGTCAACGCCGCCGGGACCAGCCTCGAGATGGGCTCCGGCGTCGCCGGCGCGCTCCGCCGACGTGCCGGTGACGAACTCAACGATGAGGCAGTGGCGAAGGGACCCATCGACCTTGGCGAGGTGGCTGTCACGGATGCCTACGACTTAGACGCCGAGTACGTCATCCACGCCGCCGCGATGCCCCACTACGGGGACGGCGAGGCCACCGAGAAGAGCATCCGCGACGCGACACGGAACACACTCGAGCGTGCGGACGAACTCGAGTGCGAGTCGCTCGTCCTGCCGGCGCTTGGCTGTGGTGTAGCGGGGTTCGAGCTCGATACTGGAGCGTCGATTATCGGCGAAGAGTTGGCGGCGTACGAACCAGAAACACTCAGCGACGTACGGTTCATCGCGTACAGCGACGAGGAGTACGATGCGATTCGGGCAGCGACAGGGAAGGCGGAGCAGTCGGAGATGAGCGAAGAGGGAGAAGCAGATCGTTAAAACCGCGAATAAGAAGCCGAGCAGCGTCAGGACAGCGACAACCCGCGAATCTCGACCGACTCGCCCTCCTCGACGCGACCGATGAGCTGGCCGTCAGTATCCGCGACGAGTGCCTCGGCACGCTCCTCGGAGAGCGCGACGACGAACCCGGTACCCATGTTGAACGTCCGGTGCATCTCCTCGTCGGTCACGTTGCCCTCCTCCTGTACGAACTCGAAAATCGGCTGTGCCGGAAGCGGGTCGTCGACCACGTACTTCCGGTCACCCATGCGCAGCAGATTCGTCCAGCCCCCACCGGTCACGTGGGCCGCGGCGTGGACACTGTGCTCGTGCATGGACTCGAGTAGGTCGGTGTAGATGCGGGTCGGCCGCAGGAGTTCCTCGCCGATGGTTCGGTCGGTGTCGTGTGGGAACGGGTCGTCGTAGTCGTGGTTCCGGGTGACGGCTTCGCGAGCGAGCGTGAGCCCGTTCGAGTGGATGCCGTTCGAGGCGAAGCCGACGAGTGCGTCCCCGACCTGCGCGTCGCCGTCGAACACGTCGTCCTTGTCGGCGAGGCCGACGCAGGTGCCTGCGAGGTCGAAGCCCTCGACGACGTCGGGCATGACGGCGGTTTCGCCGCCGAGCATGGTGAGGTCGGCCTGTTCGAGGCCGACGGCGAGGCCTTCGCCGATCTCGTTGGTAAGCGTCTCGTCGGGGTCGTCGATCGCGAGATAGTCGACGAAGCCAACGGGGGTGACGCCGGCGGCGACGAGGTCGTTGACGTTCATCGCGATACAGTCGATACCGATCGAGGAGGCGTCGTCGACGGCTTCGGCGACGAGGAGTTTCGTGCCGACGCCGTCGGTGGCGAGCGCGAGGTAGCGGTCGCCGATGTCGAGCAGGCCGGCGTACTCGGTCGTGAGGTCGCTGCCGAAGGCCTCGAGGAGCGCGGCGGTCGCGTCCTCGCTGGCCTCGATGTCGACACCTGTGTCGGCGTAGGTGAGTTTATCCGAATCGTCACTGTTCCCGTCGTCCGCAGGCGCTGTCATGTGGGAACGACCGCGCGGGGTGAGCAAAAGGTCACCGGTCCGTCGAGAGCGATGGCGAGAATCGACGTTGGTCGCCGATCAGAACAGCCCGACGAACAACACGACGTAGCCCGCAAACAGGACACTTGGCACGAAGACGAGCGCGAAGACGCCCTTGTGCCAGTCGTAGACCGACTTGCCGTCGAGCGGCCCGAAGGGGATCATGTTGAACGCGGCCAGGAAGAGGTTGATCCAGACGCCCATCTGACCGATGACGCCGAGAATCCCGGGGAACAGCATCAGCGGGAGAAACATGAGCGCGAGCAGGTGGTTGGTAATCGGTCCAGCCAGCGCGATCATCGCGTTCTCCCGTTTGGTGATGCGCCCGCGGTGGTAGACGGCTCCCGGTGCGGCGAAGATGAAGCCGATCAGGGCGCTCATAATCGCCAGAAAGAGCATCTGGTAGTCTGCACGGAACTCTGCGAGCTGGCCGTACTCGATCGCGACCACCTTGTGCGCCAATTCGTGCAACAGGAAGGCGACGCCGACGGTGACGAAACAGAGGCCGACCATCAGCGCAAAGTAGCCCACAGAGAGATCGAACCGGTGGATCGGCGCGAACAACAGTGCGAAGGCGACGCTCAGCGTCAGCCAGGCGATCGCGAGATCGAACAGCTCCTTGTCGCTAAAGGACAGCGAGGGCTCGGGATGGTGCGTTCGGACGCTCACGAGAGGGCCTCCAGGATCAGCTCGAGACTGTTTTCGGCACCCTGGAACAGCTCACCCATCAACGCGTCGACGCCGCCGAACTCGGGACCTGCAAGCCACGGCAGGACGATCAGCGGGAACAGTACGGTCGCGATCAGGCTCCCGATGTTCGTCAACGCGACGATCATGATGAGTCGGAACAGCGGCACGTTGAACATGTCATCGAGTGCGTCGCTGATCGGTCGCTCGGTGTCGCCGGCGATTTCGTTCAGCGTCTGGATGTCACGGACGTTGACCGGGCGGTGTTTGAGTTCGACGTAGCCGGCGAACCAGCCGGGTGCGAGCAGCGGGTTGATGCTCGTCAGCCAGGCGACCGCGCCGCCGACGCCGGCGCTGCTCCAGCGTGCGCCGGCGAGTCGCGCCAACGTGAACGCGAAGATCCCGTTAAAGAGGAACCAGGCGGCAAACAGCTGCAACAGGAAGGTGTTCTGGACGCCGGCCATAATCAACAGGAAGAAGAAGCCGAAGAAGCCGATCATGATCAGGTAGCCGAACACTTTCAGCGGCGAAAAGCGACGACTCGAGGCGGTCCCCGTCAGCGAGTCCATCGCGGGAAGCTCGGAGGGGTTCTCGAGATAGCGTTCGATGCCGGCTTTGTGTCCGGCACCGACGACGGCAACCACATCGTAGCCGTGTTTGCGCAGTTCGTGGAGGTTGTGTGCAATGTAGGCGTCACGTTCGTCGATCAGCGCGTTCGCACCGCGTGGACTGAAGCGACGGAACTCTTCCATCATCGCGGCGACGACGTCGCCGTCGGTCATCTCCTCGATATCGACCTCGTCGATGTCCTCGACATCGCCGCCGAGTGAATCGAGGATGAATCCGAGGAGCGCACCGATGGCGACGCCGACACCGAGTCCGGCGAGCATGCCAACCCCGCCGCGAATCGAGTAGATACCGGCGTTTTCGAACGTCGTCGCGGAGGCAGGTCCGACGAACGTCTCGGTTGCGACGAGTGCAAGTGCTCCGACGATCCCGACGCCGATTCCGGCGAGGACGCTGGCCGAAAAGCCGTTTAGCAGGTCGCCACCGTAGCGATCTGCGGCCTGAATGGATGGAATGAACAGCAGTCCGATGAACGCGCCGGCGGCGGCTCCGAGTCCGACCGCGCCGACGTACTGGAGCGTCGCGGTCTGGCTGACGCCGAGCAAGAAGAGGTCACCGAACCCGAGGAAGGGGGCGAGAAATGCAGCAAAGACGAACCCGAGGAAGAGCCCGGCGACGGCACCGAAGGTCAGGCCAATCGTTCGGGGGTCGGTAATTCCGAGGGCGAGCCCGCCGACCATCTTGAGCTTCTCCGAGAACGAGAGGCGACTCCAGAAGCGCTGAATCGTTATTTGAATGTCGCGGTCGACCAGCGAGACGCCGCTGCCGTTTCGTTCGGCGGCCTCGATTGCGGCGCGCATGTCGGCACCGGGTTCGATATCGAACTGGTCGCCGAGTCGCGACTGGACGTACGAGAGCATCCAGTAGGCGAGAAACTGAAAGACGGTGTTGCCGGAGAGGAGATCCTTCGCTTCGATGTCGTCGGGGGTTCCACCCTGCATCTGGCGATATCGTCCCTCATCGAGTTCGACGGCAACCACGTCGGGCTCTTCCCGATCGACGGTTTCGTGGACATCGTCGACGCTCGCCTGGGAGACGTGAGCCGTCCCGAGCACGTGAACGGAGCCGTCTGCATCCCCGGCAGAATCCGGGTCTGCAGCCGTCTCCGTGACGGGATCAGGGGGCTCCGGCACGTCGGCGTCGCCTGCATCACTCATTACCGGGTGTAACTCGGCCGCGACTTTTACCAGTATCGAACTGCGCGGTGGTAGCGAGTCACAGCGAGCCCCCGCCCACAGCCTCGGACTCGCGGGATCGGTACGCCAGCCAACAGCATGGCTGAAACCACCACACACAGGCTCCGACGACGGCAAGACTGATTGCACTCGTGCGGAAAGAACGGGCAATGACCGACCTCATGGAAACCCTCGTCGAGAACCGAGAGATGGTCCAGCCGAACCACGCCAACATGCTCGACTCCGCCCACGGTGGCAACGTGATGAAGTGGATGGACGAAGTCGGCGCGATGTCGGCGATGCGATTTTCCGGGGAGACCTGCGTGACGGCTCGCGTCAACCAGATGAATTTCGAACGACCGATCTCCGTCGGCGATACGGCCTATATTACGGCCTACGTCTACGATTCCGGCGAATCCAGCGTCCGCGTTCGACTCGTCACCGAGCGCGAGGACCTCCGAACGCGCGAACGCGAGAAGACGACCGAATCCTACTTCGTCTACGTCGCAATCGACGAGAACAACAAACCGACGAGCGTTCCCGAACTCACCGTCAGCACCGACGAGGGCAAACGACTCCGGAAAACGGCACTCGACGGCGAGCGCGACTGAGAGGCTCTCACCCCTCTTCGAACCGAATTGTCTCTTCCTGCGGATCGATCTCGACCCAGCCACCGATCGGAATCGGCGTCGTCGGCCACGTATGCCCGAAGTCGACGTTGGTAACGACCGGTGCATCCGGGTTGTACCGCGCGAACACGTCCTCGATCACCTGTCGCTGTTGGCTGCGATAGGCCTCGCGTTCGTCGACCGGCCAGTCCTCGAGATGCGTCCGTGCTGGCGGCCGTCCGACAAGCGCGCCGGCGAACCGCTCGAGTACCCCGCGCTCGCCGAGCGCCCGGAGGACGCCCGCGACCCAGTCGGCGTCCGGCAGTTCCTCGGACGTCTCGAGTGCGAGCACGGTGCCATCGAGGGCGGCGTCGTCCGGGAGGTACCGGTCGACGATGAACTGCTGGTCGAGAATTTCGAGACAGCCACCCCAGAGACGCCCCGAGACGGGGTCGTCGCCGCCGGCCCACTGCCACCCCGGATTGGGTTCGGTTCCGCGGGGCTCCTCGAGTTGCTCCGGCGTCGCCCAGTCGCCGGGTTCGTCCGTGAACGCTGCGGCAGGGCGGAGCTCACCGAGAGAGTCATCGAAGAACGCGCGTTCAGTGAACTCGATCGTGTGCTCGAACATGTGCCCGTCCATCGCGAGTTCGGTCATCACGCACGGGCCGTAGTAGGAGACGATGCCGAGGTTCCACAGGTAGAGCGCGAGATTCGTGTTGTCGCTGTAGCCGTAGAACCGGGTCGGATTAGCCCGGAGGACGTCCGGATCGAGGTGTTTCAGCATCCGGATCTGATCGTTGCCGCCGATGACGGCGATAACACCCGTTATTTCGGGATCTTCGAACGCGTCCATCACGTCCTGTGCCCGCTCTTCGGGATTCTCGAGCAGATACTCGGCGTCACGTGTCGCCGTCGGATACTCGACTGGTTCGAGGTCGAACACCTCACGCAGGCGCTCGAGTCCCAGGTCGTACACCTCGCCGAAGTCGGTGCGCCGGTTCGACGCCGGCGCGATAACTGCGATTCGATCACCGCGCTCGAGTGGTGGCGGCGTGAGGAACGTGTCTGGCCGTCCGTTCTGTTCCATCTCCGAGTCCATACCACGTGACTGACCAGTTGGTTGTAAAACTCTTTCCCAGGTGTGAGACAGTCAGTCAGCCAGTTATTCACCGTCCCGTTCCGGCCTCGCGCCATCCGGTTCTCACGACACAGCGAGATCAGCAGTCGAGAAGTGATTTCAAAACAGCGATCGCAGAACAGTAGCTAAAGCAGCGACCCAACATCACCGAGCGACTCGAGTACGTGGTCCGGCGTGAGGTCACCCGTCGCCTCCTCGACAGCGGCCCGATCCGTAACCCCCGTCAGCACTGCAGCGGTCGTCATCCCAGCCCGATTCCCGAGCGCGATGTCCGTATCGAGTCTGTCGCCGACGACGAGCGTTCGCCTGGGATCGCTCTCGAGTCGCTCGAGTGCAGTCTCCGCGGCGACCGCGGAGGGCTTGCCGAGAATCGCATCGGGTTCGCGGCCGGCGACGGCCTCCATCGCGGCCAGGATCGAGCCCGAACCGGGCATCGAACCGCCGTCGACGGGAATCGTCACGTCGGGATCAGTGCCGTAGAACGGCGTCCCGTTCTCGAGTGCCTGCAGAGACTCCCACAGCATTCCGAAGGAGAACGACTTGTCGAACGAACCGAGGACGACCTCGGCTTCGTCGGGGTCCGTGGTGACGGTTATCCCTGCCGTTGTGAGGATGGACTCGAGTGCATCCGAGCCGACGAGATACACCGTCTCGTCGGGATGGGTGTCGGCGAGGTAGGAGGCGGAGAGGGTTGCGGACGTGAGGATTCTGGTCGGGTCGACATCGATGCCGTGCGGTTCGAGGCGGTCGCCGTAGTGGTCGGTGCCGGTCGTGGGGTTGTTCGAGACGAGGAGTCGATCACAGCCGGCGCGCTCGAGGGCACGAACGCCCTGGTCTGCACCGGGGATAAGCGCCCCACCGCGGACGATCGTGCCGTCGACGTCGAGAATCGCGGCCTCGTAGTCGGTCATTGACCGGAGAGAGGGGCGAAGCGTGGTTCAGTGTTTGGATCGGTGAGTCGTATCGCGGCCGCAAGGCGGGAGTGACCGCCTGACACAGGTCGGCTACGAGCGCTCGAGCGAAAGTTCGGAGGTTTCGACATCCGCTTCGTCGGCGCGTTCGTTGGCGTCGATCAGCTGATCGAGTTGACGTTCGAACTCCGCTTCGGTGAGTTCGCCGGCGGCGTAGCGTCGCTGGAGCGTCGTCACCGGATCCGTCTCGCCCTCGGCTGCTGTAGTCGCTGTTGCTGTGTCTCGTTCGGCGGCTTCCCGTTCGCGTTTGCGCTCTTTTTCTTTCGAGCGCTCCATGAGATACCAGACGAGCACCACGCTGAGCACGAGCAGCGCCGTGATGGCGAGCGCGTACAGCGGTCCGGCGAACAGCAGCGCGGCGATGATGATGATGTCGGCCAGCACGAACTTGATCGCGAAGATCTCGGTGAGGCTGTAGTCCCGTCCCCCGTCGTCGCTGCCCATATTCGTGTGTCCGTGTCAGGCCGAATAACTGTACGGGTACGACTGCGCCGAGTCGGAACGCCACTGTGCCGATCCACAATTCCACTGCGACGGGACGGAACTCTACTGCGACACATCGAACAGCCACCGCGCGCGAAGTCACCGCAGTACGCAGCACGACCGATGGTATTTACCCACCAGCGGCCCGAGCATCTCCCATGACACTCGAGGTCGACACGCCAGCACCGCCGACGCTCGACTTCGTCGATCCGAACGAGTACGAGGATGCGACGATCAGCGCGAGCGGCACGGAAGAGATCGATTATCGACGGGAAGAGCTACAGGAGTTCCTCGAAACCGGCGCGTGGGAGGAAGCCTTCGAGGAGTGGCGCGCCGACACCGATCTCGAGGAGCGCGAGTTCAGTATCGCGCGCGACCTCGATCTCTTCGCCGACTTTGACTTTTTCTGGGACGATTTCGCAGACCGGGTCGGGTATCACGCTCCCGGAATCCCGGAGGACTGGCAGGCGCGGGAGTACCACCCCGAACTCGACACGTGGGGGACGGTTTCGGCCATCAACGCCGAACTAACGGAGTTCGGTCAGATCGTCTCGGTAATTCTGAAAGAGGAGTACATCGACTGGGAAGCGGAGTACGAGCCGCCGGAGGATCTGCCGGACTTCGACTGAAAGTATAGGAGTCGGCACAACCCGACTTAGCCTGCCCACTCACCTACCACATCGTCGCCGATATTCTCGCGCCAGAACTCGAACTCCGCCTCGCAGGTCGCGCTCTCGTGGATGTGGTCGACGAACCCAGCGCCAGGTGAGGCGAGTTCGTCGCCGCAGAACGGACACGCGATGGGATCGGTCCAATCGGTCGTAGTCACTGCCATGTGTGCCACCAAATATAATGAACTTTCATATAAAACCTGCCTGCTAGGGCACCAAACTGGTCGCAAGAATACTAGCCCCTTATACGGATTTTGCCCAGGTTGGGTCCGTCCGCTGCCGCGACCGGTGCATTCTCGTCGCCGGCCCGACCTACAGCGAATACGTACTGTATGTCGGTTATGAAGAGGGTCCGGCGGCTCACACACTTTGACGTGCTCCTGGTAACCGCCGGAATCTGGTTTCTGGCGAAGTTCCTACGGTACGTCTTCCCGCCGCTCTTCGGCTCGTTTCAGGAGACCTACGCCGTCTCGAACGCCGCCCTCGGCGCTGCGTTCACCGGTTTCATGCTGGTCTACGCCGCAATGCAGTTTCCCTCCGGCATGCTCGCTGACCGCCTCGGCTCGGTCACCGTCATCACGGCGGGCGTCACCGTCGCCGCCGCTGCCGCGTTCGCCCTCGTCGTCGACTCGTCGTTCGCGGTGCTCGTGGTCGCGATGCTCGTCATGGGCGCGGGCACCGGTGCGCACAAAACCGTCGCAGTCCGGCTGCTCGCCCACGCCTATCCCGCCCGGACGGGGCGCGCACTCGGCATCCTCGACACGTTCGGGACCTTCGGCGGCGTCATCGCCCCCTGGGCCGTCGTGCTCGCGGCAGGGGTTCCGTTCGCACTCGGCGCGAGTTGGCGCGTGATCTTCCTCGCCGCGGGTGTCGTCGGCCTCGCGCTCGCTGTCCTGTTCTGGGTACGCGTGCCACAACGAGTCCCAACTGAGACGGAGGGCGACGGAACCAGCGGCGTCGACCTCGACGAACTCCGCCGGTACGCCGCGCTCTTTCGTGACTGGCGATTTTCGGCGTTCGCGCTCCTGACGGTGCTATTCGCGTTCACCTACAACGGACTCGTCGCGTTCGCGCCGCTGTACCTCACCGACGAGGCTGGACTCACGGCGGCGACCGCAAGCGTCCTCTACAGCGGGCTCTTCCTCGCGAGTCTGGTCCAGCTGGTCACCGGCGACCTGAGCGACCGGATCGGCCGGCTCCCAATCATCACCGCGATGCTCGGTCTCGCAGCCCTCTCGCTCGTCGCGTTCGTCTCGCTGACTGACATCGCCGGCCCGGTCGTGCTCGGCGTCGCTCTCATCGCGGCCGGTATCGGCTCCCACGGCTTTCGTCCCGTCAGGGGCGCGTACCTGATGTCCGCGATTCCCGACGACCTGGCCGCCGGTGGGCTCGGCGTCGTCCGCACGCTCCTGATGGGGGCGGGAGCGATCGCACCCGCGATCATCGGCGCGATGTCCGAAACTGTCGGCTTTCGCCTCGCCTTCTGGCTACTCGCCGCCGCCGTATTCGGTGCGACGTTCCTCGCTTCCCTCCTCTGGGTCACCGACGAAGACGGAGCGTGACGGTGCCTACCACACCATGGAAAGAGTTAACATAGAACACTGCCTAGGCCAGCTATGGTGCTCGCCGAGCCACTCGAGTACGTGTGCGTCCAGTGTCGTCGCCGCGAGGCGGTCGACGACGCGCTCGTGAGTACCTGCCGGCAGTGCGGGGGCGAGATGCGAAACGTCGAGTTAGTGACCGACTGATCCCGCGTGGCGGCGGTACTCGTCGGGTTGTATGCGGACTGCGAGCGCACGCTGTCGTGGTTGTCCAGTCCGGCGAGTTGTGACCATGGCTGTAGACGTAGTCACGGATGCAGCATACAGTCGAAAACGAAGACGTGGAATAGCCAGCCACAGCTTTTTGCGCACAATCGTTGGAGAGCTTCGCATGTCGCTGTACTCGCTGGCCGACCTCGATGCAGTCGAGCCTCGGGACATCGAAGGCATCGCGCCGACACTGCTCCCGATCGGACCTGCACTCGAGTCCGAACAGTTGCGTCCGAGCGTCTGGCACTACGAGCGCGGCGAGGAGAACACGTACCACCGCCAGGAGCAACAGGAGGAGTTCTATCTTGTACTCGAGGGGACCGTTGACGTGACCGTCGAGCGTGACGAGGAACGTGATGTCGTCACGCTCACGAAACACGAGTGCATGGTCGTGCCACCGGAATCCTGGCGACAGATAGCGGCGGTCGAGGAGAGTCGTGTGCTCGTCGTCGGCGCACCGAACGTTGCGGACGACGCCGTGCTGAAGGATGCGTCGGAGCCGCGGAGTTGAGCGGCGCTGACAGTCCAGGCGTCGATCCGTCTGTGCGTTAGCGGGTGAGCGCCACCGCCGCACCGACCAGCACGAGGCCGAGCACCGCGATCACTGCGCCGATCGTTCCCGCGCCGGCTACTGAGAGGGCGACAGTCGCACCCGCGATGATGCCGGCACCGCCACCGCCGGCGAGCAGCGGACCGAGAAGCGTTTCCAGCGAGCGGCCCGTTCCTTCGTCTTGCTCGTCAGCCTCAGTCGTTTCGTCGGCTACGTTCAACTCCTCAGCCACGTCGGCCACCTCGTCTACCTCACGTTGCAGTTCCGACCGCAGCGACGCCAACTCGTCCGCCGTTACCAGCGGCTCCAGCTCCTCCTGGGTCACCTCGCCCTGCTCGTCCTCGAGTTCCCCGACCCGCTCCGCCAACTGTTCGTAGTCGGACTCGAGTACCGTCTGCTCAGCCGAAACGGAGGTCACGCGCTCGTCGATATCGTCGAGGCGCTGGTCGAGGTTTGCGACCGCTTCGGACTCCGCGAGGTCGTCGAGCCGCTCCGAAAGCGAGTCGACCGTTGCGGCCAGTGACGAGACGGTTTCGTTGTCTGGAACGCCTTCGGGATCCGGCACGTCTTCGAGGGCCTCCGAGAGGGACTCGAGTTCGGTGTCGAGCCGGTCTACCTCAGCCGAAACACTCGCTGTGTCGTCGGCCAGCGTCTCGATCGCTGCTGCCTGTTCGTCGATGGTTGTCGCGTGCTCGTCGACGGTCGCCGCCTGCTCGTCGATCGTCGCCTCCTGTGCAGAGAGACGCGTCTCGAGTTCGGCCGTGGTGTCGTCGACGGCAGAGACCGCTGATTCGACGCCCGCGAGCGCATCCTCGAGTTCGTCCACGTCAGCACTCGCCGTCTCAGCGGTTTCCTCGACATCCGCAGTGTGGCTCTCGACGGCGGCAACGTCGGCAGCGACGGCATCCAGTCGGTCGCCAGCGTCACCGATCTGGTCGTCGAGCGCGTCGATGCTGGCACGCAAGTCGTCACTCTCGTTCTCGAGTGTCGCCTCGGTTTCGTCGAGTCGGTCCTCGAAGGTCGTTTCCGCTTCATCGAGACGGGTCTCGACTGTCGTTTCCGTCTCGTCGAGCTGTTCTTCCAGTCCCGTTTCTGCCTCCTCGAGTCGTGTTTCGAGATCAGACTCTACAGAGCCGATCTGCGTTTCGAGCCCCGCTTCCGTTGACTGGAGCTGCGTTTCGAACTCCGATTCCGCTGACTCGATCCGCGAGTCGAGTTCCGACTCCGTCTCATCGAGACGGCTCTCGAGTGCATCGACGTCCTCGGCCTGCGTCGACACGGCTGCCTCCGTTTCGTCGAGTCGCGTTGTGAGTGTCTCCTCGGTTGCCTCGAGTGCATCTTCGATCGAGTCGACTGTTTCGGCTATCTCCGCAGCGTGTGTGTCGAGATCAGCTTTCACGTCCGCGACAGCTGACTCGGCAGATCCGACGCGCTCGCTGACCGACTCGAGTTCGTCGTCGATCGTCTCGTCGACGGCATCGACGCGGGACTCGAGTGCGTCCAGTTCGGCCGCGGTCGCGGACTCGTCTGCCAGATCAGCAACAGTGTCCTCGAGAGCAGTAAGTGTCTCGCGGTCGGCCTCGAGTTCGGCCACCGTCTCGTCGAGATCGGATGCGAGGTCCGCGAGCGTCGTCTGGAGATCCGATATCTCGGCGTCTACCTCGTCGAACCGCGCGGTCGTGTGCGTCGAGTGCTCCTCGAGTCGACCCGCGAGTCCGTCGAGTCGAGTGGCTTGCGTCTCGAGTTGGGGTTCGAGTTCGTCGACCCGTGCGTCGGTCTCCGCAACAGTGGTAATCGCGTCCGCGCGGTCCGAAACGGTCTGCGAGAGGTCGGCAAGCCTGGCTTCGGCCTGCTCGAGTTCCTGTGCTACGCTCGCGAGGTCGTCCGTCCGAGCGGTCTCCTCGCGGATTGTGTCGAGGGTGGACTCGAGTGCGTCGAGGTCGTCGGCGAGCGCTTGAATTTCCTCGTCGCGATTGGCGAGACGGTCGAACAGGTGGTCGATGGCGTCGTTCGCACGGTCGTCTGTGGCTGGCTGTGTCTGTGCGTCGAGGTCGGCGGCGATGGCTGCGGCACTGTCACCGCCATCGTTGCCACTCGGACTGCTGGCGTCGCCGTTCGCTGGCTCCGATGTCGTCGCCGAACCACCGTCGAGATCCCCATCCCCGTCGAACGAGAGCGTATCCGCCTCCTCGCTGCCCGTTCCTGACGCAGACTCGTCCCAGACGATCTCCTCGTAGGCATCGACATCATCTTCGGCAGCGGCGAGTGCGCCTCTCGCGGCGCTCGCCTCGGGCTCTGGCGCGCGTCGGACGCCCCGAATCGAGATCGGGAGCCCCGCCGAATCGAATCGGCCACCGAGGAGGAACTCGAGTCCCTCGACCGCGCCCGAGCCGGCGACTGCGATTGGGACGGCAACGCCGCGCTGAAGATCGGCGGCCGCGGCCTGCTCGCCGAGGGCGTCGGCCAGTTCGGCGACGAGGTCGTCGTACGCTGCGGCGAGGGCGCGCTCGATCGGTCCGGTTGCGGCGTCGGGGTCGAGTTCGAACTCTGTGAGCACGCTGCGAACCTGTGCGCGCTCGTGGCCGGTTTCGCCAGCCGCCTGAGCGACGATCCAGTCGGTGCCGCGGGCGATGGAGAACGCGAGGACCGGCACGCCGTAGTAGGCGAGCGCGACGCTCGTGGTCTGTGCACCGAGGCAGATGCCGACGCCGGTGTAGTTGTCGCCGGCGAACTGATCGTAGACGACGGCGAAGCCCTGGCTAACTGGTGTAGGTGACTGTGAGTCGCTGTCTTCACTCGTTGCGGTCTCCGTCAACTCGTCGAGCACCGAGGCAACCGTCTTGCGATGTGCCCCAGTCGGCGCGTCGGCGTCGACGACTGTCCCAGGCGTCGTGTAGGAGAGTGCCGTCGGCGAGACATCGTCAGGAAGAACGAGGTCGACGAGTGCCGAAAGCATCGCCTCGTCGTATTCTGCGGCGTCGAAGACGCCCTGCTGAAACGGGGTGTCGTGCTCGGAGATCGTCACGTCGCCACCGACTTCCGCTGCGATGGTCGTCGCTTCTGGACCGACGAGCAGCGTCTCGTCGTCAGTCTCGACGAGCGCGACCGCATCGGTGTCGGCCGCAGTGATCGCGTCCTCGAGTGCATCGTTCGTTGCACTCGCTTCGTCCCCAGTGTCTGTCTCCGTCTCCCCCGCTGTCGACACCGATACAACCCGCGTCGGCGTCGAACGGAGCGCGACCTCCCCCGAGCGGTCGCTTGCGAGCCGAATTGTGTCTGCCCCAATATCGAGACCGTATGCCATGCCGAGGAGAACCGAGAGCCACCCCTTGGTACTTCGCCCGTGAGTACCAGATGTGAAAATTAGCGGGCTGGAGGCTGTGCTGCTGTGCCGGTGTGTCGGCGTGTCGGTGAGCCGGTGAGCCGGTGACCGGTGTGACGGTGTACTGATCTGCTCTCAGGCTACTGTGCGAGTTCGTACGACTCGCCGATCGAAACCGCCGCTCCCGCCTCGAGCGTCTCGCCCCACGACGACTCGGGGACCTTCGTATTCACCATCAGGCGGAAGTAGTGGTCGAACCACGCCTCGCCTGCCCACTCAGGAAGCGTCCGCTCGCGCTGCTCGACGAACGTTTCCCGAAAGCCATCGGTCTCCTCGCCCGTATCCGGATCGCGCGTCGGCACGACACAGCGCTGGCACGGGTTGATCCCCGACAGTTCGACTCCACCAATGTCGAACGCGACGGCGTGGCCCGGCGTCTCGTAGAGGCGATCCTCCCAAAACGCGGGCGCGTCGCCGAGTACGAGATTCGGACGAAGCCGCCGACACATCTCCGCCGCGTCGATCTCGGGATACCAGTCGGCGACGGACTCGAGTGTCGCCTGTGAGATGACGGTTGGTCCGGAGGCGTCGGTGTCGTCCGGGAAGCCGCCAGCGTCGTTGCGCACGAGTTCGACTGGGTAGCCGACGTACTCGGAGAGCCACTCGGAGAGGTGCTCGCGGTCGAGTTCGAGGTGGAAGGTCTGGCCGTCGGTGGTCGAGTCGGTTTCAGACTGGTCGGATCGGAGTGAGCCAGACTCGTCGTGCTGGGCTGAGCCGGTATCGCTGAGCGTCACCGTTTCGCGTTCGAGATCGTAGGTTGCACGTAACTGGTGAATCGCGGGTTCGCGTTTACCGTTGACGTAGTCCCCGACCGTCTCTGGGGTACCGTTTGGCCGGCCGGTCGCGCTCGTGGTGATTGCGCCGGTCCCGTCGGAGCGATTACTCGATGGGTCATCCGCCCGTTCGACGATGGCGTACCGACGATCCCAGGAGAGGACTCCGTTCCGTTCGATCGTCGCCGTCTGTACCGCCGCTGCGTCGAGAGATTTGATCGGATGAACGAGGATGCGATCCAGCGAGACCATCGATGCTGCCGACGTGGTGCTGATGCTTATGTGTGCTCATTTCTCACACGACACGAGCGCGAACAACGGCGAGTCTTGCCCTGCGAGTTAGAATTATTTCTGATGTGAGTACCCATCATTACATATGTGATTTCAGATACGTTCGTTCCGGAGAAAGATACCGTTACGAATTGGGAGTAGAGACGTATGAGCTGCCAAACATGAGATTCGGGTTGGGGAAGTCATGACACACACAGAGCAAAATCCTCCACGTTTATACATCAGGATGATGGTGGGTTATGTATATGTCCGAAACCGGGACGGAGCCCCGTCCGCTGGTCCGACAGCTTCCCGACCCAGTGACAGCGTCGAACGTCCGGCACAACCCCTCACTCGAGGAACTTCGTGAACTTGCGGCCCACGAGGAGACCACGACCGAATTCGGTTCTCCTTCCTACGTCAGCGAGTACCGCTCGCGGAGTTCGGACCGGACGAAGAACAACATCGACGACGAGTTCGACGCGGACGACCACGCGCTCGTCGATGAGGCGATCGATCTCGCAGGCGAGCGCGAACTGCTCTGTGTCGACCGGCTGATGGGCCGTCACCCGGAAGCGACGTTCTGCTGCCGGCTGTTCGTCCCCGTCGAACACGCCCGCATCGCACTCGCCTGGGCGAACCTGTTCGAGCCGTCCGACGGCCGCGAGCCGGATCTCTACACGGTCCAGCTCCCCGACTACGACGAGACGGCGATCCGAATCCTGCCTGAGGAGGGCTTCACCGCCGCTCTCGGTAGCGACTACACCGGCGAGGCCAAGAAGTCCTTCCTCCGACTGTTCATGTTCCGCACCAAGCAGCAGGGCGGTCTCGGCCTCCACGCGGGTAGCAAGCGCGTCCGCGTCGAGGACGAGGACGGCGACCTGAACACCGTCGGCCAGGTGTTTATGGGCCTCTCCGCGACCGGTAAGTCCACCCTGACCTCCCACGGCTGCTGGCTCGAGGCGCCCGAAGACGCCTCCATGCGCCAGGACGACGTCTGTGCGCTCCTGCCGGACGGCTCCGTCGCCGGCAGCGAGGGGAAGGGACTGTACATCAAGACCATCGGCCTCGACGAGGAGGAACAGCCCGGCCTCTACCACGCCGCAACCGACGAGACCGCAATCCTCGAGAACGTCGACGTCGCCGAGGACGGCACCGTCGACTTCGACTCCGACCGCTACACCGCTAACTCGCGCGCGATCATCCGCCGGGACGAACTCGAGAGCGCCGACGACGAGATCGACCTGAACGAGATCGATCAGGTATTCTTCATCACGCGCAACCCGCTGATGCCGCCGGTCGCGAAGCTGCGCGACGAGCAGGCCGCTGCCGCGTTCATGCTCGGCGAGTCGATCGAGACCAGCGCGGGCGATCCCTCGCGCGCCGGCGAGTCGATCCGCGTCGTCGGGACGAACCCGTTCATCGTCGGCTCCGAGGGCGAAGAGGGCAACATCTTCTACGACCTGATGGGCGCACTCGACGTCGACTGTTACGTCATCAACACCGGCTACCTCGGCGAGAAGTCCAAGGATATCGGCGTCACCGAGTCCGTGACGATCCTCACCGAGGCCGCCCGCGGGACGATCGAGTGGACCGACGACGACCAGACTGGACTGACGATTCCCAAGTCGATTCCGGAACTCGACATCGAGGAGTACTACGTCCCTGACCACGTCGAAGACTACGACGAGGCCGTCTCGGAGCTTCGCGCGGAACGTCGGGAGTATCTGGAACAGTTCGGGGATCTCCGCGAGGAAATCGTCGACGCCGTTTACTGAGACGGTTCGTTGTCGTTCGGTCCCGGAAATTGCCGCCTCGTCGGGGCAATCGCCGGTAGAAGGCGACACCGGTCCGTATGCATCGACAACCGACGCTGTCACACGGTTTCGTCGCTGTTCTCTCGCTTTTCTCGTGCTCTTTCAGCACTTTTCTCGCGTTTGTTCACAGCCTTCCCGGCCACCTCGTGATGGTCGTGGATCGCCGAGTCTTGTCACTACCACACGGCCGCAGGGATCGCTTCCCCTACCGTCACGAAAAATGAAACATGTACGAATTAGCCGGTCACTATCGGACGAACGCCAGTGGCAGAGCTTGCCGGACACGAGTACTGTTATATGCGTCCAGTTCTCACCAGTGAGCAATGAGCGCACAGTTGCGAAAACCAACCGCGCGAGTATGCGAATCGTGCGGGCGTGCTGAGCACTGGGACAACGACCTCGAAGCCTGGCAGATTGCACGCACAGACGGCACAAAACAGGTCGGCAGTCCCCATTGTCTCCACGAGTGGGACATCAACGGGACCTTCAACCCAGTTGCGACGGACGAGTAACGTCGACCTCTCCGCGCGTGTTTCTCTCCTCGTGGGGCCTTCGTGAGACTCGCCTAAGACACTGCTTATCAACTGCAGATCCGTCTCCGTCACGCCATCCCCGAGACTCACTACCACCCTCGAGACCTACTATCTTTAAGCAACGAGAGAATCCCGGCGTTCACGCCGTCATCAGAAATCTGTGATTTCTGATTGCCCGTCAGACGTAGTCTGACGACCGGGCGAGGATGTCACTCTCTTTGTGGCTCGGTCAACTACCTCCATACACCGATGCCAACCGTCTACATTACCGCCCCACCAGACGCAGCCGATTCGCTCGCCAAAACCCTCGTCGAGGAGCGAGTCGCCGCCTGCGTCAACCGGCTCTCGACCACCTCAACATACCGCTGGGAGGGCGAAATCCACCACGACGACGAGGCCGTCCTGCTCGCAAAAACGACCGACGACGCCTACGACGACCTCGTCGACTGCGTCCAGCGGGAACATCCCTACGACGTCCCCTGCATCGAACGGTTCGACGAGGCCGACGTACTCGAGTCCTTCGCGGAGTGGCGTGCGGAGAGCGTCGAGTAGCGGCTGTCGAGTGCAGCGACGGTGAGCTAAACTGAACCGAACTGGGTGAACGCGACGTGGTGCGTCAGTGCGTCACAGACGCCACTACGCGAAAAAGCAACCCTTAAAACTCGCGCACGGGTTGTGACGGGTATGGCTGGAACCATCGAAGTGCTCGTTCCGGGTGGCCAGGCCAACCCTGGCCCACCGCTCGGTCCCGAGCTCGGACCGACCCCCGTCGACGTGCAGGCGGTCGTACAGCAGATCAACGATCAGACGGAAGCCTTCGACGGCACGGAAGTGCCCGTCACCGTCGACTACGACGACGACGGCTCGTTCGAGATCGACGTCGGTGTCCCACCGACGGCGGCACTCGTCAAGGACGAAGCTGGCTTCGAGACCGGCAGCGGCGAGCCCCAGGAGGACTTCGTCGCTGACCTCTCGGTCGAACAGGTCAAGACGATCGCAGAGCAGAAACACCCCGACCTGCTCGCCTACGATACGAAAAACGCCGCAAAGGAAGTCGTCGGCACCTGCGCCTCGATGGGCGTCACCATCGAAGGCGACGATGCCCGCGAGTTCAAGCAGAAGGTCGACGACGGCGAGTACGACGACACGCTCGCGTAAGCGAACCGTCGACTCGCGTCCGTTCCGTTTATCGGCGTTTTCCGCGGTTGTAATCGATGTCGTGATTGCAACTGCAACCGCGACCACAACCGCAAACGCCGACGTACGACCAACTGACCGTCACGAACGGTCCACCAGTTCTGTCGGATCATCCGATCCGTCATACTTTCACTCCTCACTGAGCACTGCCAGCGGTTGTGCCACCTACTCACTGTGACTGGCTGCTCACGGCCGATTCACGCCCGGCTCACAACGGACTCACAACCTCCTCACAACCGCCTTACGACGGGCAAGCACGTCCAGATTATGCGCAACGAACTCGAGTACCCCGGACTCGAGTGCCGTCCGTCGCTGGTCGAGCCACTGTTGCTGTTCGGCTGACGAAAACGGCAGCGTCGTGGTAGGAATGTCTGCGAGAGCGTCGTCGATCGTGTGGAGAACGTGTTCGAGGACGAGTTGTTCGGATGCTGGATAGTGGGTAGTGGGGCTGCCGGTCTCGTCACCACCAGTGCTATTCTCACACGCCGGGCGAACGACCCAGTCCGACCCGCCGGCAGCGACCGTCTCCCAGTCCCGTCGGCGCAATGTCGTCAGTAGGTCGCGACCCGCGCGGCTGCTGCCGCCGTCTCGAATCTCGTCCATGTGATGGTGATACCAGCGCTCTATGTCTCGATCGAGCGGGTCTGTGGGGACGAAGCCGGTCCCGCCGTCGAAGGTAATCGGCGCGTAGAGCACTCCGTCCGGTTCGAGCAGCGTCTCGATGGACTCGAGTGCAGCCGACAGGTCGACGAGATCTAGAAAGGCGGCTGCGACGACGGCGTCGGCCTGTGCTTCGATTTCGAAGGCGTCGGCGACGGTGAACGTGACGGTGAGAGTGGTGGTCGTAGTTGTGGCGGTGGCAGTAGCGGGCACGGAGTCAGTGTGCTCGAGCAGCCCTGGTGGCTCATCCCGTTCACGAGAATTGGCTCCAGTGGATTCGCGCGTTGCCACGAGCGTCGCGGACTCGGTGTCTCGGTCGTCACGCCAGCGGACGGTGTACCCCGCGTCCTCGAGTCCGGCGGAAACCAATTCGCGTGCGCGGGTGATACTCCCCTCGTCGCGGTCAACGAGTCGGTAGGTGACGCGTTCGGGAAGGCAGTCCCAGGCCGCGAGCCGAACGAGCATCGTTCCGACGCCGGCACCGAGTTCGACGACGCTGATCGGGCCGTCGCGGGCTGTGAGTGCAGTCTCGAACTGCTCCAGCACGCGCCGATTCAGCGCACGGTCGTCGACGGTGCGCTTTGCTTCCAGATAGGCTTGCATGGACGGACCGGTCACGGCTGCTCACCGCCCGCAGATGGGCTCGAATCGTGACCGGCTGAGTCCGCGTGACGACCCAAATCCGAGAGTTCGACCAGAAACGCTCGCAGCTTCTCGAACGTCGTCTCCCAGGACGGATGCGCCTCGGCCGTCTCGAGTGCAGCCGTCGCGAGCGATGCCAGCCGCTCGCGGTCGCGTGCGAGGTCGGTGACGATGGTTGCGATCCGTTCGGGATCGTCCGGCTCGACGACGAAGCCGTTGGTGCCGTCGGCGACGAACTCGCTCGCGCCACCAACACCGCTTGCGATCGGGACGACGCCGGCCTCCATGGCTTCCAGATACACCATCCCGAAGCTCTCGTAGTGGGATGGGACAGCGAGTACGTGCGAGCGCGCGAGGGCGGACTCGAGTACGTCGTCGGTGACAGGGCCGTAGAACGAGACGCGGTGGGCGAGCCCCGAGGTACTGCTTTGTTCGCGGATCTGCCGGGTGTAGTCGGGGTCGGCCGTGTCGTCGCCGACGATAGTCAGCGTCCAGTCGACGTCGCGGTCGACTCGTGTGAGTGCCTCGAGCAGCGTCTCTACGTTTTTGCGCGGAATGACGTTCCCGACGAAGACGAGCCGGAGCGGCCCCGTCTCCGCTCGCTGGGCGATCTCGTCGGGTGTCAGTGGCGGTGTCGGATGCCGACCGGCCGGTGGAGCGACGTGCGTCGGGAGGTCGTCAGTGGCGAGTGTGGACACCTGCTCGCGTGTGAACTCGCTGGTGCAGACCGCTGCGTCGACCGACTCGAGATAGTGTCGCTCGTGCTCGCGACCGGGGGGAGTTGTGGTGGCGGGAGGAGTGGGAGTGGGATTGGGGTTGGGGGAGGGAGTGGGACTCGAGTCGTCCGCAGTGTCCCGCTCCGCTATGGGCCCAACATGTTCGAGGAGGTGGACGAGCGCAACGATGGTCTCGGGTTTCTCGAGCGCGGCGTTGCGGTCGACCAGCGCCGGGGAGCAGAGTTTGTCCTGCAGGAGCACGTCAAACGGACGATCCAGAGTGGGATTCTCGCCGGAGAGCGAACAGACGGTCACGTCGTCACCGCGAGCGTCGAGAGCGGAGACGAGTTTGCGGTCGTACCGGTATCCGCCGGAGAGCTGGTCGAGGTCGCCGGGAACGACGAGTCCAACGTGCATTGTCGATACTCTTAGACCGTCCGTTCGTGTGCGACGCGCGCGACATCGTCTTCCTGGATCTCAATTCTGAGTTCGGAAACGGTCGCCGGAAGCGAGAGGGACTCGAGTAGCCGGTCACCGAAGACGCGGGCAAATCGCTCGGCGCTTGGGTTTGCGTCCTCGAACGCGGGGAGGTCGTTGAGCGTCCGGTCGCTGTAGAACGCAGCGGTGCGGTCCATCGCGGCGACGAGGTCGTCGATGTCGACGAGGTACTCGTGTGCGTCGAGTTCGGAGCCTCGCAGCGTTGCCTCGACGGTGAAGTGGTGTGAGTGAAGCTGGCCCTCCGGACCGGGATCCGGGACCGTCAGGAAGTGCTGGGCGACCACCGATCGAGAGACCGAGACGGCGTACATAGGATGGCCTATCACGAACGGTAATATATGTCCTTGCCCGAGTCGTATGCGGCTGCTCGATTAGTAACAGAGGGCACCGAACTCAGCCAGATAATTGCACGGGCGTGCCAGCCATCACTCGTAGGTAAACAGCACCTGTACGACGTCGTCGGCACGCTTCTCGAGTAACTCGTACGCTGTGGCCGCGTCCTCGAGCGGGAACTCGTGCGTAAACAGCCGTTCGAGGTCGAGTCGACGGAGCCAGGACCAGGTGAGGTCGTGACGGCGCTCGCGCGACCAGCGCCCGGAGAGGCGGGGGTCGATGGTACTCACCTGGGTGCTTCGGATGCCGATCCGGTCGCGGTGAAAGCGGCCGCCGAGATTCGCCGTGGTGGGGTTGGTCCCGTACCAGGAGCCGACGAGAAGACGGCCGTCGAACCCCGTCACGGCGAGTGCGTCGTCGAGCGCGTCGGGGTTGCCCGAGAGTTCGTAGGTGAGGTCCGCTCGCGAATCCCCGGCTTCGAAGCTCCCGGCGATGGCGTCCGCAAACGCCTCCTCGACCGCACACGCCGTCGGATCGAGCGTGTGGTCCGCGCCGATGGCACCGGCGTGCTGGCGGCGGTCGTCGTCAGGATCGAACGTCACCAGCGTCTCGATCGGTGTCCGGGCGAGCAGCGCCGTCGTCAGTAGGCCGACGACACCCTGTCCGAAGACGGCGACGTGCTCGCCGAGCAGCGGCTCGCCGTCGAGCAGGAAGGTGACGGCCGTCTCGAGATTGGCAAAGAGGGCGGCCTCGCGCGGCGTGACACCCTCCGGAACTGGAAGAAGAGTGTCCGGGTTCGCGAGGAAGTGGCTCTCGTGGGCGTTGTACGCGAAGACCTGTCGTCCGAGCCAGTCGTCGTCGACCTCGCTGCCGACCGCGTCCACCTCGCCGACTGCCGCGTAGCCGTACGAAAGCGGGAAAGAGAGGTCACCCTCGAGTGCATCGAGTTCGCTATCGGCGGGGAGGTCGGCGGGTGCCTCGCCGCGGTAGATCAGGCCTTCGGTGCCGGCGCTGACGGCCGAGACGCGCGTTCGGACGAGCACGTCTGTCGGACCAGGGTCTGGGATCGGCCGCGAACGAACCTCCACGGTTCGCGGACCGGTGAAGGAGAGGGTGCGGGCGGTCACACTGTGCGGGCGTTCGACGGGGGCCCACTTGGGCGTTTGTGCGGAAGGGGGTGCCTACCCGCCGAGGCGGACCAAACTCGAGTACGCCGCTATTCATCATCCTCCAGGTAGCCGGCGGCAACGAGCCAGTCGCGCCCGAAGTTCGCGAGGAAGGGGACTGCGACGACCGTCGCGAACGCGCGAGAGATGGCGGGGTCGACGACCGGGACGAGCGCGACGAAAATAGCGACCATTGCAAGCGCTCCCAGTACGCGCCGGACGTGACTCGGTGGCAACTCGGCAGTCGGGTGTCCGCGACGGTCGCGCCACCAGAGGCCGGCGACAAAGGCGTATCGCGCGCCCGCGACCGCGAGAAAGACGAGTGGGAGGACGCCGGCGAGCACACCCACGGTCGCGCCGATGAGGACGACGAGACCGTCCATCTCGAGATCCAGGCGCGCACCGAGGTCGGTGACGCTGTCGGTTCGTCTGGCGAGCCAGCCGTCGACGGCGTCGAGGAGGGCTGCGACAGCGAATAGAACTGCCGGTGCCCACCTGAGGCTGGCGTCAGTATTGGTGACCGTCGTCCCGGCGGTGGTCTCGAGTCCGCCCGCACCCGCCGCAAGTCCAGCGAATCCGCCGAGTCCCGCGACTGCTGCACCGCGTGCCACGGTCACCCACGTCGCGGATGTAAACGGCGGCGCTGACGGCCCTGTGTGTCCTAAAACAACATAATAGATTATCGTAGACGTGAGTGAAAAGACCAGAAACGACCCGGCGAGAAACGCTGCGGGAACGTCTCCCGACCACAGCGCGACGAGCGCGAGGGTAAGCAGCCCACTCAGCGCACCGAGTCCGAGCGTCGCACGACCCCACTGGCTGTGTGGACGGGGTGGACTCGAGTACCCTGGGCGATGATCGTCAGTCACGGCGAGCGAGGAGGACGAGAAGGAGTGCGATCAGCAGGATCTGTGCGACTTTGTCGACGGCTTCGGCTGCCGAGAGGTCGGCGAGTGCAGTGGGTTCGTTGACGACGTACCAGAGGACGATCTGTCCGGCGGTGAAGGGAATGCCCAGCAGGTAGACGAGTCGTCGCCGGTAGTTCCGGATGACGAGCGCGATACCGAGGAGAAAGCCGGCGGTCGCGCCGAGAAACGCGACGCCCATCCAGTGGGGAAGAAACGAAACGCCGAGCACGAGGTGGACGAACGCGCTGACGGCTGCGAGGGCGATTGCCAGCCAGTGGGTCAGCGAGAGGGAACCGACAGAGCGAGCCACGATATGAACCTCTCAACGAGTGGGTAAAAACAGCTTTCGCCGAACTGGAGTGTGGGATGTGGGGGGGAATATGGAGTGTGCGCGTGTGGGTTATGAAATGTGGAGTATGAGCGGTGAGGTGTGCGCGCGTAGGGAGTGAGATCTTGCAGGAGAGACGAAAGAAACCAGTGTACCTCTCAAATCTTGTTCGCAGGCGGAATCGTGCGCTCGTCCGGCGCCGTCGTGGTGCCAGCGTGCAACAGCACGCGGACGAACGCGCCGATACCGAGCGACCCAGCCAGAGCGACGACGAGCACGGTGAGTGGGAGCGAAAACCCAGCGAGGCTACAGAGGAGGCTCCCCGCAAGAATTCCAGAACCGAGTCCATCGCGACCGACTCGTGCTGCGAGCGTGCGTCCGACGGCGACGAATCCGAGTGCGACGAGCGGAAGGAGAACCGTTATACCGATCATAACGAGCGGGAGGCCGAAGAACGTCCCGACGCCGCGCCCGATTAGCACGTAGCCCGTGCTCGTCAGTCCACTGGCGACAAGGAGACCCGGGAGGCCAATACAGAGCGAGATGATCGGGCTCCGGCGTGCGGTCCGCACCGTGCGAGCGCTGTACCCCTGAAGCAGTCCGAGAACGACGAGGCCGAGCAGCAGCGTCGCCGCGAACTGTACGCCGACGCGGCCGAGCGGCTCGAGTGCGTGGTACGCTTCGAGCGCCCCGCTCGCGGCGAGGTTCTCGAGTACCTCGTACCCGGTGGCTCCGTTTCCAGTATATAATTCTGCTGGCCGCATAACGCAATAGACGCGAGGGTGGACACATAGTGTTTCTGATTAGTCACCGGATTCGAACGGAATCGGTAGGGCACCAGCGCCGTGTGACTGTGTCACCCGCCATCGCGCTTCGAGACGCGTCCTGCAGTTAGTTCGACGGGTTTAAGTTCGGCATGGCACTTCTCTTAACAGAGACAGGCGTAGCCTGTTTCACTGACCCGTAGGAGCACTCCTGCGTACTACGGAGGTGAACGATGGCAGATTCGGATATCGAAACCGCAGTGGCTCGCGCACTCGAGGACGCACCCGATCGGAACTTCACCGAGACGGTCGACCTTGCGATTAACTTGCGCGACCTTGACCTGAACGAACCGTCGAATCGTGTTGACGAGTCCGTCGTCCTCCCGTCCGGCACCGGACAGGAGACGCGCATCGTCGTCATTGCCGAAGGAGAGACTGGAGTCCGCGCCGAAGAGGCGGCGGACGAGGTCCTTTCGGTTGACGATGTCGCAGATCTGGACGATGACGACGCCAAAGATATGGCGGACGAGACGGACTTCTTCATCGCCGAAGAGGCGATGATGCAAGATATCGCCCGGCACCTGGGTACCATTCTCGGTCCCCGCGGGAAAATGCCGGACCCGCTCTCGCCCGACGACGACGTCGTCGAGACCGTCAACAGACTCAAGAATACCGTGCAGCTTCGCTCCGGCGACCGACGAACGTTCCACACGCTCGTCGGCTCCGAAGCAATGGATGCAGAAGACGTCGCCGACAACATCGACGTCATCCTGCGACGCCTGCACGCTGACCTCGAGAAGGGCCCCCAGAACATCGACGCCGTCTTCGTAAAGACGACGATGGGCCCATCCGTGGAGGTGGCCTAAGATGAGCGCACAGGCAGACCGCAAGACCGAGAACCTTCCACAGTGGAAGCAAGAGGAAGTCGACGAACTCGCGGAACTCATCGAGAGCTACGAGAGCGTCGGCATCGTCGGCATCGCCGGCATTCCCTCGAAGCAGCTGCAGGACATGCGGCGTGACCTGCACGGCACCGCCGAACTGCGTGTCAGCCGCAACACACTGCAGGTTCGTGCGCTCGAGTCCGCCGGCCTCGGCGATCTCGTCGACGAGATCGGTGGCCAGGTTGGACTGATCGGCACGAACGACAACCCGTTCGCACTCTACAAGGAGCTCGAGGCCTCGAAGACGCCCGCCCCGATCAACGAGGGCGAGGTTGCCCCGAACGACATCGTCATCCCCGAGGGTGACACCGGTGTCGATCCGGGGCCGTTCGTCGGCGAACTCCAGAGTATCGGCGCGAACGCACGCATCGAGGACGGTTCGATCCAGGTTATGGAGGACTCGACGGTCCTTTCGGCCGGCGAGGAAGTCTCTGCGGACCTGGCGAACGTGCTCAACGAACTCGGCATCGAGCCCAAGGAAGTCGGGCTCGACCTTCGCGCAGTCGTCGCCGAGGGCGTGCTCTTCGACCCAGAGGACCTCGACATCGACATCGAGGCCTACGAGAGCGACGTGCAGACGGCCGCCGCTCGCGCTCGGAACCTCTCGCTCAACGCACCGTTCCCGACCGCGACGACGGCACCGACGCTCATCGCCAAGGCCACGGGCGAGGCCAAGAGCCTCGGCCTGCAGGCCGCCATCGAGGACGAAGAACTCATGCCCGACCTCGTCTCCAAGGCCGACGCACAGCTGCGTGCGCTCGCAGCCCAGATCGACGACGAGGAGGCCCTGCCCGAGGAACTGCAGGGTGTCGAGGCGCCCGCTGCTGAAGCGGCCGCCGACGAGGGCGAAGACGAATCGGAAGCCGACCAGGACGCAGAGTCCGACGCTGACGACGACACCAACGACGATGACGAAGACGACGGTGACGGCGCAGAAGGACTCGGCGCAATGTTCGGCTAACTAACACTACTGGAGGATACAACAATGGAATACGTTTACGCTGCACTCATCCTGAACGAATCGGACGAAGAGATCAACGAAGACAACCTCACCGACGTGCTCGACGCCGCTGGCGTCGACGTCGAAGAGTCCCGTGTCAAGGCGCTCGTCGCCGCACTCGAGGACGTCGACATCGACGACGCCGTCTCCGAGGCCGCAGCCGTCCCAGCCGCCGGTGCCGCCGCAGGCGGCGCTGCCGCAGCTGACGAGGCTGCTGACGAGGGTGGCGACGAGGAAGAGACCAGCGACGTCCCGGACACGACGGACGAGGACGACGACGAGGACGACGAGGCAGACGGCGAAGGCCTCGGCGAACTCTTCGGCTAAATCCTGAGTCGCTTCGCAACTCGCGCACGCGAGTTCGACACCGACGACACAGCCAATTTTGCTTTCTTCGACGCTCACCACCGATAGGTACTTCTCTATTGCCCGTGCCAACGCATTCGTGACAACCGCCGTGTACTTCGACCTCGACGGAACGCTCTGTACGTACGACGAGTCGTTCGAGTCGCTGTTTCGGCAGACTGTCTCCCCCTACGACATACCGACTGCCACGGCATACGACGGCTACGTCGAACACCTGTTAGACGCACTCGATCGCTGCGAGCCCGACCCGTACCGCCGCGCGTTTGAGACCATCGTGACGAAACACGATTTCGGGGCCAACGTGACGCCGGCCACACTCGCCGCCGACCACTGCGAGCGCGAAATCGACGCGACAGTTACGATAGCCGGCGCGACGCAGGTACTCGAGTCCGTCGCCGCCACGAACCCGACTGGCATCATCACCAACGGCGACGGCGACCAGCAGCGCGCGAAACTCGAGTGCCACGGACTCGACGAGCGGGTCGACGAGGTGCTCGTCTCGAACGAACTGGGGGTTCGAAAGCCCGACCAGGAACTGTTCGCGACCGCGAAAGCACGCCTGCCGGCGGACGACTACGTCTACGTCGGCGACAGCTACGAGGAGGACATCGTCGGGGCCCGCGACGCCGGTTTCCAGACGGTGTACGTCACCGGTGCCGACGACTCCGATGTCGAAGAGCCCGCTGCTGCGGACGCCGTCGTCGAGGCGGTCGGCGAGTTACGTGACCCCGGTTCAGTTCCGGGCTCGCTTCCGAGAGTACTCGAGGATGTGTTCGGATCGTAATCGGATCGTAATCGGATCGTGGTGGGTACCCGTCGACGTGAGAGTCTTGCCGGACCTCGTCGCCAGAGCCGACGAGCGAAATCCTCCCTACGGGCGCGAGTTTAAATCCGAAGCCGCAGCCAGATGGAGGGATGGCCGTTGCCCCGGTCGAGTTCGTCACCGATCCAACGCTGACCCTCCAGTTGCTGGCCTGGACGCTAGCTGGTGCGTCGCTAGGGAGTCTGAGCGGGCTTGTACCCGGCCTCCACGCGAACAACTTCGCGCTCTTGCTCGCCGGCATCGCGGCGTCGGTCCCCGGCCCGCCGCTGTTCGTCGGCTGTGCGATGCTCGCCGCGGGCGTCGTCCATACCTTTCTCAACGCCGTGCCAGCGATGGCACTCGGCGTTCCCGATGCAGAAATGGCAGTCACTGCGCTACCGGGCCACCGGCTGGTGCTTGATGGCCGAGGCTACGAGGCGATCCGGCTCTCGGCGCTGGGCAGCATCCTCGCGGTACTCGTCGCTGTTCCACTCGCAATACCCGTGACCAGCGCCGTGACGGCAGTGTATCCGACGCTTCGATCGAATCTGCCACTCGTGCTGGCGATGGTCGTCGTCGCGCTCGTCGCCTCCGAGTACACGTGGCGCGCCCGATTCGGTGGGCTGCTCTCCTTCTCGCTCGCGGCCGCGCTCGGTGTGCTGACGCTCGACCTCTCGCCGGACGCGCCACTCGAGGCCGGCGGGATGCTCGCGCCGCTGTTCGCCGGCCTGTTCGGTGCACCCGTGTTGATCGACGCGATTTTCGGGTCAGGAATCCCGCCACAGCGCGATGGGACGATCGAACTCCCGCGCTGGCTCGTGGGTGCGACAGCACTCGCCGGCGCGCTTGCGGGCGCGGTCGTCGGCTACATTCCGGGGATTTCGGCCGCGATTGCAGCCGTTGCGGTGCTCGTACTGGTCCCGGGAAATGCCGGCGACCGCGGCTACATCGTCGCGACGAGCGGCGTCGATACGGCGAATACGATTTTCGCGCTGTTCGCGCTCGTCGCGATCGGCCAACCCAGAACCGGCGTGATGGTCGCCTTCGAAAACGTGAACGCGCCGCTCGAACTTCCGATCCTGCTCGGTGCCGTGCTCCTCGCGGGCGTCTGCGGATTCGTCCTCGTGATCGTCGTCGGCGAACGCTACCTCGAACTCGTCGGCCGCGTGGCGTACTGGAAGATTTCGACCGCCGTGCTGGGGCTGTTGCTCGTCCTCTCGTACCTGTTCACCGGCCCGCTCGGTATCGTCGTCTTCGTCGTCGCCACCGCAATCGGCATGGTGCCGGTCCGCCTGCGGGCACGACGAGTCCACCTGATGGGCGTGCTGATCGGCCCGCTGATCGTCGGGATCTGAACTGCATTGGGAACTCGAGTTACCGGTCGCTCGGCGAGTGTTCGCGTGCCGCCTGAACGACTTGCTCAACGTGATCCACCGAAACCGGGTTCGTCGTTTCACCATCCTCCTTGAGCGCCGTCCCGGCGATAGCGCCGTCAGCACCGGCAGCAACGCAGTCACCGACCGTGTCTGCGGTGACGCCGCTGCCGACGAACACCGGTGCCTGAAGGTCGTGAGCTGAAAGCTCAGCGGCAACGCGCTCGACGTCCTCGAGTGCAGTCTCGCTTCCCGTTCCGCTCCCGGAGACGATCACGCCGTCCGCCTTCCCGCGCTCGACCGTTTCGAGTGCGGCCTGCTCAATGGACGCCTCGCCGACTGGCGTGGCGTGCTTGACGTGCACGTCCGCGAGAATCCCCACGTCGGGTGCGATCCGCTCTCGGAGGCGGACCGTCTCGTGGGCCCGGCCCTCGAGTACCCCCTGATCCGTCGCGGCCGTGCCGACGTGGACGTTGGTACGGATGAAGTCGGCGTCGACGGCGGCTGCGATCGAGAGCGCCGCTTCGGCGTCGTTTCTGAGGACGTTGATCCCGAGCGGGACGTCGACGGCGTCTGCGACGGTGCTGGCGATGGCGGTCATATCGGCGACGACGTGGGGCGGAACGGTCTCGGGGTAGAACGGTGCGTCGCCGAAGTTCTCGAGCATGATCGCGTCGATGCCACCGGACTCGAGTCGAGTTGCATCCGTTCGCGCCCGCTCGTCGAGAGCGTCGCGGTCGCCCCCGAATCCGGGCGCACCGGGGAGCGCAGGGAGGTGAACCATGCCGATGAGCGGCCGTTCGTGGTCGAACCTGTCGAGGAGCGAGTCCTGCTGTGCTGTGGTCATACGTGGTGTGAGGGCGAGCGGCGGTAAGTGCGGTTCCATCGATCTGGCCCGCGTGCTGTCGCCATCTCACCCCACCGTGCGCCATGCCGACGTACTCGCAAATCGGCAAACACGTCGCCGTCCACGGGCGTTTTTGCCTCGCCGTCACTAGTCCGCCTGATGGCAGACACCGACCTGTTCTCGCCGCTCACGCTGCGGGACCTCGAGATTCCGAACCGGATCGCCGTCTCGCCGATGTGCCAGTACTCCTGTGACACCGACGGCCTGCCGACCGAGTGGCACCGCGTCCACCTCGGCAGTCGCGCCGTCGGCGGTGCCGGCATCGTCATGACCGAGGCTACCGCTGTCGAACCACGCGGGCGAATCACGCCCCACGACCTCGGCATCTGGACCAACGAACAAGCAAGTGCACTCGAGTCGATCACCGAATTCATCCGCGACCAGGGCTCGGTACCGGCGATCCAGTTGGCCCACGCTGGTCACAAGGCGAGCAAGCGAAAGCCCTGGGAGGGGAACGACCCGATTGCGCCCGAGGAGGGCGGCTGGGAGGTTCTCTCGCCGTCGCCCGAGGCGTATCCGCCGTTCGACGGCGAGCGCCCGGAGATGCGAAAGGCGACGGTGGATGACATTCAGGATGTTGTCGACGCCTACCGTGCCGCGGCCGAACGATCGCTTTCGGCCGGCTTCGAAATCGCGGAGATTCACGCGGCCCACGGCTACCTGCTTCACGAGTTCCTCTCGCCGGTGACGAACCAGCGCGAGGACGACTACGGCGGGAGCTTCGAGAACCGGACGCGGTTCGTCCGCGAGGTGACGGCAGCCGTTCGTGAAGTCTGGCCCGACGACAAACCAGTCTTCGTTCGCATTTCGGGTACTGACTGGCTGGACGACGAGCCCGAATCGTGGAATGTCGAACAGTCCGCACGGCTTGCAGCCGACCTCGCCGAAATCGGTGCCGACCTGATCGACGTCAGCTCCGGCGGGCTCCACCCCGACCAGAACGTTGTTGGTGGGCCGAACTTCCAGGTGCCGCTGGCCGAGCGTGTGGACGACGGTGCGGATATTGCTGTGGGTGCCGTCGGTGGTATCACCGAACCCGAACAGGCCGACGCACTCGTACGAAACGACCGCGCGGACCTCGTACTCGTCGGCCGTGAGTTCCTGTGCGACCCGTACTTCGGGCTGCGCGCTGCGGACGAACTCGCGGGTGAGGAGGCCCCCGCAGAGTGGCCGATTCAGTACCGGCGAGCGGTTCAATGAGTGACCGGTCCGGCGAGCAGAAATAGAGGGAAAAGCGAACTTATTCGTGCGAATATGTTCGCCACACTCCCACCTGTTGGGAACAACAACCGCTTTTCAACCCCTGCGAGTGCCAAGCGAGGAGTGACGACAACGATGACCGACCAAACCCACACTCGACGAACTGTCTTGCAGGCTGCAGGCGCGACATCCGTCGTCGCCCTCGCTGCCGGTTGTCTGAGCGACGATGAGGAGGAGAACGGTACCGGAAACGGCGGTGGAAACGGCGAGGAAGACGACGACATCGACCCATCGGAGTGGGAAGACGTCGACACGATCGAACTCGACGGCGCGACCGGCGGCTGGGAAGGCGTCGCGCCCGACATGATCGCCGGCGAGCAGAACCCGACGATCGTCCTCTTCGAGGGCCAAGAGTACGACTTCACCTGGTACAACCAGGACAGTGGTACCCACAACATCGAGATCTGGGACGAAGACGAAGAGATCGTCGACGACTACGCAACGGACCAGGTCAACGACGACGAGCAGACACTTTCCGGCGTCGTTGCCTCCGAGGAGATGGCCTACTACCGCTGTGAGCCACACGGTCAGATGCAGGGCGAGATTCAGATCGAAAACGAGTAACCCTAACCGGCAGCGTCGAGTCGACTCGCGGCAGCGGCCCCGTTTCGACCGGCAACGAACGAACTCCACTGATCAAATCACATTCGCCACCCCATAGCACCTCACCGGTCCGTCGAGCACACACCGTTACCAGAGGGCACCCCACCAGATCGCTCACACCGGGCCGTTACAGACGCTCTCCGAACCCGAACCGTCCGGATACGCCATCGAGGAGAACACCCCCTGCACCTGTCCCAACCCCGTTCTCACACGGCCCCCTCTCGACGGACCGCTTCGGCCCACCCATTTTGTCGCCCTGTCGAAGTACTCTCTCGCGACGACACCCTTCGCAGAACACTGAATTCGTCCACAGTAGCACGGATATCCCGCGATAACCGCATTCACGGACTCCATCTCAGTTCAGTTCCGACCTACGCCGCCGACCACTTGATCGAACAGCCACGAGAGGGCTGCCACTCGAGTGCCACCTCCTCTCCTGCAAGCACTGATTCGATGGCCTCCCGGATGTGGAACCGGCTTGGCTCCTCGTCGGGGTTGAGCGCGTCGTCGAGGCGGCCCTGATAGGCGAGGATGAACTCACTATCCTCACGTCGGAACAGGAACGGGTCCGGCGTACAGGCCGCGCCGTAGGCCTCAGCGACGTCCTGTGACTCATCCCGAAGATAGGCGTCGTACTGTATCGTCCCGTCGTCGACGAGGTCCTGCATTCGCTCGAACGAATCGTCCGGATACTCCTCGGCGTCGTTGGGGTTGATCCCGACGACAGCAACGTCGTCATACTCGGCGGCCAAGTCGTTCAGCAGGTCGAATTTCGCCTTCGCGTACGGGCAATGATTACAGGTGAAAACCAACAGCAGTGCCTCGTTGTCGGCGAACGACTCGAGTGTGTGGGTCTCGCCGTCGGTGCCCTCGAGTTCGAACGCCGGTGCCGCGTCACCTGCCGCAAGCTCGGTTTCGGATTCTTTGGCCATACGAACCGTTTTGTGGAGTGTCATCATATAGCTCTCGCTCCCGGAACCGGTTTTGAGGCACGGAGGGCGACGACAGAAAGGGAATCGAGGGACGATTCGAACGTCACGACAGTTCGACGAGCGAGTGTCACACGACGACCTACATATTTGTACCAGCCGACGCATCGATGTGGTATGAAGACACTCGAGGTCACCGACGAGCAGTACGAGTTCATCCAGCGCCTGCGCGAAGAAATTTCGAAAGACGTCGTCGGCCGCTACGGCTTCGTCCGCGAACAGGACGCCCTCCAGTTCCTGCTCGACAACATCGACGACGAGGTCGCGAACGCAATCGATCTCGAGGCCGAGTTCTCCGCGACCGACGATGTCGCGGCCTCCGTCGGCGCGGCGATCGAGGGCGAGGCAGATCCGCACGCACTCGAGGAGATCACCTACGACGAAGCCGGCGATGTGGACGGCGCGACGGACGAGGCGGCGAGCGATTCAGGCGCTGGGTCGAACCTGGATGAGTCAGCGGGCGACTCGTCCGACAAGGCGGACGATGAAGGCGCTAGCGATGAGGACAGTGACGGTGGTGACGAAGCCGGCGACAGCGACGATGACGACACCGACACCACTAGCGGCGAGGCCGACGACGACGACATGCTCGACGAGATGATGAGTCTCCTCGAAACCCACGACGACAAGTGGGAGGAATCCTCCTCGGCGGACTACCGATACACCGTTACTCTCCCCGACGGTTCGACCGAAGACGTCCAGACCAAAGACGACGTGCGCGCGCTGCTGTTCAAAAATTACCGCTAGCGCCCGTCTCTCCCACGCCACCATTTGTCACGAAAAACAACAAAGAACAACGTTTTTACACGCGGTCGCGCTTCGCAGAGATATGAGCGAACGCGAGGTGCTCGAGTTGCTTCGTGAGAACGCGCGCTATTCGACGGCCGACATCGCGCGAATGACCGACCTCGAGGAAGACGAGGTCGCCGCCGCGATCGACGATCTCGAGGCGGCGGGCGTAGTACAGGGCTACCAGGCCGTCGTCGACTGGGACGAACTCGAGGAGGAACGCGTGCGCGCCGAGGTCGAGTTGAACGTCCGACTCGATCGCGAAACCGGCTACGACGACATTGCAGAGCGCCTCGCCCGATTTCCAGAGGTCACAGCCTTTCGACTGGTCAGCGGCGACTACGACTTCGACATGGAAGTCGAGGGCGACTCGATTCGCGAAGTATCGCAGTTCATCAGCGAGAAGGTCGCACCGGTGCCGGAGATCACGCAGACGGTCACTCACTACGTGATGACCTCCTACAAGGAGAACGGTATCGAGTTCGGCGACGGCGAGGAAGACGACCGCCTCTCGTTTTCGCCCTAGGTGATCTGATCGATGCCACTCGACCTCTCAGACCGCGTGCAGACGGTCCCGCCGTCCGGTATCAGACGCTTCTTCGAAATCGCAGAGGAGCGCGACGACGTCATCTCGCTCGGCGTCGGCGAACCCGACTTCGCGACACCGTGGGCGGCCCGTGACGCCGCCATCGCCTCCCTCGAGGCCGGAAAGACCTCCTACACGGCGAATCGGGGCAAACGCGAACTCCGTGAGCGGATCGCCGACTACGTCGCAGACGGCTTCGCCCTGGAATACGATCCTGCGGACGAAATTATCGTCACCGCGGGTGCGAGCGAAGCCGTCGACCTGGCCTTTCGCACGCTCGTCGATCCCGGCGATACCGTCGCGATCGCCCAGCCGTCGTACATCTCCTACGAACCCGGTGTCATCTTCGCCGGCGGCGAGGTACTCTCCGTTCCGACCAGCAAGGCGGACGAGTTCACACTCACCGTCGAGGCACTCGAGTCGGCCGGCGCGGACGAGACCGATTTGCTCGTCCTCTGTTATCCTAACAACCCGACCGGCGCAGTGATGAGCGAGGCTGAACTCGAGCCGATCGCTGAGTTCGCTCGCGAACACGACCTGACGGTGCTCTCGGACGAGATTTACGCCGAACTGACGTACGATGGTGAGCACACCTCGATCGCGACACTCGAGGGGATGCGCGAGCGAACCATCGTCTTCAACGGCTTCTCGAAGGCCCACGCGATGACCGGGCTCCGACTCGGCTACGCGCTCGGCCCTGCGAAGGCGATCAACGCGATGAACAAGATCCACCAGTACACGATGCTCTCAGCGCCGACGACGGCCCAGCACGCGGCAATCGAGGCGCTCGACTCGTGTGACGAGGAGGTGCGCGAAATGGTGGCCCAGTACGACCGCCGTCGACAGTTCGTCCTCTCGCGATTCCGCGAAATCGGGCTGGATGTCTTCGAGGCCAAGGGCGCGTTCTACTGCTTCCCCGAGGTTCCCGACGGCTGGACCGCAGAGGAGTTCGCGGAGGGCGTGCTGCGCGAGGAAGGCGTCGCGGTCGTCCCCGGCGATGTCTTCGGTGCGGGCGGCGAGGGTCACCTCCGTGTATCCTACGCGACTGGACTGACCGATCTCCGCGAGGCACTCGACCGGATCGAGACGTTCGTCGAGGAGCACGTCTGAGTCGAGACCACAGTTCAGGAACGTTCTTTTCCTCACCCCGACTTTCGCCCCGTATGGTCGATTATCGCCCGCTTCGCGACGGCGAAGCCTTTCACGAGTTCCGGCAGTACGCGTTCGGGCCTTCTACCGGCATCGAACCGTACGATCCGGACGAACACGAGACGCCGCGGGATCGTCGCGGTGGCCGCCGTGCAATCTACGAACACGAGTCCGACGACGATGCCAATCCACGCAGTGTCTGCCGCCACTACTGGCTCGAAACACACGTCCGCGGGGACACCCATCCGACCGCCGGCCTCGCCTCCGTCGCGACACCACCCGAATTCCGCCGACAGGGCTACGTCCGCGACCTCCTCGCCCACTCGCTCGAGGAGTACCGCGAGCGAAACTACCACTTTTCCGTCCTGTGGCCCTTCTCCTACGGCTTCTACAACACCTACGGCTGGGACACGAGCAACCGGCTCGCCCGCCACGCGTTCGACCCCGACCTGCTCTCGTTCGCGAGCGCAGCCCTCGACGCGAGTGCTGCCACCTACTCGTATCAGCCACTCGAGTCCGATGCGTTCGCGCGACTCCAATCAGTCTACGAAACCCACACCGAGCGGTACGCGCTCGCGATCGATCGCGGCGAGTGGTGGTGGCGGCATCGGATTTTCGAGGGCCACGACGTAGACCCGTACGTCTACGCCGCAGAGCGCGACGGCGACACGGTTGGCTACCTCGTCTACGGCTTCGACAGCCACGGCGACAGTGAACTCGGCGAACGGACGATGGTCGTCTCCGAACTGGTCGGCGAGGATCACGAGGCGTTCCTGGCGCTGCTCGCGTTCTGTCATCGTCACGCCTCGCAGGTCGAGGAGGTGGTACTCGAGTTACCCCCCGAAGCGCCGTTCCGGGAGGCGGTTCACGCGCCGGACGAGGTCGAGACGACAGTCGAGAACGGGCCAATGGTTCGAGTGGTCGACGTTGCGGAGACGCTCTCGACGCTGTCCTACCCACAGGGTGTGGAGACGACGCGCTCGCTGTCGGTGACGGATCCGCTCGCCGACTGGAACAGTGGGACGTTCGAGCTCTCGGTTCGCGATGGAAGTGCTGCGTGTGAACGTGTTCAGGACGCAGGCGACGAGCGCGATTCTACTGCCGACGCCCGCCTCGGCATTGCCGCACTCTCCCAACTCGTCGTCGGCGCTCGCAGTTCCTCCGCACTTGCGCGAACGAATCGACTCGAGGCGGCAGACGAGGTCGTCTCGGAACTCAACCGGCTCTTTCCGGAGACCGGTGTCTACTTCGGCGACCACTTCTGAAGAAAGGCAGACGCTGAGTCCTTCCTCAGCGACACCGATGACTCACCGCCCACCCCCGCCGCTCACCGGTCGCCGGTCGCCCCGATCCGGTACCGGAGTTCGACCAGTCCGGTTTCGCGCGGCGTCGTCTCGAGTAACTCGAGTGCGTGGCGTGTCCCAGTTCCGTCGTCCCCGAACAGCGAGATGCCGCTGCCGAGCAGGATGGGAGCCAGCGTCAGTCGGAGTTCGTCGATGCAGTTCGCGCGCAGTAGCGACTGTGCGGTGGTTGCGCCGCCGACGAGCCAGATGTGGTCATGCTGCCGTTTCAGTCGGTCGACGAGTGCGGCTGGCTCGTCGTCAACCAGTTCTACGGCGTCGGTCGCCAGGGGTAACTCGCGGCTCGTGAGGACGTACGTTGGCCGGTCTTCGTAGGGCCACGCGCCGAAGCCGAGCAGCTGCTCGTACGTCGTCGATCCCATCACGAGGCAGTCGATGGTCGCGAAGAACACGTCGTAGCCGTCGTCTTTGGGCCCGTTATCGTCACTGGGTTCGCCGTCTGCGGACCCATCGGCTCCCGTGTCCGCGATCTCCTCAAGCCACGAGACGCCGCCGTCGTTGGTCGCGATGAAGCCGTCCACGCTGGCGGCGATGTAGAGGATGCAGTCAGCCATGTACTATGTCCTGCGATGAATTGCTAGGCACCCGTGATGAGACGCCCGCTCAGACCACGTTCCGCTCCGTGCGCTCGGCGATCGTTCCGCTGGCGTCGTCCTCATCGAAGCGGGTACTCGAGAGCGCCTCGATATCGAGCAGCGAGGGCTCGCCCTCGAGCGCCAGTTCGGCGACGAGTTGACCGAGTGCGGGCGCGTGCTGGAAGCCGTGGCCGGAGAAGCCAGCGGCCGTGATGAAACCTGGGATCGTCTCCTCGACGATCGCGTTATCGTCGGGCGTGACGGCGTACAGACCGGCCCAGCCGCGCTTGATCGCGGACTCGGGGCCGAAGTAGCTGGTCCAGTCGGCGGCGGCCTCGAGCGCGTCGATCGCCCACTCGAAGTCCATCGAACGGGTGTAGCCGTCGGGGTCGCGGGCGGGGTCCGTCTCGGCGAAGTGGCCGCCGACGAGTGCATCGCCGTTGCGCTCGGGGCGGAAGTACGAGCCACGATCGAGATCGATGGTGAGCGGGTCCGTCTCCGGCACCGGCGTCTCCGGCTCGGCGATGGCGATCTGGCGACGCTTCGGCGTAATCGGCAAGACGACGTTCGCCATCGCGGCGGCCTCGCGCGCCCACGGGCCGGCGGCGTTGACGACGGCGTCGGCATCGAGCCGTTCGTCGGGCGTTTCGACGCCCGTCACGCGCGGTTCGCCACTCGAATCGTCTCGGAGCACGTCGACGACGGGCGTCTTCGTTCGTACGTCGGCCCCTGCCTCTGCAGCGGCCTGCGAGTACGCCTGCAGCGCGAGATGGGGGTCGGCGAAGCCGTCGGTCGGCGAGTACGTTGCGGCGACGAATGTGTCTGCGTCGATACCCGGACAGTGCTCACGTGCCGCTTCGGGACTCAGAATCTCGCTCGGCACGCCGCAGTCGTTCTGCATCGCAACGGTGTCCTCGAAGGCGGCTGCGGTCTCCTCGCTGCGCGCGAGAAAGAGGTAGCCGTTCTTCCGGTAGTCAATATCTGTCCCGAAGCGCTCGTCGAACTCGTCCCAGACACGCATGCTCTCGCGTGAGAGCTCGACGTTGATCGGCGTCGAGAACTGCGCGCGGATGCCGCCGGCCGCGCGCTCCGTGCTTCCAGAACCGATCGACCCCTTCTCGCAGACAGTCACGTCAGCGCCGCGCTCCGCCAGTTCGTAGGCGCTCGCGAGGCCGACGATCCCTCCACCGATGACGACGACGTTCATGTGGTGTCCAAACACACCACGACGAATAAGGATTCGCTCGCTCGGCTGGCACTACAGCGAGTCCGATCGGAACCGTTCTGGACCCACCCGCTCTCGATGCTCGTGATCCAACTCGCCCGCAACTGCGTCGGCAACGAGGTCGGCCACCGCCGGCGCGAGCGTAATCCCGAGTCCCGTCAGCCCGCAGGCGACGACGAACCCCGACACCTTCGTTTCGCCGACGATCGGCCGCCCGTCCGGCGTCACCGTGCGGTAGCCGACCCACTCCTCGGTGATTGTCGCGTCGTCGTATCCGGAGACGAGACTGGCGACACCGGGTGCCTCGCTCCGGAACGAATCGGGGAGGTCGCGCTCGTCTAACTCGAGTACACTTCCCGCAGTGTACCCGGTGTTGAACTCGCCGACGACGGCGCGGGTCGGTGCTTTCGAGCCGTCTGCAGCGCCGGGTCTGACGTAGCGTTTGGATTCGAGGATGGTGAACGGTGTCGCCTTGGGGTTGGAGTTTGTGTTGGGCTGGGTGGAATCGACGTGCAGGGACGCAGCGGCGGGGCACTCGAGTTCGGCCATCGGGCCGACGGTGTGAGCGAGTGGGAGGGAGACGCCGACCGTGTTGTTCAGCTGTGGTGCCCAGGGACCGGCGGCGTTGATGACGGTATCAGCGTCGATCCGGCCGGTGTCGGTCTCGACAGCACGAACAGCTCCGTTTCGTGTTCGAATGGCAGTGACCTCGACACCGGTTCGAACGTCGACACCGGCGTCTCGGGCACAGTCTGCGAACCAGGAAGACACGGCGGCCGGATTGCACCGCAGGTCCGCGGTGGTGTGCAGTCCACCGACGAACCTGCTTGGGTCTCTGCCGTCGTCGAAATCCGTCGCGCCGTCGAACTCCGTGGGGTCGATACCGTACTCGGCGAGTTCGTCGGGCGCTCGAAACGCAGCATCGACACCGTGTTCGGCGAGCGTCACCGCGGAGCGCTCGAGGCGTTCGGCGTAGGCCGGCGTTTCGGCGAGGTAGAGCGTTCCGATCTGTTCAGCCTCGAGGGCACTCTCTTCGAAGAGTCGCTGGTAGGCCTCCCAGGCGCGGTTCCGGAGCCTCACGTCGAACGACGTCGCCTCGACCGCGGCGCGCATGAGCATTCCCGCGGAGGCAGCCGTCGTCTCAGTCCCGATCTCGCCGCGCTCGATGAGCGTGACATCGTGGCCTGTCTGGCCGAGTCGCGCGGCGGTCGCGGTGCCGATAATGCCGCCGCCGACGATGACGATTTTCATGCGTGAATGTACCACGGCATTTGTGAAACGCGCTTCTATTCCGGCGGACCCGGCGAACGCGTGGAGCGACGGGATGAGCCCGTCCGTCCGACATACACTGAAGTAGTCACCGAACAATGCACCAGTATATCATGGTTCGCGTTCTCTCTGCTGACGACGTGGCGTCGGTCCTCGAAATCGACGACCTTCTGCCGGTCGTCGCCGAGGCGTTCGAAAAGCAATACGCCGGCGCGGTCGAACGACCCGACCGCCCGCACTACCCGATCGGCACCGGCTTCGACGCCGACGCGCCTGAAGAGCCCACCGGCACGGGACTCTGCATGCCCGCCTACATCCACGGCGCGAACTACGCCGCGACGAAACTCGTCGCGGTCTGCGAGGACAATGCCGAGCGCGACCTACCGACGGTCACCGCACAACTCTCGCTGACCGACGCCGAAACCGGCCAACCCGTGGGCTACCTCTCCGCTAACCGGATCACCAGCGCCCGCACCGGCTGCATCGGCGGCCTCGCCGCGCGCGAACTCGCCGCCGACGGCCCCATCAACCTCGGCGTCATCGGTGCCGGCACGCAGGCCCGCTGGCAAACCCGCGCTATCGCCGCCGCGACGGGCGGCGCACTCGAGTCCATCCGCGTCTACTCGCCGAGCGAGTCGCGGGTCGCCTGCGCGAACGACCTCGAGGAGGAGTTAGGCGTTCCCGCAGAGCCAGTCTCGAGTCCTCGCGAGGCGGTGTCGGACGCCTCGGTGGCCGTGACGGGGACGACGAGCACGGAGCCGGTGTTTCCGGGCGAGGAACTCGGGCCGGGGACGCTCGTGATTGCCGTGGGAGCGTACACCCCGGAGATGCGGGAGTTGGACGACGAAACGGTCGAAGGCGCAGATCGGATCATCGGCGACGTACCAGACGAGGCGGCGGAGACAGGCGATTTGCGTGACCATTCGGATCGGGAGATTGTGCCGTTTGGGGCCGTCCTTGCAGGAGAGACTGGCCGACAACACGACGACGAGCGTATCGTCATGAAGAGCGTCGGCTCGGCGGTACTCGATGCTGCGAGTGCGGAGACGGTGTTCGACCGAGCGGTTTCGGATGGGGTTGGAACGACCGTTCCACTCACTGGTGATGCTGAATGAGAGAAAAAGAGCGACGAGAGGGTGAGAGAGGAGAGGGTGAAAGGGTGACGAGCTGGGAAGAGTGGACGGCAGTGATGAGAGAGACGAGAAGGACGAGAGGGATAAGAAGGACAAGAAGAGAGACTGGAAAGAAATGCCTGAGCCAACACGTCTCGGCCTCGGCCGCGACACTGAAATATGGGCTTCGATAAGTACCCCTAGAGTAGTTGGGAATGGGTCGCACGAGTGTCGATTCTCCGGGAAGGGAATCACGGTGGTGGAACTGGACAGCCGGCTCGGGCCGGCTGAACGGATCGGGTGAGCGGTCGTGACGCTTCGCTCCGTTCCGGTCGTCGACCGGATCACGGACGCCTTTTTCGCGCTCGATACGGACTTTCGGTTTACGTACCTCAACGACCGTGCGGAGACGCTGCTCGAGCGATCTCGAGACGACCTCATCGGACGCGTCATGTGGGACGAGTTTCCACAAACCGTCGAGACACAGTTCCCGGACGGCTTTCACCGGGCAATGGAGAAGCAAGTCTCGGTCTCGTTCGACATCTATCACGCCCGACTCGAGACCTGGTTCGAGGCGACGGCCTACCCCTCCGAAACCGGCCTCTCGGTGTACATGCGCGACGTCACCGAGCGCAAGCAACAGGAGCGCGTGCTCGCACAGCACGCCGCCGTCGTCGAGGCGATCTCCGACGCCGTCATCACGCTCAATCGAAACCGCGAGATCGTCTCGGTCAACGAAGCCATGGAGTCGTTCCTCGGCGTCGATCGCGAGGAACTAACCGGCGAACACGTCGAAATCGTTACCGAACTGGCCGCTATTGACGACGAAGACACCGTCGAGATCGGCCGCGCGATCACCGACGTCGACATCGGCACCGCCGACACGCGCCACGTCGAGGTCCCGTTCACCGACGCCCACGGAACGGACCGGATGGGCGAGTTCCGCTTCGTCCCCATCGAGGACAACAACGCAACCGTCGCCGGCATCGTTCGTGACGTCACCGACCAGTACGAGTACGAACGCGTCGCCGCCTCGCTCCACGAGGTCACGCGCTGGCTACTCGAGTCCGACGATCCCGAGGAGGTCTGCTCGATCGCGGTCCACGCCGGCAGCGACCTGCTCGATCTACCGATCAGTGGGATCTGGCTGCTCGACGAGGAACAGGGGTATCTCGATCCCGTTGCGGGAACCGCGGGTGCATACGAGGAGTTCGGCGGGTTACCGCGGTTCAACCCGCCACAGGGGCTCGTCTGGGATGTCTTCGAAACGGGTGAGGTCGAACGGTTCGACGACCTCAGCGAGGTCGACGGGCTGTACAACGACGAGACGCCGCTGCAGTCAGAAGTCATCGCGCCGATCGGTACCCACGGCGTCCTGATGACCGGTTCGCTACAGCCAAACCGATTCGACGAAACCGATGTCGAGTTGCTCTCGACACTGGTGGAGAACACCCGCGCAGCGCTCGACCGCGCCGACCGGGAGCAACTTCTGCGCGAGCGCACGACTGATCTCGAACGCCAAACAGAGCGCCTCGAGGGAATCGCGGAAGTTCTTTCGACCGATCTGAAGCGCCAGCTCGACGCCGTCTCCGAGGCACTCGAGGACGAACGCTCGGGGACAGGTTTCGGAAGCGGAACCCAACACAACACAGGTACCGATAGCACCGACGACGCCTGGCAGTTCCCGCTCGCCGAGGACTCCGTCGAAACGATGCTCGACCGCACAGAGCGGCTCGTCGACGATGTCAGAGAGTTCGCCCGGAACGCGACTGCTGTCGGCACGCGAAACCGTATCCTCCTCGAACAGGCAGTCCACTCGGCAGCAACCGCGTCGCGGCTTGACGCGGATGCGGTGGCACTCGAGGAACCGGCCGTCCTCCGGGCGGACGCCGAGCGTTTTGCCCGACTGCTGGAGACGGCGTTCGACGATATTGCTGATCGATTCGACGAGAGTGAAGCGACGACTGGTGGCAAGGAAGCGAACGCTGATACTACAGGTGATGACCCCACCGTCCGTATCGAACTCCTGGGTGTTTCAAACGACGAACAGCAGACACCCGCCCAGCCACAGGCAGTGATCGGGAACGGATCCGACGACCGCCCGCGTGGGTTCGTTCTTGTCGACACGGCCGCATCGGAGCCGGTCGAGCCGTCGGATCGTGTGTTCGACGCCGATGCAGACGGTGACGATTCCGAGACGGTCGACGGACTTGGGCTCGCACTCGTCCGCGCGATTGCTGACGCACACGACTGGACGCTGTCGATCGAGTCAGCGGAGAACGGAACCCGTATCGAAGTTCGAGACGTGACGACGCTCGAGCCGCTGTAGACGGACACACGGAGAGAACGCGTTATTCGGATTCGTCAGCGTCTGTCGTGGTTGTCTTGTCTGCTTCGTCCGCCTCGCCAGCCGTCGTTGCCTTGTTCGCCTCGATTGCATCCGCGACCACCGTCGAAATCTCCACCCGTGACCCCGCCAGTTGTGCTTCGAGTCGCTCGTACGCCTCGCTGTCAGCGAGCTGTTCCGGCGTCTTCTCGGTGTCGAGCAACGCCTTCTTCTCTGCAAGTGTGAACAACTCCTGGAATTCCTCGTCGTACGTCGCACGCACCTCGAGTCGCTCGACTGCCTGTAGCAACTCGTCCTTTGACACTGGCTTGACAAGATAATCGTCGAACCCCATGCTGACGATGTCGAAATCCGGCTCGACCGCGGTCACCATCGCGACACGACACTCTACCTCGCGCTCTCCGATCGTCTCGAGTACGGTGTCGCCCGAGAGTTCGGGCATCCGCCGATCGAGCAGGACGACGTCGACCGAGTCGTCGATCAGTTCGAGCGCCTCGGAGCCGTTCGAGGCCGTGTGGGTGTCGTACTCGTCGCCGAGCCAGACGGTGTAGAGATTCGCAAGATCGGGTTCATCCTCAACGATCAGGACGGTCGGGGTGTCGGTAGCCATGAAGCGAGATCCTCCAGTGTGTCGTTGGGGAACGACAGGGTTGTCATGGCAGTTGAACTGAGAATATATCAACATACCGGGACCAGATTCGGAACAGGACGGTCCTCGGCGTTGGCGATCCAGTCCGAGAACAATGATCCACCGCGTGACGCGACGACTTACTCGAGTTCGTCCTCGATCGTCGAGCGCAGATCGCGAATTTCGGTTGCGTCGACCGTGATCGTCTCGTCGCCGACGGTCAGCGAGAGGGTGCCGTCGGCAGTCGCCGAGCCAAGCGAGACAACCGGCGCAACGTCGTCGAACGCATCGCGGACGGCCGCAGGCGATTCGGTCTGAATCACTGCGCGGCCGGGCTGTTCGTGGAACAGTGCGCCCGCGAGGTCGCTCACGTCCGGAATCGAGATGTCGAGACCCGCATCGTCGGTGACCATCTCTGCGAGTGCACCCACGAGCCCGCCGTGGCTCACGTCGTGCACCGCGAGCGTCGCCTCGTCGTCTGCGACAGACGCGAGCGTGCTGACCAGCTCGGCTGCCTGCTCGTCCGATGGAAGTACGGGGAACTGATCGCTGCCGTCGAACTGTGCGAGGTACTCCGAACCGCCCAGTGCGAACGCGTCGGACTCGAGTGCGAGGTCGCCGACGAGGAGGAGTTCACTGTCACCCTCCGCTGTAGGCTGGACCTCGAGCGGCGGCGCGTCGTAGCCCGTCTTCGTGCCGACCATCGCAAGCGTCGGCGTCGGTGGGATCGGGCCGGCGACGGAGTCGTTGTACAGCGAGACGTTGCCGCCAACGACGGGCGTCGAGAGCGTCTCACACATGTCGGCGAGCCCGTCGACGATGCCCGTGAAGCCACCGTAGACCTCCGGCTTCTCCGGGTTGCCGCCGTTGAGGCAGTCGACTGCCGCGAGGGGGGTCGCGCCCTTGGCCGCGATATTCGTCGCGTTCTCGAGTGCAATCGCGCGCGCGCCGTCGTACGGTGCGGTGGTCGTCCAGTTCGGGGCCGCGCCGGCGGAGATAGCGAGTCCGGTGTTGGCCTCTCGAACGGCGACAATAGCTGCGTCGTCGCCCGGCCCGACGCTCGTCCGCACGCCGACTTCGTGGTCGTACTGGCGGTAGACCCAGCGCTTCGAGGCCGTGTTCGGGCTGGAGACGACCGCATCGAAGGCCGCAGAAAGGTCGGCGTCCGGCAGGTCGGTCTCGGGTTCCGTGGGGTCGTTCGCCGGCAGATCGTTCATCGGCGCACCCTCACCCAGGAAGTACGCGTCAACGTCGACGACCGTCTCTCCCTCGAAGGTACAGGTGTAGTTCTCCGCCGTGACCTCGCCGATAACCGAACAGCCCAGATCGAAGCGGTCTGCGATTTCCGCGACGCGGTCGACGTTCTCGGGCTCGACCTCGTAGCACATCCGCTCCTGGGACTCGGCGAGCAGGATCTCGAGTGCCGACATATTTGGCTCGCGCTGGTGGACACGTTCCAGTTCGATCGCTGCGCCGAGGCCGCCCTTGGCGACGAGTTCGCTCGAGGCACCGCCCAGGCCGGCAGCGCCGAGGTCGCGTGCGGACTCGATCAGGCCTTCGTCGACGAGTTGCTCGTTGGCCTCGATGAGCAGTTTCTCGGCGTAGGGGTCGCCGACCTGAACGGCGGGTCGGTCTTCAGTTTCGGCGTCCTCGGCCAGGTCCTCACTGGCGAAGCTCGCGCCGCCGAGACCGTCGCGGCCGGTCGCGTTGCCGACGAGGACGAGTTTGTTACCGGGCTCCTGGGCTTCGGCGGTGACGAGTCGCTCCTCGTTCGTCAGGCCGACGCAGGCGACGTTCACCAGCGGGTTGCCCTCGTAGTCGGGATGGAAGTCGACGCTGCCCGCGACCGTCGGGACGCCGATACAGTTGCCGTAGTGACTGATCCCTTCCACGACGCCCTCGAACAGGTACTTCGAGTGTTCGCGGTCGAACTCGCCGAAGTACAGCGAGTCCGCGAGCGCGATAGGGTAGGCACCCATCGAGAGGGTGTCCCGGACGATGCCGCCGACGCCGGTCGCAGCGCCATCGAACGGGTCGACGTAGGAGGGATGGTTGTGGCTCTCGATGCCCATCGTGATGTACGTCTGTGAGTCGTCTCCGTTCGTGTCCGCGTCCATGTCCGTCCCCTCGTCTTCGCTCTCGGGCAACGCGACGACTGCCGCGTCGTCGCCCGGACCGATGACGACCTGGTCACCTTCGCTCTCGAACGCCGACAGCAACGGTCTCGAGGAGCGGTACGCGCAGTGTTCGCTCCAGAGGTTCTCGAACAGCGCCGCCTCCGCCGGGGTCGGCTCTCGACCCAGTTCCTCGACGACGAGTTCGTGATCCGAATCGGCAAGGCTCATTCACCTAGGTGATGAAAGTGCGGTGGTAAATGGGTTTCCATATCCACGTTCGTGTATATCGGAAGCGGCTACGGTCGTGACCGTGACAGCGCGCGGACCGAGGCGCTTTTGATCAATCGCCGTGAACACAGAGGCGTGCTGTCGGTCGAACTCCACGCCCACTCGGCGCTGTCGTACGACGGCCGTGATCCGGTCGAACTCATCTTAGAGCAGGCCGACGCCGTCGGGCTCGACGCGATCGCCGTGACGGACCACGACGAGATCGACGCGAGTCTCGCGGCCGCCGAGCGCGCGCCCGACTACGGACTGGTCGGCATCCCCGCCATGGAAATCTCGAGCAAAGCCGGCCACATCCTCGGCTTCGGACTCGAGGAGGCCGTCCCGCCGGGTCTCTCCTACGAAACGACACTCGAGGAGATCCGCTCACAGGGCGGTCTCGCCGTGATCCCCCATCCCTTCCAGGAGTCTCGACACGGCGTCATGGCTCGCATCTCACGCGAGCAACTCGCGATGGGTGACGCTATCGAGGTCTACAACTCCCGGCTGCTGACCGGCCGCGCCAACCGCCAGGCCGAACGGTACGCCGAATCTCGAAATCTCCCGATGACCGCGGGCAGCGACGCCCACATCAGCGAGATGGTCGGCCAGGCCGTCACCCGCGTCGACGCCGACGACCGCTCCGCCGACGCCATCCTGCAGGCGATTCGAGAGGGTCGAACCACCGTCGAAGGCAAACGAACGCCGTGGCACATTAGCTTTCGCCAGGCCGCTGGCGGCGTCTCACGACGGGTCCGAAACGGCGTTCTGGGGCTATTTCAATGATGCAGGACGAGTCTGGGTCGTCGGCCGCCTCCGCCTCAACACCCCCACTCCGCGGAACCGACCCCGACACAGTCCGAGCCACACTCGAGTCCGGCGAGCCACTGCCCGGCACGACCGGCTTCGCTGGCGTCGTCGACATCGACGGCCGAGACCACCTCGTTCGCGACGTTCTGGGCCGCGTGCCGCTGTTCGTCGAGCGCGATCAGCCCCCGACTGACGCGTGGGCGTACACTCCCGAGGAACTCGCCGACCCCATTGCGTTTCCCGCCGGAGCCGTCGCCACCCCTGACGACAGTGCATCGCAACAGCGGTGGACCATCCCGGACCCCGACCCGATCGAGGATTTCGATGCAGCGCGAGCCGTACTCGAATCCGCCATCGAGACGGCAACCACCGAGGCCGCTGCAACGGACGCGGCTATCGCGGTCGCCTTTTCGGGCGGCGTCGACTCCGCGCTCGTCGCCGAACTGCTCGACGCGCCGCTGTACGTCGTCGGCTTCCCGGATAGCCACGACGTCGAGGCAGCCCGCAGCGCCGCAGCGGCGATGGGCCGCGAACTAACCGTGGTCGAACTCGAGCCGGCCGATCTCGAGCGCGCCGTTCCCGAAATCGCGCGCGCGACCGGGCGCACGAACGCGATGGATATTCAGATCGCGCTGCCGTTGTACCTGGTCGGCGAACGCGTCGCCGCCGACGGGTTCGACGCGCTCGCGGTTGGGCAGGGTGCGGACGAACTGTTCGGCGGCTACGAGAAGGTAGTCAGGCTCGACCACCGCGTCGAGGCCGAGACGACCCGTGGAGCCGTCCGCGAGCAGATTCGAAGCCTCTCCGAGCAGCTCCCACGGGACGTGCGTGCTATCGAGGCTGCCGGCCTCGAGCCGGTTGCACCGCTGTTACACGACGAGGTCGTCGACGCGGCGCTCCGCTTGCCAGACGAGCTGCTCGCCGATGAGGAGACGCGAAAGCGCGGCTTCCGGCAGGTGGCGGCCGAGTATCTGCCGGAGGCGATCGCGGTGCGGGACAAAAAAGCAGTGCAGTACGGCAGTCTCGTCGCACGCGAACTCGACCGGCTGGCCCGCCAGGCGGGCTACAAGCGCCGAATGGACGACCACGTGACGAAGTACGTGGACTCGCTGCTCGAGGACGAGTAGCCGGGCAGCCGCTACCCACTTAGGACGGTAACGGACACAGACTCGCCGTAAAGACCACCGTCTCGTCGGTCTCGTTTTTCGCTCCGTGAGCGACGCCGCGTTCGTGGAGCACAGTTCCAGGTGCCTCGATCTGTTCGTGCTCGTCGTCCTGAATCACCGTCACCGTCCCCTCGAGAACGTGAAAGACGTTCGTGCTGTCGCCGTGTTCGTGCGCCTCGAGTTCAGCGCCGGGGCCGAGCGCGAACGCCTTCACCAGCACGTCGTCGGTGACGACGAGTTCGGTGGACTCGAGTTCCCCCTCGTCTGGATCGAGTGCTGCCAGTGCGTCGTCGTAGCGATCGAGTGATGTCGGAGCCATAGCTCTCTGGGAGCTGATTCGTACGCTGAACAAATAAAACGAAACGACAGCCAACAACCTGTTGGCAGCGCAGTAGGGTACTCTGTCAGTCTTCGAGTTCCGTCGGCAGCTTATCGGCTGGGTCGTCCGACGTGTTCGCGTCGACAGTTCGGCGGTTCGTCTCGCCGATCCGGTCTGCGATGTTGGCGACGACCTCCTCGACGGCCTCCTGTACCGGGCTGTCGTCGTCCTTGACGAGTGCACCTTCACTTCCCTCTGCGCCGAAGTCAGGGTGGATTGGGATCTGGCCAATCATCGGCACGTCGTACTTGTCGACGATGGATTCTGCGCCATCGGTGCCGAATAGGCCGTGCTGGTCGCCACAGCTCGGACAGACGAACGAACTCATGTTCTCGACGACGCCCAGCACCGGCGTGTCGTGCTTGTTGAACATCTGAATTCCCTTCCGGGTGTCCTCCAGGGCCATCTCCTGTGGCGTCGTGACGACGACGGATCCCGTGACCGGCATCGACTGCAGCAGATTCAGCGTCGCGTCACCGGTGCCCGGCGGCAGGTCGACGATGAGGTAGTCCAGCCGACCCCACTCGACGCCCTCTAAGAACTTCAGCATGAACTTGTTGACCATCGGACCGCGGAGAATCGCCGGGTCGTCCTCCTCTTCCATCATGAAGCCCATACTGATAACGCGGACACCGTCGGATCGCGGTGGAACGATGTCTTCGCTCGGCGTCACGCCGGGTTCGCTCTCGACCGGCAGAATCTTCGGGATGTTCGGCCCGTGAATGTCGGCGTCGAGCAGTCCGACCATCGCGCCGCGTTTCTCGAGTCCGGCCGCGAGGTTCGCAGCGACGGTCGTCTTCCCGACACCGCCCTTTCCGGAGGCGACGGCGATGACGTTGCGAACGCGGGGGAGGACCTCGTCGTCGAAGCCGTGTTCCGCACCGGCGTGCGCACGCAGGTCGGCCTCGAGACCGGCTTCGTCACAGACCTCTCGAATGCGGTTGCCAAGCTCCATTTCGGAGGGCGCGTACGGCGTGTTGAACGCGAGTGAGATGCGAGCGGTTTCGTCCTCGATGGTGACGTCGTTGACGAGTCCGAGCGAGATGATATCCTCGCCGATGTCCGGGTCCTCGATCCCCTCGAGCTTGATCTTGAGTTCGTGTTCTGTAATGCTCATACTGAGTCTGTGTGTTACCTAGCGTACGGTTGCGAAGCGGGATACGTGTGATGGTTCGGATGTGAAACGAGGTGCAGCACGTGACGATCCGCCCGGCTGTCACTGGTACAATGCGGTCGTGGAACGCCGTGAAGCAGAAGCGGAAGCGGAAGCGGATGGAACCGCAGTGACCCACAGAGCCAGCGATCCCGCTGTCAGCTGTGGTGTCGTCAAGAAATGGTGTGTCGTCATTGTCAATGCCGATTGCGGTTCGTGTGAACCGCATCGGTACCGGAGCCGGCATCGGCATCAGTACCAGTACCGGCACCGGGGCCGGTACCGGAACCGGCACTCGAGTGGTCCTTACGGACCGGGTGCCGCGAGTGGTTCCGGCAGGCCGCCGTAGAAGACGACGCCGATGATGACGGTCAGGATGAACATCCCGATCCACATCTGGGCCGTAATCCCGACGAGGTAGGAGACGCCGAGCAGGCCGGTCTTGCTATCGCGGGGCTGTCCGAGGAACCACGCTGCAACCATCACGTAGACGGGGACGAGAATGACCCCGAAGATAAGGTAGGTCCCGATGTTCGGGAAGCCCGTCACACCCTCGGTCCCATCGTAGCCGTGATAGAGGATGAACGAGAGCGCGGTGGTGAGCGCTGGAATCATGCTTCAACCTCCGGCTGCTCTGCACTTTCCTCTACCGGTTCGTGGTCGTGTTCGTGGCCGTGACCGTGGTCGCCACGAAGGTGTTCGACCGCGTGGAGCTCGACCACGGGGACGAGCTTCGACAGCACGAGGAAGAACAGCGTCACCATGCCGATCGTTCCGGCGATCGACAGCAGTTCGATTACGCTTGGGAAGTATTCTCCCGGCGAGCCGTCGTAGATGTTGAACGACGGATACCAGAAGCCAGAGAGGACGAAGTACGTCTTCTCGACCAGCGTCGCGGTCAGCACGAGCAGGCCAGCAGCGATCGCGCGGCCCTTACTGAACAACGACGGGCGGATCGTCTGTGCGAAGATGTACACAAGCACACCGAGCACCATTAGCATCGGACCGACGTACATTGGGTGCGAGAGCTTTGACGCAGTTGCGTACGAGTGGGTCGTCGTCGAGTGGAAGCTGCCCGTGGCGAGCTGCTGGAGCTGCAACCAGAGGAACAGCAGGCAGAAGAATCCAAGCCACAGGAGCAGGCCACGGAAGATGTCGTCAGTGATGATGTGGTCCCAGTCGTACGCGCGACGGAATGCGTAGGACAGGAGGATCACGCCACTGATTGCCGACGTGAGTGCGATGGTCAGGAACTGTGGTCCCTGAATGCCACCGAACCAGCTTGGGTAGTTCGGCAGGACGGCGAACAGCCACGGAATGACACCGCCGTGAAGCAGCAGTGGTGCCATGATGATGATCGCGAGTGCGACCCACCAGACCATCCGGTCGATGACCTTGTCTTCGGCCTTGGTGTAGCCGAGGGTCAGCACGTCGTAGACCGGTGCGAGAAGGTCTGGCAGCTGTTTTCCGCCCACGTTGGGCGAGAACGACGGCAGGTCATCACGCAGTCGTGCGATGTCGTATCGGAGCGTGAGTCCGAGATACGTCGCCGTCAGCACGAAGTAGGCCGTAATGACAGTAACGTCCCACACCAGTGGCGAGTTGTTGACCGTGATGTGGTAGTGACCGATGACGCTCGTGACCATGCGGTCCGGGCGGCCCATGTGCACCAGAATGTAGAATCCTGCCGCGGAGAGGCCGGCGAGCGTCAGCATCTCTGCGAGGCGGGCGACCGGCATGTATCGATCCATGCCGAGCAGTCGGACCGCAGCGGAGAGGATAATCCCGCCGTGTGCGATCCCGACCCACCAGATGAACGCGCCGATGTACAGTCCCCAGGTGACACCGCCACCGCTACCCCAGTCGGAGAGGCCGGTAACGGCCATCCCCTGCTGCAGCTGGTACATCCAGCCGACGAGGAAGGCACCGAGTGCCAGCGCCGCGATGGCGAACAGGAGGACGTACTTCTTCGTGAACGTATGCATCGGCCGCAGGATGTCGTCCTCAGACGGCGTCTTGGTGCTCATAAGGACACCCCAGCGTCACCGACCGTCATCTCGTCAAGGACGTCCTTGCGGTTGTCTGCGAGCGGCACGGAGCTACCGTCGGCGAGGTCGGCTTCCACGTCTTCGTAGGCAACCGGACCCTCGACCTGCTCTGCCTGCGGGCCTGGCTCGTTGCCCAGGTAGATGATGTTCGGGTTGGTACCCATGTCCTCGAGCAGTTGGAAGTTCGAGTCCGGTTCTCCGGCCTCGTTCACGAGAACGGTCTGTGCCGCGCTCTCGTCTGGACCGTCGAACTCCTCGTCCTCGTCCGGTTCGTCGGCGAGATCGAGTCCGACGAGGACCTCCTCGCTGTCGAGATCGAGACCGTGTGCTTCGAGTGCATCGAAGGCGTCGACGATGTTCTGCTCGTATTCGGTGTGGCTGGCGTCGCCCTCACCGAAGTCCTCGGAGACGATTTCGATCGCCTTCATGATTCGGAGCGTCTCCTCGTCGAGGTCTTCGGACGCTTCCAGAACGGACTCCAGGTCGTCGTCTGCGCCGTCGAGGTCGTCCTCGAGTGCGTCCGCCGACGGGACGCTCATGTCGATGTCGGAGAGTGCGCGACCACGGGCCGGGTTGTCGGCGTAGGTCTGCGGGTCACTGTTGTCGTCGAACATGTTGCCGAACTGGATCGCGTCCGGCGGACAGGCGTCCTCACAGGCGGTCGTTCCGACAGCGTCCTCGCCCATGCCGCCGTCCTGGCGGGTTGGGCACATCGTACACTTGCTCATGACGCCACGTGGGGCACGACTGTCGACCCAGCGACCGCGCTCGTCGCTCATGTGGTCGTGTGGGACATCGCTGTCGTGATCGTGGTCGCCCATTTCTTCCTGTGCCTGTGCCTCGATGTCTTCCGTGGTGATGTCAGGTTCGTCCCACTGGAAGTAGTTGACACCGTACGGACAGGCAACCTGGCAGTATCGGCAGCCGATACAGACGTCGTAGTCGGTCAGGACGAGGCCGTCGTTGTCACGCGTGTGACGCGCGGTCGTCGGACAGACCTTCTCACACGGTGCGTCGGTACAGTGCTGGCACGGTCGAACGAGTCGGTTGCGACTCGTGTCGACACCGTTGTCCTCGTAGTCGAGGACGTACATCCAGTTGACACCGCGGTCCAGGTTGTTCTCCTCTGCACAGGCCTCGACACAGGAGAGACAGCCGTCACAGCGCTCGAGATCGATCGCCATACCCCACTGAACGTCCTGCTCAGTGTCGTCGCCCTCCTGGGCGGCGGCGACGTTCGGCTCGCTCTCGCTGCCTCCTTCCGAGGCACCGAAGGCACCGAGACCGACGAAGGCTGCACCGGCACCCATCTTCTTCATCATGCCGCGGCGACTCTCTTCGCCGTCGCTGTCGACACTCTTCAGCATCTCGGCGAAGCCGCCAGCGTTCTTTTGGGCCTCTTCGTAGGCCTCCTCGGTTGGGCGGTCGTCGACGCCGAACTCCTCCATCACGTCGTCGTGATACTTCTCGTGGAAGTCGGCTTCGGAGAGTTCGCCCTTCGTGACGCGCATGGCGTCTTCGGCCATCTGCATCCCGAGGTCGCTGTCGTACTCGGTATCGTCGAGCATCGTCTCGAGCTCATTTTCCCACTCTTGACCGAGTGGATGGAACGATTCGTCTTCCGTACTCATCGCGTTAGAACACCTCTTGACATGCGGTTCCAGTCACAACGTGAGTACGCAACGGCACCCACTTGAATACGTTCATTTGCGGTTCCTCTAAAGCGCACTCACCGCTACTAATCGAAGAAAGACACAGTCGATTTCCACACCGTGGGAATGGGTGCGAACAGGTTCGGGTGTATAAATGAGATCTCAGCTCTGAACGAGTTGGTCCTCGAGCGGAGACTCGGGATCGGTATCGGGTACGCGGTCGAGGAATTGCTTGATGATCGCCTCCTCCGCACGGTGAAGCGTTTCACTGCACGTTGATTTCGCAATTCCCAGATGGTCGGCGAGTTCAGTTAACGAACTTCGGCGCGGCGTATCGTAGTATCCCTGCTCGACGGCAGCAGTGAGCACCTCAAACTGGCGATCCGAGAGGAGTTGGCTGTCGTGAAGCTGCTCGGTGACAGTCTCGATGCGATATTGCAGTCCGAGCCGTTCGAACTGCGCCGCGAGTTCACCCAGTCGTTCGCGCGACCCGGTCACCTCGACCGTCGCGCGTCCGTCCTGAATCGTCACCGGCAACTCGATCGGCATCCCGGAATTCCGCGAGGAGAACAGCAACAACGGTTTCGTCGTCTCGAAGTGCACCGTCGCTTCCCCGTCGCTTCGCTGTGTGAGCGTCACCTCCGTTAGCTGAGGGTGGTCGTTCATCGTCTCGAGTACCTGCTCGACGTTCGACCCGGTAATCTGGACGAGGGCAAAGCCGGTGTTTGCACCAGGAACCGCGGCGAGCACCCGGAACGTCGCGTCCGGGTTCGCCGTCGACACCTGCTGAATCCAGACGTGGTCGGGCAGCGTGATAGTGAGGGTTGCCTGCGCCATGGCAATCGTTCACTCAAGTGTTGGGACTGGACAACCAATAGGCTCCGTCACATTCCTACCGCGTGGGAATGACTGATCTGACCAGTCAAGACGGCGAAGTTCACCGAGGGAGTCCAGACCCAAGACGGTCATAGCTATCGTGTAGATTCACTCCCGAGAACCGCAACCACTGCCTCACGACGAACAGTGCGCTACCAACTCCTCGGCAACCAGCGCTGGCCGCTCGTGTTGAACCCAGTGGCTCGCTCCCGAGACCTGCACGAACCGGCTTCGGACACACTGTGCGACACTTCTGTGAGCGAGATCCATCGTCAACGCAGCATCCTCGTCACCCCAGATGAGAAGCGTCGGCGTCTCGAGTTGGTCGTCGGCCGCGGGCATCGAGGTTCCGAGTCTGACCGGCGGGTACCGACCACTCGCCCGATACCAGTTGAGCATGCCGGTGAGCGCATCCGGCTGTCGCCAGGCGTGACGGTACAGCGCCAGCTCCGCCGACGAAAACGTCCCAGTCGGCGCAGTCTCCGTCAACGCCCGCTCGAGTCGATCGTACCCCTTCGCCCCGAGCAGCCGTTCTGGAAGCCGGGGGAGCTGGAATAGGTACGCATACCAGCTCCGGCCCTGTTGTTCGAGCGACGAGCGCAACACACGCTGAAACACTGTTGGATGCGGCGCGTTGATGACCGCCAGTCGGTCGACCACGTCGGGATAGCGGGTGGCGAGATCCCACGCGACGATGCCGCCCCAGTCGTGGCCGACGACGTGTGCGCGCTCGCGGCCTTCCGCGTCAATCAGGTCGACGATATCCCGTGTCAGGTATCGCAGCCGGTATGCACCGACACCCGCGGGCTTCTCGCTGCGGTTGTAGCCCCGCTGGTCCGGCACCACGACACGGTAGCCTGCCTCAAGTAGCGGTTCGATCTGGTGTCGCCAGCCGTACCAGAACTCGGGGAAGCCGTGAAGCAAGACGACCAGTGGGCCCGACTCGTCGCCACCGGCAACCATGTGGAGACGAACTGTTGAGAGATCCAGGGTACTCGAGTCCACGCCGATCTCGGGACAGGCTGCTGCGTCGGGGGCGGTTGCGTCGTCAGCGAGTGGCAGGGAGGGCACTAGAGGTGTCTGTCTCGGCCCAGCCCTGTAAGTCAAACTGGGAGCGAACATATTCGCCCATATTCTTTCGCCTCAGGAATCATCGCTGGAGGTGACAGGCTAGGTCGTGTGTGTATAACTGAGGAGGAAGGCCAATGCCCCAGACCACGATACTCACCAACCGACGACAGTTCGTTCAGGGAATCGGCGCAGCCGGGGCGATCGCCGTTGCTGGCTGTCTCGACGACAGCGTGTGGCGGCCCGACGCCTCCGATGCAGGACCGGCTGCTGCCGACCGAGAGGACGAGGACGAAAACGGGCACGAAGACGAGGAACTCCCACCAACAGAACCGCCCGACGTAGAACACATCGCAGCCGACCCGGCGGTCATTCCGCCACCAGTCGACTGGGACGAACCCCGGACGCACGAGTTGACACTCGAGTCGATCGAGGCAACGGTCGAGATCGAACCGGGCGTGACGATCGACCTAATGACCTACGAGGGCCAGATTCCGGGGCCGATGATCCGCGTCCGCGAGGGTGATACGGTCGAACTCACCTTCGAGGTGCCCGACGAGCACAACGTCGATGTCCACAACATCGACCTCCACGCGGTGTACGGACCGGGCGGCGGTGCCGAGGCGACGACGATTGCACCCGGTGACGAACCGGCCACGCTCACGTTCGCCGCGACGTACCCCGGCATCCACATCTACCACTGTGCGGTGCCGGCGATGGACCAGCACATCAGCCTGGGGATGTTCGGAGCGATTCTCGTCGAACCCGCGGATGGCCTCCCCGAGGTCGACCGCGAGTTCTACGTCGGCCAGCACGAACTCTACACCAACGGCGAGACCGGCGAAGAAGGCCACCACCAGTTCGACTTCGACGCCTCGGCGGACGAAGACCCGACCTACGTCCTGCTGAACGGAGAGGTCGGCGCGGTCAGTGACGACGGCCCACACGGCGCACCCGAGGCCGAGGTCGGCGAAACCGTTCGTATCTACTTCGCGAACGGTGGCCCCAACTTCACCAGTGCACTCCATCCGATCGGCAACGTCTGGTCGCGTTTCTACCGGGACGGCGACCTGCTCACGGAGCCCGCACAGAACGTCGAGACGACGCCGGTCGCACCCGGGACCAGCGTTGCAGGAGAGATGGAGATGGTCGTTCCCGGCCCGATCAAACTCGTCGACCACGCGCTCTCGCGGGTTGTCCACAAGGGCGCGCTCGGCGTCATCGAGGTCAGCGGTGACCCCGATCCGGAGATTTACGACGAGTCCTGATCAGCCCGGCTACCACACAGTCTTTTCTGGCGGCCAGCACCCTCAGCACAACCGCCTGCAACTACAACTACGTCCACACCCGCAAACACTCACTCGAACAGAAGTGCAAGTCAATCTCTTCCCCGTCGGTCCCTGCGTCGTGCGTCGTCAACGTGTACGCAACGTCTGGTTCTCGACAGTTGTCGCACTCGAGTACAGCAGCCATAGTCGGGTCGACCGGACAAACGGGCTTGAGTATGCACTCGTTAGCGATGCAGTCCCGCGAGCAGAACAGTCTGGCGCAGCGACGAACGACGGTAAATCTCTCGTTGAACGCGCTGTGATCGCAACGCGGACTACGCCGGTGCACCGCCCTCGGCTTCGAGCAGTTCGTGATACCGGTTGCGGATCGTCACTTCGGAGATGCTCGCGACCTCGCTGACGTCGTTCTGGGTCACCTTCTCGTTCGTGAGCAGCGCGCCGGCGTACACCGCTGCGGCCGCGAGTCCGACCGGGGACTTGCCGCTGTGGATGCCCGACTCTTTGGCCGTCTCGAGGAGCTGTCGAGCGCGACGCTCGGTCTCGTCGGAGAGGTCGAGATCGCTGGCAAAGCGCGGGACGTAGCTCACCGGGTCCGCGGGCTGAACTTCGAGGCCGAGTTCCCGAATCACGTACCGGTAGGTGCGCGCGATTTCGTCCTTCTCGACGCGGCTGACGCCCGCGATTTCGTCGAGGCTGCGCGGTGTGCCGGCCTGCCGGGCCGACGCGTACAGCGAGGCGGTCGAAACGCCCTCGATGGAGCGGCCCGGAAGCAGGTCCTCCTCGAGTGCCCGCCGATAGATGACGCTCGCGGTCTCGCGGACGTTGTCAGGGAGGCCGAGCGCGCTCGCCATGCGGTCGATTTCGCCGAGCGCCTGCTTCAGGTTGCGCTCCTTCGAGTCGCGGGTGCGAAAGCGCTCGTTCCAGGTGCGAAGCCGCTGCATCTTCTGGCGCTGGCGGCTCGAGAGCGACCGGCCGTAGGCGTCTTTGTCCTGCCAGCCGATGTTCGTCGAGAGCCCCTGGTCGTGCATCATGTTCGTCGTCGGGGCACCGACGCGGCTTTTTTCGTCCTTTTCGGCGGCGTCGAACGCGCGCCACTCGGGGCCGCGGTCGATCTCGCCTTCCTGGACGACGAGGCCGCAGTCAGCACAGACGGTTTCGGCGTGTTCCGCGTCGGACATGAGACGGCCGTCACACTCTGGGCACTGTTCTTGTTCTCGGTCTTGCTCCTGTTCCTGGTCTTGTGCTCGCTCCCGTTCCGCACCGCGTTCGCGCTGTCGCTGTCGTTCGTCTGTCTGCTCGTCCTGCTCGTCCGTCCGCTCGCTGGACTCCGCCCGCTCAGTCGTGCGTCGCTCGTCACTGTGCGTTCGAATACTGGAGTCAGTCATTGGTAGTGAAGCCAATCGAATCGTCGCTGAAAACGCCCTGTCAGTCACAGTATAACGCCCTGCCGCGACTTAAACACTGTGATCGTACGGATATTTGAACGCGTGCCTGCGAGCGTAATCACTGCTTCAGCCCGCCGTTTCAGACGGATCGCTGGCGTGTTTTGCCAGCCATCTCCCCGTCCGGCGATCAGCGCTACCGAACGACACCCGACCGTCTCAGTTGGGCCGCCCGATACTCAACACCGCCAGCACGCACCCGCAGCTGTCGCCGTATCGAAACGCTTACTCCCGACAGGGCGATTCGAACACGTATGAGCGACGACGCCGTCAACCCCGAGGCAGTCCGCCACGTTGCGGAGCTGGCCCGCGTCGACCTCGACGACGAGGAGGTCGAGGCGTTCACCGGCCAGTTCGCGGACATACTCGAGTACTTCGAAACCTTAGACGAGGTCCCGGAGGTCGAGCGCGAGGCTGCCCTGACGAACGTGATGCGCCCGGACGAGGAGCGCGACTCGCTGGACCGCGAGAAGGCGCTTCGGAACGCGCCGGAAACAGAGGACGGCTACTTCAAGGGGCCAAACGTCTCCTGAGCTGACTGTACATGGCTGATAATATCTTCATTTCGGACGAGCGAATCGAGGGCGACGGAAGCGCAGACGGCCCGCTCACGGGCCGCACCGTCGCCGTCAAGGACAACATCTCGACGAAGGGCGTCGCAACGACCTGCGGGTCGGCGATGCTCGAAGAGTACGTGCCGCCGTACGACGCGACGGTCATCTCGCGGCTCAAGGAAGCCGGTGCGACCATCGTCGGCAAGGCCAACATGGACGAGTTCGGCATGGGGTCGACCACCGAAACCTCGGCGTTCGGCCCGACGGATAACCCCGCTGCACCGGGTCACGTCCCGGGTGGCTCTTCGGGTGGCTCCGCCGCTGCCGTCGCCGCCGGCGAGGCCGACCTCGCGCTCGGCTCGGACACGGGTGGCTCGATCCGTTGTCCGGCCGCCTTCTGTGGCGTCGTCGGGATCAAGCCGACGTACGGTCTCGTCTCGCGCTACGGACTGGTCGCCTACGGCAACAGTCTCGAACAGATCGGTCCGTTCGGCGAGACCGTCGAGGACGCGGCCGCGCTGCTCGACGTCATCGCGGGACCGGATGAACGGGACGCAACGACGCGTGACGCTGCTCCCGAGGGTGAGAGCTACGCCGACGCCGCAACCGGCGACGTCGACGGCCTCACCATCGGTGTCCCCACCGAACTCCTCGAGGGTGCCGACGAGGATGTCGTCGACACCTTCTGGGACGCCATCGCAGACCTCGAAGACCAGGGCGCAGAGTACCACGAGGTCTCCCTGCCGTCCGTCGAACACGCTGTCGAGGCCTACTACGTGATCGCGATGTCCGAAGCCTCCTCGAACCTCGCCCGGTTCGACGGCGTCCGCTACGGGCCCGAGACCGAGGGCGAAGGCGATGCCGGGAGCAACTGGAACGAGACGTTCTCCCAGGTCCGCAAGGACGGCTTCGGCGACGAGGTCAAGCGCCGCATCCTCCTCGGCACTTACGCGCTCTCTGCGGGCTACCACGACAAGTACTACAAGAAGGCTCAGGACGCTCGCGCCTGGGTCAAGCAGGACTTCGACGAGGCGCTCTCGGAGGCCGACGTGCTCGCCTCGCCGACGATGCCGGTCACCCCGTTCGAGCAGGGCGAGAGTCTCGACGACCCGCTCCAGATGTACCTCGCCGACGCCAACACCGTCCCCGTGAACCTCGCAGATCTGCCCGCAATCTCGGTCCCGGCCGGCGAGAGCGACACCGACGGCCTCCCCGTCGGCCTCCAGCTGGTCGGCCCTGCCTTCGGTGAAGAGCGGTTGATTCGTGCGGCAAGTGCACTCGAGTGACATCCTCCCCGCCCTGAACAGTAGACGTCGAACCTAATTTGCGCCGACTCGTGGAGTATTTGAGAGCGTCGATTGCTGGGGCGATGTCGCTGGGACTGGTCACAGATCTCGTCTCTCCCTCGAAACCGGTCGTTGAACCGATCATTGGACTGTATACTTAAGCTCACAGCTGCTGACGGACGTGCTATGATCGGGGTTGGATCGACGCAGATCGTCGTCGCGTGTTTTGCGGGGACGATGATCGTCGTAAGTGCGATCGGGCTGCTAGAGCAGGCATTCTCACTGGAGACGGTTGCCGAACGCTACGGTCCGGCGATCGTCGTCGCGGGCTGGGTGCTGCTCGGAACGCTCGGAGTGGCGATGGCCGGGCAGTTGCTGGCCGGCGAGGTCGTCTCCGTCAGCGTGGCGTTTACCGGCTTCGCGGCGACGCTCGCCTGGGTGTTCGTCGAACAGAGCGTGACGCAGTCGCCCGAGAATCCGACGACGCCGCTCGGGCGCTGGCTACTGAGACGGCTCTCTCCGAGTTCAAACGAGTGAGAAACCGGGCGGCTGCTTGCTGTTTTCGTCCGCAGTTCAGTTGGTGCTGCCCGCTCGTTACTCCTCGTAGGCGAGGTTCATAATCCACTGCGAGAAGGCGTCGCTGTTCGGGTCGACCTCCTCCTCACCGATGAACGGCGAGAGCATGTCACCGGCCATCAACAGTGTAAAGTCCAGATCGCGTGCGGTCGGCGTGATGTAGTAGGTGTTGTGTCCGTTGTACACCGTATCCTCGCGGTTGACGAGGTCGTACTCGACGAGCGACTCGACGATTCGACTGCCCTTGCGTGAGGAGACGTCGAGTTCCTTCCAGAAGTCGCTCTGGTGGATACCGCCGGTCTCTCGAACGAGTTCGAGACCGGCCCGTTCGTCCTCCGTGAGCTCCGATTCGGCCGCAGAGACGCTCACGGCGACCACCCCTTCGTGCTCGTACTCGTCGCGACAGCCAGGTGTGCGTCCATGTGCGTATGAGAGGCAGGGAGCCGCTTAAATGTGCCTTTCGACGCCAGTGTCATTCGTTTCGACGAGTCCATTCTTCGAACGTGAACTCGGCCCCCGTCACGGATTCGGTTGGCCCGTTCGAGTCTGACCCGGACCCGAACACAAACTCGGATGCAGGCCCGGAGTCAGAGTCTGAGTCTGATTCAGGCACGGACCCGGGCACAGACTCGGACTTGGACTCGGACTGCGGTGCAAGCGTAACCGGTTGATACGCCGTCTCGCAGGGCGGACCGGGCGCGAACCAGTAGGTCGCACCGACGAGTCCGTTCGCCTCGTCCGAATCCGGGGCGAGCGCGAGCAGTGAGGACGACCGCGTGCCGTAGCCGTCGCCGTGGATACAGACGCCGAACTCGTGGTCGCCGAGGACAGTGCCGGCACGTGCGAGCCAATCGGGAGCGGATTCGTCCGCCTCGGCTGCGAGTTCGGTGCGAACCGCTCGTGCGTTCTCGGCCTGTGCGCTCGCAACCTCGGTCCGGAACGACGGCAGATCCACATCGTCGTCGACCGCGACGTTGACCACGACGTGGACGCCAGGATCGAACTCCGTCACCGAAAGCTCGCCGTCCCACTGGTAGCAGGCTGCGTCGTCTGCGTCCGCGACCACGAGCGAGAAGCCGTCGTACTCGGCAGCAGCCGTCGCGTCCTCGACGACCGCGGCAGCCTCGGTGACCGAGGGGGACTCGAGTACGTCCGCGACGAGCAGTCCCCGCGAACGGTCACCGGCGAGGTCGGCGTCGGTCCACTTGTTCGTGATGCCGACGAAAAGGCCGTGTTCGTTGAAGCCGATCCAGGTGCCGCCGGCCGCCGCATCTCGCGGGGCGACGACGAGCGGATCCTCACTGTAGATGGCGGGTGGCTGCGAATCGCGGTAGACGGCTTCGTCCCTATTCGCTGCGACAGCGACGGGCACGTCCTCGAAGACCTGCCAGGCGAGCATCAGTGTGCACACGGCTCATGATAGGAGTTTAATCGTCTTAAGTGGCAGTCCACCGCTGGCGCGCAGCGGTCACGGACGGACAACAAATACAGCCGCGCACTCCCGCTACTCGACTGACTTCGCCCGATTCTGAAAGTCGCCGCCGCACTCCGCACACGCTCCCGGATTCGTCTCAGCTTCGACGATTCGACCGCACTGGAGACACTCGTATTCCGATGTCAATTCCGAGGTATCGTCTTCGACATCTTGCCCGTGTGGCATACAGTAGCATTTGAATTCAGTGCATAAATATCGTCTGTGAGATGTTCCAACTGACATGTTTCGGCGACGGTCCACGCTACCGCTGCGCGTCCATCAAAATCACTGGGATCGCGTCATGTCGATGCCGACCTCGAGCAACCGCTCGCGAGCCACCGCTCGGTCGACCGTTCCCGAGTGCGTCCGCGGGAGTGCATCGACCACGCCGATCGTCTTCGGACACTTGAATCCCGCCAGATTGTCGTCGCAGTGAGCGCGAACGGACTCGAGTAGGTCCGAATCCGAGTCTGCATCCGTGTCGATGCCCGAATCCGAGTCCAATTTAGACCCGCTCGCCTCGACGGGCACGACCAGCGCGCTCACGCGCTCGCCCCAGTCTGGGTCCTCGAGGCCGACGACGGCGGCTGCCTCGACGGCCGGGTGAGCGCACAAGACGTCGATCACCTCACCGGGGTCGACGTTCTCGCCGCCGGTGACGATGCGGTCGCTCCGTCGGTTGAGTATCCACAGTCGGCCTCCCTCGTCCCGGTAGCCCACGTCGCCGGTCCGAAGGCCGCGGTCGCAGAACGCGTCCGCCGTGCGCGCCTCGTCGAGGTAGCCGGGCGTCACAGTTGGCCCGGAGACGACGATTTCGCCTGCCTCGCCGGCTGGTACTGGCTCGCCGTCGTCACCCACAATCGACACGTCGGTGACGACGAGCGGCTGGCCGACCGTCCCCTCGTATCGCGCTGCCTCCGCCGGCGTCGCGGTCGTAATCTGGGAGGACGTCTCCGTCATGCCGTAGGTCGGGTAGGCCGGCACACCAGCGTCACGACAGCGCGCCAGAAACTCCGTCGACGCGGGCGCGCCACCGAGGAGAACGAACCGGAGCGCGTCGTCGGGTTCCCAGCCGGCGTCGAGCAGGCGCTTGCACATCGTGGGGACCAGCGAGACGCCCGAAATATCGTACTCGTCCAGCACGCGGGCTGTCTCGCGCTCGTCGAAGGTCCGCTGGATTACCGTCGTCGTCCCGTACAACGTCGATCGAATGACCGGCGCGATGCCGCCCATGTGATACATCGGGAGGCAACAGAGCCACCGATCCGAGGGCGCGATGCCCAGTCGGAACGCAGAGGCCGTCGCGCTCGCGACCAGATTGCCGACCGTCACCTGGACGATCTTCGGCTCGCCGGAGGTCCCCGACGTGAACATGAGCAGTTGGACGTGGTCGGACTCGAGTGCGACTGGGTCGACGCCCCGTTCAGCGCCCGGTTCGGCGGCGGTTTCTGTGCCGGTTTCGTGGCTGGCGTCCAGACCAACAGTTGACGAGAGTGAGGAGAGCGACACGACGCGCTCACCCTCACTCGTCGGCTCGTCGACCGAGTAAACCGGAACGGCGCCATTGCCGGTTGCACAATTCACCGCGACCGCTTCGGTATCGCGCTCACAGAGCAACACGTCGAGGTCGAGTCGGTCCACCTTCAGGGTCAACTCACTCGTCGTCTCACGAACGTTCAACGGCGCAACCGTCACTCCGAGCCGCATTGCGGCGAAAAATAGCGTTGCGAAGGCGGGTCGGGTGTCCATCAGAACCCCAATGCGGTCGCCGCGATCGATGGCGGAGTCGGACTCGAGTACCCCCGCGAGTCGATCCGCCCGCCGGTCGAACTCGGCGTAGGTCCATTTGGTGTCGGTCTCGATGTCGATCAGTGCGGTCTGCTGGGGCGTTGCGGCCGCGCGATGGGAAAGGAGGTCTCGTGTCGGCCATTCGTGCGTGCCGATCATTCGTGCCACACCCCCTCGATGCCGAGCCCCTTCGCCTGCGGGACGACGGCAGCACCGTTCTCGAGCAGAACGGGGTCGCGTCCCAGATCATCGGCGAGCAGGTCCCCCGTCGCGAGACCGCACGCGGGGAGGTTCGGGATGGCCGCGGCGAGGTGGACGGCGCCGGTCCGGGCGACAACGCCGTCGATCGTCGTCGTCACGAGCGGTCTGACTCCGAGTTCCGTCACCCAGGCGGCGATCTTGCGCGCGATGTCGATTCCGCCGAGTGCCATCGGCTTCAGGACGAGCACGTCGGCGGCCTGTGCCTCACAAATCGCGTCGACACCGTGCTCGAGTAGACCCTCGTCGATCGCGATGGAGAGCTCGCCCGCCGCGCGCTCGCGAAGATCGGCGTGGCCCTCGAGTGCCCCCGCCGGCAGCGGCTGCTCCACGATGGATACGCCGAACTCGCCGTCGACGAATGCGTCGATCGCCTGTGCGGCCTCATCGAACGTCCACGCCTCGTTCGCGTCGACGCGCAACTCGACCTCGGGGCCGACGACCTCGCGGGTTCGCCGAATCCGTTCGATGTCCGCCGAGACGGGACGGCGACCGACTTTGAGTTTACAGCAGTCGAAGCCGCGCTGGACGGCGCTTGCGGTCCGGTGTGCCGTCTCCCTGGGATCGCCGTCACCGATCGTCGCGTTCACCGGCACGCGGCCGACCATCGGCCCCTGCCCGATGTACCGATACAGCGGCGTCGCCTCGCCCGTCGCTCGGCAGTCCGTGATCGCCAGCGAAACGCCGTGTCTGGCCGCCGCAGTGCCCGCGGCTTCTTCGAGTGCATCCTCCAGATTCCCGCCATCGCGAAGTGCCCGACTGGCGCGCTCGAGTGCATCCTTACAGTCAGCAACCGGCTCCGTCCAGCCCGAAAGCGGCGTCGCCTCGCCGTAGCCAACCGTTGCGTCGCCGCCCGTTCGATCGACGAGTCGGAGCAGAAAGCCCTCGCGCGCATCGATCGAGCCTGACGCCGTCTCGAGTGGCTCTCTGAGTGGGAGCGAAAACCGTCGGTACTCGAGTTCGAACCGTGGGGCGTCGCCACCGGACACTTAGATCACCAGCCCTGCGGCGAACAGCGCCGCGTACAGTGCGAGCAGTTTGCCGGTCGCCTCGAGCGCCGGATTGAGCGCCTCGCCGTCGGTTCTGGTCCAGATCGTCTGTGCGGTGATGACGGCATAGGGAATCGTGGCGAGCGGGAGCAGGACGCTCACTGGGAACCCCTCGCCGAGCCAGAGCCAGACGGGGACGAGGTACGCGAGCGCGAGCATAGCGGTGTACTCGATGCGACTCCCGCGATACCCGATGCGGACCGCGAGCGTTCGTTTGCCGGTCTCGGCGTCGGTCTCGAGGTCGCGGACGTTGTTGACGATGATGATCGCTGTCGAGAGCGCGGCGACGGGGAGACTAACGAGGAACGCGTCCCAGGTAATCGTGCCGGCGGGAATCGTCGTGATGAACGACTCGACCGCCGCGGCGGCCTGCACGTAGTAGGTGCCGACGACGGCGACGATACCGAAGAAGACGAACACGAAGAGATCACCGAGCCCGTGGTAGCCGAGCGGGTAGGGGCCGCCGGTGTAGGCCCAGCCGCAGAAGACGCTCACGAGGCCGATAACGAGAATCGGGAGGCCGCCGATGTAGACGAGATAGGTTCCAGAGAGAATCGCCAGGGCGAACGTCACGGCGGTCGCGAGTTTGACCTGTTCAGGAGGGATGATTCCCGCCTGCGTGACGCGGGTGAACCCCTCCCGGTCGTCGGTGTCTGCGCCCTTGATCGCGTCGTAGTAGTCGTTCGCGAAGTTCGTCCCGATCTGGATCAACGCAGCGCCGACGAACGCCATCAGCGCCGGCCCGGGTGCGAAAACGCCGTCGTGGACCGCGAGACCCACGGCGACGATGATCGGGGCTGCGGCCGCGGGCAAGGTCTGGGGGCGGGCGGCCAACAGCCACGCCTTCGTCCGCGACATATCGACCTCAGCCGTACTCATGCGTCGAGTGTCCGACTCGAAAGAGTGTCAACGTTGGCATTGCAGCCGACCTCGTGGGAGTGGCGCATACCGTGATTGTCGGCCGCGACACTGCTCAACACGTCAACTCCGTCAGTCGCGGCGTCTCGCAACCGCCGCGAACGCAAGTGCGGCCAGTACACTGCCGAGTGCCGTGACAGCAGTGAATCCGGGAACGCCGTCTGCCAGACTCTCATCCGAGTCCGAGTCCGAGTCCGCGTCCGACGCAGCTGCCGAGCCGTCGATCTGCACGTGTGCGTCACGGTCGAACGTCCCCTGCGGATAATCGCTGATCAGAATCGCTTCCGAATCGGCGATCTCGATCGTCTCGTTGCCACTCGGCGCGTCCGACGCAACCTCGAACGTAATCGTCGCCATCGGCTCCGTTGTCTTCGCACCGTCACCCGACGGCTCGCGCTCCTGCTCGAGCGTCAGCGTCCCCGCATCCTCATCGATTGCCTCAGAGCCGTGTATCTCAACGTCCGAATCGCCGTCGGCCAGCATCCGCTCGTGCTCGATATCGGCGACCGTGAAGATTGCAGCGTCGTACTCGAGTGTCACCGCCAGTTCGTCGACGCCGTCACCCACGAGGTCGCCGTGGGTACTCGCGACGAGTTCGAGTTCGAGGGAGTCGCCGGCGGCGGCTTCGGTGTCCTCCGGATCGAACCAGAAGCTGGCGATGTTGTCGCCGGCACCGACGGGTGCGGGGACGAACGCGACGGCGACGAGCGCGAGACAGCACGCGCCGACGAGTGTGGCGACTCGAAGTCTGCGCCGTTTGTCATTGTCGTTGTCGTCGTCGCCGTCGCCGTCAGTCACTGCACTCGAGTGTGGCACCGTCATTGCTCTGGAACGGTGAACTCGATTGGGGGCATCTCGAGGAAGGCCGTGTCATACCCCTGGTGGCGCGCGACCTGCGGTGGTGAGTCGATCGTGACCGTCACTGAATCACCGGGTTCGATCTGTGTGTCGTCGATCACCAGTCCGTAGTGGATGCCGTACTCGCTATCGAGGGTTTCCGCGAGCGCCGCGTCGGGGCCAACGATGGTGTCGTCGTCGCGCTCGACGGTGACGCTGAGCGCGGCGTCGGCGAGTGGGACGCGGTTGTACGGCGTTCGCGGGGAGACAAGGAGGTACTGCCCAGCAGTAACGTCTCCCTCTCCGTCGTCAGCGAGCCGTTCCGCGTCCGCGGATCCGTCCTCGAACAGCGCTGCGAGGATCGCCGCGTCGTCGCTCCGCGGGAGCGAGTCGTGGTCGGTCGGAACGCCATCGGCACCAGACTCGTCGTCGGCGGTAGCGAGGATCGCGCCGTCGTACTCATCGATCCGGGGGAGAGCGGAGTAGGGGACGTGTGCGTGGTCGTCGTGGCCGTTGTGGCCGTTCTCACTGTCGTGATCGTGTTCATCCCCGTGGTCGTGTTCGTGGTCCCCGTCGTCGTGGCTGTCGTGATCGCCATGTTCGTGGTCGTCGTGTTCATCTTCGTGGGCATGGTCGTCGTGACCATCGTGGCCTCCATGCTCACCGTGATCACCGTGATCCATCGGCTCCAGCGCGCCACGGTCTCCCCACTCCGCTTCGTCGAGGTACTGGACGCCGCCGATAACCTCGTGGCGGAACTCGTCGTCGTACTCGAACTCGAAGGTCGCGCTCACGCGCTCGTCAAGTCGGTCCACAAGGTCGCCAGTCTTTCGGACTGAGACTGGTGGAATCGTGACTTCGACGGTGTACGTACCGTCTTCGGGAAGGGTGACGTTATCGCCGAAGTGAAAGCCCATCTCCTGGGAGATCATCGACCACGGCGAGACCGGCGACCCAACCTGCTCGTCGCCGTCGTAGACGCGAATCTGGACGCCGTCGTCGACTGGCAACACAGTCCCCGTCTGCTGATCCCAGAGCGTGAACATCATGTGGACGCCACGGCCGCTATCTGGGCTCTCGCGTTCGACGGCGTCCTCGCCGCTGCCAGCGATGGTCCAGAAATCGTGTGGGTACGAGAGCATCGGCCCGAGCATCATGTCGCCGGCTTCGATCGGATCGAGCATCCGCATGGCCTCGCGGTGGGTCGGGAGGTAGACCGCGTTCGGCGGGTCCTCTACCTCGATCGTCGGCCGGCCGTCGCCGTAGTCCTCGCCGGAACCGTTCTCGTCGCCGTTTTCGGCGTCCGGATCGTCTCCGTCCTCCTCATCGTCGTCACCGCTGAGACAGCCGGCGAGTGCGAGCACTCCCGTCGCTGCGCCCGTCTGGGCGACGAACGTTCGGCGGTCGATCTCGGTTTCGTCTGTGGTCCGCGTGAAGTCCTGCATGGTGTATCTGTCGTGTCTGTTGGTTCGTGTCTCGTGTCTCGCTTCTCGTCTTTCAGAGCGATTGTGCTGATCAGGCGTCCGGATTCGCCGCCGGCAACGCGCGCAACCCCCGCGGCGGGAGCAGGTAATTCCCCCGCCGGTTGACGAAGATGTAGTGGAGGATCCCGTTATTCGCCGAGGGCACGTCGAGATCCGCACCCGTCATCGCCTCACGAACTCGGACGAAGTCCTCGATGTCGTGCTGGAGTGAGACGAAGTGCAGTCCCGGCCGGTCGCCGTCAATCGTGTTGAAATCGCGGCGCAAGAGCGGCGGGTCACCGTCCTCGCGCCCGCGTGCTGCCTTCTGGGCGTGGCCGACGACTCCTTCCTGTCTGGCGTCGGCAGCCGTCGCCTCGATCCGCTCGTCGCTTAGTCCGCTGTCAGCCCCAAGTTCCTCGCCGACGTCACCGACGAGTTCCTCCGCGGCGTGTTCCGGGCTGAACATTTTCGAGACGCGCTGGTAGTGGTTTTCCTGTTCGAACCAGACCTCGAGCTGGATGTCCATCGAGGAGACGTGCTGTGTCGTCCCGTCGGCGAACGGCCCGGAGTCGATGGTCACCCGGTCCTCGCTCGCCTGCGTGCGGTCGAATCCCGAGCGAAAGCCCATAAAAAACGGCGCATCTTTGGGGACCGCGTCGGGAACCCCAGAAACGTCCGTGTGCTCTGTAGGGAGTCCCGCACCTACGAACCCTGTCCGACGGTTCTCGTCGACGCGTTCGAAGACTTCTATAAGGTTGGACTCGAGTACAACGCCGTTGCGTTCCGGCTCCTCCTGGTCGCCGAACAGTCCCTCCTCGACTTCGAGGACGACCTCGGGGTGGTTGCTCGCGAGGTGGAGCAAGGCGTCGAATTCGTCGAATGCGGGGTCCTCGCGGGACGTGAGCGCCGCTGGTTCGGGAAGGTCGACCCCTTCGGGGAGGTCCTCGTCGAACCGCTCGAAGTACGACGGCGTGTAGCCGAGCGTGAACAGCAGTCCGTCAGTGCTCCACTCGTAGGCACGCTCGAGCGTTCGGAGGGTAGACTCGGTAGTCTCGCGGGCGTCAGCAGTCGGTTCTCCGTCGGCGGTCGCACGTTCAGTCAGCGCCAGCGGGAGCAAGACGTGGTGTGCTGGCGGCTCGACGTTCCCTTTGTCGTCGCGTGTCGCGAACTCGTTCCAGGCGTACTGGCGAGCGGGCAACGAGTCAGGGTCGTCGGTTCCCGAGGGAACGGTGTTTTCCGCGCCGTTTTCGCCACTACTCATGTCGAGACACGCACTGAGTGCAGTCGCGCCGCCAACGGCGACGAGCGCGCGGGCGTACTCCCGGCGGGACAGCGTGGACCGATCGGGGAGCGTCACTAGTATCACCACGGGACCGGATAGCCCAAAGCGTTACTCTTCGTGACGAGTCTACCGTTATCGTCGACAGAACGTGTTCGGCACTCAGCGAGACCAGGTGCAGAAACGCGACGGACTGCCATCGTTTTGAGGGAAGGGGCGGGTACCCACGGTTCGTAGCTCGCGGCAAGAATTGTGGCTGGCGGGAAGTCGCCAGTGCCGACTTACTCAGTCAGTAGTGCCACGGATAGTCGTCGAACTCAGGATCGCGACCCTCGACAAATGCGTCGCGACCCTCCTTCGCCTCGTCAGTCATGTAGCCAAGCCGGGTCGCCTCGCCGGCGAACACCTGTTGGCCGACCATGCCGTCGTCGGTCATGTTGAACGCGTACTTCAGCATCCGCATCGCCGTTGGACTCTTGGAATTGATGCGTTCGCCCCACTCCAGCGCGGTCTCCTCGAGTTCGTCGTGGGGGACGGCTTCGTTGACCATGCCCATCTCGGCGGCCTCCTCGGCGCTGTAGGTCTTTCCGAGGAAGAACACCTCGCGCGCTTTCTTTTGGCCGATCTGTTTGGCGAGGTAGGCCGAGCCGAAGCCGGCGTCGTAGCTTGCGACATCGGGGTCGGTCTGGAGGAACTTCGCGTGCTCCTCGCTGGCGAGCGTCATGTCACAGACGACGTGCAGCGAGTGACCGCCGCCGACGGCCCAGCCGGGGACGACGCAGACGACAACCTTCGGAATGTGTCGGATGAGGCGCTGGACTTCGAGAATGTGGAGTCGCCCCTGCTCGGATGCGCGGGCTGTCTCGCTCTCCTCGTCCTCGCCGGTGTACTGGTAGCCATCGTCGCCGCGGACCGTCTGATCGCCGCCGGAACAGAACGCCCAGCCACCGTCTTTCGAAGAGGGGCCGTTGCCGGTGAGCAGGATACAGCCTACGTCGGTCTGGCGCTTTGCGTGATCCAGCGCGTCGTACAGTTCGTCGACCGTCCCCGGGCGGAAGGCGTTGCGAACGTCGGGGCGGTCGAACGCGATGCGGACCGTCCCGGAGTCGACCGCGCGGTGATAGGTGAGATCGCGAAAGTCGAACTCGTCGACCGGCTCCCACCGGTCTGCGTCGAAGCATTCCGAAACCATTGGCCGACTGTCGGGGGCGAATCCTGATATAGGTTCTCGTCGCCAGTAGCTCGATTCTGTATAGCACTAGTCGATTTATTAGGACGAAATCGGACAGCGCTGGACAGCCACCGACCACCAGACAGTTCATATCAGTAATACTTACCAACCAGTATACTGTGCCTCCGATAGGCTACTGGAACCGATGGGTGAGACCTACTACGACGTGCTCGGCGTCGAGCCAACCGCCACGCAGGACGAACTCGAGTCCGCCTACCGCGAGTGTGTCCTCGAGACCCATCCGGATCACAACGATGCCCCCGACGCGACCGAGCAGTTCCAGCGCGTCTCGACCGCCCGCGAGGTACTGACGGACGAGGCCGAACGAGCGAGGTACGACCGCCTCGGGCACGAGGCCTACGTCCAGGCGGAGAGTGGCGAGCCAACGGCGCAGGCGGGATACTCGAGTACCAATGCCACTGCAACCACAGAGCAACAAACGCGACGGGAGACGAATCGCAACGGTCGAGCGAGGCAGCGGCGGAATCGCGACTGGTCGTTCGAGGAGATTCGACAGGAGGCTGAGCGGGAACGGGCGCGGTCGCAGTCTGGGTCGCGGTCCAGTTCCCGCTCTGGTTCTGGTTCCGGTTCCCGCTCTCGTTCTCGCTCTCAGACCCAGCGGACGAAACACACTCGGCACACCAGACAGACACAGCAACACGACCACACCCAGACCAGCACAAACACGACGAACACTGAACCCGGGTCAACCGCGTCCGCAGATCAGACAGACAGCACAACCGACACCACGACCAGCGACGACTTCCAGTACGCCGTCCACGACTGGAACGACGAGGTGGAACTCGAGTGGCAGGGACGAGCACTCGACCACCAGACTATCGTCGGGCTCGCCTGTATCTGGCTGCTCTACCCGGTGTTCATCTATGCGAGCCTGACACCGGTGTTTCCCACGAGCGCCAATGCGGTCGTCGCCGTCTGCACCCTCGGACTCGTCGCCTATCTGCTGACACTGCCCCGAATCGCTGCCGGCATCTTCGGCTCCTGGAGTCTGCTCGTTTCAGTTGCGCTTCTCACGATCGAGGCGATTCCGATCGCCGTGCTGTCGGTCTACGGCTTTCTCACGCTCGCAGGCGTCTGGGTGCCGTTTGGCTATGCACTCGCGGTCTGGTGGGTGCTACGGCCCTGATCCTGCACGCCAGGCAATACAAAACCGCGCGTTAGTCGTCATCTGCGCCGACTGCAGTCCGAACCGTCTCGTCCAGTTCCTCGCGTCGCCGGTGGCTCGCCGCCGAGTCGAACGCGACCGAAAGCACCTGCGTTCCCTCACTCGCGAGCGATTGTCGGTATGCGTCCTCAAATTCTGTCGGGCCGACGTGTTGAAGGTCGAAGTCGTACAGTTCTGCGAGCGCATCGAACTCGAGTCCGTGGGGCGTCTTGAACTGCGACGTAAACGGCGGGTCGAACGCCTCGACGGGGAGTTTGTGGAAGATTCCGCCGCCGTCGTTGTCCAGCAGGACGATGGTCGCGTCGACGCCGCAACGCTCCAGCGCCAGCAGGCCGTTCGAATCGTGGTAGAACGCGAGGTCGCCGGTGACGAGCACGAGCGGCTCCTCGGTCGCGCTGCCGGCTCCGAGCGCCGAACTCGTGATGCCGTCGATACCGCTCGCACCGCGGTTCGCGAGCACCGTGAGATCGGCCTCGCGTGGGCGACCGAAGCGGTCGCCGTCCCGGATCGGCATGCTGTTCGAGACGAAAATCGTCGCCGGGTCCGGGACCGCCTCGAAGACGGCGGCGAGAATCGCGCCCTCGAACGGGGTGGACTCGAGTACCTCGTCCGTGCGCGCGTCGTCGCAGTGAGTCCAGTGGGTGTGTTCGGCCTCGGCGAAGCGGGTTCGCCAGCCGCTGTCTGAATCGGTGTTCGCGAGTTCGTCGGCCAGCGTCTCGAAGACCGCACCGGGTTCGGCAGCGACCAGATCCGTCGCGGTGAACGTCGCCTCGCGCCACGCGCCGACGGGATCGAGCAGGAACTGCCGCGCGGCGGCGTCCCGGAGGAAGTGACGCAGCCGTTTCGAGGTTGGTGAAGCACCGAATCTGAGGACGGCGTCGGGCGCCGGCAGCGCGTCGATGTAGCCGTCGTAGCCGCCGTAGATGGTCTGTGTGTCCGAAGTGGAGCGGTCAGCGGCGATGTGCGGACCAAACCGGAGATTCGAGAGCGGATCTGCGAGCACTGGCGCACCGACCGCATCCGCGACGGCGATGACGTCGGTGGGATCCAGCTGGGATGGCGACAGCGTCGCCGGATCCGCAGGCCCCGCGACGATGAGCGGGCGCGCGGCCGACTCGAGTACCGCCCGAAGCGAGTCGACATCGTCGGCATCGACCGCCCCCCGCTCCGGTTCGCGCGTCCCGACGAACGCGCCGTCGCGCCCGCGTCCAGCGAGCGTCTCGGAGAACTCGTCGGGAACGGATTCGAGTCCGTCCGTTTCGATCGGCTCGAGTGGCTTCCGGAACGGGCAGTTGAGGTGGACGGGGCCGGGCTCGGAGACGGTGGTCTCCAGCAGCGCGCGTGCGGCGCTCGTTCGGAGGCTGCGAACGGTTCGTTCGCTCGCCTCGGGAACGGGAAGTTCGGCGTGCCAGCGGACGGCGTCGCCGTAGAGGTCGAGCTGGTCGACGGTCTGGTTGGCCCCGCTATCGCGCAGCTCTGGCGGGCGGTCGGCCGTGAGCACGAGCATCGGGACGCGGGCCTGGGCGGCCTCGATGACGGCGGGATGGAAGTTCGCCGCCGCCGTGCCCGAGGTGCAGACGAGCGCCGTTGGCTCGCCGGTTCGGCGCGCGCGTCCGAGTGCGAAGAAGGCTGCCGAGCGTTCGTCTAAGTGCGAGAAGACTTCGATTTCCGGATGCTTGGCGAACGCGATGGTCAGCGGCGTCGACCGGCTGCCGGGTGCGAGACAGACCGCCTCGAGCCCGCCCGCTGCGAGTTCGTCCGCGAGGACGCGACCCCAGAGCGTCGCGCGATTTGGGGCGGTCGTCATCGTGGGCGGGGCTGCTCGCCGTCGGTTTCGGGGACGGACGGCTCTGTATCGGATTGCTCCAAGCTGGCCTCCTCGGGGCGCAGCTCGTCCAGAATCGGCCGGAACTTGAGCTGTACTTCCTCCCACTCGTCGTGCGGATCGCTGTCAGCGACGAGGCCACTTCCGGCGAACAGCGTCACACGGTCGTCCGTCGCGACGCCGGACCTGAGCGCGACGGCGAACTCACCGTCGCCGTTGCCGTCGAACCAGCCGATCGGCGCGGCGTACCAGCCGCGGTCGAACGGCTCGGTTTCGTGGATCGTCTCCCAGGCCTCGTCAGGGGGCATCCCGCCAACTGCGGGCGTCGGGTGCAGCGCTTCGACGAGTTCGAGCACGTGCGTCACCTCGTCGTCGAGCGTCGCCTCGATCGGCGTCCGGACGTGCTGGATGGTCGCCAGCCGGCGAATCTGCTGGTCGTCGATCGTCAGACTGCTGGTCACCGGTGTCAACTGGTCGCGGATCGCCTCCGCGACGAGGACGTGTTCGTGCTGGACCTTCTCGCTATCCCGGAGCTGGTCGGCGAACTCCTCGTCCGCTTCGGGCGTCTCACCGCGGGGAGCAGAGCCCGCAAGCGCCTCGGTTTCGACACGCTCGCCGCGTTTCGAGACCAGTCGTTCCGGCGGCGCGCCGAAGAACGTTCCGCCGGCGTCGTCGGAGCGAGCATGGCTGTGGTCGATCAAGAACCGATAACAGTTCGGATACCGCCGTCGCAGCCGTTCGAGCGTCGCCGGCACGTCGATCTCGTCGTCGAGCCCGACCGACAGCGACTGGGCGAGCACGACCTTCCGAAGTGCCGTCGTCTCGATGCGCTCGACCGCGTCCTCGACCTGCTCGGTCCACGCCGCGCGCGAGGTCGTCCGTTCGGTCCCCGTGACGCCCGGCGGCGAGCCGCTCGGTCGCATCGAAGGGAAGCCGGAATCCGCCAACCGGTCGTGCCACGTATCCAGCCGCTCGGTCGCGGTGTCGACATCCGAGTCGACCGCCGTGAGCCACGTCGTCTCGTCACTCCGGACGACGAGCACCCGTGGGACGACGAACGAGGCGGCGGTGAAGCCGCGCCACGGCGCAGTGGTGGGTGTGGTGGCTGTGGCGGTGTCCGTCTCTATCTCTGGATTGGCACCACTCTCGAAGGAATCGTGAAACGACAGCCCGCCAAACGCTCGTGGTCGGGCGACTGCTGGTCCATCGTACTCGAGTGCCTCGAACGTTCGGGCGGCCTGCTCGCGAACGTCGTCGAATCGGTTTGGACCGGTTGCGGTGAACTGGGCGGCGACGCCGCGGCCGACGATCTCGAGGCCGTCAGGAGTGGCCCATTGAATTCGAGCTGCGTGGTGAGTGTGGGTGTGGGCGTTCGTGTCGGTATCGGTGCCGGTGTTGCTGGCAGTGTCGCTGCCAGTGTTGGTGACGGTACCGATCTCGATATCCGCGTCCAGCAGTGCCCCAAAAGAGATGTCCGCAGCCGCGTCGGTGAGTTCGCGACTCCGACTGCAAAGGGACGATGGGGATGAGGATGAGGATGAGGATGAGGATGTGCGATTGTGATCGTGATCACGATCACGATCGTGAGACGGTCCAGTTCCCGCCAGTTCCCCCTCGCCCGACGTACGATTCATCGAGCACAGTTCAGGACCGACGCGCCTTCAGCCTAACTATATCGCTCCTCTTGCCACGGGTTCGCCGTCTCGGAGTACCCCCGTCGTTCCCAGTAACCGAGTTCGGGTTCGGTGAGGAACTCGACGCCGTCGACCCACTTCGCGCCCTTGTACGCGTACTTGTGTGGAGTGACGACCCGGAGCGGGCCGCCGTGGTCGGCTGGGAGGTCTTGACCGTCGTACGCCCACGCGAAGAGAACCTCCTCGCGCATGCAGTCCTCGAGTGGCAGGTCGGTCGTGTAGTTGTCGAGCGCGGAGAACAGGACGTGGACGGCGTCGTCTTCGACACCGGCCAGATCCGCGAGAGCGGGGAACGGCACCCCGGTGAATTCGCAGTCGAACTTGCTCCAGCCGGTGACGCAGTGGAAGTCCTGGCGCTGGGTTTCACTCGGCAGGTCGCGGAACTCGTCCCACGACAGCGAGAGTTCGGTCTCGACAGCACCGGTGACGGTGAACTCCCAGGTATCGGGGTCCCAGTCGGGCGTGCCGCTCTTCGACAGCACGGGGAAGGCGGTCGTTTCGCGCTGGCCGGCAGGGAGTCGGTCGTCGCCAAACTCGTGGTAGAGGTCGGTTACGTCCCGGACGGACGTGCCGGCGTCGCCGTCTGTCGTCTCGGTCGACTCCGTGGTCATGGCTGATTCTTCGTGGCGAGCTACGTAGGTGTGACGCCACGCGGACAGGGACCGACAGGAAAGATCGAATCAATTCGCGCTGGTGGAACGCAAACGGGGGATGATACTGTGAGTGGCGTGTACATGACAGCAGGTCGCACGAGCAGCCAGGCGAAAACAGAGATTTCCAAGCAGGGAACGCGGTCGAAACGGTCTGAAACGACGCGCGTCGCAGGCAAGTCGGAGCCTTCCGTTCGAAACCCTCGCCAGCACTTAGTACAGTCTCGTTGAGATACCATCCGTATGGCGAGCAAACAGCAGATGACAGAACGGGACATCTCCAAAGAGTCAGCAGAGGTAGTCGGCGAACAGGCCATGGGTCCCGCGTTCCTCGCGGCAGCGGCGTCCGTCGGCCTTTCGTGGTACTACTTCTTCCTACGCGGGGACCGCGAGCGAGGGCTGTTTGTCGGTCTCTGGCCACCGACGATCCTCGCGTTCGCGAGCTACTTCAACCAGCGGAAGATGCGCCAGCAACTCGACAGCATCACGCAGCCGGGCACCACGATCAAGAACGCCCTCGATTCGATGATGGGCAACCGGTGAACCGGTAGCTCCCGCTTCGACGGTCCTAACCACCCGTCGACTTTCTGACTTCCATACTCAAGCGCTGTTCGACCACCCGCTGACACGTTTCTTTTGCCACTCGACAGTCGTTCCAGTCGAACCGGCGCGTGTCCGCACCGTCAAAACAATCGAAAATCATTGTTGTTTCGGTTGCTGCAGAGTCCCCGTCAAACCTAAATACCCCCTCACCGAAAGCCGAATCAGATGCCGAAAGTAGAGATCACAATCCCCGAACACCTCGAGATGCAGATCGCCCAGATGGTCGAGCGCGGCGAATTCGTCAACCGTGAGGAGGCAATCGAGGACCTCCTCTCGACGGGCATCAAAGCCTACAAGACCAGCGGGCCAATGGACGAAGAGGAAACAGCCGGTGGAACCGGCCTCGAAGACGACGGAATGATGGGACACGACGACGAGTACGTCTTCTAACTGCAGTTCGATCGTCGACAGCGTATCAGACGGCTAGTAGTTCGAGCGGTTCGGTCCGCGGCTTGCCGCCAACAGTCACCCGTCCCCTGTCTCGTCTTTCGTGTTCCGTGCGCTGTTCACGGATCCACCAACTCACCGAGAGCTATCTCTGGGTCGGCTCAGACGCGTCCCTACAATCCCATCGCGACCAGCGGGATCCCGAACGAGATCGCGACGCCGACGACCATGACGAGAAACCCGATCCCAACCGAGCGCGAGGAGTACTCGCTCATCGGCGCAGTCGTCCGATCGGCGGCGAGGTCGTGGCCGACGTCTGCAGCCGAGTCGTGGTCCGCGGCGGGCTCCGTGTCGTCCGTATCGTCTGCCATACCTGCGCGTTTCCGCCTCAGTTCCTTAAAGACAGCTATCGGATTCGGCAGCTCCGTACTCTGAAGCAAACCGACCGGCTCCAGCAAATCCGAACGCGATCGCGTTGCCCGATCCAGTCTCCTTTACTACGCTGGGTGCAAAGGCTCGGACAAGACCAGCAATGGCACTGACAAAGCGCATTATCCCGTGCATCGACGTCGACCTCGATGACGACGGGAATCCGGCGGTCTACACCGGCGTTCACTTCGAGGACCTCCAGTACACCGGCGACCCCGTCGAGATGGCCAAGGCGTACAACGAGTCGGGAGCCGACGAGTTCGTCTTCCTCGACATCACCGCCTCCGCAGAGGGGCGCGAAACGATGCTCGACGTGGTCAAACAGGTCGCAGACGAGGTGTTCATCCCGCTCACCGTCGGCGGCGGCATCCGAACCACCGAGGACATCAAAGAGACCCTCCGCGCCGGCGCGGACAAGGTCTCGATCACGACCGGTGCACTCGAGCGCCCCGAACTCATCAACGAGGGAGCGCGCGCGTTCGGCAGCCAGTGCATCGTGATCAGCGTCGACGCCAAGCGCCGCTTCGACGAGGGCGGCGAGCACTACGTCGAGGTCGACGGCGAGTCCTGCTGGTTCGAGTGCACGAAGAAGGGCGGTCGCGAGGGCACCGGGATCGACGTGATCGAGTGGGCCAAAGAAGCTGAATCCCGCGGCGCTGGCGAACTGTTCGTCAACTCGATCGACAAGGACGGCACGAAGGACGGCTACGATCTGCCGCTGACGGAGGCAGTCTGTGAGGCCGTCGACACGCCGGTGATCGCCTCATCCGGCTGTGGCGGCCCGGAAGATATGTACGACGTATTCACGGAAGCTGGCGCGGACGCCGGTCTCGCAGCATCCATCTTCCACTTCGACGAGCACTCGATCGAGGAGACGAAAGCGTACCTCGACGACCACGACGTGCCGGTTCGGTACTGACCGCCAGCGCCAGTACCAACGCCAACGCTAACACTAACGCCGACGCTAACACTAACGCCAACGCCACTCGCGTTCAATACGCTTATACCACCGCAGTCCTGCCCTCTTACCAGTGAAGTGGCGGTGTACCTGGTGTGGGAAACCACACGCCGAAAACGACCCTCCCTGTGATAGCTGCGGCCACAACACGTTTGAAGAGGCCGTCGTCCGCCAAGATGGGGACGGGCAGAGTGGACAGACCGGCCAGACCATCCAGACCGTCGACACCGGTACCACCTACGTCTGGGTCTGCTCGAACTGCGGCCGCCAGCACGTCAAGAACAATCCGCCCTGTGCTCGCTGTGGCGAACACGACCTGGAGAAAACCGAACAGAACTACGAGGAACTCGAAACCGAACTCCAGACGCCGAGCTGGTTCGAAGTCGCCAAACCGTACCTACCGGTGTTTGGCGTCATCGGTATCGTTCTCCTCCTGTTCGGAACCGGAATCATCTCGCCGTCGGTCATCCCAGGAATCGGGTCGCCGACGCCACCCGACGCGCCCGGAGACAGCACCGAAGCCGCCGGAATCGACCTCGACGCCGTCGAGTCGCAGGTCGTCGACCAACTCGCGGCCGAGCGTGCGGATGGGAGTCCGTCCACCGACGACGCGCTCATGGCGTACGCGACCTACCACAACCGCGTCTTCATCGAGGACGAGTACGGCGACGGAAGCCATAGCCCTGAACGTCCGAGCGAGTTCGGCGTCAGTTGCCAGTCCGACCTCGTCAGTACGCCGCTGTCGCCGTTCGAGGAGGACATCAACGGCTACGCCGACGCAGGTGAGGACGAACTCGCGGCGGACGTGACCGAGGTGCTGGTCGAACTCGATTCAATGACGGAGGAGTACGGCGTGGCATCCGACGGCTTCGACCTCCACGTCGCGCCCGACGGGACGGTTTATGTCTTCTATGCGGCGTGTTAGGGTTGATCTGTACGTCCTACTGCGTCAGAAAGAGCGAGAGAGCAACGGCATAAAAGCGAGGCGAGGTCCGAGCGATTACGCGGCCGCTTCGAACGACTCGCGGAACGCGACTGCCTTCTCGCGGACGTCGACCGCCGCTTCCTCGAGTGCATCGAGTGGGTCGACACCGCTTTCGGTCTTGACCGTCAGGATCGGTTCGGTCTGTCCACCCGACTGCTCGGGGTTCACGTCGTACGTTGCTGCGCTGACATCGTCGTGTTCGAGCAGTGTGCCCTTGAGGACGTTCATGAAGGTGTGATCCTCGCCGGCGATTTCGATCGAGAGTTCGGTCTCGCTGCTCTCGGTGACCCGCAGTTCCATGCCACGTCATCCGTTCGTCGGGCGCTTGTACCTTTCGAAGCCGATTTCGATTCTGGCCGTAACGCGCCTTCGAGGGAAGCCGTGTCTCTCCGGGTCTCGTATCGCTGAGGGTGTCTAACCGACGAAAGAATGACCGAACGTGTCGAGTGACTGGGTGGCTGGTTGCTCGTAACCGCGTTTCCGGCGAGTCGTTTCAGGCCCGCGTCCGAGCGCGTTCGGGTGCGTCGGCGCTACTGTTCGCGTAAGCGCTGTAGGCCGACAGGCCGGCGGCGACGAGGCCGGCGATCATCGTACTCGTCGCGAGATCGGCACTTCCCATCTCGATCGCGAACGGCGAGACGAGCGCCCAGAGCCCGAGCAGGACGGCGAGTGAGGCGACGCTGACGTTCGCGAGGCGATCCTTCGTGAGCCGGTAGAAGTTGTAGCCGGCGAGCAGGAAGATCGCTGTTCCGACGAGCGTGTTGTTCCAGACCGCCGCTTCCGTGGCTTCGAAGACGAACGGCGAGGCGACGAGCCACAGGCCGACGAGTGCGGCGAGCGCGCTTACCCACTGCATCACGTCCGTATTGATTACATCCCGGTCGGTTCGGGACGCGCTACGGTCAGTACCGCTGGCATCAGTGTCTGATCGGTCGTCTGATGGTGTTGTGCTCATGACTCACACCGGTTATCCGGCCGCCGAGTAAAACGGCAGTGCCTGCGCCTGTCGGGACGATCAGGTGAGTGAAATGGACGGAAGTAGGACCAGTTCCACTGTTCGCGTCGACAGAAATCCCTATACGCCCGCGGGCGAACCGTCGCACATGCGCCCGGTTACGGCCCTCTTTGCGGTCATTATCGTCGCGGCAATCGTCCTCTCCGCGCTCGTCGTGAGCCGCTTGCACCGACCGGGCACTCGTTGGCGTGACGTTGCACAGCAACGGCTCCTCTTTGGCGTCCCATGGGGATCGCTCGTCGTCATCGCCATCGTCATCGCCGTCTACCTCTTCGTCCAGGACGGAGTCACGAACCTCACAGACCCCGTGACGATCCCGTACCGAGCCTGGTCGTACTTCACCCCGCTCGGCCTCGTGACCGCCTCGTTCTCCCACGCCAGTCTGAGCCACCTCACCGGCAACCTCGCCGGTGCGGCGGTCGTCGCACCGATCGCGGAGTACGCGTGGGGACACTATCCCGCGCGCGACCGGGCAGACGAACCCCGCTCGCACGATAGCGAGGGCGACAGCGACGGCGAGCGAGGCGGCGTCCGTTCCCGACTCGAGTCGCTCCGAACCACGCCCTGGGTTCGGGCGTTCGTCCTCTTCCCGCTCGCGGTCGTCGTGCTCGGGCTCGTCACGAGCCTGTTCGGACTCGGGCCAGTCATCGGCTTCTCGAGTATCATCTTCGCGTTCGCCGGGTTCGCCATCGTCCACTACCCGATCGCGACGCTGATCGCGACGGTCGCCGTCCAGAGCGCGCTGCTGACGGTCTCGCGAGCACTGCAGGATGCGGTGAGCGTCTACGTTGCGACGCCAAGTCCGGCGACAGCGCCTTCCTGGGCGGGCATCGCTATCCAGGGGCACGCGCTCGGGTTCTTCATCGGACTCGTACTCGGACTGCTCGTCCTCGAGCGCCGAAACGAACGCCCGAATCCGTTTCACCTCTGGCTCGCCGTCCTTCTCTACGCCTTCTCGAAGGGGCTCTGGCAGATCTACTGGTTCGGCGAGGGGAACACCTACCTGCTCTTCCGGGGTCCCGGCGTCGCCATCGTCGTCGTGCTCGCACTCCTCATTACGCTCGCGAGCGCCGCCCCGGACCGACCGCTGCCGAGACGACCGGTGCGGTGGCTCCTCCGGCGGCTGACCGGCGCTAGTAGCCGCGATCTCCGGCCGCCCGCCAACGCGAGTTCCGAAAGCAACGGCGGCCCAGACGCAACTCACCGTTCGCGAATCGAGCGGGTACTCGAGTTGGCCGGGTTCGAACGAGAGGACGAGTCTGGGCCCCTGTCATCGAATGGCTCGACTGACCGTGGTGACCGAATTCGAGAGCTGTCGATCGGTGTGGCTCACGATGACGGGGGTAGGCCACAGTCGCAGACGCAGAGGCAGGCACAGACCCAGACCCAGACGCAAACTCGGACGTCTGCGGAAGATACAGAATCGAGGGCGACCCAGCGCGGTGCTGCGTTTCTGGCCGTCGCGCTCGTGCTCGCAGTACTTGCCGGGATGGCGATCCCCGTCAACCTGGCAGTCGTCGAGTCCGCAAGCGACGGATCGGCACCCGGCGCGATCGAGATCGACGACTACGTGATCGAGTACGACGAGAACGCGTCGAACGAACTCGTCTCGGGGATCGGCCTCGACGTGGCGATCGACGACTCCGGGCTGGCAGGCAGCGGCGTCATCGTCTCGAACGAACGCCACAGCATCTGGCTCGAGGCGGTAACGAAAGAGCAACTCGAGGCGACTGGCTCCGAGACGGTGACTGTAGGTGGGCCCGGCTGGCGAGAGACGGTCCACGTCGAGCGAACCGGCTGGGAGCCGGTCGGCGGCGAAAGCGTCTATCAGGTCTGGCTGTGGCCCGAGGGTGACGAGGAGAACCGCCAGCTAGCACACGAGTCAGCGGAGTCGATGGCGGAGGCGATTATCAACGGCCGGACGGTGACGCTGGGGACCGACGCCGGCGAGTTCGTTCTCGAAGTCGAGGAAATAGAGACGGAAATGACGAGTACGACGGCCGTGCCGGGCGAGAACGAGGCGGTCGAAGCCGGCGGTGTGGTCTTCGAGCGAACCGAGGATGCACTCGTGGCCTCGTCGGACGGAACCGAGGTTGTGATCGCGACGATGGAGGAGCACGAGTACTGATTGGCTTGGGGCTGTGCGTTTCGATTCTCAGACTCAGACTCATACAACGAACACAACCCGCGCCCGTGTTTCGGACTCACTGAGACTCTGTTTCGTTGAACACTCGGATCCACGGAACACTCGCCCGTACGTTGACGTTTCACGCTGTTGCGAGCGCCTACACTGTTCGTTTGCGGGCGGTAACTGGCACAACGAGGGCAAATACGGCAGTAGGGGGAGGTATCGTTCGGGACTGGGATGACAGCGAAACCGACGAATCGGCCACACCGTTAACCGCCACGTGGCAACTGGAAGCCGGACAGAAACAATGGCCCGGTGACCCGTCTTCTCGACCGAGTTGAGCGCTGCACAGATGATCCACCGCGTACTGGGAACCCTGGCGTCGTCGGCGGCACAGCCTGCGGACGACCACCGGACACCGCCCGCTGTCCGACTCGCGGACGTGACACACGAGTACGGGACGGGCGGGAGCCGATTTCGATCGGGCGACCGCCGAACCGTCACCGCGCTCCGGGACGTCTCGGTCGCCATCCAGCCCGGCGAAATCGTCGGCCTCGAGGGACCGAGCGGCAGCGGCAAGTCGACGATCCTCCACCTCGTTGCCGGGCTGCTCGTACCGACCAGCGGCAGCGTCGAACTCCACGGCACGGAGCTCTCTGCGCTTTCGAACCGGAAACGAACGCGCGCACGTCGCCAGCACGTCGGAATCGTCTTCCAGCATTTCCACCTCCTTCCCTCGCTCTCCGCGCGAGCGAACGTCGCACTGCCGCTCGTCCAGACCGGCGTCTCGAAACGCAAGCGCCGACGACGCGCCACGGAACTGTTAGAGCGCGTCGGTCTCGGCGACCGAACGACACACCTCCCCAGCGAACTCAGCGGCGGCGAGTGCCAGCGCGTCGCCATCGCTCGCGCGCTCGCGACCGACCCCGACGTCGTCATCGCTGACGAACCCACCGGCGAACTCGACACCGCGACCGGCGAGACCGTACTCGAGTTACTGACCGAGATTGGGCGCGAGCGGGCGGTCATCCTCGCCTCGCACGACGAGGCGACGCTCGCGGTTGCAGATCGGGTACTCACGTTGCGGGACGGACGGGTGGTTTCGGATGGTGGGTAGTCGTGGGCCGTCGGATGAGCGGTGTAAAAACGACGAGGTCGAGGACGACCCAGTAACCGAAGCGTTCGACGCTCGCGAGACGAGCCGAACGCGCTGGATCGGCCTGGTCAGGCTCTCGGTTGCCCGGCTGTGGCGGCGGGCGACGAAGACGACCTCGGGCCGGATCGTCGCGACGCTCGCCGCCGTCGCGATGACCGTTGCGTTGCTCGTGCTCGTAACCGGTATCGCGCTCGCGCTCGCCGACGGCGGCACGACGAGCGAGAACGATGCCACCGCCCAGATCGTGCCCGAGTCGGCAGACCTCCTTGCCTCCGTCAACGGTGTCGAAGGGGCCCGACTGGGGGAATCCAACGAGCGCGCGGCCACCATCCGCGAGGAACCCGGCGTCGACCACGCGAGCCCGGTTCTCATCGAACCGGTACGACTCGAACACGACGGCGGCGAGGACAATCCCCAGACCGTCCTCCTCGTCGGCGTCGTCCCAGACGACGAACCTCGGACCGTCGCCGGCCTCTCGACGGGGGCACTCGAGTCCGGTGACCCACACTACGCGGATGGTTCCTACACCGGGCCACAACACGGCGAGATCGTCCTCTCGAGTGCCGCAGCCGACCGCCTCGACGCAACCCAGGACGACGACCTCGCCGTCTCGAGTTCGCAGTTCGAGGCGATGGGCGTCGAGAGTCCGGCGATAACGGTCACGGCCGTCGAGGAGTCCGCCGGTGAGGGTGGCGACGAGGACACCCCCGTCGCGCTCGTCCACCTGAGCGAGCTCCAGACGTTCGCCGGCGCGAACGAGGGCGAACTCGCGGATCAGGTGCTCGTCTGGGGCGACGACGACGCCGCGACGGCCGCCGCGAACGGGGCCTACCCCGACGAAACCGTCGACGCACCAGACACCACCCACCCGTCGCTCCTGTTCGACGACGGACTGGCGTTCGTCACCAGCGCGCTCGCGCTGCTCGTCGGCGTCACCATCTGCGCCGCCTTCGTCGCGACGACCGCCGGCATGACCGTCAACGAAGATCGGCGTATGCTCGCCGTACTCGAGTCCGTCGGCTTTCCGACCCACAGCCGCCTCGCGGTCGTCGCGATTTCGACGCAGGTGTTGACGCTGTGCGGGGCGGTGCTTGGCGGCGTGCTCGGGATCCTAGCGATTCACGGCGTTAACAGTGCTGCGGCCGCGGGCGGCGCGCCGGGTGCCGTCGCGCAGGCGCACCCGCTGTTCGTCCCCTACGCCGTCATCATCGCGTTCATCGCTGGGCTGATCGCGATTCCGTACCCGCTCGTCGTTGCGGCCCGCACATCTGTGCTCGCGGAGGTGAGCCGCTAATGGGACTGCTCTCGCCGTTCGTCCGGACGCGGGCCGTCATCGGTATCGCGCTTGCACAGCTGCGGCGGTCGCCCGGGAGAACCGTCCTCGCCGTGCTCGCGGTTACTCTCTCGGTGCTCGCGATCACCCTGCTCGCGAGTCTCGGCGTCGGCGTCGTCGAGGTCGGGGAAACCGGACTGGACAACGCCGACCGGGACATCTGGGTCTCCAGCGATCCAGTCGATCCGTCCGCGAACGGGGCCGAGAACCCGATCCCCGACGCACACGGCACGTCCGCCGCGCTCACTGAACGCGACGATATCAGTTCGGCCGCGCCGCTCGCGATGCACCAGGTGTACGTCGGGACAGAGCCGGACCAACTCGAGCGCACCACGACGGTCGGCGTCCAGGAGACACACGACGGCTTCGACTTCGAGGCCGGTTCAGGGTTCGATCGAGCCGAACTGCCGGACGAAGGTGAACGACCGACTGAGCCACAGACTGCCGAAATCGTTCTCGATCCGCAGGTTGCGGAGGACGCCGGCGCAGACGTCGGCGACACGGTCTACGTCGGGACGAGTCGCCAGACCGCGCCGGAGTACGAGTTCACCGTGGTCGGCATCGCCTCTTACTACTCGCAGTTCCTCGGGACGCCCGCGGCGACCGTGCCGCTGCCGGACCTGCAGATCGTTGCCGGGACGACGGGAACGGACCGCGCGACGTTCATCACCGCCGACGTAGAGGACGGGGCCGACCAGGAAGCCGTCCGCGACGACCTGGCGACCGAGTACCCCGAGTACGACGTGCGGACCAGCGACGAACAGATCGAAGCGATGGTCGCCGAACAGCCGCTCGTCCTCGCAAGCGGGATGACGCTGGTCGGTCTGGCCGTCGTCGGCGGCTCGGTGCTCACTATCAACCTGTTCGCGCTCATGGTCACCCAGCAGCGCCGCGAGCTCGCCGCACTCCGGGCTATCGGCCTCTCTCGCGGACTGCTCTCGGGGATGATTGCCGTACAGGGGCTCGTCATCGGCCTGCTCGGCGGTATCGTCGGCGTCGCCGCGACGCCGCTGCTCGCGGACGGACTGAACCGCGTCGCGCTCTCGCTGGTCGGCTTCGAAAATCTGCTTCGAACGCCCGTCGAGGTCTACGTCGCCGGCTTCGCGCTCGCGCTCATCGTCGGTACCGTCGTCGCCGGCATCACCGGATGGCGCGTCGGGCGCACGCTGAAACTCGAGCATCTCGAGCAGTGAGTGTCGTCCAATCAGCGCGGTAGAGACCGCTTACTCCCACTCGATCCGAAAGACCTCCGCCGCGAGTTCCTCGCTCTCCGAGGTATGGAACTCGAAGCGGCGCTCGATCGGGAACGCCGCCCGAAACGCGTGGGTTACCGTCCCGCCCTCGTCGGCCGCGTAGGACTCGACGAACTCCTGGCTCCCCTCGTTGTGAATCGTGTAGGAGACCGCCGCGACCGAGCGCGCCGCCTCGAGAAACTCCCGATCTGCGTGGCGATTACCGCGCTGTGCGCCGAACGGCGGGTTCGAGAGCACGGTTGCAGGTTGTGTAGAACGAGAGAACGAGAGCGGAAGCGATCGGCGCGAGGCATCGGCCCGAATCCAGTCCGTCTGTGAATCCACCCCGACGCGCGCCGCGTTCTCCCAGGCGAGCGCAAGTGCGTCGGGGTCGAGATCGACACCGAGAACTTGCTCGGCACCGGCAAGTGCCGCGGCAGTTGCCAGCATCCCGGTTCCGGTACCGAGATCCACCACCGGCCGCTCGAGATCGTCCTGTAATCCGGCCAGATGCGCAATGTGGGCCGCGATCTCCGGCGGCGTGAGATACTGCTCTAACGATGGCGACGGCGCTTCAAAATCAGCGATCGACTCGAGTTCGCGCGCGAGCGTCCGCCGGGAACGACCTGCCATGCGGACAGCTCAGTCGTCGAGCGTGAAGGAACCCTCGGACCCGTTCTCGTGGTCGAGGTCGAAGACGAGGCCCTCGCGCTCGGCGCGTTCGGCGCAGGCGGCGAGAGCGGGACGGACCTTCTCCGGGTTCGCAACGTCGTCGATGGCGACCGTGACGGTTCCTGCACCGAGGAACGACGCGGCGCGGACGTAGTCGCGGACGCGATTGATTTCGTCCTGGGTCGCGAGCGAGCAGTCCTCGTCGAAGCAGGCCTCAACCGTTAGCTCGACGGGCGAGACGCCTTCCGCAGCGAACTCGCGCTTGAGATCACGGAGGTGGCCGGGCGCGGTGGACTCGAGTGCACTGGCCTCGACGGAGACGGGGGTAACGTCGGCTGGTCGACAACAGTCGATCGTCGGTGAGTGGTCGGCGGACGAGGTGGTGCTCATACAACCACATACATGAGTCGCATACAAAAACCTTTGTAAATGCTCAGTAGTAATATGCGGGTGGCAGTAGGTCGCGATTTCGGCGCTGCAGCCGGATCGGCACTTCGTGACGGGAATCAGGAAAGTTCGAATAGAGTTAAGGAGTGGCCGTGAGAGTAATCAGTATGGAGTGTCCACGGTGTCAGGGCTCGCTCGAAGAACTCTCGCTGGGGGAGGTGTCGACCGTCTCCTGTCCACACTGTTCGTACGCGGATATTCCGGTCGAGCACGAGCGCCCACCCGAGGAGCGTGAATCCTGGCGCGACGCGTTCAACCGATTTTACGACGGGTGAGCGGTTCTGGCAGTTCTGACGGTCCTGCACTCGAGTGACATCACAAGCACCGAGAGCTGGGGTGCCGTCGAATGCGAACTGTACCCAGCGCTGTGACCTATCCCAGCCGCTCAAACTGGCAGTGCAGCGCCGATCGACAGGACGCGCGAAAAATCAGGTCGACGTTCGAAACGACGCCCCGGCTTACTCGTTTGCGGCTGCGGCTTCTGCTTCGTCGTCGTCGTGGTCGATGTCTTCGTCCGAGCGGGCTGCGACGAGGCCACCACGGGCCACGCTGTACAGCGGCTCGTTCGCGTGCGTCACGTCGCTGATCGAGAACGGGATGCTCGCGTCCTCGAGGTGGTCACGGAACAGCGCCTCGAAGCCGCTCGGGCTCGAGGTACCGCCGGTGACGACGACGGGGACGTCGAGACCTTCCTCGACGTCTTCCTCGTCGACTTCGGAGACGATGTTGTCGATGACGTAGTCGAGCAGGTTCTCGTAGTAGATCGAAAGCGCGCCCTCGACGCCGCCGACGTCCGTCGTGAAGTCCAATTCGAAGTCGTCCTCCTTGATGGAAGTGACCTTGTCGACGGGCGTGCCCGTCGCGCGGGCGGCCTGCTCGTCGACCCAGTCGCCACCGCGGGCGACGGAGAACTTCATGACGGGGACCGCGTAGTAGGACAGACAGACGTTCGTCATGCCGGCACCGAAGGAGATGCCCAGTCCGGTGAAGTTGTTGTCCGCGAGTTCGCTGTAGATGACGGACATCCCCTCGTTGATCGGTTCGGAGTCGTATCCCATGTCGTCTAAGAACGACTCGATCGTCTTCTGGTGGTACAGCGTCGAGAGATCCGAGTCGATCGGATCGGCCGGCGAGGAGAAGTACAGCTTCTCGTCAGGGTAGGCCGGCTCGCCGACGACCTGTTCGATGATGAGCTTCATCATCGGGATCGCGCTCTGCTCGTCGTTCGAGAGGATCCCGTGTTTCATCGGGCGGCGGGTCTCCTTGTTGAAGATGTTTGCAAAGTTCAGGGCGTCGTCGCCGACGACGTACACCTTGTCGTCCTTGCGGATGTGCAGGACTTCGCTCCGCGAGAGCATCTGCTCGGCCATATCCGAGTACTCGATCTCTACGAAGGAGTTACGCTGTTGCACGAATACCGTGTCGTTCCCATCCTGTTGTGCAGACAGAATGTTCATGGTTCCGACGTCTAGGCCTTTCGCCATGGTTGGGCAAGGCGGCCGATAGATTATAAATCTATGTACCTAAAACCTACAGACCGAGATTCACAAAGAATTTAGTGTTAGAACGCTCGACACGCCTATTCTCGTCGAACGACGGACCGAATCCGTTCAAGTAGTGCGGTGAACGGGGACAGCAGCCGATCGCTGGACCGGCTTCCACCCGCGGCTTCGGTCGCGCTCTCGGTTTCCGCCTGCCGCTGCTCGCGCAGTTCCTTCAGCTTCGCCGTCTGATCGTCGACCGTCGATTCCGAGGTCGTCGTCTTCGTCTCGCCACCTTTCAGTCCTTTGAGGCCTTCGACCTGTGCGTCGACGCCGGTCGAGCGCGTTTTCTTCGTTCCCGCATCGGTGTCGACGGAGACGCTATCGAACTGATCCTCGGAGAAACTCAGGCGCTTATGTTCGGTCTTCTCGACGCCACCCCAGGAGAGTTCGACGCCGTCCATCGCCTCGTCGATGTCGCGTTCGATGTCCGCGTCCGTGTACTCGGGGCCAGTCTCTTCGTCTTCCTCATCTTTACCCACCTCGACCGTCTCGACCTGGCGCGCCAACTCGAGATAGTGCGCGACGAGTGCGGCCCCCGTCGAAGCGGTGATCCCGGCGAGTCCAACCGCGTAGGTCGCCGTTACCTCGACGGTGTAGTCGGTTTCACCCATGAAGTTCCAACTGTCGGGGTAGGCGTACAGGAACCCGACCGTTGCGACGACGGTAATCGCCGCGCCGGTAACTGAGACGCCGATAACGCGGCGATCTGCGGGTAAGAGGACGACGACGCCGAGGATCATCGCCGGAAGCGAGAGCATCCCGAGCGCGTACGCCGGTTGGACCCACATAAAGTACGCCGCGTCTGCTCTGCTGAACGTGCTGCTCCAGAGAAAGAGCACTAGTGCGACCACCGCCAGGCCGATCCCACCCAGGAACAGACCGAACCCGAGATAGACGTCAGTCCGGTTCTCGGGTTCGCCGATATACCGGCGGTAGAGGTCGAAGAGATAGCCGTCTGTAGACCGTTCCGCTGCCATTACCACCCCGTTTAGACTCCAGTACTATGACTGTTGGGTCGGGTTCGAAGAAAGGACAGTTCGGATGGAGACACAGTTTGGGCGGGGACAGGGACAGGTCATAGTGCGGACGGGCAACTCGAGTACGCTTCGCTCGCGCCACCCCGAACTGACCGACGAGTGCCGGCACCGGCGAGCACCCGTGTCCGAGACACGGTGACACGGAGAAGCGCCGCCGTTATACGTTCGTGGCCGTTAGGACGGCCAATGAGTCAGGAGTCGGAGTCAGAGTCGAACTACACCGAAGGGGACCTTCGGAACACCGGAATGCAGCTCAAGCACGACCGCGAGTGGGACTACGAACTCGATCGGATCATCGACGCCATTGAGGAACGCGACGCCGAGAAGGTCGGCCTGCAGTTCCCCGAGGGCCTCAAACGCCGCGGCCCCTCCGTCGCCGACGACCTGCGCGAACTCGCCGACGACGACGTGACGTTCATGCTCTCGGGCCAGCCCTGCTACGGTGCCTGTGACTTGGACACCTACCTGATGAAACGTACCGACGTGTTCGTCCACTTCGGCCACTCGCCGATGAAGAACACGGACAAGGTCATCTACGTCCCGCTGTTCTCGAACGTCGAAGTGCTCCCGATTATGGAGGAGGCACTCGAGACGCTCGAGGATCCCGAGGAGACCGAGGGCGTTGGCCTCGTGACGACGGCCCAGCACATGAACCGCTACGAGGAGATGTCTGCGTTCCTCGAGGAACACGGCTACGAGGTTCACAGCCGCCGTGGCGACGACCGACTCACTCACGAGGGACAGGTTCTGGGCTGCAACTACGCGAGCGCGGACGTGCCCGCAGACCAGGTGCTCTACGTCGGCGGCGGGAAGTTCCACCCGCTTGGCCTGGCCATGGAACACCCCGACAAGCACGTCGTTATCGGTGACCCGGTCAACAACGTCGTCACCGTCGCGGACACGGAGAAGTTCATGAAGCAGCGCTACGCCTCGGTTCACAAGGCGATGGACGCCCAGAAGTGGGGCGTCATCTTCTGTACCAAGATCGGTCAGGGTCGCTGGGATCAGGCCCAACAGATACTCGAGGATAACGACGACGCCTACCTCATCACGATGGACGAAGTTACCCCCGACCGGCTCCGGAACTTCGACATGGACGCGTTCGTCAATACGGGCTGTCCGCGGATCACGACCGACGACGGCCCGCAGTTCCATAAGCCGATGCTTACGCCCGGTGAGTACGAGATTGCCGTTGGGAACAAGCCACTCGACCAACTCTCGTTCGACACGTTCCACGGGACCTGGTAGTCACTGCGGTTCTGGCGCTCCGCTTCGGCTCCGCTTCTTCTCGATCTGACTGCCAGAGCTGCTGACGTGCCGACTGTTCAACGGTCCAACGGTCCAACGTGCTGACTCCCCCAGCAGCGCAGTCGCCACCGACGACACAGTAACACTTACCCAACCAGTCCGCCCATCAGCAACTATGATCCAGAGCGACTGGGGAGACTGGCTCGTGCGTGACGTCGAAGACGCCTCGCCGGACGGCGTCTCTATCTGGTATCTCGGCTGTAACGGCTTCATCCTCAAGGGGAGTGACGAGACGACGATCTACATCGATCCGTACGTCGGACTCGGCGATCCGCCGCGGACGGTCCGGATGATCCCCGTCCCGTTCGATCCCGAGGATGTCAACGAAGCCGACGCAGTTCTCGCGACGCACGAACACACCGATCACGTCCACGGTCGGAGTCAGGCACCGATTCTCGAGAATACGGACGCGACGTTCTACGCACCCGACGACAGCCTCGCGGTCGCGCGCGAAGAGGAATCCTGGACCGATGAGTGGGACGTGAGCGACGACCAGTTCACCGAGATCAGCGAGGGCGACACCGTCGAGGTCGGCGAGTTCACTATCAATGTCGAAGTGGCGAACGACCCCGACGCGAGCCACCCCGTGAGCTACGTCATCGAACACGACGCCGGCACGTTCTTCCACGGCGGCGACACCAAGCCCAGCGACGAGTTCGACCGCATCGGCACGGCGTACGACATCGATCTGGGCGTGCTCGCGTTCGGTACCGTCGGTCAGATTCCCGACAAGGAAACCCGCGAACCGAAGCGGACGCGCTGGTACAACGACGAAAATCAGATCGTCGAGGCCGCTGCCGCGCTCGAACTCGACCGGCTCGCGCCGAGCCACTGGGACATGTGGAAGGGGCTCACCTCGGATCCGAAAGTGCTCCACCACCACGCACAGAGCTTCGAGTACCCACAACGGCTCGATATCATCGAAATCGGCGACCGGATCGAACTCGAGTCGTAGCGACTGATCGCAGTACCCGCTGCGCTTACTGTTGGAATCTGACATCGTCAGTTCGGATATGACGAGCCGCCGCTGCAGAAACGACTGGATCGCCATGACTGTCCGTATCATTTATAGTAATGGTCTAGTAACGTTGGTCCCATGAGTAACACCGCCGACACGGACGACGTGGTCGAGGTCAGTGCTGACGGGCTCACCGTCCGAAAAACGTTCGCGGCGGACGAGTTCCCCGTACCTGCGCTTCGCTTCGAGATCGACTCGGAGCACGACGAGCAGGTCGCGTTTCGACTCTCCGAAGACATTCCCGAATCGTTCCCGATGGACAAGGTCGGATTCCATCCCGAGTACTACAGCGACGACTGGACCGCGTTCCAGGACAATCGCGTCGAGTTCACCCACACGATCGAGCCGGGCGAACGGCTCGTAACGGTGTACGGGATCCGAATCGACGACGAATCTGTCGTTCCCGACTTCCTCGGTGACCCCGAAATCGTCGAAGTCAGCTCCGAAGCCGACGCGAGCAGCGGCGGCGACGAAATCGACGACGCCGTCATCGACAGCATCGTCTCGGACGAGCGCACGCAGGCGGTCAAGGACATGATCGCCGGCGACTCCGGCTCAGTGCCGGGACTCGAGAGCGAACAGACCGAAGACGCGCCGGTTGCTGATGCGGCGAGCGCAGACGCCGACACCGAGACCGAGAACGATACCGAGGACAGTCCGGACGAGAACGAAGACGAGGGAGACATCGAACTCGAACTCGAGGACGAAACCGATGCTCTCGATCTCACGCCCGACGGAGACGAGCCCGACATCGACGACTCCGGCGACCTGGATCTGGACCTCGACGACGTCGATCCGCTCTCGGCTGCAGACGTAAATGCAGACGCGGATGGAGACGCAGAGCCAGTGAACGACGAAACCGACGGAGACGCCCCCGACATCGACCTCGGATTCGACGATGACGAAATTTCGGACCTCGACGAGGACGAGACCATCTCGAGTGCCCTCGGTTCGGAAACGGCGGCCGATGCAGCGGACGAAGACGAAACACTCGAACTCGAGCCAGACGACGATGGTGACGAGCCCGGACTGGAACTCGAGCCGGAGGAGGACGACCTGGAACTGGATGCGGAAGCCGACGGCGAGTTAGCGGCCGCTGACGCTGAAATAGACGCGGATGTGCCGGAAGCGACGGACGAGCCTGTCGAAGAAGTGGACGACAGTGACGAGAGTGCAGAGAGTGGCGATATCGAAGAAGTCGACGAAGGCGAGGAAGACGACGAAACCGACAATGTCGACACTGACGCAGCCACCGAACTCGAGTCCGACAACGAAACCGTCGACTTCGGTGGACAGGAGGAGACGGACGACGTCGCCACCGATGCTGCTGAAACCGACGATGCACCCACTTCCGAAGACGACAGCGCCGAATTCGGCGAGGAAGACGACGGAGCGGATTCCGACGACTCTGTCGGTGGCGGTGTCGATGTCGATGTCGACGACGGCGACGACACCGACAACGCCGTAACCGCCGACGACACCGACACGGCACCCGCTACCGAACCGGCAGACAGCACGAGCCTCGCCAGCCAACTCGCAACCGAACTCCGAACCGACGACCTCGCCGACGACGACCGCGCGGCCATCCGCGAGGCGCTCGAACTCGAGTCCGACGACGCGAGCGACGATGAGGAGACGGACACGACCGACGCGCCGCCCGCCAGCGCCCAGCAGGCAAAGCTCACCCACCTCCAGACTCGCGTCGAAGAGGTCGCCGCCTACACCGACGCACTCGAGTCCTTCCTCGGAGAGAACGGCACCGACGAACAGATCATCGAAGAGTTCCGCGGCGAACTCGCCGCCTTCGAAGACGAACTCACCTCGATGACCGACCAACTCGAGGCCACCGACTCGCAGGTCGATGCACTCGAGACCGAAGTCGAGACGCTCACCGAGTGGACGACCGACCTCGAAGACGGCCTCGCGTCGACCACCGACGAGGTCGAAACGCTCGACACCAGAACCAAGCGTATCGATGGCGATGTCGACGACGTGATTGCTGACCTGGAAACGGTTGACGCGGACGTCGAGCAACTCGAGGCGGATCTCACGTCGGAACTCGAGGAAGTCGACGGTGCCGTCGACAGCGTCGATAGCCGTGTCGACGACCTCGAGTCGACGGTTGACAGTCTGGCAGCGGACCTGCAGACTTCGGTCGACGATCTCGGCGACGATATCGACGCCGTCGAGGACGACATCGAAGCCGTCGAAACCGATGTGGAAACCGTCGCAGACGATGTTGATTCGGTCGAAGACGACGTCGACCGCGTCGAGCGCGGCCTCAACAATGTCCGTGATGACGTTACCGAGATTCAGGAGTGGCGCGACCAGCTCGGCTCGATGTTCTCCGATACCTGAACCGAAGTGGGCAAACACGAACACCAGCGCCAACACCAACACTAACTACCGACCGGCTATCGTTTCACCGAACCACAACGACACACGCGGCTATTTTTCGGCGAAACGCAACTCGTTTATCTCTCGCCGGGTGAGAACCCGTCGATGGGCGAGACGATTCCGATCGCAGTTCCTCGCAAAGGACGACCACTCGAGTCGGTACTGGATCGACTCGCGAGTCGGCTCGGCGTCCCGGATCTCGCAGACGAGATCACGTCGACGCTTCGCCACGAAAAGGCCCTGACGAAGGGCTCGCTGGATCCAGACGAGGAAAACGTCTACCATCGTCTCGCAGCGTACAGTACAGTCGACGACCCAACCGCGCCCGAGTACACGCTCGTCCGAGATACGCGCGCCGGCAAGCCGCGGCGGATCGTCTTCGATAGCGTGACGATTCCGCTCAACGGCGCAGACGGGAGTGGGCTTGACGGGACCGGGACCAGCGACGAGGCGTCGATCCAGCTCGTCGGCCGCGAAGAGCCCTTCCGCGCACTGCGCACCCACGAGTTCGCACTCGGGTTCGACAGCGCCGACCTCGTCCTGGAGGAGGTCGTCGACCTCCGTCCGGACCCGCTTGGGCGGATCGCCGATATCAACGCCCGAATCGATCCCGCGGAGTCCGACGTTCGCGTCGTCACCGGCCTCGGCGACACGGTCTACCACACGCTAATGGGGAGTCCCGAAACCGTCCCCGCTGCGACCGCCCTCGACCGCGACTACCTCGCCGACTACGAAGGACCACTCTGTATCGAACCACGGTACGAACGTCTGGTCCGGGCCGTTCTCGGAACCAGCGTGCTCGAAGACATCGAGTTCCACTACCCCAACGAGGGCCGCGAAGAAGAAGCCGCCATCGCCGACACCGGCCTCGGCGTCTACCTCACCGTCACCGGCTCGACCGCCCGCGAGCACGGCCTCCTGCTTGGCGAACAACTGTTCCCGAGCGAAACGGTGCTACTCGAGAGCACCCCCGAAATATCGGAGGAGGTCGCGGCCGTTCGGTCGCTGTTGAACGGCGGCGATCTGGAGACGGAACTGGCCGTCGAGCAGTAGCCGACCCTTTTCTCATGCGAACACAGCACTCGCTGAATAGCTGCATCATCCGCACACAGTTTGGAGGGCCAGTATTCGAGGGAACATACAATTCGGTCGCGTTGCCGCACGCCGGCTCTTTCGATATAGCGATATAGAATATATCTGTCCAGGATAAGGCGGTAGAATTGAGTACAGATATAGTAACAATAGGCCTCGGTGAGGGGAATTCACACCGTATTCGGCCCAGACGTTACAGCGTAAATATGGTCCAGATACGTCTCTCGCACCCGATCCCCCCAGTTGTGGGTGTACGTATCGATCACGTCGCCCGCGACATCGCCTCGCAGATACTGTACAGTCCCTCGATCACCCGTCCGATCCCGGAGATGGGTGGTGAAGAAGTGTCGAAAGTAGTGTGGTGTAACGTTCTCGGTCGTCCCCCCGCCAGTCCGGTACCAGCCGTGCTCACGGGCGTGTTTCTCGACGATATAGCGAACGTCTGAGGGCGTAAGGCGTTCGCCCCACGAGTCTCTGGTGTCGAGAAACAGCGGCTCTGCAGGTGAAACTGCATCCGGTCGGATCGCGAGCCAGGACTCGAGTTCCCCTCGCAACTCGTCGTCGACGGGAATCACCGTCTCACGCTTTCGCTTGTTCGACGCCGTCCGTTCCTCGCCGTTCGTGACCGCGCCGCGAGAGGGCTCGTCCGAGACGTACACCGACGAAGGTCGGCGATCGAGTTCGACGCGCGGCGTCCACTCGAGTGCAACCGCCTCGAAGTCGGCGTTGAGATCTTGCAGGTCGAGGTTACAGAGTTCACCGACACGCATCCCGGTCTTCAGCAGTGTGACGACGACCGCACGCTCTAGTGGGTGGGAGATCGAGGCGACGAACGACCGCATTTCGCCGATAGAGAGCTCTCGTCTGGTCGGATTCGTGTCGATGGATTCGGACAGTTCCTCCATGACGAGCGCCATCGGGTTCTCCTCGAACGCGCCGACGCGGTTCATGTAGTCGTAGAATCGGTTGAGGTAGGAGGCGTAGGTAGCGATCGTGCTCGGTTCGAACTCGCCGCGCAGGGAGTGGATCCAGGCCATGCAGGCCCGTCGATCCGCGTCGGAAACCACCTCTACGGAGTCAAACTCCTCACCGAGGAAGGTCTCGAACTGTCGAAGAACTCGCTCGTAGGCCTCGAGCGTCCGTTCGCTCTTGCCGTGATAGCGCTGGTCGTCGAGGAAGTAGGCGATCGGATCGTCGACATCCTCGACCTGCCCGGTCGCGTCAGTTGCCATCGCCACCACCGGTCGTCGTGTACCCACCGTGGCGACCGCTGTATCGGATCTGGTTGTCGGACTGGAGCTCCTCGAGTGTGTCATCGAGTCGCGATTCGATGTCTTCGCTGACCGCGTCCAGAAGCTCGTCCCACGAATACGTGTCAGAAGAGAGTAAGTTTAGAACCTGTGTTTCGAGGGCGTTACCCCCAGGGTCTGACCCCTGAGAAGTGGGTTCCTCTGAGGCGGGTTCGAACCCCTTCCGACCGGCTTGTACCATCGTCCGAACGAACTCGCTCTGGCTCATGTCGAGTTCGTCGGCGTGGGACTGCCATTCTGCTTTCTGATACGCCGGCACGTATGCTTTAACAGATTTCCGAGAGGTGTCCGCAGAGTCGCTCATACAGCATCCCTCAATCGCCGTGATATTCAAGGTTCCCATTAGTAGAGCTAAGTGAGTTTATCTCCACCTCTGTCACCCATAATGTGACGATTATGGGGACACTTATTAAGATTAGTATCTCAAAATCACCACAAATTGAGATACAGCCCTTCCCAATGTGTTCCTACCAGTTCAGATACGTAGCTGAGAAAAACGTGGAACACAGCAGGCCACCGGTTCCTGAAGAACACACGTATTCTGATAGGATAGCAGAAAACTCACTCGAGTTCGGGAGCCAAATGCAGCGAGATTCGGCACGGATTTGTGACGGTACTCGAGTCCGATCTGGCACCCATTTCTGGTGCGTTCAGATGCGGAGAGATCGTGATGGGAAGACTGCGATCGCGCTGACTGAGTGGACCGCGGATAGTGGAGGTTGGGATCGAAGGGTGGGTATCGAAGGTGGACTCGAGTACGGCCCCAAGTAAGCAGTCGGGTGATCGTCACGGCTGGCATTGGGGTGAAGAATGGAACAGACGGCGCATTGTCTGAGCGCGCACCAACAATCGATCAAACAGGACAGAAGGGACTGAACGCCAGACCCGTCCGTCGAACGGGTGGGCGGGTTGGTCGAGAATTGCACAGCAACGGTGCGAAACACCAGTGAGCAGCTCCCAGCGGCGACTAGAGGAGCCACTAAGAGTCAAGACACACCTGGCAAGACAGCCACGTGACCAGTGTGTGAACCGCTTCAGTTGTTCCTATAGCGGGTCCAGTACCGTGAGAGACACAGACAAATCAGCACCCGTGTAGCCCAGGACGGCGAAGAACTGTGCGGAGACAGCGAACACCGTGAGTTCGCCGATCGCTGGCACAGCAAAACGCTGTCGACAGATGACGGGGGAGCGGGGCGGCCACAACAGACGGACCGCCATCGGAGATCGTGAGGGAGAGGCCGCCACACTCGCGCCAGTAGAAGCTCTTCGGACCGGTCCCAGGCGATGAGTTGTGTAGAAGTTCCACATCTTCCGGTAGTCAGCAGGACCGTATCAGAACGCTCTGAGAGCGGCGCAGAGCAGATTTCGATGGTGTGTGTTCTGTGGGCCAGATAGTCCGTTCAACCGCGCTAACACCATCTCTCGAGTAGAATTGGGGACGGTGTACGGTTGCCGGCGGTGATGTCGCAAGCAGCCGTTCGTGGATTCGGTACCTGGGGTCTCGCGAGACTGTTTGGTCGTGGTGTACTCGAGTACACTGCCAGGACAGCGGATCAGTTGCTGAAGCGAGCGTGAAGCAGAATCGGTGTGTCTGTGTTATCGAGGGGACTGTGGAAGTGATTCGTCGACGGTACAGCGTGCAAAGAGGCTGAGTGGCGGCATTCAAGGGGCTCTCCTCTCAGCCCCGGAGCGATAGTGCCAACCGACACTCGTTTGCATACCGATCGCAGAGTCTGCAGCTCTCACTTACCGTTCTCGTTCCGAACCGCGCTTTCCACTGCAATCGGGTGCGTACTGACCGCCAGCGGCTACGATGGAGCTACTGCGATAGAGTTGATCACCAATCCGAACGACATGGTTGCAGGACTGGCTGCGACGAGGGAGGCTAGGAATAGCGGCGATACAGAGGCTGGAGTGATGAGTGTTATTTGATAACCTTGGACACGGAGTGGTGGTATACATCAACCAAATAAATTCTATAATGCTATATCCAATACCAGGCGAGTCGGCTGCGGCAATGGGACTCGAAAAACACGCTCTCAGGCGTGATAGATCCCGAAAGCAGTTGAATACAGCTAGTAATCAGATGACAACCAAAACGAAAATTGCCTGCAAACCCAGTCAGTGCGTCGCCGCTCGAACGTCGTCGACGTGATAGAGGTCCTGCTGAAGCCCTTCGCCGTCACATTCCTCGCTCGGACATTCGTAGTGCCATCCGTCCTGTGTTGCGGCCGCTTCACGGAAGCGGTCGCCACAGACCTGGCAGAACAGCTGTCCCTTCTGACAGGTGTCTCGGTGAAGTTCGAGCGCGAGTTCGGTCTGGAACGACTGGTTGCAGTCGCGACAGGTGTGCATATTATGTCTGACGCGAGCATCCCCCAAAACTGCTTGGGTATTTTTATTCCGCTCATATCAGACGTGATACGGCACCATGGCGTCGATTTGCTCGCAAGCGTCGCGGAAGAAAAACAGACTCGAACCGAAGAGTTCCTGCTTCCGATGGAACTGTTCGCTGTCAAGATGTGTGCAGACAGCAACCGAAAGCAACCGTCTGGAAAAGCAGTCAGCGGAGTGGTACACAGAAATCCGGACCAGAGTAGTCTAGTCGTCCTGGCCGAGAATGCCGCGCTGAGTCATCGCAGCGGGGTCGAGCACTTCGTCGGCTTCTTCCTCTGAGAGGTAGCCCTTCTCGAGTACGACCTCGCGAACGGTCTTGTCCTCTTTGAGCGCGGTCTTTGCGACCTCGCTGGCCTTGTCGTAGCCGATGTGGACGTTGAGCGACGTTGCCATCGCCATCGACTGTTCGACCTGGTTTTCACAGAATTCCTCGTTGGCCTCGAGTGGGTCGACGAATCGGGTGGCGAAGACCTGACTCGCGTTCGAGATGAGTTCGGCGGACTCGAGGAAGTTGTGCGCGAGGACGGGCTTGTAGAGGTTGAGGTCGATCTGGCCCTCGGCTGCGCCGGCGGAGACGGCGGCGTCGTTGCCGACGACCTGCTTGTGGACCTGGTTGACGGCTTCGGCAACGACCGGGTTGATCTTGCCGGGCATAATCGAGGAGCCGGGCTGGTTCTCGGGCTGCTCGAGTTCACCGAGACCGTTGCGTGGCCCGGAGGCGAGCAGGCGCAGGTCGTTCGCGATCTTGTTCAGCGAGCCGGCGACGACGCGGAGTGCGCCGTGAGCTTCCGACATTGCGTCGTGGGCGGACTGTGCTTCGAAGTGGTTGTCCGCCTCGCGGAACTGGACGCCGGTCTCCTTTGTGATGTACTCAGCGGCGCGGCCGGGGAACTCCTCGTGCGTATTGAGACCCGTTCCGGTTGCAGTGCCGCCGAGTGCGAGTTCTGCGAGGTGCTCGCGGGCCTTGTCGACGCGGGAGAGTCCCTTCTCGACCTGCGTGCGGTAGCCGCCGAACTCCTGGCCGAGCGTGACCGGCGTTGCATCCTGCAGGTGGGTTCGACCCGTTTTGACGACATCGTCGAACTCCTCTTCTTTCTTCTCGAGGGATTCGCGGAGCGTGTCGAGTGCGGGAATGATGTCCTTCTCGACGGCTTCGAGGCTCGCGACGTGCATTGCGGTCGGGATGACGTCGTTACTCGATTGGCCGTAGTTGACGTGGTCGTTCGGGTGGACGACGCGGTCGCCGATCTCCGCACCCATACTCTCGGCGGCGCGGTTAGCGATGACCTCGTTAGCGTTCATGTTCGAGGACGTGCCGGAACCGGTCTGGAAGACGTCGACCGGGAACTGGTCGTCGTGCTCGCCGGCGATAACCTCGTCTGCGGCCTCGATGATGGCCTCTGCAACGTCGTCTTCGACCAGTCCGAGGTCGCGATTTGCCTGCGCGGCGGCCTTTTTGACGACGCCGAGTCCGCGGACGAATCGGCGGCTGAAGGAGATTCCCGAGATTGGGAAGTTCTGGATCGCGCGCTGGGTCTGTGCGCCCCAGTAGGCGTCGGCCGGAACCTCCATCTCGCCGAGGCTGTCCTCCTCGATTCGGATCTCGCCGTCGTTGCTGTCGTCGGTACCGTCAGGTGATCCCATACGCTGAGCCTTGCGTCCGGTCAGGTAAAATCCACCGAAACGCCGAGGTCGTCGGACTCCGCCCGCTCACGGAGTGCCGTCTGGAGTCGCTCACGGCACTCGCCGTGGACGTCTCGTGCGTCCCCGAGTTCCTCGTCGTAAATCGTCGGCGTGCCGCGAACCATCGTCCGCGAACTCGCCGTGTCGATCACGAGCGAGGCGAGGCCGAGTCGACGCTGGAAGATCGACCGGCGCGTCGACACCGTCTGAATCCGGTAGTAGGGGATCACGGTTGTCTGGCGCTTCCAGAACCCGCGCCGAACCACGAGGTGGTCCTCACCGACGTAGTAGCCGAGGTTGACGTAGCGCAGGTGTGCCGCCGGCGGAACTGCGGCGAAGACGACGGCCGCGAGATACCAGCGCTCGAGTACGGTCACCTGCGTGATCCCGAACGCGATGGCGACGATGACGCCAGCGATGATGGAGTATCGCGCGAGATAGCGCCGGCGTGCGAGCTCGGGGAGCTGTTCGAATTTCGGCGTCTCGACGCCGGTCAGGTTCTCGGTGAACGTATAGACGCGCGCTTTCTCGGCCAGTGGGACGGCAGACTGGCTGCCGCCGTTGCTTTCGGGACCGTAGCCGGCGGTCTCGACCCAGAGGCCAGCGTAGCCGATCAGGCGCTGGAGCGGGTTGTCCGTGACCGTTACGGACTGGACCTTCTCGGCCGGGATCGAGCCGCTGTAGCGCTGGAGCAGCCCGCGCTCGTAGACGAAGTCCTCGTCGACGCGTCCGAGCCGGAAGTCGTAGTACGTCGCGAACGTGTAGGCCACGCTCAGGACGTAGGTGATGACGATACCGTTGAGCAGCGAGACGATCGTCAGGATGCCGTAATTGGTCGGTGTTCCGGTTCCGAGGTCCTCCGGCCCGCCGACCGGTTGTGCGACCGTCAGCAGGTAGTCGAAGACCAGATCGGTTCCCAGGAAGAAGACGAAAAGCACACCCGCAATCGCTGCGGCGCGGATCGACGTGAACGAATAGAGCAGCAACTCGCGGGCCTGCAGGTCGAACAGCGGCTGTTTCTGGGGTTGGCCGAATTCGTCGAACTCGTCGCGGTCGTCGCGGTCAGCATGCTCGTCAAATCCGTCACCGTCGTCGAATTCATCGAACGTATCGTACTCATCGTCATCGACTGCATCGACTGGTTGCGGCCCGAGCCGGTCGTGATCGGTCTCTACTCCAGCTTCGGCCGCTGGCTCTGCATCCGGTTCATCAGCTGGATCCGGACCCGACTCGAGTGGGTGATCCCAGCGGTCGTCCTGTTCGCGTTGGTCGGGTTCGTCGGGTTGGCCTTGGTCGCGTTGATCGCGCTGGTCGCGTTGACCACGGCGCTCACGCGAGTCTGGCTGTCGAGAGGCGTCGGGTGGGGCTGAAGTGGTGTCTGCGTCGGCATCGCTCGCAGTGTCATCGACCTCGTTCTCGGTCTCGGTCTCTGTGTCAGTGTCAGTGTCGACCCCACCCGTCGTACCCTTTTTCTCCGCTCTACGGCGCTCGCGCGCAGCAGCCGTTCGCCGACGGATCTCGCGCTGGAGGCGGGTTGCTTCGGCTTCACTGACGAAGTTCAGGGTTGCTTCGCTAGCTCCGCCGCCGGCAGTCTCGATCGAGACGATTGCGAGATCGAGCACCCGTTGCAGGACTCCCTGTCTGATGTCGACGTTCTGGATGCGGCCGTAGGGAATCTCGCGAGAGCGGCGGGCGAACACACCCGACGAGACATCGACGGTGTCGTCGGTGACCTCGTAGCCAAAGCGGTAGTAGTAGGCGATCCCGTAGGCGACGCCGGCGAGAAAACCGAACGGGGCGGCGAACGGCACCCAGGCACCGCTAATCGGGTCGAAGGCCCCTGCCAGTACGAGCAGGAGGACGACCGGAATCCAGAGCCAGAGAAAGCCGTACTGGAGGGCGTACGTGACCGCGCTGAGCGGATGGAGTCTGTTCATAGTCGGTGCCATAGCGATCAGACCGCGTCGTCGGCCTCGCTCTCGACGGCGAGGTCGCGGAGGGTATCCTGTAGCTCACGCGCTCGATCCGGCGTTAGCCCCGGAATCCGAACGTCGGCATTGCGCGACCCGGCCGTGTAGACGACGACACTCGAGAGGCCGAGCGCGCGCTCGATCGGACCGAACTGGGTGTCGACGTGCTGGACGCGCACGAACGGAACGGCGGTTTCGACGAACGTGATGACGCCCCGTTCCAGATAGAGTGCGTCGGGCTGGAGTTCGAACTGCCACACCTGATACAGCCGAACGGCGTAGGCGAGCCCGAGGGCGATTCCGACAATGACGACGCCAACCTGGGCGACGGTCGGAATCTCGAGGAGCCACGGGTCGATGGCGGCGAGGACGATCCCGAGGATGATTGCCAGAATCGCGGCCTGGGCGATCCAGAGCAGTCTGATCCGGGGGTGTAGTGATTCCATAGCAGTATCCTATCAGGCGAGCAGGAGAATCCTACGGTTCTGTTCCGATCGGTGAGTGTTCACTTGAGGGAAGTCTACTCGGCCTCGTCCTACTCTCCACCGTGCTCTTCGTACTCCTCCGGCGTGTACGTCGAGAGCTCGAGTGCGTGGATATCCGTCGTCATGTGGTCGTCGAGGGCGTCGTAGACCTGCTGGTGTTGCTGGACCAGCGACTGGCCCTCGAAGGCCGGCGAGATGACCGTCGCCGCGAGGTGGTCCTCGTCGTGTTTGTCCCGGGCAGGTCGCACCGTCGCGTCGGCGTCCTCGAGTTCCGATTCGATCAGGTCCGCGACGTCGTCAGGGTTCATAGGTGACAGATTGGGCGCTCGCGGCAAAAGCGCCCCGGTCGGCAGTGAGTCTGGAGTCGACTCACGGACACCAGTGTTGACTCGCGGCCACCAGTCGGCGACTTTATGCTGCCCGCGTTCCAGTGCCGTGACGAACATGTCACTGGCAGCCGAGGCGCGCCGCGCGGTCGAGGCCCATCCGTTCCTCGTGACGGCGCTTCGTGCGGGCGTCGTAAACTACACTGCCGCCGCTCGGTTCCTCTCGGGCGACGAGCGCGATGCAGCGACTGGCGAGAGCAGCGATGGAATCGGCGAGATCGACGGCGACATCGACGCCATCGCCACCGCGCTCCGACGCTACGCCGAGGAACTCCCCGCCCCAACCCACGACGCTCGCGACGTCAGCGTCCGCATGGAGAGCAGCATCGGCACCGTCGACAATCCCGACGCTGCGCTCGTCACCGTTGGCGGCACCGCCTTCGGCTCCAACGGTGGCGACCTGACCGCAATCTACGCCACCGGCGCGGTCGATGCCGCCGCGTTGGCGACCACACTCGAGTCCCTCGCCGTCGCGGATATCGAACCGGTTGCGGCCGCCGTCGGGAACGAGACGCTGATTGTAATTGTCGAGCGCCGGGAGGGGGCGAACGCGGTGCGAACGGTGGAGGGGGCGCTGGAGCGGGTTCCCAGTGATTCAGATCAGTGACAGCGTGTGTGATCGGTGATTTGTGACGTGCTGAGTACTGTGCTCATTCCGTGCACTCAAGCAGTGCCATTAGAGGGTTCAAGGGAATAAAACCGCTATAGCAACCACAATGGGCGTCACGAAGCAGCAAAAACCCGCTATTGCGTGGCTATTGATAAGCGCTTAACTACGGGCCACGGGTATACCTTTGCAATGACCCTGCACGTGACGAACACGTTGACGGGCGAAAAGGAGCCGTTCGAGCCACAGGACCCCGAGAACGTCTTGCTCTACTACTGTGGCCTGACGGTCTCCGACCCGCCCCACCTGGGCCACGCGCGGTCGTGGGTCCACGTCGACGTCATGCACCGCTGGCTCGAGTACCGCGGCTACGACGTGCGCCACGTCGAGAACTTCACCGACATCAACGAGAAAATCGTCGCCCGCGTCGGCGAGGATGACCTCGGAGAGGGCGAAGCCGATGTCGCGGAGACGTACATCGAGCGCACGCTCGCGGACATGCGCTCATTGAATCTCCTGCGGGCGGAGGTCTATCCGCGCGTCTCCGAGCACATCCCCGAAATCATCGACCTCGTCGAGACGCTCGTTGAGAAGGGCTACGCCTACGAATCTAACGGCTCGGTCTACTTCGACGTAACCAGTTTCGAGGAATACGGCAAGCTCTCGAACCAGGAACTCGACGAAATCGAATCCCAGGGCGACCCCGACGAGCGCTCGGAGAAGCGCAACCCCGCGGACTTCGCGCTCTGGAAGGCCGACGGGGTCGAACCCGGCGATATCGAGGAACATCGACACGAGGGCGCTGCACCCGCCGAACACGCCTGCGAGACCGCGCTGACGTGGGACTCGCCGTGGGGTGAGGGCCGTCCCGGATGGCACATCGAGTGCTCGGCGATGAGCACGACCCATCTGGACGACACGCTCGACATCCACGTCGGCGGGCGCGACCTCGTCTTCCCACACCACGAGAACGAAGTCGCCCAGTCCGAAGCCGCGACCGGCCAGCAGTTCGCGAACTACTGGCTCCACTGCGAACTGTTCCAGATGGCCGACGAGAAGATGTCCTCGAGTCTCGGGAACTTCGTCACCGTCGACGACGCCGTCGATCAGTGGGGAACGAACGTCATGCGAACGTTCCTGACGGCCGGTTCGTACAACAGCCAGCAGCTCTACTCGGACGAGACCATCGCCGAGGCCGAGGAGCGCTGGGAGCAACTCGAGCGCGCCCACGAGGCGGCCGTCGAAGCCGTCGACTCGCCAGCGGCACGGACGAAAGTCGAGGACGACGACCTTCGGACAGCCATCGACGAGGCCCGCGAGACGTTCACGACGGCGATGAACGACGACTTCAACACGCGCGAGGCGCAGTCCGCGCTGCTGTCGGTCGCCTCGGCGATCAACGCCCACCGCGAGGACCGGGACGAGTACGACTACCGCGGCCTCCGCCGCGCCATCGACACACTCGAGGAACTCGGCGCGATCCTCGGCCTCTCCTTTACCGGCGACACCACGGGCAGCGCCGCTCTCGCGGGCGATGTCGTCGATCTCGTCCTCGACGTCCGCGAGCAAGAGCGCGCGGACGGCAACTACGAGCGCGCCGACGATCTGCGCGACGAACTCGAGTCGCTCGGCGTCGAGGTACAGGATACGGACGACGGGCCGACGTACCGATTGCCCTCGAACGAGTAGGTCAGCCTTGTCGGCTGCGGCGATGTGAGTGACAGGGAATCCACAGGTCGGCCACGGGATGGCAAGGACCGCTCTTTTGCGGGTGCTCGTCGTTTCGCACGTATGGACAGACGCGAGTTCGTCGCCGCAGGAGCGGTCTGCGGACTCGGACTCATGGCCGGCTGTCTCGACGACGCGCTCGCAGACATCACCTCGTTCTCCGCGACACCCGCGGTCGTCTCAGACGATGCACTCGAGGAGACCGGCTACGCGTACCAGGGGACCGAGGAGGTCGTCGAGACGCGAACGGTTGCCCGCCAGACCGTCGAGGCGACGAACTTCGCGAGCGAGTACACGCGGACGATGGGGATGCTGTCGGCCGTGTTGGGCGATGGACCGGCGGAGGCGGACGCGGGGCTGTTTGGCGTCGCGACGACGCCGCAGATAGGGCTGCTCGGCGAGGAGTTCAACCCGGTTGCCGAGATGTCGACCGCTGAGATTGCGCGACGAGTAGCGAATCAGTTCGACGATGCGACGCTCGACGACGAGACGGTCGTCGACGAACGGACCGTCGACTCGCTCGGCGAGACGGTTGTACTCGAGACGTTCGAGGGCGAGGCGTCGATGTACGGCGCGGACGGCATCCCGGTCCGTGCCGATGTTTCGACGTTCGCCCACGACGGCGATCTTCTCGTGGTCGCCGGTGCGTATCCGGACGCGACAGAAGTCGAGCAGTTTCAGGACGGACCGGAGAGAGAACGGATCGACACGCTGGTGGGGGGACTCGAGCACGGCTCGGACGTGACTGTGGAGATGGTTGACTGACTGTGGTTGGCTGAGGGTGGGTGAGAACAGAGTGTGAAGGAAGTGCAACGACAGTTACAGCCAGGCTACAGACCGAGCGCCGTCGCGATCGAGAGCCCGCTCGCGAGTGCACCGAGAAGGTAGCCACCGATTGCGCCGCCGTTGAGCAACGGGAGGCCGGCGTGTGCGCGTCCGCGGATGACCATTGCCATGAGCACAACGAGGCCGGCAATCGTGCCGACGATCGCGCCGAGTGCGGGAAGGTTGAGCGCGAGTCCGGGGACATCGATCGTGCCCGCGTCGAGGAAGTAGGCCGCGCTGACGACGAGGATGGTCGGAATTACGGCGTCGCCGAGGCCGATGAACAGGGCGTCACGCTGTGGTTCTGGTTCGGGTTCGTCGGCTGTATCTGTGCTTTTGGTCGACTCGGTCGGCTCGGTTGCGTCGGACTCGGAGGATTCGGAGGATTCGGAGGACCCGGAGGGCTCGACATCGGCGTCGGCGCCGGAGCTGTCAGGGTCGTCGGACGCAACAGGCTGCGAAGCCTCGTCAGGCGAGGACAGATAGGAGTACGAGAGCGTCAGTGGGATCACGAGCACGACGGGAATCTTGAGATCCATGACGCCCTCCGCGAGGTCAAGCATATGCTCGGTGCCGTAGACGCTGATGGCGTCGTAGATGGCGAGCACCGCGAGCAAGAGCAGGGCGGGGAGGAGCCCGAAGCTAATCCCGAAGAGCGCGGCCGCGCCAGCGCCCATCAGGACGCCGGCGGTGTCGATGACGTACCACTCCGGATGGAACAGGAGTGCAGCGCCGACGCCGAAGGCGGCGAGCACCGCGAGGACGTTGACGCCTGCATCGCCGGCCGTCACGACTGGCGGGACGAGTTCGGCGAAGACGAACCAGGCGACCATCACGCTCACACCGATGATCAGCGCGCGGATGAGTCCCTGCAGGTTGTACTTGAACGCGGCGAGCATGAGGGCAGTCGCGACGAGGATGATGGCGACGTAGACGACGCTGTTAGTGGGGTCTTCCGGGTTCTCGACGGCCTGGTGGCCGGACTCGTAGAACGGCTCGGTGAGCGCCAGCGCGCCGAGCTGGACGCCGAGAAACAGCAAGACCGTCACTCCGACGGCGGCGAAGACCCGAATCCGGTCGTTCATGGCGCGGGGTTTGGCGCGCGCTCGTATGGGTGTTTTCTTCTTGGGTTTCGATTCTCGATTCTCGGTTCCCGGTTCCCGGTTCCCAATTTCCAGATTTCCCGGAGCGACTCTGACTCCGACGCTCGTCACCGCGCGTACAGCGTCGACCCCACGAGCCCCGGCAGGTGAACACCGGCATCCGGCGTGACCGCCAGATACGGCTGGTCGACCGGGCCGAAGACGTCGACGACGCGTCCCACTTCGTCTAGCGAGTCGTCCAGTACGATCGTCCCGATTTCGTTGCTGTGTGCGTCGGCTGCATCCTCGTCGGTGGCATCCGCTCGCAACACCGCGAGTCCCTGTGCCGTTCGGACGACTGTTCCGATTCGCTTCATTGGTAGTTCATTGGGAATTCAGTGGCAGTGTCGGTGGTCGTGAGCAGCAAAGTGCCCCCATCACTCGCGCATCGCGACGACGTACGCCGCGACGGCTTGCACGAGATCGTTCTTCGTCGAGTCCTCCGCGCCGCGCACGACGACTCGACCGCGCTGGGCCCATGGCTCACGCGAGTAGGTCTTGTCCCGCTCGATCGTCGCGTCGTAGCCGATCTGCTGGACGGCCTTCGCGATTTCGTCGACCGATGGCTCATCGACTGCCAACTCCTCCGACACACGCCGTCCGTCGGCCCGCGAGAGCGAGGCATCGAGATAGGCGGGCCAGATAACGTTCTCGACCATGCCCGTTCCTGTGCGGGGAAGTGAGTAAACCTTTTTCAACTTCGTTCGTCGCCAGTCCCGAACTCGAGTAGGGCCAGCGGCGAAAAGGGTAGTCGACAGAACCGAAGAGACCGCCGCCGAGACTGCGACGAAGAAGAGTGGACGGGTAGAAAATGTGAGCGGAGAGATTAGCGCAGTCGTGCGCCGAGACCGAGCATCGCGAGCACAGCGGCGAGGGCTGCAGCAACGCCGAAGCCAGGGATCGAGTCGTCGTCGGTATCTCCGTCGTCAGTCGTCCCGTCGGCGTCGCCCGCACCATCGTCATCGCTCGCCGTCGATCCCTCGAGTTCGGCGCTCGCCCCCTCGTAGGCCTCGGGGTGGATCTCCTCGACGATCGACGTGACCGCCAGCACGACCTGCGGTGCCGGCTGGTTCATCCGGTTCGCATCGACGGCGATCGCGTTATCCTCCTCGACAGCCGTGATCTCGGCCGCTGCATCGGGAATCGGCGGTTCTTCCCTATCGTCCGGGTAGACGACCCACTCCGGGTCCGCGTCGACGACCGTTTCGGCGTTGATCGGCTCGTACCCCGTAATGCCCGCCTCCGCGGCGACGTTCTCGAGTCCGGCCGTGGACAGAATCTCGTCGATGAACGTCTCCGTACCAGCGGTCATGCCGTCCTCACCCATCGTGTAGTAGGCGAGTGGACGGTCGGCGTCCTCGAGTGTGGTCTCGACGATCTCGAGTTGGTCGTCCATCCAGTCGATAGTGTCGTCGGCGCCATCGCATTCGTCGACGAGCGCGCCGGTCGTCTCGACGTTCTCGCGAACGTCGTCGATCGACTCGGCCTCTGAGAAGTGGTAGACGGTGAAGTCTGCCTCGTCGCGTAGCGTCTCGATATCCTCGGCCTGCGTCGTGTTCGCCGCCAGGATGAGGTCGGGATTGGTTGCAATGATCTGTTCGTGGTCGACGGTCCAGCCGTCGCCGACGTCCGCGCGGTCACCGCGGTCGAGCCCGCTCGTCGCGTCGCTATAGGGCATGCCGTCGAGGCGGTCCTCCGCGCCGATTTCGTACATCGTCTGGGCGTCGCTCGCCTGCAACGCGACGACCGAATCAGGTGCCTCCTCGAGTGTGATCGTCTCGCCCGTCGCGTCGGTCAACTCGAGTGGGTATTCACAGGAGACGTCCTCCTGTGTGAGCGTCGGCTGAGCGTCTGGAAGCGATTGCGATTGCGGTTGTGCCTGGTCTGTGCCGGCCGACTGGGCGGCGTCGGCGGAACTGCCGACTGCCACGCCGCCGGCAGCCGCAAGCGGCGCCGTCGCCGACGCGGCGACGACAGCCACGAGTATCACGAGTAGCACGAGCGTACGTTTGTGTCGCATCGACCGTGAGTGGGACCCACTCCAACAAATATTTGGCTAAAGCAACCGTGCTTGCACGGTATGTACCAACCGGGCCGCACTGCCTCGTGGTCGGCGGGACTTCTCGTCCTGCTCGTCGCCGTCGTCCTCGTCAGTGCCGCGCTCGGCCCGGTCCGAATCGATCCGGTGACGGTCGCGATGGCTGCACTGAACGCCGTCGTCGTTCCGATCGGGGTTTCGGTGACGTCCTCGAGTGTCACCGTTCTCGGAATCGCGATTCCCGTGTTGGTTCCGGCGTTCGAGTACACCACCGTCTTCGCCTTCGACGTCGACGGTTCGCACCAGTTGATCGTCGAAACGATCCGAATGCCCCGAATCGCGCTCGCCGCGACGGTCGGTTTCTCGCTTGCTGCCGCAGGAACTGTCATGCAGGGGTTCTTCCGGAATCCCCTTGCTGATCCGTCGATCATCGGCGTCTCATCGGGCGCTGCGGCGGGTGCGGTCGCCGCCATCGCCTTTCCCATGCTCGTCCCGTTCGGAAGCATTCACCTCTCGGCGTTCGTCGGCGCGCTCGTCACGGCGTTTCTCGTCTACGCCATCGCAACGGAAGGCGGGCGCACGCCGGTCGCAACCCTGCTACTCGCCGGCGTCGCGATTCAAGCCTTCTTGGGTGCGCTGATCTCATACATGTTGGTCCACAGCGGCGACGACCTCAGACAGGCCGTCGTCTGGATGATGGGCCACCTGAATAACACGACCTGGAGCGACGTGGGCTTCGCCCTGCCGGTCGCGCTGCTCGGCGTCGGTGTTCTCGGCGCGTACGTGCGCGAACTGAACGTCCTCCTACTGGGCGAGGAGGACGCCCACCACCTCGGCGTCGACGTAGAACGGACCAAGATCCTCCTGCTCGCACTCGCGAGCATCGTCACGGCGGCGGGCGTCGCGGTCGCCGGCGTTATCGGCTTCGTCGGCCTCGTCGTCCCGCACATCATGCGCCTGATCGTCGGCCCGGATCACCGAATTTTGCTCCTGACGAGCGCGCTGGCCGGTGCGTCCTTCCTCGTCGCGACGGACACCATCGCCCGCGCTGGACCGGCCGAAGTCCCGGTCGGCATCGTCACCGCCTTCGTCGGCGTTCCCTTCTTCCTGTTCTTGCTCGTCCGGCGGGAGGTGCATTCGCTATGAGCAACCACACAGACCGTGACCAGACTGACGCTGACCAGAGTAGCCGAGACCAGGTGGGTTGGGGAGACACCGAGCCAGCCGGGGCACACGAGGAGACCGCACATCACGAGGAAGCCACACGCCACCTCGAGCCGGCACCGATCACCGTCACCGACCTCTCGCTGTCCTTCGGCGACCTGCGCGTACTCGAAGACGCCTCGCTCTCGATCGAGCCCGGCGAGTTCGTCGGCTTTGTCGGCCCGAACGGCGCCGGGAAGACCACCCTGCTGCGCGCCATCAGCGGCGCGATCACACCGGATTCGGGAACCGTAACGATCGACGACACCGACGTTCACGCCGTCTCCTCGCGCGCGTCGAGTCGTCTCGTCGCCGTCGTCCCGCAGGACACCTCGCTGTCGTTCTCGTTCCCCGTCCGCGACGTCGTCGAGATGGGCCGCCACCCCCACCGCTCGCGGTTTGCCGCCCCGACACACGAGGACCGCGACGCGGTCGAGCGGGCACTCGAGCGGACCCGAACGACGGAGCTCGCAGAACGTCCGATTGACGAGGTCAGCGGTGGTCAACGGCAGCGGGTTGTTCTCGCACGCGCAATCGCTCAGGAGACGCCTGCACTGTTGCTCGACGAGCCCACGGCCAGTCTGGACGTGAACCACCAGATCGAGACGCTCGAACTCGTGCGCGAGCTGGTCGATTCAGGGCGGACGGCGGTCGCGGCGATCCACGATCTGGATCTGGCGGCGCGCTACTGCGACCGGCTCGTGTTGCTCGCCGACGGCGCAGTCCACGATGTCGGCACACCAGACGAAGTGCTCACGGCCGACGCGCTCGCCGAGGCGTTCGACGCGAACGCGACGGTGACCACGAACCCGGTGACCGGGACAGAGACGGTGACGGCGCTCCCGGACGCCGCAGCAGTGTCGGATACTGGGGGCGGGCAGTCAGGAGACAGCGCCGCCCGCATCCACGTTCTCGGCACTGGCACGACGGCCGCGAGCGCGGTCGCGCGGCTCGCCACTGCCGGCTACGAGGTGTCGGTCGGTCCGGTCACACCCGGCGACGCGGCCGCGGAGACGGCAGCCCGCCTTTCCGAGGAGTCCCCTCCCGAAAGTGATGACAGCAACCGAGCCGTCGAAACCGTTACAGTCGAACCTTTCGCCCCACTCTCGGCCGACGACCGCGCCGAACTCGAGTCGCACATCAGACAGGCAGATTCGACCGTCTTCGCCGACCTGACACTCACTGCTGGGAACCAGCTCGTGCTCGACCCACTCGAGTCCGTCGAGCAACCGATCCTCGTCGAAACGACGCCACTAGCAGAACGCAACGGTGCGGGTGCAGCGGCGCGGGAGCGCTACGAGGCGTGTCGCGAGCGCGGCGTCGAAGTCGGGCTTGCCGACCTGCTTGATGGTGTTGAGGGGGTACTGTCGGGTTCTGGGGTGGGGACAGTGGAGGTGAACTCGAGTAGCCCTGCGGTTGAGGTGGATGGTGCGGATGGTGCGGACAGGGCGGACAGGGCGGACGGGGTGGACAGGTTGAACGGAGCGGACAAGGCCGACGAGGCGGACGGTGCGGACGAGGCGAACGAAGCGGACGACCGGGATGATGCAGTACCAGAGTCTCCGATGTCGCGGGACGCGTCCGACGACTGAGCGGTTACTGGGGGTCTAGATGGTCGCTTCGCTTGTCGTGACGCGGGTGAGGTAGGAGGAACTGGTGATAGTGGTAGACTGAGATCCGGGGATCAGACAGCAGCGCAACTGGACGGTTTTTTACCCCTCCGCCACCGATTACCGCGCAATGAGTACACGCGAGACCGCATCCGGCTCCGGGGCCGAGTCCGACCTCGACTACGACGACCTCGGGCTCGTTGCCGGGCTGGAGATTCACCAGCAACTCGATACGGCGACGAAACTGTTCTGCCAGTGTCCGACTGAGATTCGCGAACCCGAGGAGGCCGACCGAACCTTCACGCGTTACCTCCACCCCACGCGGAGCGAACTCGGCGAAATCGACGAGGCCGCCCTGGAGGAGAGCCGCGTCGACCGCGAGTTCGAGTACCTCGCCTACGACTCGACCTGTCTCGTCGAGGAAGACGACGAACCGCCCCACGAACTCGACGCGGAGGCACTCGAGACGGTCCTCGAAATCGCCCAGTTGATGGACATGTCGCCGGTCGACCAGGCCCACGTTATGCGCAAGATCGTCGTCGACGGCTCGAACACCTCGGGCTTCCAGCGCTCGACGCTGATCGCGACCGACGGCGAGATCGAGACCAGCGGAGGTGCGGTCGGTATCGAGGACCTCATGCTCGAAGAGGAGAGCGCCCAGCGCGTCGAGGAAACCGACGACGGCGTCCGCTACAGCCTCGATCGCCTCGGCATTCCGCTGGTCGAGATCGGCACGAAGCCCGATATTTCGACGCCGGAGCAGGCCCTCGAAGCCGCCGAGCGGATCGGCATGCTCCTGCGTTCGACGGGGAAGGTCAAGCGCGGGCTCGGGACGATTCGCCAGGACGTCAACGTCTCCATCGCGGACGGCGCGCGCGTCGAGATCAAGGGTGTCCAGAGCCTGGACGATATCGACGACATCGTCCGCACCGAGGCCGCCCGGCAGCGCGAACTCGTCGAGATCCGGAAGGAGCTCGCCGAGCGTGATGCATCCGTGGGTGACGTACAGGACGTGACGGACGTCTTCGAGGACACCGAGAGTGGCGTTATTGGTGGCGCGCTCACCTCCGGGGGCTCCGTGATGGGCGTCCTACTCTCCGGCTTTGACGGCATCGTCGGCCGCGAGATTGCGCCTGATCGACGACTCGGAACCGAACTCTCCGATCACGCGAAGCGCCACGGCGCGGGCGGCATCTTCCACACCGACGAACTCCCCGCCTACGGCGTGACCGAGGACGAAGTCGCGGCGCTGCGCGAGGCGGTCGGTGCCGGGCCGGACGACGCCGTCGCCATCGTCGCCGCCGACACCGACGTCGCCGAAGCCGCGATCGAAGCCGCCGCCGAGCGCGCCGAAACCGCGCTAGAGGGCGTCCCCGAAGAGACCCGCGGCGCGAACGACGACGGCACGACCCGCTACCTGCGCCCGCTCCCCGGTGCGGCGCGGATGTACCCCGAAACCGACGTGCCACCCGTTGAACCCGACCCGAGCGAGGTCCCAGAACCCGAACTGCTCACCGAGAAGGTCGAGCGCTACCAGGACGAGTTCGATCTCGGCGAGGGTCTCGCAGAACAGGTCGCCTACGGCAAACACATGCCGCTGTTCGAGGACGTGGTGGCGGACGGCATCGATCCGACGCTCGCCGCGACGACACTCGAGTCCACCCTGACTGAACTCCGGCGCGACGACGTTCCAATCGAGGCGCTGACCGAGACGCATATCGCGTCAGTACTCGAGTTGGTCGAGGCTGGTGAGTTGCCGAACGAAGGCGTCCCGGATCTGCTCACGGTGCTGGCCGAAGAGCCGGATCAGACTGCCGAGGAGGCGGCCGAAGATGCGGGACTCGGCGGTGCCGACGAGGAAGAGGTCCGCGAGGCTGTCGTCGGCGTCGTCGAGCGAAACGAGGAGCAGGTCGCGGAGGAAGGGATGCAGGCGTTCTCCGGACTCATGGGCGAGTGTATGGGTGCGCTTCGCGGGAAGGCGGACGGCGACCTGGTGAGTCAGTTGCTGCGCGAAGAGATTCAGAAGCGGGCCTGAAGACCAGAAGCTCAGAAGCGAGTTTGAAGCCCACAAAGGAGTGAGAACGAGGGGTTTCTGATCACCGTTCAGTCGCGTTCCGCCGGCCGCTCCGTCGCCCGCCGAAGGAGCCCGAGGAACGTGTTCGCCTCGCGTTCGGTGAGGTCAGCGCGGCCGTAGACGCGCCGGAGCATTCGCATCGTTTTCTCGCGCTTTTCCGGTGGGTGGTTGAGTTCTTCTAAGAGGTCGGCCCACTGGTCGTAGAGTCGATTGACAGTTGCTTCGTCCGCGCGGACGCGCTCGAGATCTGGAAGCTGTGTTTCGTCCTCGTCGAGCGCGAGTGAGCGCAGTTCGTAGAGGGTGATCGTCGCGGCCTGGCCCAGGTTGAGGACGGGATACTCCTCGCTCGCGGGAATCGCACAGATCTCGTCGATACGGGCGAGTTCCTCGTTCGTCAGGCCGACGCGTTCGCGCCCGAAGATGAGTGCAGTCGGGGCCTCAACGGTCGGCAATCGTTCAGCGAGATCGGCAGGCGTAGAGAAGGGAAAGCGCATGTGGCTGCGGTCGTCCTCGTTGGTGACGGCGGTACAGCCGATCGTGTGATAGCCTGAGACGAGTTCGTCGAAGGAAAGTTCGGTCGCGTTCGGAAGAATATCGTCACGTGCGTGGCCGGCGAAGCCGTAGGCCTCGCCGTCGGGATCGAGTTCCGGCGGGTCGACGAGAAGGAGATCGCTGAAACCGAAGTTCTTCATCGCTCTGGCGATCGTACCGACGTTGCCGGGGAACTGTGCGTCGACGACGGCGACTGCCGGTGCTGTTCGATAGGACGGGGGGTCATCAACTGCTGAGTTCTGTTGTGGATGGTCGTTCGCGTCAGTCATGGAACTCGAGGGTCACATACTGAGTATCGAACGGGAAGGCAAAAGTGACCTGTTCGCTGTGTGTGTGAGTTGGCTGGCGGTGTGTGGAGTGAGTTGGCTGTAGTAATCTATCTCGTATCAGGACTCTATCTAGTACTACTTCTAGTATTACTAGTCACTCACTCCTCTCTAGTTCTAGAATACACATGTTGAATACAACGAACGAGATGTGTATTGGAGCGGTAGACCACTCGAGACGGATGTTTGACTGCGGAAAGAACGTGTCGCCGTCTTGTTGAGGGGGGACACACCACCCTCGCGTTTGTAACGGTGTTTGGCTAGGGGGGTTCTGTTTTCCAACACACCTGTGTCGCGAGTGAAAAATCCGCCGGGATTACGGTCATATTCGCCGAAATATGGCGATCAGTCATCCCCACCCCCACCCTCTCGGCGTTACATACGCGACGGGGGTGTGTGCCCCAAATGGGTCGTCGTTCGTCCGATGCGTCAGACATCGGTGCTAGTTTTGTCACTACCTAGCCGCGGATTCTACACCGTTCTTGGTTCACACGCTGCTTCCGAAAACGGATTCAAAACCGGTATCTTCGTCCTTCGATTGGACCGTAGTCTTGCGAATTTACATACGCGACGGGGGTGTCAGTGGCGGCACCAATATTACCTCCCGTGACGCAGTCATCACAGCAGTTAGAAGCGCGAGGCCGGCGTTTCTGAAACTCAGGCCCATATCGTTGGTTTGTGCCAGAGACAGTCGCGAACGCACCTTATTTACATCCGCGATCGATCTCCATACCTTTATTTCAGTCCAGTTGGAAGACACCCGGTACTGCAATGTCCGCCAACGACGATCGCGACCCACTCTTTCGGTACGACGATCCGGTCTTCGCCGACGAGCGATTGCTCGAAATTACGCATCTGCCCGGCCCAGACCGCATCGTCGGCCGGGACGAACAGATGCAACGGGTAGCGGACGCCCTGAATCCGGCCATCTTCGGGAGCGAACCCAACCACTTGTTCATCTTCGGCAAGACCGGAACCGGCAAGTCGCTCATCTCGCGCTCGGTAACCAAGCGCGTGATCAGCGAAGCACGCCGGGACGACGTGACGGTAAAGTACGCCTTCATCGACTGCGGCGAACAGAACACCGAAGCCTCGATCATCAAGACGATCGCCCAGCTCGTCAACGACTCGAGTGAGAGCGGGATCACGATTCCCGACCGCGGCCTCGGTACCGGTGACTACTACAAGCGTCTCTGGCAGGCCGTCGACCGCTGTACCGACGTGACGATCGTGATTCTGGACGAGATCGACATGCTCGAGGACGACGAAGTGCTCCGAAAGCTCTCACGTGCGGGTGAGAACCGTCGCATTTCGGATTCGAGCATCGGGATTATCGGCATCTCGAACAAGATCGATTTCCCAGACCACCTCTCTGAGCGTGTCAAGTCGAGTCTTTCACGGGATGAACTCGTCTTCTCGCCGTACGACGCAAACCAGCTCGTTGAAATCCTCGAAAAGCGCCGCGACGCGTTCCACGACGGCGTGCTCTCCGGTGACGTCATTCCTCTCACAGCCGCACTCGCGGCGCAGGAGCACGGCGACGCGCGGAAGGCAATCGACATCCTCCGGAACGCGGGCCGAATCGCGAAGAAGCAGAACGCGACACGCGTGACGGCGGACCACGTCCGCGACGCCAAGGAGAAGACCGAGGCCGACCGGTTCAACGAACTCATCGAGGGCTCGCCTCAGCAGGCGAAGGCGATTCTGTACTCGCTGACGCTGCTCACCGAGAACAGTTCGGAGAAGGAGTTCCCGACGAAGATCATCTACAACCAGTACAAGGAGGTCGCGAATCGACTCGATTTCGACGTGCTCTCCGAGCGCCGAGTGCAGGAGATCCTCCAGGAGCAGAACTTCCTCAACGTCATCCAGTCCGAACGCGAGGGGCGGGGACGCGGGCGCGGGGCACACGCGAAACACCGCCTCCTCGAGAACCCCTCGATAGTCAAGAAGGTCCTGCTACGTGATTCACGACTCGCGCCGCTCGAGGAGGGTGCCAGTGACACAGGTGACACGGCGTCGACCGGGAGTCGGTCAAGACAGAACGATACGACTGGCAGTCGCAGCGAGCGCGGGAACTCGAGTTCGGGTTCGAATCCAGACAGGTCCGACGGCAATAACTCCTCGTCCGGCCGCGAGAACGGCTCTGATCGCGCTGGTTCCGGGTCGGCAGACGAAGACGACGCGAACGACGAAACCGACCAGTCCGACAGCGACGATGCTTCAGCCGGTAAAGACGAGAACGGAGACGCCTCGGTTGGCGACGAGAAGGCGGGTGACGAACAGTCGAGTGTCGGTCACTGGTCCTGACGCCGGTTTTAGGCGCGAGTGGGGGTCTGGTGGTTCTCTTCCGCTCTGATGGTGTATTCAAAACGAAACCAAGGCGGATTCCCCGCCCCACCGTGGGCGGGGTTGAAGCCGACACTCGCCGCCACATACCACATTATATTAAGTACCTCTATC
>NZ_MASN01000030.1 GCF_001861355.1 Natrialba sp. SSL1
AATACAGAGCCAAACTACTAGGCAACGAAGAAGAGCGTGCAGTATCGCCCGTTATCGGCGTCATTCTCATGGTTGCGATAACCGTTATTCTCGCAGCTGTAATCGCAGCATTCGTGCTAGACATGGGTGACATGGGTGAAACTGCACCCACTGCTAGCTTTAATTGGGATCAAGAAAACGACAATAGTGACATTTCAATGACTGTGACACACACTGGTGGAGATGAACTTGATGCTAGTGAAATTACAGTCGAAATTAATGGGAATGCGGCAGAGCATGACGAAGGAGACGAGTGGAACGGTGATTCTGTGGAGATATCTGCAGGAAGCTCGTTCACATTTGAGGAAGACGATACAAGTAGTGACCTTTCTGAAGGTGATCAAATTAACATAGTTTGGGAATCTGATGACGGCAATTCCCAGATTATCGATGACTACGAGGTGAACTAAATGAAGCTAGATAGTGTGAGTAAGAAGTTAATCGGAGAAGATGATGAGCGGGCAGTATCTCCCGTTATCGGGGTAATACTCATGGTTGCGATAACCGTTATTCTCGCAGCCGTAATCGCAGCCTTTGTACTTGATATGGGAGACATGGGAGAGACTGCACCTACCGCTAGTTTTGAATGGGAACAAAACGGTGACGAGGTAACAATCACCCACACTGGTGGAGATTCACTAGACCTATCTGACATTACTGTTGAAGATGATGACGGTGAAACGCATAGTGGAACCGACCACTGGAATGAGGATTCTGGAGAAATTAGCGCAGGCGATACACATACCACGGATGATCCAGCGGATGGTGTAGTTCAGATTATTTGGGAAGCAGATGACGGATCGTCACAAATTCTCGACGACTATGAGGTGAATTAATATGAATTTGAAAAATCTATCGAAAAAAATTATTGGCGATGAAGACGAGCGGGCAGTATCTCCCGTTATTGGGGTGATACTCATGGTTGCGATAACCGTTATTCTCGCAGCCGTAATCGCAGCCTTTGTGCTTGATATGGGCGATATGGGAGAAACCGCACCATCTGCTACATACGACTGGAGTCAAGATGGATCTGGTAGCGACTTAGAAGCAATCCACTTTGAGCACCAAGGTGGGGATTCTCTTGATCCATCGGAGTTGAGTCTAAGCCTAAGTGGTGTCGATAGTGAAGATGATCTTGGAAACTGGAGTGACAGTGGTATTAGCGCTGGAAGTTCTGTAAATATCACTGTAGTTGATAGTGATGATCTAGATAGTACTGATAATATCGACGATAACGAGGATTACATTGTCGGACTATTTGATGGGGATGGATCTGACCTAAGCTCAGTAGATGATGAAGATATAGCAATTTTCGCTCAACATAGCGCTTTGGAAGATGTTGAAGAAGTCCAACTAATTTGGCAGTCTGATGGTGGTGACTCACAGATTCTCGACGACTATCAAGTGAATTAAGCTAAGAACAGACTACATCACTATTCTATCTGAGTGTTCTTCTTTCTGCAAGATCAAATAGCTCGAACTAAAAACTTATTTATCAGCGGCCTCGCCAACTAGTTTAAGTTTCCATTCACCGTTTCCAGTATGACGTACGTGAATTTGATATTCATCATCAACGTTTCCTTCTTCATCAAGTAATCCTTCAATCTGAAGGTCTCCTTTTGGAAGCGTAATACCAGCAGAGTTCTGGTCCAATTGGCGAAGTTTGTTCAGCGCCATACACCGGGCGGCAACCCGCCTTGGTATAAAGGTTGGTGACTATCGGTTTGACCAAGGTTTCACCAAGGCTGTGCCACGGTTTTGCGGAGTTTTTCGAGGGAGCGGGTTTGACCCGCGGAGGTATGGCACTTAGCCTACCTCAGAAGTACGTTCCCAACTCAATTCGACGGGAAGACGGTATCGACCTCACAGACAGCATTCTCGCACCGATCTTCGTCCTGGCGTCGTTCTCGATCGGCGCGGTCGGGACGCTCGAGTTCAGCGAGCCGCTGAACTTTGCGCTGACGGACGCGCTGTACGCAGCCCACGGGACGGAGATCACGTACGCGTTCATCATCTCCGTCGGTGTGCTCGTGATCGGCTGGCTGACCAACGAGACCACGCCGGAGGACTACACCGACGTTGAGACCGTCGTGATGCTCCTGGCGGTGATTCTGAACGTGCTCGGCGCACTCGTGCCGGCCGTCTCGCACACGCTGGAGACGATGTGGTACGTCGGCTGGTTCACGGTGTTCCTCAACGGTGCCGCGTTCTACCTGATCGCCTACAAGTAATCGAGGTTCAGAATTCAATGACTTCAGCTATTTCCACCGACGAAACCCGGAGTACAGACAGCCCACAGCCCACGCCCACGGCCCACGATTCGGAGTCGGTGAGTCGCCGCGGGTTCCTCGAGCGCAGCGCGATCGCGGGCGGGGCACTGATCACCCTCAGCGCGGCCGGCGACCGCGTTGCACCGAAGTACTCGCCGATCGGTCAGGTGCAAGCAATCCCACCGGCTGCGATCGGGTTCTACCTTGCATCAGGAGCAGCGGCGGGTATCACAACGGGCAGCATTCTCTGGCATGAGCCGGGCACCGATCTCGACCCGGAAGACGTGCTCGAAGACCAGCTCTACGAGGCGGCGGCCTCGGTCGCAGACGGCCGGGAAGCGTTTGTTGACGAGATGGAACAGGAGTTCCTGGGGCCAGACGACCCCCAGGACACACCGTACGGCCGCGTCGCGTGGCAGGAAATTCGAGCGGCTGCAGTGCGAGCAATCGTCGACGGGGGGAGCCAAGAAGATGCAGTCGATGCCGCACACGACGCACTCGACAAGCAGACGACTCGGTCGGTTATCAACATCGTCGAGCGTCGGAACACCGGCCTGAACGCGCTCGTTCAACAGCTCACACTCGACGTTGAGGAGTCGATCGGCGTCTTCGAACACGTCGAGTTTGAGTCCGGAAACACCCGCGGGCTCGCGCTCAGTACCGCCAGTGAGGAGGAAGACGTCGAGAACATCGACTGGCTTCGTCCGATCGAAGCCTCACAGACCGAAGACGCCGCTGACGACGAGTTCGTGATGTACGAGTGGAAGGTCGACCTTCCGGTGGACCCGACCGAGCTGGAAGGGCGAGATGAACCACTCTGGGAAATCGGACTCGGTCACACCTCGGGCAGTGACAGCCTGTACGGGGCCGCTGTGGAAACGGAGTGGGCACAGAACTGGGACGAGTACGGTATCCACACCGACGACTCCTATTCGCTGGTCGCAGAGCACAGCGACCTCGGAGAGACGACGGTTCTCGACACCGGCGAGATCACGTCCGAAGTGCTCGCTGTGGTCGAGACAGCGTACACCGACATCCGAGGCGACGTGCAAACGTACGTCTCCAACCTGTACGACGGCGTCCAGCAGGGTGCGATAGATCCTGCAGACGTGCTCTCGTCGCAGGACATCGTCGACGAGTTCGGCGACAGCGACGACCAGGCGCGGGTTGCTGCCGAACTCCTCGCGATCGGTGCGAACGTTCCGGACTCGGCAAGCTACCGGGCCACGATCTCTCACCCCGACCTGCAGGCGGACGAACTGGAAGGCCTGCTCTATCCACAATTCGACGGCGAGGCGATGAACCTCCGCAGCGGAATGACGCTCGAATCCGAGGACTACCGAATGGCGTACTTCGGCTACGAGTCGGCGGTAGACGACGGCTTCGAGACGACCACGCTTTCCGGCGAGGAAGCCCTCGAGATCCATTCCGTCTCCGGCCTCGAGGACGAGATCTCGATCGAAGACGAATACGAACCGGAAGCCGGCGTCGACGGCGAAGTGATCCTCTGGACGGGAAGCGGTGCACCCGAGCCGATCACCGACTCGGCCGAACACGACGGCTGGCAGATCGTCGTCACCGGTGAGACGACCGACCACGTCGCAGACGTATCCGAGGCCGTCGAGGACGGTGAGCAATGGATTCTGGAAACGACCGACCTCGCCGAAGGAGAGGCTATCGAATCGGTCGAAGTCGTGCCCAGCGTCGAGTACTCCCGTTCAATCGACTACGTAGCCGACCCGACCGAGGTAGACGGAGACGAAACGATCGAACGCATGGAGAACCTCCGCGAGCAGGTCGACGACCTCGAGGAGGCGCTGGAGGACGATAGCAGCCCAGGGCTCACGTTCCCCGATGATCCGTTCGAAACGACCGGCGGGGTGCTCGCCGGAATCGCAATCATCGGCGCGGCTATCGCGGTCGTCGTCGGCGTCGTCACGAATCTGCTCCCGTTCGGAGGTGACTGACGTGCGGCGGATTCTCCTGTTTTCCACGCTCACAGCCCTGGCGCTCGCGATGGGCGTGGGCTTGATGGGCGGCACCGCGATCGCCGAGGAGACCGGCAACGAAAGCACCACGCCAGAGTACGAAGTCGAATTCGGCGACGACCTTCGGATTCTCGACTACCAGCTCGAGGACGGGACCGCCACGATCACCTTCGACGCCGATCGGCCGTTCACCGTCGTCGTCTCTGACGCACTCGCTGGCGTCGACCAGGAGGGCGCGGTCGAAGTCCCGCAAGAGGAGTTCGAGATCGACACCGGCGAGACCACGATCTCGACGAGCGTGCGCGAAGTGAACGGCGCGTCGACGGTCGGCGTCTCGGTCCAGGGCACGACCGTCAGGCTCGGCACCGAGATGGAAGCACAGGAAGAGAACCCGTTCGAGACGTTCGGCGGTGAGTCCGGTCTCTTCACCGGCGTCATTATGACAACCGGACTGGCGGGGCTTGGGACGGCCTACGTGATCCGCAGCGAAGATAGCGGAGTGATCGAAGCATGAGCGGAGACACCAGCGGGACCTTCAACAGTTGGTCCGATCGACTCACCTACCTGCTCGCGGAAGGTCAGCTGCTCGTCGCCGGTGCCGCCGTCTCGATCGGTGCTGCTCTCATCTGGATACGACCGGAAATACCAGGCATGCCGCCGGTCGCTCGAGGAATCTTCGCCGCGATGCTGCTCCTTGGGCCGCCACTGCTCGGACTGTTCGTTACAGGCGCACGCTGGCTTCGGAACCGAAACATGGTCGAAGTGTACCACATCAACGCAGTCGACGACGTACGGCGGAAACTGTACGTCGAACCCGGCGTATGGGACGAGAAGACGGTCGAGGGGCCGTCTCCATATCTCTGTAACGACGAATCCGCGTACGAGGTGCGCGAGTTCGACTGGCACCCAGATCAGGGCGAGGACGGCACGCTCATCGTCACTGGCTGCTACTTCTCGCAGCTTTCGGACTCGAAACTGGTTACGGTGAAGGCCATGCTCGAGGACATCCACGGCGAACTGGTCGAGACCGCGATCGCCTACAACAAGTTGCGCGGTCGGATCAGTCGGATGGGTATTGAGATCGAACGCGACACGATCAACGCGCACGCGGAAGCGGACGAGCGCGGGTTGATGACCCAGAAAACGAGTGTGAAAGACCGGTTCGAGGCAGCCGAAGAAGACGCTAACGAGTGGAGCAGCGACGAGATCAGCGACCTTGGCGAGTACGAGCAGGAGTTCGATCCAACCGAACCAGCCCCTATCACGTTCGACCAAGAAGGCCAGCAGCCAGCCGCAACCGACGGAGGAAACGACCCATGAGGTACATCCACGACGGGAAGCTACGGAATCGGACGGTTGAACCACCGAAGAAGCTCGTTCCCAGCGAGCCAGTTACGGCGGCTCGAGGGAGAACAGACACGGCAGCACTCATGGCGTCGATGCTCACCAAACTCCGACGAGTGGAGAATCCGCCGTTGTGTATCGGACACGAGCAGAACGAATGGAGGTGGTCTAAGTGACGATCGAACTCACCGACCGAGAGAAGTCGATACTCGCGTGTGCCCTTGCAATCGGTCTCGTTATGGGCTTATGGGCGGGACTGCATCTACTCCCGGCCGAGGCACTGGACGTGCCGACTGAGGAACGGGAGACTGCAACCGGGACGACTGAGCGCGCGGCGTATCTGCCGGTCCCCAGGATCTTCTTCGCGATCACCGTTCTGGCCCCGACAGCAGCGGTGTGGTACAGCTACAACCGGCTTCGAGACCAGCCGGAGGGAGCGACTGACGAGGACGTTCAGGAAGCGATAGCAGACGGAGGGACAGCACATGACTGACGACAATGCACTCCACGTCACCGGCGAAGCGCGCGAGTACCAGGAAGGCTACGGCCAGCGAGAGAACCGAGAAATAGCCGATCACGGTGGCATCGTTCGAGACGAAAGTATCTCTCGAGCGATGTCTATCCGCTCGATTCACTACGACCCGACCGATGCCGACCGACCCGACAAGATGCCCGGCCAATGCAAAGACCTCGAGAAGCATCGCCAAATCCGGATGGTAGAGGGTACTGAAACCTTCCGAAAAGCCATGGAGAACGGCGATATGCCGACTATCAAGCACATCGTCGGCGACACATCGAAGCGAGCGGACGTGAGCGGGCTGAAGGCGATCGGGACGGTGGACGACCTCATCAACGGCCCGGCCCCGGTGATCGTCGTCTTGGGCGAGATGGGCGCGGGAAAGACCGACTTCGCGTGCCTGCTCGCACAGCGGTGGCGTGCGCTCCATCAGTCGAACTCGCTACTCGGGACGAACATCCAGTCGCTCGAGGAGAAGGACCGCTGGGTCGACGACGACGGCGACGTACAAGACGGCTGGATCGGGGACTACGGCACCCTCATGGAGTGGGTCGAGCAGGACGGCGACCCGCTCGAGCACAGCCAGCGAGACAAGCTCTTCATCGGCGATGAGTTCTCGAGCGCAGCCAGCGGGACCGGCAAGCAAGGCCACGAGACACGGAAAAAGATGGCTCCGCTGGTCTACAAAATCCGGAAGTACGGCGGTGCGCTCATCTACATCGCCCACGGCGAGCGATCGATACATCCGATGCTCTGGCGCGTCGGGACGATCGTGAAGAAGGTGAGCAAGAAGAAGGCTGTCATCGCCGACTCGATTCGGAACGCGCAACTGGCCGACATTGAGGGAGAGATCGAAGGTGTGCCACCGACGGACTTCCGCTACAATACGAAAGAAGCGTCAGACTGGTCATGGTCGCGATACGGCGACGAAACCGAGGAAATGGAAGCGGGAGAGGCAGCCCGACAGACCGCGATCTGGACCGTTATCAGATGCAAAGAGGAGGGTATGCCAAACCGCGAAGTCGAGAAATTCGTGCCGTACAGCCGCGAATGGGTCCGAACTCGCTGGAACGAATATCGGGAAGACGGACTGCACGCTGATACGCTTGGCAAGGTTGAGGAGGTAATCGCGTGACGGCGTACAGTTGGCAACGTGGCAGCGGCAACAGCCACCCCTTTACTGTAGCTATGGGCGCGGCCCGACAGGGCCGCGTACCGCAGCCCATCGCCCGCGATTCGTTCCCGACACCAAGAGGAGAAATAAATAAAGACGCGCGACGAGCGCGACGCGTGAATAGTCGGAATATCCACAAGTAAGAGATGAACCGATCGAAACGTGCGAATCACTTCGGTACGGCGTGCGAGAAACGAATGGCGAAGAAGCGTCGGTTCTCACTCGAGCGGGCCAGCTGGCACGACGCGCGGTTTCAGAACGGAACGCCGGTCGAAATCAAATCGACGATGCTCGAGCACTCAGATGGGCAGCCGGGTAACTTCAAGGTCTACAAGGCCTATCACGACAAGCTACGCCGACACGACGGATGGTACTGTTTCGTCGTCTACCGGCCCCACGGCAGGAGCGGCTGCACGATCGTCAAGGACAAGATGTGCAAAGCGTCGAATCTCCCGCTGCTCAAGTGGCACGGTGGCGGTGACCATCGAGACACGAGACAGGCGAAAGTAGCTATTTCAGACGTTTTCTAACGACTTTCTGAGCGACTCCTGAACCGGACTGCTCACGTTCCACGTCGATCCAAGCGGAGCACTCGATACAAAGGCCGTTGTGAGAACAGAGACGGTCAACAATAGCGTTCCCACACGCCCAACAGTCGTCATTATCGACAGTCATCGTCACATCTCACCTTTCGTCGTCACCGAGACCTCGGTCTCCACATCGAAGCTGACGGCTCGAGTCGAGAGCGCCTCGGCGATCTCCTGGCGCTGCTCGCGGGTGAGGTCGTCGCGCTCGAGGACTCGCCTGGCTGCAGAGACGAGTTGGTCGACATCTTCGCAGGCGAATGCGACCGCGTTGCTCCGGTTGCAGTCGTAGAACCGGGCAGCTTTCTGGATAGATGCGAATCGCCATTCGTTCCCGTCGTCAGTCCGGATACGAACCGATCCGGGCGTCTCGTTGTGAGACATAGCCGTGAACACAACCCGCTATTCCTAGTTTTTTCGGTTCACTCGAACGGTCTCAGTTTATAAAGAAGGGCTCGGTCCCCGGCGTGATCGGCATGCCGGCCGGCCCGATCTCAATGGCGATGGGCTCAATATGAACACGGTGTGCTACTCGCTCGTGTTCATATTGTGGAAATCGATTCTGTCGACGTGCAACCCCAAGGGGAGGAATAGATAGAAGAGGAGATTACGAAGTCATTCGGTCTTCACCAATATTCTGACGGATAGAGATATTTCAGATCGTCTTTCATGAATGTAGGTAAGCCTGAATCAAGTGCTAATCCCACAGATACGAAGATCGGATCAATAGCCCGAAAAATATCCATATAAATAGAAGAGTTAGAAAAGATCTGCACGTACTGCGCTGAAAGACCAAATACGAAGATAAGACCAAAACGGAACAAATCCCCCTCTTGAGAGTGTGACCATGACCCATCATTCAACATTGATGTAATTGACTGAGGATGTGATCCAATATTACTCAAGTGATCGTACATATCAGAATATGATTCGTCAATGTCACCTAATTCACCTTTTTCATTCCTACGTATTCCTGAAAGATACTTGGTTAAGTAAATCGTATTGAATGGATTAGATCCATCCTCATCGTTCTTTATCTCCTCAACTGCTTTTTCGTACTTTTTCCTGGTCCGATTTTTATCCCTGTTCAACCCACGAAGAATGAGATACGTCTCTAAAAGGAATCTAACTCGGCCATATGCTGCAGTGTAACGGTGATGTTTCACTAACCAATATAGGCTTTTGAGGGAGTTGATACCTCTAAGTTCCATCATCAGTTGTGATTTATGCTCATTTTCGATTTCGCCGCTGAATCTCTGCATAACCCCTTCATGGATATCCTGGAAATTTTGGATGTTTATTAGATAAGTACTGGCAAGGTTATAATTCGGATGACGATGGTTATAATCCTCTCCATCGTTAATCAAAACCCCTTCTAAGGATTCAAAGTCACTTTTATAATACATTTCCTGATTATCAACTACACTAATCACTAATAAGTATCGGTCTATCAGATCTCTACAGAAGACTGTTACACAAACAAGCTATTCTCTTCATTTAATTCGTATTGATCATAATAGTGGTTGCAACACATTGGATGAGTCCCCACCGTGACGTGCAGACCACCACTTCAACTGTTTCAACTGGAGATCTGCTGTGCGGAGCTGGGGGCGGAGTGGTGTAATTTTTTGGCTCTGTCCCCTTGGGGACACCCGGCAAGGGGCGTTTCGCGCGCAGCGCGAAATCGACCCGCATGCGGTGCGGCGCGATCGCGGTGCCGACCCCGGCCTCGAGCCGAGGACTGCAACCAAAACTGGACAGTCACCGATAGAATACAATCTGAGTTGCTGAAAAGAAGTACCACGACAGTGTTGCCACTCACGAGGGCTGTTCTACCAGCTGGCGATCGAACCCACGCGGTGGCTGTCTCGTCCGCCTCCAGGTGTCCGCCAGACCATCGACACCTTGCTGAACTGCACTACGTCGTTCCCTGAGTGTCGCCACGCGTCGATCGCTTCCTGTGCGACCTCGCGGGCGTTCTCGAAGCTATCGCCCTTCAGCAGCGAGAGAATCGCATCGATACGGAGCTTCTTCGGATTCCCCTGCCCATCGTATTCGATCTCGGCACCGTTCTCGGCGAGCCACTGCTGGAACGGCGAGGACTCGGCGACGTGATCGGCCAGGCCCATCACGTGCTGAATCCGATCGGCGAAGCTCTCGATCGCGTACTCCGCCGACTCGACGAGCGCGCGCAATTCCTCGCGGTACTTCCGGACTCTGAACGATACCTCGCCCTGGTCCAGCTCCAGAATGTCGTCCAGATCCTGGATCGCCCGGTAGATCGTCGCGGGGTGCTTGCCGAGCTGGTCGGCGAGTTCGTCGACGGTCGAACCACCGTCCGTCGCGACCTCCTCGGTCACTTCCCGCGGCGTCTCGCCCAAATCCTGCAGCGTGGTCATCAACAGGTGCTCGCTCTTCGCCTCGAGGCGCGGTGTCGGATCGTCGTAGAGTTCAACCAGGTCGTCTCGTGCGACCGCGTCGAAGTGATCGTCTTCGACGTAGACACCGTTTCCGTCCGGTCCGAGCGGAATGTCTTCCCAGTGGAGCGCGTTCAGCAGTGTCTCCTCAATCTGTTCGGTGACCTCGTGCCGATCGGCCCACGCCCACGCCGTATTGTCGTTCATCTTCTTGTTGACCAAAACCTCCACCTTCGGGTGGTACGATGGGTGGTCTTTCGAGACCGCGTCCGGATCGGCCAGCTGGTAGATCTCGAACTTACGGCCGTAGGTGTGGTCCGGGAAGAGTTCCTTCGCCGAAGCCGGATTCAGTATCAACCGGTTCTGGTGGTTGATCACTTCCTCGTTGTCGATGTGGAGCTCGGCTTTGACTCCCTCCAGGTCGGAGAGGTGGAGCGCAATCTTCTGCAGGACTCCCGCTGAGGAGAGCTTCGCAGCCCATTCGCGACGAATGCGTACGTATCGCTCGTACGCCCACATCCGGCTGGCTTCGTGCGGCGGCGCTCGGAAATACTCTGAGTGAATCCGTTCGTTGGCCTTCTCGAAGATCGCCGCGAAGAACTCCGGCAGCAACTCGAGGCCACGTTCGGGTTCGATGTTGCTCGTGTGGAATTCGACGTCGACGCCGTCGACTTCGCCGACCTGATTCTCCCACGGCAGATTTACCGGTTCGCCGGTCTCCCAGTGTCGCATGTTCGGGAACCGCGGCGAGATGTTGTAGGAAGCCTTGCTCTCACCGCGCCCACGGCCCACGATATCCCACTCGTAGAGCCGTTCGGCGTTGATTCCGTCAGAGAGTCGCGGCGCGAAGCCCGACTGGCTGTAGCTTACTTTGACGTGCCACGGTTCCCCGTTGATCTCGGTGTCCAGCTCGAGGTATCCTTCGAACGGTGGACCGAGCATCACCGACGAGAGCGCGTCGTACGGGCCGCGGCCCCAGTCGGCCCACTTCCAGCGGCCTTCGCACTCGTGCGGCGTCGTCTCGACCTGACTCACGGCTCCTCACCTCGTTCCTGCTTGAGGAGATCCGAGAGGACTGCAACCGCATTCCACCACGTCGCGGACCCACAGCGGTGGCAGACGTGCTTGAGCGACGTGAGATCTTCCGCCTCGAGTTCGGTCGGGTCCTTGCTCGGGTCTTTGCTCACTTCAGCGAGCGGAGCGCGCTTGACTCGCGTCCGCCCACAGCCCACGCAGATCGCGTCGACGGGAATCCCGACCTGGCCCGCTGCTGGACTTGCGAGTTCAGCGGCGAGATCTCGCTCGCCGTGCTCCAGGTCGGAACTCACAGCTGACCACCGTCCTCGAAACACCCGTGACGGTGACCGTCAGCGATCGTGTAGAGGCGCTGCTGGCAGAACCGACAGTCACGAATCCGGTCAGCCCGAGCCCAGTTACCCAGAGCGTCCCGAATCTCGGCGCGACCATCTCTGACCGCCAGATCGGTGGCGAAACTCATCGTCGATCACCGACTCTCGTCGACGGATCGACGCCCGCGGGATCGATGACGTGCGACCAGGCGAGCTTCGCGACCACTGATTCCGAGCGCGACCCGCCGACCTCGTACCACCGGCCGGCCAGTAGCTCGTCGACGATCGTCGCCGGCACGATCGCGCGGGCGACCTGGGGAAGCCCCGGCCGTGGAATGTAGACGACGAGCAGGTACATCCCGGCAGCCTCGAGCAACTGCTCGTGGGCGTCGCGCTTGACGTAGAACCGCCCTCGAGTCGTGCTGTCTCCGTTGCTCGTCTCTATCTGACAGCCTTTGATCTCGACCGGCGTCTCCGGTTCGACCACCACAACGCCGTAGAACGGCAGCGAGTGGGCCGGCTCGAGGAGCGCCGTCGTTCGTGCGTCGTGCCAGGTGGCGGTCCGATCACCGACGAACTCCAGGGCGTCGATCGCCTGCACCAGCTCCGCCTCGAGCGCGTCGCCGCTGGCCTTCGAACTCTCGAGGGCCGACGTGCGTGAACTCACAGCGGTCCCTCCCGCGCGTCGCGAATGTCGCGCGTACAGTCCGAACAGAGCCGGCGAAGCCCGCTAATCCGGTCACCGCATCGCTCACACTCGTCGGCTTCGACGAGGCGGCTCATCGCGAACCCCCTCCGTTTCGCGTAGAATTCTCAGATTGTGAGGGAAACTGTTCAGTACCCGTGTGTGCAGATCGGATGAGAAGTTGATTTCCTGTTGCTTTATTGGGACGAAGCTTGTCACTCAGTGCATGGTACTCAGCTTGGCCGCGTACGTGTACGCATCCATACGAACGCCCGAACACCAATTTCAGGGGTGGTTCGCTTTCGTACTGTTCGTCGCTGATGCCGCCGTTGCGAGTGCGTTTGTACCATCTCCCCCGCTGGTTTAGCTGTCTGTAGCAACGTTCAGTCCCGCCTGAGGAGTGCCCGCCGTCGGTCCGAATCTCTCGGTTCTCGACTGCCCGACGAACCTCCTCGTCTGTCGCTTGATGGGCCGGATGGGCTATGGGCGTCCGACTCTCGACATCGTAGAGCCGACTCGCAGGCACGAACGCCGGCTTACGCATCGGTCACACCTCCGTGCCGGCCGGCGGACGTTTCTGGATCTGGCACCGGCACGTCGACGCCAGCAGCGGAGCCGCGGCTCAGTCGAGCGTACGAATCACACTCTCCACAGCGATGGGCCCGGTCCTGATCGTCACCGAAGACGCGGCGGAACCGATCGGTGACGTGGGCACCGCAGTGTTCGCAGGTCGAATGGTCGACCGACGGCCACGGTGCGACCGTCATGCTGACCACCCCGAAAAGCGGCCGCTAACTGTCAGGAGATGCGGGAAAAGGGGTTTATATCCAGTGGGCCGGCGCAGATTCGAACTGCGGTTACGGCCACCCGAAGGCCGAAGGATACCAGGCTACCCCACCGGCCCGCAGGCGGAATGAGCACAGCAGATTGTTTAACGCTTCCGAAAGGCGACCCCCTGACAAACGAGTATCGCTCGGATACAGCACACACAGCCCCGTTGCGCCGAGTCTATATTTTGGTTCAGAACTCAAAATTCAGGACTCAGAACTCCTCGTAGCCTGCCGTATCCAGATAGTGGTGAACCACCGTCACCGCCTGATCCGCATGCAACACTGTCGGCCCAACCCGAAGCCGCTGGTCGACTCGCTCTTCGAGCACCGCTTCCTCTGCATCCGTGAAATCATGGTGATCCGAGAGGACGAACACGCCGGACTCGAGTACCCCCGGCTCACAGTCGGTGATCGGTGGACCCTCGTCGTGGAGTTGGACGATGGGGCCGCCAGCGTCGACTGTATCGAGTGTCGCTTCGAAGCCGCGGCGATAGACCTCGATACCGGGGTTGGGTTCGGCGGGAAGTGCACCGATCGCTTCGTCGCGGTGTTCGAGGGCGCTTCGGACGAGCGCGGCGGTGCTTCGCTCGTCGGGGTTGAGCCGACGGAGCTCGGAGCCGGTGAAGGTGATGGTAACGGTATCCTGGACGACGACGTGGACGCGGACGTCCTCGCGGATGCCGTGAGAGGTAACGAACGATGCGGTGATCGACCGGCAGAGAGCGTCGAGTCGACCGGCACCGCCGGCGAGATCGTCGAGTGAGAAGTCAGCATCGAGTGGCACGTCGTGAGCGATGAGGACGAACTGGCGCATGATGAGGTGGATGGTGGGTGGCGGGATAGCAGCCACGGTTTGTCAGTGATGGTTGCAGTCGGTCCGGTGTTGGTGTCGGCCGCCACTTGCAGGTAGCGACAGTGAGCGGTGGCGAGTCCGTATCAGGAGTCGCTGCCGACACGACGACGAATCGACGTGCGAACGACCGCGAGTCCGGGCGCGCCGTCGCGATACCAGACGAGGATGGCGGCGGCGAACAGGCCGAACTGGAACCACTCGTAGGGCCCGAGTGCGTAGTAGTTGAGGATGGCGTCGAGCAGACCGTCGACCGGGTCCTCTGGTGGCTGTTCGACCAGCGGCCAGAGCAGGTACTCGGTTCCCGAGCGGTCGCCGCGAAGCACCGACGGCGGCAGATCTGCAACCAGATGCGAGACGTGCCCGATAAGGAACGCGATACCAACATCGCGTCGGTCGAGCCGGTCAGCGACGAGCAGCACGGCTGGAATCAAAAGCGCCGCAAACAGCAGCGAGTGCCCGAGCGTGCGGCCACCGGGAAGAACGTCGACCGACCAGGCGAGGGGCTTGTCTATCAGATCGGGAAACTGCGATCCGATCGCAAGTGCGAGGAGTGGGAGAACCCGCGGCCGGCGGTCGAATCGGTACTGCGTATACGCCGTGTAGAGCAGGTACGCGACGGCGAGGTGTCCCCATGGCCACATTCGGATTCGACCGTGGCTTCTCGGCCCAGCGTCTAGTACTCACCGAAACCCACCCGTCCCGCCGGGGACTCAAGATATCGCCCGAAAAGTCCCCGGCCGGCGGTGGGCAGACATTGCATAGACAGGGCCAACCGTTTCCAGTATCTCCGGACTGGAGTCTCTGTATGGCGAAATCACAACCTGGACAGCACGATTCGGGCGAGCGTCAGGGGCGAGGTCACAGCCAGGGTCAGAGTCAAGGTCAGGACCACGACCAAAAGCAAAAGCAAAAGCAAACCCAGGACGACCCACAACTGCTCTCGCTACTCGAGGGACGCCCCTGTCCCGCCTGTTCAGCGGGTGAACTCGAGTCCCAGGAGTACAAAGACAACCTGGCAGCCGTCTGTGATAGTTGCGGGACGCCCCAGGCACAGCTCTGGTCATCGTGACAGCGGGCAGCAGAAGACAGTCGTCGGGACGGGCGGACGGTCGGACGGCCGAAATTTTTCGCGGAGACTCGAGTGACAGTGGTTGCTGAGAGGCTGTGAGTATTGTGTGTGTTGTGAGTGTTGCGGTGAGGTGTGTCGGTCTGGGATGTCGTCCGGTGCCGTCCAGTGCTGTGCAGTGTCGTGCCGTGCCGGACTGTTATCTCTGCGGCGGCGAATTCCGGTAGTTGTGCCCGGCGACGAGGGCAACGACGTTGATCGCGATCAGGGCCAGAAAGAGTGAGAACCGACTCATCGAGTCGATACCGGTGAGAAAGACCGGCAGGTAGACGACCGGCAGGAGCGTGCCGAGCCAGAAACTGAGCATCGTGACGGTGCTCCCGGGGTGCATTGGCTACCGTACCGAGTCGAGGTCGACGAACGAGCCTTCGATCGCCGCGATCCAGTTTGTCATAAGCTCTTCTTCGGGTGCGTCTGCGGGGAATATTGCACACTCGTCCGCCTGGGATCCGTTCTCGATCGTGACGTGATCGAGTTCGATTGTGGGGGAAGGGCCGTCCCGATCGGGGTGTGCGGATGGGGCTGTGGAGTCGCGGGAACCTAGTGGCGCTGCGGATTCTGCAGGGTCTGTCGCTCCGGCGGAGTCCGTTGGTTCGACTGACGAGCGCTCGCGTTCGACCTCGGCTTCGTGCTCGCTCTCGGTCGACTGTGCATCACCGAACTCGGTCTCGGACGACCAACGGTCAGCGTCGTATGTCATGGGAATGCAGGCGGCGAGTGTTCGCGCCATCAGTGGAGAGGCGGCGTCCACCTATTGTTATCGGGACTCTAAACGCCGCAAACGGAATCCTGACCGCCACTTTTCCCCGATTCGGACGATTCAATGCCGCGAAAAAGAACGAAACAGCGGCTGATCTGTACGAAGTCGTTATCAGGGTGATGTACCGCACTAGGCTGGGTATATCGGTGAGGGTGGTGACAGACAACAGCTGATTGAGCGGGCGAACTGTACTGATGGCCGCCCGTAATCGGGTGTCGGCGTTGAGCCGGTTTGATGTCCATCCAGGGTTGGCGTCGTCCGGTGTTGACAGCGATCCGTTCACAGACTCTCGAACAACGTCGGACTGGTTCCGTGCTGAGTCTGCTACAGGACACCGAGAAAACGGTTATGAACGCGAAACGATCGTCAGTTCGTCGGAACCAGAACAGAGTGTGCTGTCAGCGCCGTGGTCTCCGAGTTCAAGGAAGTGTACAATTCACGATCGCTAATTCAGAATCTACTTTCGGCAATCGACTTTCGGTAATCCACGATCCGCTATTTGCTATCAATCATCACCAGCACCATCCACCACCATCATCCATCATGATCACCCACCATCATAATCATCCATCCACCACCATCCGCTCCACTATCGTGCGCCGAGCACCATCTCCTCGGTCGTCTCTTCACGATCACGCCAGAGCGTGAGTTCGAGTGTCTCACCGGGACTGGTTTCGAGTGCGAGGTGGGTCGAAAGTGCGTGACGGTCGGGAATCGGTTCGCCGTCCATCTCGAGTATCACGTCGCCGCCGACGGGAATCGGTTCGCCGCCGCGTCGCGTCCGCGTGTGTGACCCCTGAAGCGTCCCGTGTGCTGGCTGGCGCGGCCGAACTTCGTCGATGATGACGCCGGTCGCCTCCGGCAGGTCGTTCTCTTCGGCGACGAACCGATCGACGGTCATGAGCGTGATCCCCATGAACGAGTGGTCGTACTCGCCGTCTTCGATGAGCGTGGGTGCGACGCGCTGGGTCAGGGCCGCCGAGATGGCAAAGCCGATGTTGTCGCCGCCGGCCGCGTTGACGACGCCGACGACGTTGCCGTTCATATCGACGAGTGGCCCACCGCTGTTACCCGGGTTGACACCGGCATCGGTCTGGACGACGTTCGGGAACGAGAACTCGCGTCCCGGTGCGTCGACCGTCCGATCGACACCGCTAACGATTCCCTGTGACATCGACCCCTCGAGACCGTAGGGGTTGCCGATGGCGAGCACCTGCTGGCCGACGATTGGGCGCTGGTCAGCGAGGCCAAGCGGCGTTGCGGTATCGGGGACGTGATCCACTTCGAGAACCGCCAGATCGCTGTACGTGTCAGTCCCGACAACGCGGGTCGTCGTCCAGTCGCCGTTAATGTACTGGAGGTCGACCTCCTGCCCACCGGCGACGACGTGTTCGTTCGTGACGACGTGGCTGTCGTCGACGAGAAAGCCCGACCCCTGGCCGCGTCCCTGACCGTCGGACAGTGGGCTATCGACGCCGAACACACGAACCTGTGTGACCGAATCGATGACCGACTCGTAGATGTCAGTGTAGGTCGAGCCGTCCGCGAGGTTGTCACGGTCGATTTCGTGCGATGAGTTACCCTCGATCGAACTCGCAGTATCGGGCGCAGAACAACCGGCGACGACGCCAGCAAGTCCGGCCCCCGCTGCCGCCAGAACCTGTCGTCGACCCAGTCGAGAATCGTTCATACGAGAGGGCTAGGACTCGACCTATTTTGTAGTACCGAGGACTGTCGCCGCGAGCCGACGAGTCAGACGATCGCCAATCAGCGAAGGGAAAACGTGTTACCCGCGGCCCCCCGACGAATGGGCATGACGACGCTCGAGAACGCCCGTGCGCTGCTCGCGACGGGTCCACTCTGTAACTCCTGTCTCGGTCGGCCCTTCGCCGACCGGAGTTTCGGGCTGACGAACGCCGAGCGCGGCCGTGCACTCCGGACGACCATCGCGCTAGCAGACGATACGGACTACGAACCCGATGACCCAGAAAGCTGCTGGGTCTGTGAGGGCTACTGTGGCACCTTCGACGCCATCGCCGACACCATCGTCGACGCCCTCGGGGATGTCCACTTCGAGACCTACCAGGTCGGCACGCAGGTCTCCCCGCTGGTCGAGGAAAACGACCGACTGCTTCGAGAGGACGCCGGACTCGACCCCGAAATCGGTGAGTCGCTCAAACGCGAAATGAACCGCGAAGTTGGCCGCCGCGTCGGCGCAAAAAGCGGTGCAGAGGTCGACTTCGACCGCCCCGACGTGCTCGCCGTCATCGACCTCGACGGCTTCGATTCGTTCGAGGCACTCGAGTCCGATTCCGTCACGAGCCACGCGGTGGACGTCCAGATCAATCCGGCGTTCGTCTACGGCCGGTACCGCAAGCTCGAGCGGGATATTCCCCAGACGGAGTGGCCCTGCCGGGAGTGTGGCGGCAGCGGCATCCAGCTCGGTGACGACGGTGAGGAGCCCTGTGACTACTGTGGCGGCTCTGGCTATATGTACGACACCAGCGTCGAGCAGGTCGTTCGCCCGCACGTCGTCGAGGCGATGGACGGCGACGAGGGCACCTTCCACGGCGCGGGCCGCGAGGACGTCGACGCGCGGATGCTCGAGGAGGGTCGCCCGTTCGTCCTCGAGGTGAAACGGCCGCGCGAGCGCACGCCGGACGTAGCCACACTCGAGTCCGAGATCAACGAGGCCGCGGAAGGTGCGGTCGAAGTCGAGGGGCTGCGCCTCGCGACCTACGAGATGGTCGAGCGCGTCAAGGAACACGACGCGAGCAAGCACTACCGCGCGGATGTCGAGTTCGGAGAGCCAGTCGGGGAAGACGAATTCGAGGCGGCACTCGAGGAACTCCGCGGAACGACGGTGGAGCAGGATACGCCCCAGCGCGTCGATCACCGACGGGCGGCGCTCACCCGCGAGCGGACGGTGTACGACGCCGAGGGCAAACTCATCGAACCGACGCAGGCTGAGGTCCGGATTCACGGCGAGGGCGGCCTCTACATCAAGGAACTCATCAGCAGCGACGAGGGGCGCACGGTGCCGAGTTTGGCGGGGCTACTCGAGACGGATGCGGTCGTGACGGCGCTCGACGTGACGGGTGTCGAGGGTGAGAACGAGCCGTTCGAGGTGGAGGCGTACTTCCGAGACGAGCCGCGGTCTGACGAGTAACTGGCGTAGGGTGCAGAACTGGGGTGAGGTACAGAACCGGAGTAAGATACACAGATTCTGTACGCTGCATCTGTACGCTGCACCTGTACGCTGCGTTCTATACTTCGGACTGGTGCTGGTGGACAACACGTCTTCAAGACGGGTGAAAGCGAGACTGCAGGACAATCGACCGATGTGCATCCTACCGAGAAGCGCCGCGTTGATCCACGCTGTCCCAACGACTCGGTTCCGAGTCAAATTTCGTTTAGGGGGATCCGCTCACCGTGAACCCTACGATAGCCTCATATTCAGTGTTAGGGCCTGAGGAGTCCGAAATTGGGGGTGAGACTGTCTCTCCCGACGGCTTTTTCCCTCTCGCTCCGCTGACTCAGTACATGATTGGCCCTCCATCGCTGTCAATCGAGCCAGTCGATTCGAACGGGACGGGAGTGTTCGTCACTCCTCGCGACCATCGACGACCCGCAGATAGCAGCACAACGGATCGGAGCCCTGTTTTCGAGCGGTCAGAGGTGGCACGTGAGTAAGAACGTGACCGCGAACGAGGTCGCCAGTGAGCCGGTGACTCTCGAGACCGGACTCGAGGCGTTCCAGTCGAGCCCGGAATTCAGCGGCCCGGTCGAAGCACTCGATGGGAACGACTGCAACGACCACTTCGCACACATCTACGAGACCCGTGAGGGGAAGTTCGAGGCCGCCGTTCCGTTCGTCCGTCACGGACTCGACCGGGGCGAGCGTGTCGCATACGTTGTCGACCAGAGCAGCGAAGCCGAGGTTCGGAGACGACTGCAAACCGCCGGGATCGATGTCGACGCCGCGATCGATTCGGGTGCGTTACTGTTCTACACCGTCGACGAAACCTATCTCCGAAACGGCTCGTTCGACCCGAACGAGATGATTCAGTTCTACGCCGACGCGACCGCAGAAGCCACCGAGGAGTTCGAGGCACTCCGTCTCGTCGCCGAAATGTCGTGGATCAAAGAAGACGGGACGACGATCGAGCAGGTGATGGAGTACGAGTCGAAGATCAACGACCTGTTCGACCACGAGGACGTCCTCGCCATCTGCCAGTACGACCGCGACCTGTTCGAGCCGACGGTTATCCAGAACGTCATTCGAACCCACCCACACCTCATCTACGACGGCGCAGCGTGTCACAACTTCTACTACACGCCGCCCGAGGAACTCTTCGGCGAGGATGCGCCCGTTCGCGAAAACGAGCGCATGCTTCAGACGCTCCGCGAGCGAACGATAGCGAAGACCAAGCTCCAAGAGCGCGAACAGTTTCTGCAGGAGCTCTACGACATCACGGCCGACTCCGCCACGTCGTTCGAGGCGAAGATCCGCCGGCTGCTCGAACTGGGTAGCGAGCGCTTCGGGCTCGAGGTCGGGTACTTCGCCCGGACGGACACCGACGAAACGTTCGACATCGTCGACGCGGTCGGCGATCACGATCAGATTAGTGCAGGCGTCACCGATACACTGCGTGACACCTACTGCGAGAAACTCCTCGCAACACCCGGTCGAATCGCTGTCACGGACGCGATCGAGGCAGGGTGGGCCACTGACCAGGCCTACGAACGGTACGGGCTGGACGCCTACTTCGCGACGACCATCCACGTGAGCGGTGCAGCGTACGGCACACTCTGCTTTGCGTCTGAGCAGCCCCGTGAAGGACCCTACACCGATGCCGAGCGGACGTATCTCGATCTGATGGGGCAGTGGATCGAGTCCGAACTCGAGCGCCGGGAACGCGAGACGTTCCTCCAGGAAAGCTACCGAATTACGGCCGACCCCTCCCTCACGTTCGAGACGAAACTCGAGAAACTACTCGACTTCGGCCGCGAGTGGATGGGGCTCGAGGCAGCCGGACTGACTCATTTGCCTGCCTGGGACGACCGATTCCAGAACGAGCTCACGATCGGATACGGAGACGACACAGGCGACGATTCCGACACGATGTGGACCAACCCTGGCACGGGGCGCTTCTGTCGAGCGGTCATCGAGAGCGATGATCCCGTCGGGATGGCAGACATCCGCGGCACCGACTGGGTGGATGACGAGATTCACCAGGAACAGGGGCTGTCGTGTTATCTCGGGACGAAGGTACTGAACGGGTCAACGCCGTACGGTACGCTGTGGGTCGGTAGTACGACACCACGCGACCGGGCGTTCACGGACACAGAGCGGACGTTCCTCGAGTTGATGGGCCAGTGGGTCAGCTACGAGATCGAACGGGAGTACCGCGAACAGGCGCTCGAGGAATCGAACGAGCGACTCGAACAGTTCGCCTACGCCGCCTCCCACGACCTGCAGGAGCCCCTGCGGATGGTGTCGAGCTACCTGCGATTGATCGAGCGCCAGTACAGCGACGCGTTCGACGAGGAGGGCGAGGAGTTCCTCACGTTCGCCGTCGACGGGGCCGACCGGATGCGAGAGATGATCGACGGGTTGCTCGCGTACTCGAGAGTCGAAACGCGGGGCGATCCGTTCGAAGCAGTCGACCTGGACCCCATCCTCGAGGACGTGCTTGCGGACCTCCAGTTACAGATTTCGGACACCAACGCCGAGATCACGGCTGAGAAACTGCCACCCGTCGAAGGAGACGGAAACCAACTCCGCCAGGTCTTACAGAACTTGCTCGAAAACGCCATCACCTACAGCGGCGAGTCATCACCCCGGATCCATCTCGAGGCGAACCGCCGGAAGCAGGACTGGGTGCTCTCGGTTCACGATAACGGCATCGGTATCGAGCAAGCGAATCAGGAGCGTATCTTCGATATCTTCGACCGATTACACAGTCGTGAGGAGTACGAGGGAACGGGTCTCGGACTCGCACTCTGTCAACGCATCGTCGAGCGCCACGACGGCGAGCTGTGGGTCGACTCAGAACCGGGGAACGGATCGACGTTTTCGTTTACGCTCCCCGCAGTCACGGATCACGACCAGTAGCGGCGACGGAACGGTCACTCCCCACGGGCAGCTGCGGGGAGTGAGCGGCCAACGACCGCCCGGTTGCGAGGAGTGTGTTCACGGCGCTAAGCAGACACAGTGTTCGGAGAAGGGATTTCTATCGAGGTGAGTACTCACGAATTCTTTCCGCGGCTATCGTCGCCGAGTTCCTCGAGTCGATCGAGTTCGGCTTCCGCCTCCGCTGACCGACGGTGCTGGGGCGAGGTGATCGCCTCGCCGGAGCCCTCGATGCGTTCGTCGGGGTCCTCGACGGCGAAGCGCCTGCGTAGCCGGCTGATGGCGGCTCGAAGCATATGATTTGCTTTCAACGCCAGCGACAAAAGTGTACCCCGTCAACGGACTTTCGAGTCACCGATTCACCACGGAACCGAGAACGTAACCGTTTAGCGGTCCGACGCAGATCCACAGTCTATGCCAATCGGCGTCGACGAAGCGGGGAAGGGACCCGCGCTGGGATCGATGTTCGCCGCAGCCGTCCACGTCGAGGGCGAGACAGTGCTGCCCGACGGTATCGCGGACTCGAAACGTCTCACGCCCGCACGACGCGACGAACTCGCCGCCATACTGCGCGAGGACGATCGAATCGGCGTCGGCGTCGCCGAAATTACGACCGCTCAGATCGACGACCCCGAGACGGACATGAACTCACTTAGCGTGCAGGCGCACGCCGAGGCGATCGAAGCCGTCGCAAACGATCTCGGACCCGGACTCGAAACACCCCTCACCGGACTCTGTGACGCCTGCGACACCGACGCCGATCGGTTCGCGCGCCGAGTCGCAGATCAGTGTGGACTCGAGTGCACCATCACGGCCGAACACGGGGCGGACGACGACTCGCCGATCGTCGGCGCGGCGAGTATCATCGCGAAGGTGGAGCGGGATGCACACGTCGAGTCGGTTTCAGCCGCGTTCCCTGACTGTGGCCCGGTGGGAAGCGGCTATCCGAGCGATCCGAATACGCGCGCGTTCCTCGAGTCGTACGTCGACGCACACGGCGAGTTGCCCGCCTGCGCTCGTGAGTCGTGGTCGACCTGCGAGGACGTGCTCGCGGCGGCGGAGCAGACGGGACTCGGGCAGTTCTAACCGGTTGGTGGAACCGACACCGGACAGCGCGCGCTCGCTTTTATATCACTCCCCGTGGGACGAATAGGCCGTGCTCGGCGTTCTGTCCCTGCTCGCGCTCGCTGTCGTCGCCACGGCCGTCGTCTGGCAGGGCAGTATCTGGCTCGAATCGTCTACCGATCAGCTCGCGGTCGGCTACGGCGTCCCGCCCATCGTCCAGGGCGCGGTCATCGCCGCCGCCGGCTCGAGTATGCCCGAGTTGATGAGCGTCATCCTCGCGACGCTTGTCCACGGCGAGTTCGAACTCGGCGTCGGAGCGATCGTCGGCTCGGCGGTGTTCAACCTGCTCGTTATCCCCGGTCTTGCCGCGCTCGCCGGTCCAAAAGAGATGGCGACCACCCGCGACCTCGTCTACAAGGAGTCGCTGTTCTACATGCTCGCCGTCGCAGTCCTGTTGCTGACGTTCTCACTCGCCGTGATCTACTACCCACTCGAGGGAGCAGGGCTGCAGGGCGAGGTCACTCGCGCGCTGGCGCTGTTTCCGCTTTCGCTGTACGCACTGTACGTCTTCACGCAGTATCTGGATGCGACGGAAGATGAGCAACAACCCGACGCGAGTGTCGACCGGGCCAGAGCGTGGCGCTGGTTCGGTCTTGGCCTGGTGGTCATCATCGTCGGCGTCGAGGGACTCGTTCGCGCGGCGATCGGGCTCGGCGACGCCTTCGGAACCCCGGCGTTCCTCTGGGGGATGACCGTCGTCGCGGCGGGCTCGAGCGTCCCCGACGCGTTCGTCAGCATCGTCGCCGCGCGCTCGGGTCGCGCCTCGGTCAGCCTGGCGAACGTCCTCGGGAGCAACATCTTCGACCTGCTGGTGGCGGTGCCGGTCGGCGTCCTCGTCGCCGGCGCGCTCGCGATTACGTTCGCACACATCGTCCCGATGATGGCGTTTCTCGTACTCGCGACCGTTGTCTTCTTCGCGATTTCCCGGACCGGCATGCTGCTCTCCGAGCGAGAGGCCTGGCTCCTGCTCGGCTTCTATGGGCTATTCGTGAGCTGGCTGGTACTCGAGAGCGTTGGGCTGATGAACGTAGTGCCGACGTAAGCCGTCGATTCCTGGTTCCGTCAACGAGGCCGCACGAAACGGGGCGTACAGGCAGGTTGCAGCGGCAGGCTGGCCGCTCTTGCCGGTCGGAGTAGTCCGTTGGGGTACGATGCCGGTCTGTACGCAGTGTGAGAATCCCGTCTCGATCGATTTCGTACGGGCACACGGTGACGGTGAGACCGTCGACTGGTGTCCACGATGTCGTAATGGGTGAGACGTCCGAGACCGCTGGAGAACACTCGTTGTCGATCCGAAAGTGAAAATAGAGCCGGCAGGGCTGTCGGAGCCACCGGGTGTTGGAGCCGTCGGGTGTGGAATCCGCCTACTTGTCCGTCAGGAGCCGCTGTAGGATGTTCCCGTAGGCGGGGCGGGTGACGAGCACACCGATCAGCACGCCGAGGATCGTGATGATCGCGAAGCCGCGAAGGTCGCCGAGACTCATCACGGCGAGTGGGGACATCGCGATGATCGTCGTCGCGGCGGCAGCCCCGATGACCCAGAACGCCTTGCGGAAGCGCGACTCGAAGACCCGCTGGGAGCTCACCTCGCCGTCGTCCATCACCTCGTCGGCGATGATGACGAGGTCGTCCACCCCCGTCCCGACGACGGCGATGAATCCGGCCACGTGCGAGAGGTCGAGTGGCATCCGGATCAGCGCGGCGAAGCCGAGCAGGATGAGCACCTCGGACATCGCGGTGATGACCATCGGCGCGGCAACGCGCGGATTCCGGTACCGCAGGAAGACCATGCCGCTGACGGTCAGCACCGAGAGGATCCCGATCAGCAGCGAGTAGGTCTTGAACTGGTCTGCGAGCGCCGGTTCGACGCTGAACGTCTGCTGACGGTCGAAGTCGAGCGGTGCAGTCAGCGCACCGGATTCCAGATTGACTGCGAGCTGGTGGGCGTCCTGCTGGGTAGGCGTGATCATCTCGAACGTCGGATCGTTTGCCCACTCGCCGGATGCCATGTTGCTCCCGAGGCGATCACCCATACTGTGTGCGTCGACGACCTCGCCGTCGACCATCGTCAGGAGACACCACTGTGGCTGGTCGTGATCGAAGTCGAACTCGCCGGCTTCGCGGTCCTGGATGCCACACTGCTGAATCCCCTCCGAGGTGAAGCCGTACTCGTTCATTGCGGCCTGATACTCGGTGGCGGCACTGTTCCCGTCAGCATCCTCCGTGTCGTCGACGGTGACCGGGACGTAGTTGTAGCCTTGCTCGTCGTTGTACGAGGCGACACCGACCCTGCTGAAGTCGTCTTCGCCTTCTAGGACGGTCTCGTTCGTCTGGTTACCGTCCTCGTCCGGGTAGTACGCCCACACCTGCACGTCACCGCGGTCGGAGAGCAGTTCGCGTAGTTCCTCCGGGCTCATGCCCGGCACCTCGGTCACGATGTAGTAACTCCCCTCGACGGTGGCTTCCTGATACACCTGTCCACCCGAGAGACCGGCCTCGTTGACGCGCAACTCGATCGTCCGTATCATCTCGTCTCGGGTGTCCTGTGTAACACCGTTCTCGACGTCGTCCTCGCTCACATCGGCATCGTACTCCGCGATGACGGCTGCGAAGTCGGCTGCGCTAACGTCATCGACGAACACTTCGGCCGTATAGCGGTCCTCGTCCTCGTGGTGGCGAACCGTCGCATCGGCCGTCTCGAGATCGAGTTCGGTGTACAGCGATGACTCTAACTCGGAGTGTTGCTCCGATTCGAGATCGATGTTGTCGACCATCATCCCCGTCGGAGGCGCACTCACGCGTGTGCCGCCGTCGAGTCCGATACCGTACTCGATGTTCGTCATCCGCTCCTCGACGCTCTGGTTGGCCTCGTCTTCCTCGAGGTCACCTGCGAGAGAGTCGTCCGCCATAATGCCGCCGGGGATGAACAGCGCGACGAGCGCGAACGCGATGAACATCGCGAGCAGGAGAACTCGCCAGTACTCCTTGACGAATCCGACCGGATTCGCGCTCATGATCGCACCCCGTGGAACTTGTACCACCGAAGGAGACTGAGATTCAACAGGTACGTGTTCATAAGGTCTGCTGCGAGGCCGACGAAGAGGATGATCCCGATCGACGCGAGCAGTTCGACGCCGAACAGCGTGGCGGCGATCCCCATGACGAGCATCGCAGCCATCGACGTGACGGTCATCGTGACACCCGTCTTCGTCGCACGGTAGGTGCTCTCGTAAAAGTCACCGCCGCGCCTGAGAATGTGAGTGTTCAACAGAATGTCTGAGTCGACGGAGTATCCGATCAGCATCAGGAGAGCGGCAACTGTCCCGAGCGAGAGCGGAATGTCTGCGACCGACATGAACGCGAGCGGGATCATGAGGTCCGAGAACGCCGAAGCGACGATCGCAATCGACGGCACGAACGTCCGGAAGAGCAAGAACGCGAGCACGCTCATACCGGCGAATGCGACGCCGAGGCCGAGCAGCGCAGTCTGCTGGGTCTGTGCTGCGAAGCTCGGTGACGCCGTCGACTCCTGCTGGACGATTTCGTTATCGCCGTCCTGCGCGAGTTCCGCCTCGGCTTGACTACTCAACTCCTGAATCGCGTCCTGGTCCTCGATACCGGCGAACTGAACGGTGTACTGGTTCTCGACGCCAGGAGCCTGAATTCCCTGTACAGAGTCCGGCTCGACGCTGAATGCCTCCTCGATCTCCGCCTGCGAAGATGTCGTCTGAACCGTCAGCTCTGCACCGCCTGCGAAGTCCATCCCGAGCGGAACCGGCGTCCCGGTCACGAGAAACGAACCGCTCAGAATGAGCAACGCGACGGCAAGGACTGCGAGTGGCACCGCCGCAAGTTGGCGGTTCGTGTACCGGGTGTACGATATGTCCGGTACGTCGAAATACCCCATATATCGGACTACTAGCAAGCGATTGAAGTAAGCCTTCTCAATTTCTCCTGTCGGTTTCGACAAACGATCACCTGAAACCACAGCACGCTCAAGCACCTCGAGACCGTATCGGCGACCATGACGACACAGCCAGAAACGGAGACAAAGACGGAGAGAGAACGCGCCGACAGTCGCAACCGAACCGGCCGCGACCCCGCAACACGCGTCGTCGTCTCCTATCCGGAGGACCTCTCAGAGTGGGGTCGGTTCCAGGTCGAAAAGCCGTCGTTCCGGGCATTCCTCCGGAAAACCCGCGACGAAGCGCGAGAAGGTGACGAGTGGGAGGAGTTCGTCGGCGTCGGCTGCTGTGGGAACTCACTCGACGTTCCGCTCCGTGTCGAAACGGTCGAGGGCGGCGCAGGTATCGGCGAACACACCGAAATCACCTACACGGTTCGTGAAGCCTGCGGCATTCAGGGAAGCTGGCGCGTCCAGAGTAAGGGTGGGCCGAACCAGGCCTGACAAGCGCGCTCGTTGTGTCGGTCGTCAGCACCACCCCGTCCCCCTCAATCCGGCAGGTACCGCACGCTCAATACCCCGTCGTCCACCGTATCGAGCCCTGCCGTTCGTCGCACCTCCACCCGCACCGCATCGAGTCGCGCCGCCCGCGCGATCGTCTCCTCGTCCTCGAGTACGTCCTGTGCTGCGGCCTCGACTTCCTCGGCCGGAACGCGGAAGACGTGGATCTCACCTGTCCCCGCGCGCTCTTCCTGAATCAGGTCGCCGGTCTCGGCGTCGGCCGCCAGCTCGGCTGCGTGTTTGGTCGGTGAGAGATCGCTGTCGACGAGGTCGACACGCCGGCGCTCGGCCACCTCGATCACCTGCCAGGTGACCTCGAGCGGCGGCTCCGGCGCGACGGTCGCCTCGAGTACGTCGTTCGCGTCGAGGCCGGGGTTCGAGCCGAGGGTGTGTATCTGTGCGGTGTCGACGTCGCGGACGACGGCCGACTCGTCCTCGGCGTGCGTGACGACGAAGGTCCCTGTTTTCTCGTTCTCGGACCCGGGTTCAGTCTCAGTCATAGCCGACCGTACGCGCGAGACCATTTTCGGGGTTTCGGCTTCCGGGCGTCGAACCGAGTCGCCATCCGCGACCAGTTCACCGCAGGACGCCACGACACCGACCCGATGACGGAACGCCTTTACACCAGGCGGTTGCCCTCTCGGGCATGAACGTCGACATCGGAAACGCGCTCGCGAGCGTCGCCTCACCCGGTATCTCTCGGGATGCACTCGAGTCCCTGGACGAACAGGTGGCGGCTGCACACGAGCGCATCGAGGCCGGCATGGACGCCGGCGAGCACGGCTACGAAGCGCTCAATCTGCCGGAGCGGACGGATACGGACGAGATCCGGCTCGCCGCCGACCGCGTTACCGGCCCGGAGACGAGCGCCATCGTCACCGTCGGTATCGGCGGTAGTGCGCTCGGGGCGGCGACGATCACCGACGCGCTAAACGGCGAAGCGGACCCGGAAGCGATATATCTCGACAACGTCGACCCCGAGTGGCTCACGAGCGAACTCGCGCGACTCGACCTCGAGACAACCGTCGTCAACGTCGTCTCGCGCTCCGGGACCACGGCGGAGACGCTCGCGAACTTCCTCGTCGTCCGCGACGCCTTCGAATCCGCCGGCGTCGACTGGACCGAGCGAACGATCGTCACGACCGGCGAGTCGGGACCCCTTCGCGACCTCGTAGACCGCCACGACCTGCCATCCCTCACGGTTCCTGACGGCGTCCCCGGACGCTTCTCTGCGCTCTCGGCGGTCGGTATGGTCGCCGCCGCCGTCTGTGGCCACGATCTGGACGCCCTTCTCGAGGGCGCGGCCGCGGAGGCCGAGACGCTGACCGGTTCGCTGTTCGAGTGTCCGGCCTACGCCTACGGCGCGACGGCCTACGCGCTCGACGCGCGCGGTGCTGGTATCAACGCGATGATGCCCTACGCGGAGGCACTCGAGACGTACGCCGAGTGGTTCGCCCAGCTCTGGGCGGAGAGTCTGGGGAAGGACGACCTCGGACAGACACCTGTTCGCGCGCTCGGGGCGACGGACCAGCACTCCCAACTCCAGCTTTACCGAGCAGGGCCGCGGGACAAACTGGTCACGTTCGTCTCCGTCGAGGAGAGCGAAGACCGGGAGATTCCGGACACTGACGTCGACGACCTCGCGTACCTCGGCGACGCGACGCTCGGAGAGTTACTCGACGCCGAGTTCGAGGCGACGGAGGCGAGCCTCGCTGCAGCCGGTCGACCCAACGTCCGCGTCGAAATCGAACGCGTCGACGAGTTCGAACTCGGCGGCCTCCTCTACGGGATGGAAGCCGCGTGCGTTCTCGCAGGCGAGCTGTACGGCGTGAACACGTTCGAGCAGCCGGCGGTCGAGTGGGCGAAGAAGGCGACCCGCGGGCTGCTCGGCGGCGGCGAGTTCGAAGAGGCCGAGGCGGTCGCCGAGAAAACTGAACTGCGCGTCGAGCGCTGACACTGCCAGTTCTCGCCCGTCCCTTCCGCCTGCGAACAGCTGTCAGGTTCCGGATGCGGAGCCCATATGAGTACTCACACGAACAGACACGTATGACCGAAACCGCACGGACCGAGTCCGGGTCGGTCGCGACCGACGCCGTCCCGGGCATCGGAACCGGCCTCTCGGCGGTGATGGCGGCGACTGTGCTCGTCCCCGCCAATCAAGGGATCACCGACCCCGCAGTCATCGCAGCGGCCGTCTTCGCCGTCGTCGCTGTCGGTGCCTTCCTCGCGATTCGCTACGGGAGTGGAACACATCGGATCGCCGCTGGCATAGCAACCGCCGCCAGCGGTGGCGTCCTCCTCTGTACCGCCTACGCACTGAACCAGGGACTCACCGCCTCGACCGAGTTACCTGGGCTCTCGACGTCAATCTCGCTCCTCATGGCCGGCTTCCTTATCGCCGGCCTCACAGTCGGCATCGGTGTCGCTGCCGCCCTCGAAATCAGCGCCGCAGGGCTCAGAGATCGTAGCTCGCAGATGATCGTACTGACGCTGCTCGGTGTCACTGGACTGTTCGCCGCCGAACTCGCCGGTGTCTTTCTCGCACTCCCAGTGATGGAAATCGTCGGCGACCTCTCGACCCCCGGCTTCCTCGTTATCGCCCAACTCGGCATGGCCCTCGGCACCGCGATCATCGCCGGCATCTACCTCTCCGTCACCGACCGGGGACTCGAGTTCCTCGACCTGCGCGTCCCGACGAAGTGGGACGTGATCTGGACGGTGGGCGGGCTTGCCTTCCTCTTTGGCGTGTTGATGACCATTTCGCTGGCCTTTCAGACGATCGGTGTCGAGAGTGCAGACCATGGAACGACCGAGCAGGCCGCGGAAAACCCAGAAATTCTGCTCGTGTTGATTCCGGCGTCGCTGCTCGTAATCGGGCCGTTCGAGGAGTTGCTGTACCGGAACGTTATCCAGAAGGCACTGTACGACACCTTCTCTCGCGTCGGCGCGATCGTCGCCGGGAGCGTCATCTTCGCCGGCGTCCACGTCCTCGCCTACGCGACTGCTGGCCCGGGCGCGGTCATCGCAAGCCTCGGCGTCATCTTCGGCCTCTCGCTCGTGCTCGGCACGCTCTACGAGCGAACCGATAACCTGCTCGTGCCGTCAGTCGTCCACGGTGTGTACAACGCGATTCTCTTCGCGAATCTCTACCTGGTCTACGGCTGAGCCGTCAACGGAGAACCAGGCCGCTTCTGTGACGATTGTGTCTCATATTGGGGAGCAACGGCGGGGAACTGCGATGAGTCTCAGCCGGTACTCGAGTAACCCACCGCAGTTGCCACTCGACAAACGAGCAGGCTGACGGGACGGCAGGCTGTCGGGATGGTGAGAATCCGTAGTGTCAGTGACCGATGAGACGACGCTACGACGGATTCTTGCGTGCGAGATCGGAGCCACAGATCGGACACCGATCCTTTTCCTCGTCGAACTCGCGGCCACAGCCCTGACACTGGTAGTGCCAGTGGCGCTGTTCGTCGATACCTTCGCGGGCGATTACTTCGACAGCGACGTTGAGTTTCTCTGCGACGTTTTGCATCGCGTAGTCGTCGGTGACGAGCGTCGCGTCGAGTTCGAAACTCGCAGCAACGAGCCTGATGTCCGTATCGGAGAGGACGCCAAGATCACCGGACTCTTTGGCTGCCCGGCGGACCTTCTCGGTCGTATCCTCGTTTGGAATGTGGATGTGCATCCCCGATCCCTCCATCGCGTCGTAGCGATAGGCGCTCTCGTCCTCGAGCTCTTCGCGGACGAGGGGGATGGTTGCAGTCTGTTCTGTCGTGTGGAAGTCGTGGATAAAAGCCGAGGAGTCGAGAACGTACATGCCCTTAGCGCTGAACGACGATGTAGTCTTTCACCGCTTGAACGCGGCTGACGGAGACGAGAAACCGGCCGGCGTCGTCGACGTTGAAGTCGACAGCCCGCTCTGGCAGTTCGTCGTCGGGTTCGATAACGAGGTCGTGAAGCTGCCCCGATTTGAGGTCCATCGTGATGTTGTACAGCAGGCCCAGCTCGGTGCCGTCCGATCCCATGACGGACTTGCCCGAGAGATTTTCGGCGAGTATCTCACTCATGCATACTCGTATTTACTAATCGGTATTAAAAACCTCGGGCTCAGAAAGGGGTCGTGTCCGATCGTCGTCTTGTTTTGGACTGATCGGGGCGAATCGACTCCCAGAGCGTGACGATGGGTTTAACTACTGCCCGGCAGACCTCTAGACAAGACCTTCTCTGGTGGTTCATCATGTCGGATACCGATACGGACACGGACACGGGCGCGGGATCGCACGATCCCACATCTCTCAGAACGCCGATCGTCGCCGTCCTCGGGCACGTCGATCACGGCAAGACAAGTCTCCTCGACAAAATCCGCGGCTCCGCGGTCATCGAGGGTGAAGCAGGCGCGATTACTCAGCACATCGGGGCGACGGCCGTCCCGCTCGACGTCGTCTCATCCATCGCGGGCGACCTCGTCAACCCGGACGACTTCGATCTGCCGGGGCTGCTCTTTATCGACACGCCAGGACACCACTCCTTTACCACGCTTCGCTCCCGAGGCGGTGCACTGGCAGATATCGCGATTCTCGTCGTCGACGTCAACGACGGCTTCCAGCCCCAGACGCTCGAGGCGCTCGATATTCTCAAGCGCTCCCAGACGCCGTTCATCGTCGCGGCGAACAAGATTGACACGGTTCCCGGCTGGAACCCGAACGAAGACTCGCCGATCAATGCGACCTACGAGGCCCAGTCGGACCGCGTTAGCTCCCGCCTCGACGAGAGTCTCTACGAGATTATCGGCAACCTCTCGGACGAGGACTTCTCCGCCGACCTCTACTGGCGCGTGCAGAACTTCCAGCGCAACGTCGGTGTCGTCCCCGTCTCCGCGATGACCGGTGAGGGCGTCCCCGACCTGCTCGCGGTCATGATGGGGCTCTCCCAGCGGTACATGAAAGAGGAGATGGAGATCGACGTACAGGGCCCCGGCGTCGGCACCGTCCTCGAAGTCAAAGAGGAGAAAGGCTTCGGGACCACGATCGACATCGTCCTCTACGACGGCACGATCAAGGCCGACGACAAGATCGTCGTCGGCGGGATGAACCAGCCGATCGTCACCGATGTGCGCGCGCTGCTCCAGCCGCGCCCGCTCGCTGAGATCCGAACCGAGAGCCGGTTCGAAAAGGTCGACGAAATCTCGGCCGCCTCCGGTATCAAGGTCGCCGCACCCGAACTCGCAGACGCAATGGCCGGCGCGCCGGTTCGCGTCGTCCGCAACCGCGAGCTTGACGAGGTCGTCGACGAAGTCGAGGCCGAACTCGCCGATATCGCCGTCGACACCGAAGAACAGGGCGTCGTCGTCAAAGCAGACACCCTCGGCAGTCTCGAGGCGATGGCCGACGCGCTGGGCGAAGCCGAAGTCCCGATCGTCCGCGCCGAAGTCGGTGACGTTGCACCACGAGACGTCTCGGTTGCCTCCACCGCAGAGGAGCCAAAACAGCGCGCGATCCTCGGCTTCAACGTCGAGACGCTCGCCGACGCCGAACAGCGCGCAGAGACCGAGGACGTGACGGTGTTCACCGACGAGGTCATCTACCAGCTCATCGAGGAGTACGAGGAGTACGTCGACGAGCTCGAGCGTGCCCAGCAGGATACGATCCTCGATAACATCGTTCGTCCCGCCCGGTTCCGCATTCTCCCGGATCACACCTTCCGACAGAACGACCCCGCTGTGGTCGGTGTCGAAGTCAACTCCGGAACCATCCAGAACAACGCGAACGTGGTCAAGTTCGAGGGGAACGAGCCCGACCGCGTCGGCCAGGTCAAAGGGATTCAGGAGCAGGGTGAAGACGTAGACGAAGCGCGCGCGGGCAACCGCGTGTCGGTCGCGATCGACGGACCGACTGTCGGTCGCCAGATCGAAGAAGACGACGAGCTCTGGATCGAGATTCCCGAAAAGCACGCGAAGATCTTAGAACAGGAACTGGCGAGCGAGATTCCCGGCGACGAGCTCGAGGCGCTGAATATGTATCTGGACAAACAGCGCAGCCGAGATCCGTTCTGGGGTAAGTAGCGCCACTGGATCTGGTTCGCAGTTATCGATAGCAGACTGTGCTGCTACTTTGCGAGACGATGTAGTGACACTCAGAGACACGCGTCCGGGTCGAATCGACTATCTCGACGACCCCAACTACCTTGGCTGCCTCAACGACCTCTGTCAGTTAGTTTGGATCGAGCTCTGGATCAGCAGCACCTGATCGGTTTTCTGTGCGTTCAGTGTCGGATTTGCGCTTGTGCTCGTGGTCGGATGCCACGTCGGCGTCGTGTTCGTTCCATTGATCGTACGCGTCCCGGCCCTTACCATCTCGGAGGCGAACGAGGGTTGCACGCAGCGACTCCGGATCGTCGATCACCGAGCGGTCACAGCGGACGTCGAACCACCGGTCGCGTTCGACGATCAACTGGTCGTCGGTGAGCCGAATCTCACCAATACGGTCCCAGGAAACGAGTCGCCGCTCGAAGTTGTCGACGAGCAGGCCGTTCTCGTACGCTCCGAGGGTGGTCATCCCCCACTGGCTATCCGCACTCGGCTCTTCCCAGACACCCCATCTCCAGCCATACCGGTCACTCAGCCACATGAACGCCGGAATAAGCGCGTAGAGGAGAACCCAGCCGCCCGACCCATCGCCAACGAGCAGCGAACTGAGGCCGAAGACGACCGTCAAGATCGTGAAGCCGAGCAAAATCGCTCCCTGGAACCCGCTCTTGAACGACGGTCGGCGCCACTGCCACGATACGACCGGTTCGTCCGGCGTCACTGCGTCGATGTGGCGGTGGCGAGCCATCTGGGAAACACCCAGCGTAACGGCTCCGCTGAGCACCGTAAAGAGCCCCGCCGTGAGCGGAAATCGGCCAGTGGACTGGAGGACACCCATAGTGGGCGCAATTGCACTGGCACCGAATCCGAGGCTGGGCAGATACCAGGCGAGACGACGGCGGCGACTGCCACCGAGTCGTTCGGGCAGGTCGCCGAGGCGGTCGCCGAAGACGAGCGAGAAGAGCAGGGCGGCGACGACGGTACTCGGTGTCGTGACGAGGATGGTTTCGGTTCCAGCGCCGGCTGCGACGGAGCCGAGTGCAGTGATGCCAGCGACGATGATACCGAGGTAGAATCCGAAGCCGGCTTTGAAACTGAGATCGGGCGTGCGGTCAGACATGATGTCGGTGGAGGGGAAACCGTCGAACGATGGCGTTATACGGATATCTTGGTCACACTACAAAATAATTCGGACACGTCGGCGACCGTGGCGGTTCTGTGGACGGTCGTGTGACGAGTATCGTGCAGTCCGGGCAGGAAGCAGAGTTAGAGACACAGCAGTGAACGGGCTTTGGCGACGGGCAGTGAAGAGAGTTCGACGATGAGACAACGAACGGGGTTTGACGCCGAGGCAGCGAACGGGACTGGCGAGGGTGACAATCGCTGTCGGAGGCCGTCCAGTCCCGAAATCGTTTTCAACCGCTCACGCGGACACTCGGTATGCCGACGGAACCGGACACTCATTATGACCCCTCACTGGGGAACAAGTTCATCTTCGTCACCGGCGGCGTGATGTCGGGACTCGGAAAGGGGATTACAGCCGCGAGCACCGGCCGACTCCTCAAAAACGCCGGGTTCGACGTTACCGCCGTGAAGATCGATCCGTATCTGAACGTCGACGCAGGGACGATGAATCCCTACCAGCACGGGGAGGTGTACGTCCTGGAGGATGGCGGCGAGGTCGACCTCGACCTGGGGAACTACGAGCGATTCCTCGACATCGACATGACCTCGGACCACAACATCACCACCGGGAAAACCTACCAGCACGTCATCGAGAAGGAGCGTGCCGGGGACTACCTGGGGAAGACGGTCCAGATCATCCCCCACATCACCGACGATATCAAGCGACGCATCCGCGAGGCCGCCGAGGGCACCGACGTCTGTATCATCGAGGTCGGTGGGACGGTCGGAGACATCGAGGGGATGCCCTACCTCGAGGCCCTGCGCCAGTTCGCCCACGAGGAGGACGAGGAGGACATTCTGTTCACGCACGTCACGCTCGTCCCCTACTCGAAGAACGGCGAACAGAAGACCAAGCCAACACAGCACAGCGTCAAGGAGGTCCGCTCGATCGGGCTCCAGCCCGACGTGATCGTCGGCCGCTGTGAGGACAAACTCGACCCCGAGACCAAGGAGAAGATCGCGCTGTTCTGTGACATTCCGACGGAAGCCGTCTTCTCGAACCCCGACGTCGAGGATGTCTATCACGTGCCGCTGATGGTCGAAGAGGAAGGACTCGACCAGTACGTCTTAGAGCACTTCGGCCTCGCTGAGGAAGCGCTGCCGGAGGGCGAACGCGCGAACGACTGGCGCGAAATCGTCACGACTGAAAAGGACGGCGCGGTCGACATCGCACTGGTCGGCAAGTACGACCTGACAGACGCCTACATGTCGATCCACGAATCGCTCAAGCACGCCGGCTTCGAGGTCGGCGTCGACGTAAACGTCCACTGGGTACCGGCCGGCGAACTCGCCGACGGCCATGAGGATCAACTCGAGTCGGTCGACGGCGTCATCGTCCCCGGCGGCTTCGGCATGCGCGGGACGGAAGGCAAGATCGAGGCGGTTCGGTACGCCCGCGAGAACGACGTGCCGTTCCTCGGGCTCTGTCTCGGCTTCCAGATGGCCGTCGTCGAGTACGCGCGAAACGTCCTCGGCTACGAGAACGCTCACTCCGCTGAAATGGACGAGGAGACGCCACATCCGGTCATCGACATCCTGCCCGAGCAGTACGAGGTCGAGGACATGGGCGGCACGATGCGCCTCGGCGGTCACACGACGGTCATCGAACCGGAGACGCTCGCCTACGAGATCTACGGCGACACGTCCTGTTCCGAACGCCACCGTCACCGTTACGAAGTCAACCCCGAGTACTTCGAGGACTTCGAGGACGAGCCATTGACGTTCTCCGGCACCGCGGGCAACCGGATGGAGATCCTCGAACTCGAGAACCACCCGTACTTCCTCGGGACGCAGTTCCACCCCGAGTATACGTCCCGGCCGGGACAGCCGAGCCCGCCGTTCCTCGGGCTGGTTGAGGCAGTCGTTGACGAGAGCGGTGGAAGCGCGTCGACGGGTACGGAACACGACGCAGGCAGCGACACTGACACAGACACCGAAACGGAGGTTACACACTAATGGTAGACACAGAGACGTTCGTCCCGGAGGCAGTCGCAGAGATCGAAGACGAAATTGGCGACGCAAACGCCGTCATCGCCCTCTCGGGCGGTGTCGACTCGTCGGTCGCCGCAGCGCTCGCCTACGAGTCCATCGGAGACCAGCTCACGCCGGTCTACGTCGACACCGGCCTGATGCGCAAGGGCGAAACCGACCAGATCCGCGAGACGTTCGACTACATGGACTCGCTGCGGATCGTCGACGCGAAGGATCGGTTCCTCGAGGCCCTGGAGGGCGTGATTGACCCCGAAAAGAAGCGCGAGATCATCGGCGAGCAGTTCATCCGCGAGTTCGAACGCGAAGCCAAAGACGCCGACGCGGACTACCTCGTCCAGGGGACGATCTACCCCGACCGGATCGAGAGCGAAGGCGGGATCAAGTCCCACCACAATGTCGGCGGACTCCCGGACGTCGTCGACTTCGACGGCATCGTCGAACCCGTCCGCGACCTCTACAAGGACGAAGTGCGCGAGGTTGCACGCCACCTCGACCTCGACGAAATCGTCGCCGAACGGATGCCGTTCCCCGGTCCCGGTCTCGCCGTGCGCGTCATCGGCGAAGTCACCGAAGAGAAACTCGAGGTCGCCCGCGACGCCTGTCACGTCGTCGAGGAGGAACTCGAGGAGTACGAGCCGTGGCAGGCCCTCGCCGCGGTGATCGGGAAGGCGACCGGCGTCAAAGGCGACAACCGCGTCCACGGCTGGGTCGTCTCCGTTCGGTCCGTCGAGTCGCGTGACGGGATGACCGCGCGCGCACAGGAAATCGACTGGGAGACCCTCCAGCGCATCCAGTCGCGCATCACCGGCCAGAACGAAAACGTGGCCCGGGTCGTCTACGACGTGACCCACAAGCCACCGGCAACGATCGAGTACGAATGAGCGAGGATACCCAGAACCGACGGGCAATCGTCGCCGGTCCCGACGAGGACGAGATCGGCGCGGCACTCGAGAACGAAGGCCTCACGGTCACCAGACTCAACGGTGTCGTCACGCGGCCACAGCTCGAAGAAGCTGGGATCGTCGACGCCGAGCTGTACGTGCTGACCGATATCGATCAGGCGACGACGATTCCGATCGTCTGCGATCTCACCGACGACCTGCGGACGGTCACCTACGCGCGACGGACTGTTCCCGAGTTCGTCAAGGGACAGCTCGATCTGGCGATCGATCCGCGGCTGATGTCGGCCACGGTCGTCGCGGAAGAACTCGCCGGATAAGTCCCCGGCAACCGCGACCGCTCTTCTAGCCTATCTGTACCCGGGGCACGGAGTATATGAATCGGCAAATACTGCCACACTCGCCGGAGCGAACCGACAAACTGAACGAAAGTCGGTTTCACCGTCTGTGAACGGTCCTCTGGTCCGAATCCAGCGATTAAATCTGGCTTAAATCGGGCGAAATCCGGCACAAGATGGTTCGACCATCACGGCAGTTCAAGTAGGTCCCGGCGATAGTACTCGATGGAGGTCGACGGGCTACCCTCACCCAAGGCACCCAACGCCAACTCCCGTGACTTCCAGCAATCCCACCACAGCACCCTTCCCCCCACCATTGCCACACCGTTGTGGCGCAGGCTACACTGCACCGGCCTGCGCCACATTCCGCGGTGTTGGCAGTTGACTCGGGACGCGCTTGTGTCCCGAGTTCGCTTCGTTTCTGAGCGAGAGCTGTAGCTGCCGCTGTCCTCACGCGGTGATCGTAGCGATATAGTGATCGTCGACAGACGACGCGTTGCAGACGACGCGTTCAGATAACGCAATACAAACCAGCTGTTGCAACCCACGTCGATCACGACGACCGGACGCGCTCGAGGACCGGAATCTCCGCAAGCCGCTCCTCGGAGAGCGCCTCCCAGTCGAGCCCGGCCGGTTTCTCGCCACCACCTGGTCGCAGCACTCGCTCTGGCGTGACGACCAGCTCCATCGGCACGTCGTGGTCGTCCAACTCGAGTACCTCGGCCTCAGCAGCCGTCAGCAGTTGCCGCTCGTGAACGGTCGTCGCGACCGGCGTTTCGTCGTCGACGAGCCCGAGTTCGAAGAGGACGGCGAACTCGAGGTCGCTGTAGCCCTCGCCCTTGCCGATTCGGCCGCCGTCTGCGGGATCGGACTCGGGGTCGGCGCGAACGCCGACGCTGCCGGAGACGATCAGGTCGATTTCATCGACCGCTTCGGGGCCGACCTGCTCGCCGTGTGTCGACGACCCCGATACCGTGGTGGCCGCGTCGTAGTCGTCCAGTTCGTCCGGATCGAGTTTCAGGAAACACTCCTCGTCGCGCAGCCGCGGCACCGCCATGTACACGGTTTTGCCGTCGCGCAGCGCGCGTCGGCGAACCGGAAGCTGTGGCGCGTCGGGGTTCGCTTTGATCGTCGTCGCCTGCTCCCACTCGGGTTGGGCTGCCAGGCGCTCGGCGGCGGATTTTGCGTCTTCGAAGTTCGGAATCCGACCGTGCGGTGGAAACGGGAACCGCGCGACGCCGCTGTCCTCGAGTTCGTCCCAGACGCGCTCACGGATCGTGTCCTTCGACGCTCTGTCGTCGGCCTGAGACGGCTGCGCTCGTGCATCGTCGCCGGTGACCTGCTCGTCGGTCACACGTCCTCACCACCGTTCGCCTCGGCCGTCGCATCCGGCCCAGTAGCTGGCGATGCGTTCGACTCAGCAGCGGTCTCTTCGGTGTCTGCCGGACCGTCCTCCTCGTCTTCGTTCTTGTCCGCATCGTTCTCACCGTCCCCGTGGTCTCCGTCGTTCCCGCCGTCCCCGCCGTCTCCATCCCGTGCGAGTTCGACGAGGTGTGGGCTCTCCGGGACGAGAATCTCCGTCGCCGCGAGTTCGGCTGCATCCGCGTTACCGGGCAGACAGAAGAGAAGCGTCTCCTCGGTGACGCCGGCGAGCGTCCGTGCGCCGACAGTACGGCTGCCGTGTGCCTCGTAGGAGAGGTGGGTAAACAGCTCGCTGAACGTGGCCAGGGGCTTTTCAATAAGGGGCTGAACCGCCTCGATCGTGATATCGTTCGGTTCGATACTCGTCGCTCCCGCCGTGAGGACCACGTCCACGTCGTCGCGGTCGATCATCCGCGAGACGATCGACTGAACGGTGTCGTGTCCGCGGCCGACGTGCTCGCGCATCGATACCTCGTGGCCCGCCTCGGTAAACGTCGACACGAGGACCTCGCCAGCGGCGTCGGACTCGAGTGTCCGGTCGTCGGCGACGGTGACGAGTCCGATGCCGAGCGTGTGTGGGGTCTCGGTTGCCTCGGTCGCTTCGGTTGCTACGGCCCCGTCAGTCGTCGATTCGGCGGCTGTATCGGCTGGTGATGACTCCGACGGTGACTCGCTCGACTCGTTCATGGGCCGCATTGACCGCCGGCCGGTAAAACACTGGTTCTTGTTGGTGCGATGTGGGCGATACTGGTGTGTACGGTGTGTCTGCGGTCGGTAGCGATGTTGCGCCCGCGTCGACCGGTCATCGCCACGGAAGGCGGCTGTATCGAACAGATCGGTACTGTGAAGCGATCGTCCTCGATAGGTGTGGGAGAATCGAGGATATCCCAACAGGTTCACAACTGTTATGCCGCTGTTTCGGACTATCTGTAGCTATGCAGGCAACCAAGATCACCGCACACGGCGGGACCGACGGCATCGAGTACGGCGAGTATCCCGACCCCGAGGTGGGTCGCAACGACGTGCTCGTCGACGTCAAGGCCGGCGCGCTCAACCACCTCGACGTGTGGGTTCGGCGCGGCCTGCCGACGCTCGATCTCGACCTGCCCCACGTCCCAGGGAGCGACGCTGCGGGCGTCGTTGAAGTAGTCGGCGAAGACGTCACCCGGTTCGAGCCGGGCGACCGCGTCGCGGTGACCGCGGGCGTCAACTGCGGCCACTGTGAGTTCTGTCGCAGCGGCGACCCCACCCTGTGCGTAAACTTCCATCTCCTCGGCGAGCACGTCACCGGCGTCCACTCGGAGTACGCCGCCGTTCCCGAGGACAACCTGATTCCCGTCCCCGAACACGTCGACTGGATCACTGCAGGAGCGTCCTCGCTCGTCTTCCAGACCGCCTGGCGAATGCTGATCGACCGCGCGGACATCGAGGCCGGCGAGAAGGTGCTCGTCCTCGGCGCGAGCGGCGGCGTCGGCCACGCCGCCCTGCAGATTGCAGACTACGCCGGCGCGGAGGTGTACGCAACGGGCAGCACCGAGGACAAACTCCAGTACGCCCGCGAGCACGGCGCAGACCACGTGGTCAACTACGAAGAGCAGAACTTCGCGGAGTGGGTCCGCAGCGAGACCGGCAACCGCGGCGTCGACGTCGTCGTCGACTACATCGGTGCCGGTACCTGGCGCGACTCGATCAAGAGCCTCGCAAAGAACGGCCGCCTGGTCACCTGCGGCGGCACGGCCGGTGGCAATCCGGAGACGGACATCCCGCGCATCTTCTGGAACCAGCTTCAGATCATCGGCTCGACGATGGGGTCGCCCGGCCAGGTCGACGACGTGATGGAACTCGTCTGGGACGGCACGTTCACGCCCGCGATCCGCGAGGTACTCCCGATGAGCGAGACTGCCCGCGCCCACGAGATTATCGAGGGGCGGGAAGGCTTTGGCAAAGTTGTCGTGCGCCCGGATAGCGAACTCTGAGGCGAACGACCGACAGCCCGGCACGTCAGCCGCCCACACCAGCGAACCGTGAGTGCTTTCATCACCGAGTCAAAAGCCTCTACTGTGACCTCGAGCGACGACGGCGGCTACGTCCACGATCCATCGGCGTTCGACGGCGACGGGACGGCCACCGCCGAGAACGAGACGGGCGACAGCGCCGACGAAACCGGCGCAGACTGGACCGAGAGCCCGCGCAATCCGGCGACGGTCGACCGCGACTTTGACTGGCGCGGCTGGGTGCTCGTCGGCGTCATCATCATCGCGTTCCTCGTCGCTCCCATCTCAATCCTGCTCTGGCCGCCGACGCTCAACTACTTCGTTGCACTGCTGATCTTGCCGCTATTCCCGGCGGCACTGCTCGCGATTACGGCAGTGTGGGCGACGACCCGACCGTAGCTCACGAGTCGAATCAGTACTGGACAGCGCTCGAAGCGACCAAAACACCGTCCGGCAAAATACGATTACGGCTCGTCGGAGACAACCCAGCAGTTCTACTCGAGTACAACCGCTGAACTAGCCACGGGACTCGAGTACCCCGTCCAGTCGGTCGATGGCAGCGCGCCCGTGCTCGACGTCTCGCGACGGTGTTTCCTCGCGGTCGACATACTCGGTTAACAGCGTCGTGAGCCGCCGAATCTGTGCTGTCGTGAACTGTTCTGTCTCGTCGTTCGACTCGACTGTTTCGACCAGGGAGAGTGTCCACGATGGTGGTGTCGACTCCTCGTCGAGCGCGTCGTCGACTCGGTCGACGAGCGAGTGGTGGACGACCCATTCTTCTTCTCTGGAGAGCGTGACGTCGTGGTGTTCAGTTTCCGATGGTGGGGTACTCATTGCGATACTGGACCGATTTCGTCGGCCCTCGCCCGACACTACGTGGGAGGCGCTCATAAAGTTTGTCACGTGATACCACACATCAACCACCGGCGACGAGACGACAGGTGTCGGCTCGAATGCACGGGGCCACAGTTGGCCCGCTAGAAAATGCGAACGCCAGAGTTCGGATCGAACAGTTGTGTCTCCGAGCGCTCGAGTACCAGTCCGTACTCGTCGCCGTTGTCGCCGTCGAAGTCGGCGTGCGTGACGACGGTGACGTTCCCGTACTCGGTCTCGAACAGGCTGTGCGTCTCGTCACCGAGCGGTTCGTCCAGGACGTGCTCCGCTTCGATTCCCGCTGTCGCGTCTGCGACGGTGATATGCTGGGGGCGAATCCCGACGCGAACGTCGCGTTCGACGTAGCCCTCGAGTTGGTCCGCGCTGGCGTCGAGGGAGATGGTGTGGCCGCCGAGGGCGACAGCTGCGGTGCCGTTTGCGGATTCGACGTGGGCGTCGAAGAACTCCATGGCCGGCTGCCCGATGAATTCGCCGACGAAGTCGTTTGTGGGTTCGTCGTAGACTTCTTTCGGTGGGCCGGCCTGCTGGAGTTCGCCGCCGTCCATGATGGCGACTCTGTCGGACATGGTCATCGCCTCTTCCTGGTCGTGGGTGACGTAGAGGACGGGACAGCCGATTTCGTCGGTGATACGTTGGACGACCGGACGGAGTTCGCGCTTGAGTTTCGCGTCCAGATCGCTCATCGGTTCGTCGAAGAGGAAGACGGAGGGGTCACGGACGAGCGAGCGGCCGAGTGCGACCCGCTGTTGCTGGCCGCCGGAGAGCGAGGCGGGCATTTTATCGAGCTGGTCTCTGATCTGCAGGAGGTCGGCGGCTTCCTCGATGCTTTCCCGGCGTTCGTCCTCCGGCACACCGGCGATTTTCAGGCCGTACTCCATGTTCTCGCGGACGGTCATGTGCGGGTAGAGCGCGATATCCTGAAAGAGCAGGGCCACGTCGCGTTCCTGTGGTGGCAGCTCCGTCACGTCGCGTCCGTCGACCGTAATCGTGCCGGCGGTCGGCGTGTCGAGGCCGGCGACACACCGGAGTGTCGTCGTCTTTCCACAGCCGGAGGGGCCGACGAGGGTGAGGAACTCGCCGTCGTCGATGGTAAGCGAGAGGTCGTCGACCGCAACGATACGTCCGTCCGGGGCGTCGAACACCCGGGTCATGTTGGAGATATTGACTGTCATTGTCTCGTGAGTGAGTTGCGTGTGTCGTTTCGGTGTGATTGTGTCGGTGTCAGCAGTCAGCGCGTGCGAACTTCGAATCCCTTCAGCAGGTACTCCTGCAGGAAGTACGCGAACAGCAGCGGCGGAATCGTCATCAGGAACGAGACCGCCATGATGTCGCCCCAGGAGGTGTACCCGCCCTGGTCGATGAGGCGCATAATACCCGGCGCGAACGTCGTCGAATCCTGACTCGGAAGCAGGATCTGGGCGAACGTGAAGTCGTTCCACGCGATGGCGAACGCGAACAGCGCGCAAGCGACGATCGCGGGTTTCGTCTGTGGAACGATTACGTCCCAGAACGTCCGCCAGCGTGAGGCACCGGCGATCCAGGCGCTCTCCTCCATCGACTCGGGAATCGTCTGGATGTACTTCCACATGAGCCAGACCGCAAACGGCATCGAGATCGCCGAGAGGGCGATGACGAGGCCGATTCGTGCGTTCAACAGCCCGGTTTCCGACCAGATGAGGTACAGCGGCAGGCCGAGCACGATCGGACTGAACATGTAGCCAAGCAGCAGGAACTGCGCGAACGACTCCTTGTACTTGAACCGGAATCGCGCCATCCCGTAGCCCGCGACGAGCGACACTGCGACGACCAGCACGATCGTGCCGACGGTGACGACGATCGTATTGATGACGTACGTCGGCACCGCACCGGCAGTCAGGACGGTGAAGTTCTCGAGTGTCACCGTCTCCGTCGAGGGGAACCAGGCGAACTCGGTGATGACCGCCTGGCTGTCAGTGAACGCGTTCTGGACCATCCAGTAGATCGGGAACAGGATAATCGCCGAGAACAGCGCGGCGCTGCCGTACAGCGCGACCTGGTAGATTCGGTCGCGAGTCTCGTAGGAGAGGCGCTGCTCGCTCTCGGTTGGTGCGCTCATGTGTCCACCTCCTCGGCCGGGTTGAACGCCCGGAAGTAGCAGTACGCACCGATCGCGAGGAAGATGAACATGATCACGGCCATCGCGTTCGCGAGTCCGTAGCTATTCTCGAGGAAGGCGGTCCGGTAGGCGAGGATCGGCAGCGTCGTCGTCGCGCCCGCCGGCCCGCCTTCGGTCAGCATCCAGATGATGTCGAACTTGTTGAACATGAAGATCGCACGCAAGAGGACGGCGATCAGGAGTACGCCCATGATCCGCGGGAGGGTGATGTCACGGAACATCTCCCAGCGGGAGGCACCGCAGATCTTCGCGGCCTCGTAGAACCGCTCTGGAATCGCGCGCAGTTGCGCGAGCGTAAAGATGGTCACGAAGATCGAGAACTTCCAGGAACCAATGAGGATGACGAGTGGCATCGCCCACGTCTGGTCACCGAGTGCGAACGTCCGTTCGTCCCACAGACCGATGTTCGAGCCGGCGATGTGAAGGACGCCGATCTCGACGTCGAACATGAACAGCGCGATGAGCACGACGATGACCGTCGGGACGAGATACGCCGTAAACGCGACAGCAGTCAGGAACCGCTGCCCGTAGCTGATCTTGTTCAAGACGAGAGCAATCCAGAGGCCGACGAGGAGCTGTAACACGGTGCTGCCCACCATGAACAGCCCACCAAGCCAGAGCGCCGACCAGAACGACCCCATGCTCAACACCTCGACGTAGTTCGAGAACCCCGTGAAGGTCCACTCCGGCGCCAGGAGTGGGATCTCGAACAGCGAGGCGTAGAACGCGAACGCGATCGGTGTGACGGCCACGAACAGGTACAGCAGGATCACCGGTAGCACCGTCAGCCAGCCTCGAATCGCCTCCGAATCGAGACCAAGCCGTTCGGTAACCGACCGGCGGTCGGTGGCCGCTGTCGATTCGACCGTTTCACTTGCCATGTGTTACCTAACCATCTGCCCTGTTGGTATTAAACGCTTCGACGGGTTGGTTACCGTTTCGACCCAGATTGCGAATTCTGGAAGGTTAGACAAGTGTTGAGAAAAGGTTGGAAATTAAAATAGTGTATAAGTAGAACGGTGGAAGATTCGTGGTCGTGGCGGAGCCGCCACAGCAGCTACTGTAAACGAACGCTACGGTTTCTACCAGTCTTTTGCTAGACTCCAAAATAGACAAACGTCGTTCTCGAGTTCCTCTAAATCGACCTATCTTGTTAGCTCGATGGCGATCTATACGTTACTCTGCTAACCCAAAGAATAATATATTGAAGCTTGGTATCATACCACGTGAGCAGAGAGAACTTACACACCCGACGCCAGCTACTGGGGGCAGCGGGTGCAGGCACGGCAGCAGCGATCGCAGGGTGTCTCGGTGGTGAGAACGGATCCGACGAGATCCACTTCTACACCGATTACAGCACGGAGAGTTGGCAAGACCGGTGGGAGAGCGACCTCATTCCGGCGTTCGAAGACGAGACCGACAACACGGTCAACCCGGAGTACGCAGGCTTTCAGGGCGACAGCGAAGAGCGTCTGATGAACCTGATTCAGGCCAATGATCCGCCAGACATCCACGTCGAGACGTTCTACACGGCCGCAGACATCTGGGCACAGGGCATGCTCCAGCCCATGTCCGACACCCTGGCAGCCGTCGAGGAGGTAAACGGCGATATCAACGTCGAAACGTTCGAAGACGAGGAGGGCGTCGTCAGCCAGGGCGACACGTTCCACGTCTCCCACGGCGGCTACACCAACGTCCTCGTCTATCGTGAGGACATCTACGAGGCACTCGGCCTCGAGGTACCCGAAACCTGGGACGAGCTCGTCGAGAACGCCGAAGCCATCGACGAAGCCGAGGAGTTCGACAGCACCCGTGGGTTTGCGACGCAGGCCGGCGTCGTCGGCCAGAGCCGCGAACTGTTCTGGATGTTCCTCTACCAGAACGGCGTCGACACCCACCAGATGGAAGACGGCGAGGTCGAAGTCTGGGTTCCAGAGGAGGAAGCCATCGAGGCCCTGGAGTACCTCGAGGAACTGTCCCAGTACTCGCCTGATCCGTCGAATCTGAACTGGGGCACCTCCCTCGAACAGTGGGTGCAGGGCCGTATCGGCCAGATGTACCACGTCAACGGCTGGGCGGCAGGCGTGGCGGCGGCCGAAGGTATCGATCCGATCGCAGAAAACACGGCGGTCGCGCCGCTCCCACGAAACGACATTCCACTCGAGGAGTCGTACATGACGTTGCCAACTGGGAACGGCTACATGGTGTTCGAGGACGGAGACGATCCCGATGGTGCCGTCGAGTTCATCGAGTGGCTCTACGCGGACTCGATCGAGCGGACGGCATCGCTGTTCGAACAGGAGCCGATGCGGTTGTTGCCGGCGTACGACGACGTGGTTACCTCCGATGCGTACGAAAACCTGGACTACTTCCAGGAGTGGCCCGAGCACCTCGAGATCAACCAGCAGATTCAGGAGGAAATCGTGCCGATGTACGGCCAGAACGTCGACGAGAGCCCGACCACCGGTGCGGAGCAGTACGCCCTGAGCGGCTACCACTACGCCGACATGATGAACCAGATCATCGTCGGCGACGCGGATATCGAGGAGGCGCTCGCGGACGCGAAAGAACAGGCCGAAGAGCGCCTCGAAGAGGGCAAGGAGCTGACCGGTGGCTGGTGACGGGTCGCCGACGCAACCGAACCGAAACCGAACGAACGACGGTCTCCCGCGATAACCCGTCGTACTGGTACTGGTACTGACACTGATGCGAATTCCGGATCTCTGGCCGACCTCCCAGCCGCCGACGCCACGTCTCGAGACCGCCGGCCGACAGCTGCTGGTCGACCGCGCCCTCGCGGCGATGCTCGATCTCCTGCTCTGTTACGTGGTGTTCGTCGCTCCACTCGTCTACATCGCGCTCCTCGTATCCCCCCAGTTCGGCGCGCTTGGTCCGGTCGCAGTCGCGATTTCGCTCGCGCTGTTGGTCCCGATCAACCTCACGTACACGTTCCTCTTCGAGTGGAAATACAGTCGGACACCGGGGAAGGTCGCCCGCTCATTGATGGTCACGACAGCGGCCGGTGAGCCGTGTACGCTTCGCGCCAGCGCAGTTCGAAACCTCTGTCGGTACATCGACGGCCTCGGCATCCCGCCGGTACTCTACGCCGTTGGCTTGCTCACCGCCGGCGTCTCGTCGACCGGACAGCGCGTCGGCGACCGCGCGGCAGATACCGTCGTCGTCCGCTCCGGGACGGCGACAGACGCGAACAAGTAGCCGGACGCGAGTTTTACACGCTGATCGGCCTCTTGAGACAGCGCTACTCGAGTTCCGGCTCGTGCTGTGGTCCGCGCTGCGTATCTCGTCGCATCGCGATCTCGAACCACGGGCAGAGACGGAGTTGTCGGTACCACTCCGGATGCTCGGCCAACCGTTCGTAGGGGACCCACAGCAGTCCCGCAACTTCGTTCTCGTTCGGGTCGAGGTCGATGTCGGCCAGCGAGAGCTTCAGCACGGCACAGACCTCGTGTTCGACGCCCGCGTTCTCGAAGTAACGTTTGTACTCGAAGCGGTCGGTGACCCGCAGATCGTCGTACTGGTCGGGTGTGATGCCGAGTTCTTCCTCGAGTCGCTGGCGGGTCGCCTCCTCCTGACTCTGCCCCTCGACGGGGTGGGAGGCGACGGTGCCATCCCAGTAAGACCCCCAGAGACGCTTCTCGGGGGCGCGCTGGGCGAGCAGGACGTTGTCGTCCTTGTCGAACACGAGCGCGGTGAACGCGCGGTGGCGAACGCCCTCGCCCGTGTGGGCCTCGAGTCGGTTGACGGACTCGAGTGCGGTGTCGGTTTCGTCGACGGCGATGACGTCCTGGCGAGCGTTCTTGTGCTCGTGCTCGTGTTCGTGTTCCTGGTCGGTGTCGTCGTGTTCGTGATCCTCGGCAGGCGCGCCAGGTGTGCTCATAGATACACAATCACAGCGATGCGTGAAACCAGTTCGCCTTCTGTGGTTCCCGTGGGCTGGGCGGCCGATACGCCGCTCGGGCAACTCGGTGGGTCCGCACTCGAAGAACCCGGCGTTCGGGTTAGGAGTCACTAGCCCACGAAGTCGGTTCGGCATCAGGGCCGTCTACCGCGTCGGGATCTGGCTGGTACGACTCGCCGACAGCCACGTTGAGCGTTTGCTGGATCGTCTCGAGTTCCAGCGTCGCCGCCTCGAGTAACTCGCCGTCCAGGCTGTACTCGACGGGACCATCGAGACACTCGATCGTCAACGACGGTGTCTGCCGGCGGACGATGTGTTCGCCACCCCGGTCGAACAGCCCGTCCAGCGCCGCATCCCCGAGCAGGGTCGACGGTGAGACATCTTCGACGATGGTAACCTCGAAGCGGCCGTCCTCGACGTTGGCCTGTGCAGCCCGTGCACTGGTGAAACGCCGACAGTTTCCGACGAGGACGAACATCGCGTTTCCCTCCCAGGCCCGTTCGGTCCCCGTCTCCTCCTCGGTGATCTCGACGCGCAGCGACAGCGACTCGAACGCCGCGACCGTCTCGAGGGTGGCCTTCACGTACGCGAGTACACCGAACTCACGCTTTCCCTCGGGAGTGGTCGCGCCGCTGGCTTCGGCGGTCACGCCGCCGACGCAGGAGTTGACGAACGCCCGATCGTTTGCGACACCGAGGTCGATTCGCCGTCGTCGTCCGCGTTCGAGCACCTCGAAGCCGTGTTCGATGCCCTCGATACCGATGTTCGTCGCGAAGTTGTTCCCCGTCCCCGCAGGGATGACACCAAGCGTTGTCGTCTCGAGTTCGTCTGCAGCCACGATACCGTTGACGACCTCGTTGATGGTTCCATCGCCGCCGACGGCGGCGATCAGGTCGGCATCGGGTGCGGCCTCGCAGGCGAGTTGCTTCGCGTCACCGGCCGCTTCGGTGCGTCGAATCGCGAAGTCGTGGTCAGCCGCAAGTTCGACGGTGTCGTCGACGTGATCCTGTGCGCCGCTGACGGGGTTGAGGACGAGGACGCGATCACCACTGTCGTCGCTGTCGCCGCTTGGATCACCCGCCGGTTGCATAGCCCACCGTATCCCAACCAAGTGCAAAAGGGTCTGCCCGGCGTTTGCCCCCACATGTACACCGTCGATCTCCACGCACACACCCGATTCTTCCACGGCCGGCGGTCGTTCGGCGACCGATTCGATCCGTTCGGTGCAAGCGTACTCGCGAAGATGGCCCGTAGACGCGGTCTCGACGGCGTCGCGATAACTAACCACGACTACTACACGCCAGTCACCCCCACGGCCGCCGTCGCAATTCCCGGGATCGAAATCTCGACCACCCACGGACACGTCCTCGTCGTCGGTCCCGATCCGCCGCGCGAGACGGTGCCACTCGAGTACACGCCGAGAGAGGTCGTCGAGAGAGCGCACGAACGCGGCTGTGCGGCGATCGTCGCCCATCCGTACCGTGACAGTGACGTGCTGAGCGAGCGGTTTGCGGACGTGCCGTTCGACGCGGTCGAGATCAACGGGAAGCATCCACGTACGCGAGCGCTCGTCGAATCGCTGGCCGCGGAGTGGGAGCTTCCGATCGTCGCGGGCAGCGACGCACACGTTCCGTTCGAGGTCGGACGAGCGTACACGATGATCGATGCACCGTCTCTCACGCCTGCAGCGGTCGTCGAGGCGATTCGTGATGGACGGGTCCAGCCGCGCGTCGGGGACGGCCCACTCGATTCGGCGCTTCGGCGGGGCTATCAGCGGGTTCACGCGCGAAAGCATCCGGACAGTGTGCTGGCCGAGTCGCGGGTGGCACTCGAGCGGCGCGCGATGCAACAGGCGACTGAGACGGAAGCAGAGGTGGAAACGGAGACAGAGACGGGGACGGCGATGGCGTCGACGGAGACAACCACCTCAAACAGCGACGACAAAGGTGAGTTCTGAGTCGCCATCGGCTGTTCCGAGTCGACGCCAAAACGCTCTCGGCCGGCCGGACAGGCACACCGTACAGCACCAAGGCCGAACATACGTCGCTGTACGAGGAGATGACTTAATCGAACACACCTCCGAAACCGGAGACGACAGATGTCCTCGCAAGCGACAGCCAGCACCCACTCGAGTCGATCCGAGACAACCGATTCACAGTCGGGGCTCACGGTTGCCGCCGTCGAGACGATCCGGGCGATCGATCGCGACCGCTGGAACGAGGTGGTCGAACGCGCCGACCTCGGCACGGTCTTTCACCGCTACGAGTGGCTCGCAGCGGTCGAACTTGGGATCGGCCACCCGGCCAGACACCTCCTCGTCGAAAAGGATTCGAACCTCATCGGCGTCGTCCCGAACTTCGTCGTGCCGATCCCGAAGACGCCGTTCTCCCGGCTGACCTCGATCTATCCCGGCTTCGGCGGGCCGTTACTGACGACCGATGTCGACGACTCGCTCTCGCTCGTACTCGAGACGATCCCCGACTGCTGTTCGCGGCGGACGATCGTCCACGGAATCCGGGCCTGCAACACGAACTTTCTCCGGTACGACGGCGCGCTGTCTGGGGCCGGCTACGAATCGAATCGCGTCGGCGGACGATTCGTATTGCCGCTTTCGAACGGCTACGATGCGGTGTTCGAGGGGATGGAGAGTTCGAAACGCCGGGCGATCAGACGGGGACGAGAGACCGACCACGATATCGTCGAGGCGGACCTCACGCACCAGGAGCTGACGCGCTTCTACGAGCGATACCGTCAGCACATGGAGAGCGTCGGCGGGCACGTCTATCCCCGCGCGTTCTTCGAGCAGTTGCGGGAGATGGAAGACCGCATCCTGCTCGCACAGCTCTACGTCGAGGGCGAGTACGCCGGCGGCTTTCTCGAACTGCTCAACGACGAACGAAACACTGTCCACGGTTTCTTCGCGGCGATTCCGCCGGCGTACTTCCAGTACTACGCCTCCGAACGGCTCTACGACTACGTGTTTCAGTGGGCAATCGAGAACGGCTACGAGGCGTACGATTTCGGCGGCGGCGGCGCGGACTTCCGGGACGGTGCGTTCACGTTCAAAGAGGAGTTCGGCGGCGAGTTGCTCCCGAACGTCTACTGGGAGCGTGGCACGAGTCCGGTCTGGGCGCTCGTCCGTCAGGGGCGATCACTGTACCAGCGCTTCGACGGCGTCTGAGAAACCCGCGTTCAGCCGAGCTGTTCGTCGAGAATGAGTCGCGTTTTCGTACTGACGACCTCCTCCTGGTCGCGCGCCTTCGTGATTAGATCGTTCACCCCGCGCGTGTCCGCGGCGTCGACCACGAGAACGACGTCCTGTTCACCCGAGACCATCCAGACGAAGTCGACTTCCTCCCACTCGGCCATCCGTTCGGAGATACCCTTCGTGTCGACATCGACCGCGACGCTGATCTCGAGCATCGCCTTCACGTTGCCAGTGTGCGTCGAGATGGTAAAGCGCTCGATGACATCGTTCTCCATCATCCGTTCGACGCGGTTGCGCACCGTCCCCTCGCTCGTCCCGACCTCGTCTGCGATTTCCGTGTACGGCGTTCGGGAATCTCGGCGCAGGATGTTGAGGATCGATCGGTCGAGTTCGTCCATAGAGATCTGACACTACGGGGGTGGCACACTTACCCATTACGAAATTCGTAACTGAGCTTCGAAGACAACACTTATGGCGGTGTGTCCAATACGTAGTTCGTAATGACAGCAGCCTACGTTGCGCTGGAGGGCGGGCACGTACTCGAGGGACGTGGTCGTGCTTCAGGAACGGCTCGCGGCGAGCTGGTTTTCACAACGGCATACACCGGCTACGAAGAGAGCCTGACCGATCCATCCTACGAGGAACAGATTCTCACGTTCTCGTATCCACTGATCGGCAACTACGGCGTGCGAGAGGAACGGTTCGAGGACGACCGCGTCCACCCACGCGCCGTGCTCGCGAAGGAACTCACCGAGGAGGTCGCCGACTGGCTCGAGACGGAGGGCGTGCCGGCGGTCGACCATCTCGACACGCGAGACGTTGTCACCGACATTCGCGACGGCGGCGCGATGAAGTGCGGTATCGCCGTCGGCGAGGACGTGACTGAGGAAGACGCACTCGAGCAACTCGAACAGTGCAAAGGCATGAGCGATCACACGGACATCGGCGCACAGGTCAGCGTCGACGAACCGACCGTCTACGGCGCGGACAACGACGGCGAGACCGTCGCGCTCGTCGACTGCGGCGCGAAGGGGTCGATCGTCGACTCGCTGCTCGCCCGCGACGCGACGGTTCACGTCCTGCCATACAACGCAGCCGTAAGCGATGTCGAAGCCGCCGATCCGGACATCCTGTTCATCTCGAACGGCCCCGGTGACCCGGCGAACTACGAGCAGGCAATCTCGCTCGTCGAGGCGTTCGTCGAGGACACGCCCGTCGCCGGTATCTGTCTCGGCCAGCAAATCGTCGCCGAAGCGCTCGGCGGCACGACCGCGAAGATGGACTTCGGTCACCGCGGCGTCAACCAGCCAGTGCTCGACCTCGACTCCGGTCAGGTCGTCATGACGACCCAAAACCACGGCTACACCGTCGACGAACCCGGCGACTACCTCGAAGTCACCCAGATCAACGTCAACGACGACACGCCGGAAGGACTCGACGGCGTCGATCACGATATCATCACCCGCCAGTACCACCCCGAAGCGAACCCCGGCCCTGAAGACACCCTCGACTTCTTCGACAACGTCCTCGAGATGGCAGAACACACGCCACAGCGAGCGGTTCCGGCCGACGACTAGGCAGTCTGTTTTCGCTTCGCTCCTCGATTGAGTGCGTTCCAGAACCGATTCGCTTCTATCCGATCACAATGGGCTGAGCGACTGCAGTGGCGCAGTACTGGGCGACTGGGCTTACTGCACAGCCTCGCCGGTAACGATCCCAGCGACGCGGTCGCGGTCGAAGAGTTGTTCGTCTGCCGGGATCTCCGGATACGGGTCGCCAGTCTCGTACGTCGGCCAGGCGCCGAACTGGTCAGGGTAGAGCTGTTTCGCCGTCATCTCGAGTTGGAAGAGAGTCATCAGCGGCCCCTGATAGCGCATGCCGCCGGCGACGACGCGGTCAGTTTCGACGGCTGACAGCCGACTGCCGATCGGGTGATCCGCGAGGTCGGCCCGAACGCTGTCGATGCTGTACTGCGGGGTGATTCCCCAGAGGTGGAGGATCACGTCGGGGTCGATGTCGATCATCGTCTCGTAGTCGACGACGCCCCAGTCGCCGGACCAGGAGTGGTCCGCCAGCGCGTCGCGAGCCGCGAGCGGCCGTGTGTCTGCCTGCCAGTAGCCGGATTCGTTGAGGTGGTAGGCGAAGAACTCGCCCTCTCCGAGCGTCACGCGGGCGGCCGTCGGCCGCTCGTCCGCGGGCGGTAGATTGGACTCGATGTCGTCGCGAAGGTCCTCGTAGACTGCCTCGAGCGCCTCGTAGCGCTCGCGTTCCTGGAAGATTTCGGCAACCTGCTCGAAGACTTCCCAGAGGGTGTAGTACTCGTACTGGTCGGCGTACGCGTCGGCCGGCTCGCTGTGAACGCCGCTGTGAAAGTTGCCCATCCAGGGACCGACCGTCGAGGCGATGTCGTCGATATCGGACGCCCGCCAGTCGGAATCGTGCTTGACGACGTAGGACGGATCGAGGAAGTGAATGTCGCTGTCGAGCTCGTACAGCTGTTCTCGTTGCAACTCGTTTGCGAGCGGGTCGGGCAGCGACTCCCAATCGAAGGAGACGCCGGGAAGGTGGTCGTAGAACCGGTTCATCGTGGTCCCGGACATCTCGGTGGAAAATAGCGAGTTCACCGTGTCGCCGTGGCCGAGTGCCACCGCCATGTCCGCGTACTGCGGAAAGGCGACGAAGACGTTCTCCGGAACGGCGTCGAGTTCGATCTCCCCCGCGGGCTCGAGGTGTGGGCTGATCGTCTCACCGCCTGGTGAGGAGTTGTCGTCCGGGTCGGCAGTATCGGAGAGACACCCGGCCAACGCCGTGCCGCCCAGGGCGATCCCGCTCGCCACGAACTGTCGCCGTCCCCATCTGCTAGTCGGTCCGCCACCGTCGGACCTCCGACGTGAATGCATGTGTTTTAGGTCGACCTAACAATTCAAAAGGAGTTCGATTCTGACCGCCCCGGCAATCGCGCGGGAGTGACGGACTGGAATCGGACACGCTGTCGCACAAACGGCTGCAAACGCGTCGACACAGCCTCAGTCGGTGAATCCGTACTCGACCGTCGCGCTCGCCGTGACACTCACCGGATCCGCGTCGATCTCGGTCTCGGGTGCGGCGTCGGCAGCGTCATCCGTCTCGTAGGCCACGTCGTGGCGAACCGTACTCACCCGCACGTCGCTCGTCGTCACCGCCGTCGTGCCGGTGAGTTCGACGCCGCGGTTCGAGGCGATGTGTCCGGCCTCCTCGTCGGCCGTCGCCAGCGCGTCGTCGATCGCATCCTTACGGAGCTCGGCGCGTGTCTCGTCCCGGACTGTGAAGTTCACTCGACCGACATCGTCAGCGCCGGCGTCGACTGCGGCGTCGATCACTTCGCCGACGCGCTCGACGTCATCGAGCGTCACCTGATAGGAGTGCGTGCCGACGAACTCCTCGACCCCGTCCTCGCGTCTCGCCGCCGGCGAGGGACGGACGCTGTACTGCCCCTCTTCGACGTTATCCTCGGGAATCCCCAGGTCGTCGAAGGCTTCCCGCAGCTGTTCCGAGCGAGTCGCCAGATCGTCGCTCACCGCGTCGGCCGACTCGTCGACGCTCTCGACCCCAATGCTCATCGTCGCCCGGTCGGGCTCTGTTTCGACCTCGCCGTCGGCGGTGACGGTGATCGTGTTGTCTGCGTTCGTCGTGGACGTGCCTTCCCCCGCCTGCTCGGGATCGTCCGTACTCGAGAGCACGTTGCCGAGACACCCTGCCGTCGTCGCTGCGACACCGACGGTCGATGCCGCGAGGAACTGTCGTCGATCCATACGCTCCCGACACGTGCCACTCAAATAATGATTCGTCAAGGTCAAACCGCTCTTTCAGCGTGGTGTGGGTGTTCGGGCACCACAGATGGCGATTACCGCCGTCTCGCACGAACTGGAACGCCGCCGAGCGTTCTTACCGGTCGACGGTGAGTGTCGACTCGACCGTATGGCTGACAGGCTGCTCGTTCCCATCGCGAACCCCGAAACCGCCGACCGACTGCTCGATACCGCCGTCGACCTCGCACACGACCGCGACCTCGAACTCGTCGTCCTGTCGGTCGTCACTGTCCCGATGCAGTTGTCACTCGAGCACGCCCGCGATACGCTCGACATCGAAGACGAGGAGGCACTGCTCGCGGACGTGGTCGAACGGGCACGCGGCTACGGCGTGGAGGCAACCGGTCGGATTCGATTCGGTCGCGATATCGCGGACGGAATCTGCCACGTCGCCGCGGAGCTCGACGCCGTCGCGGTACTGGTCGGCTGGCGCGGCCGACCGCGGCGTCGCGACGTCGTGCTCGGGAGTCACATCGACACGGTACTGGCCAACGCGCCGTGTGACGTGCTGGTGAAGCGGATCGACCGAACCGTGACCGACATCGAATCGATCCTCGTTCCCGTCGCCGGCGGCCCGAACACCGAATTTGCGGCCGAAACCGCCGGCGCGCTCGCTCGCGCCTACGATGCACGAGTCGAACTGCTGACGGTAGTGCCAACGCGAGACGACGAGCAACTGACCGATGCGCGCGGGATGCTCACGGAAACGAGTCCGTCACTCGGCGTCGTCGACTCGGTGACGGAGACGGTACTCGAGGGCGACGTGACCGAGACGATTCTGGAGCAAGCGACGGCACACGACGCGGTGGTTATCGGTGCTGCGGAGAACGGCCTTCTGAGGAGCGTGCTCGTCGGTGACGTACCCGAGACGGTGGGTCGAGAGGCCGAGAGCGCGGTCATCATGGCGAAACGCTACCAGGGTGTGTCGAAGACGGTGTGGCGGCGGGTTCGTGACCAGCTCCGGTAGCGGCTGGCGAAACACAGAAAGAACGGACAATAGCCTTCCAGAACGCGCTACTCGAAATTTCGGCAGGGTCAGGAGTCAGTCGTGTCGGAACGACCGCTGCCCCGTAAACGCCATCGCGATTCCGTGCTCGTCTGCCGCCTCGATCACATCGTCGTCGTTGACCGAGCCGCCGGGCTGGACGACCGCCTCGATGCCCGCCTCGGCCGCTTCCTCGATCCCATCCGGGAACGGGAAGAACGCATCCGAGGCCATGACCGCGCCCTCGGCGTCCTTGCCTTCGGCGTGCTCGTCCGCCTTCATCGCCGCGAGGCGGACTGCGTCGACGCGGGAGACCTGTCCCATCCCGATGCCGACCGTCTCCGTGCCGTCCGCGAAGAGAATCCCGTTCGACTTCACGTGCTTCAGCGTCTGCCACGCGAACACCATGGACTCGAGTTCGTCCTCAGTTGGCTCACGCTCAGTCACGACCTCGAGGTCGTCGGTCGAGATCGACTGCAGGTCCCGTTCCTGGACGAGTCGGCCACCGACGAGCGGTTTCTCGGTGAATCGCTCCGTGCGCTCACCCAATTCGCCAACGTCCAGAACGCGCAGGTTCTCCTTCTCGAAGAGCACGTCGAGTGCGTCGTCGGTGTAACCCGGTGCGACGACGACCTCTTTGAACGAGTCGATGATCTGCTCGGCGGTGGCGGCGTCGCACTCGCGGTTGAGCGCGACGATGCCGCCGAAGGCGCTCATCGGGTCCGTGGAGAGGGCCTTTTCGTAGGCTGCAGCGAGGGAGTCGGCCGTGGCGCAGCCGGCCGGGTTCGTGTGCTTGATCACCGCGGCGGCGGGCTCGTCGAACTCTTTGATCAGGTTGAGCGCGCCGTCGGCGTCGTTGTAGTTGTTGTACGAGAGGGCCTTCGCGCCCTCGTTCAACTGGTCGGCGTGGACAACGCTGGCCTCGTCGCAGGTGTAGTCCGCGTAGACGGCGGCGTCCTGGTGTGGGTTCTCTCCGTAGCGGAGGGTGTCGAGTCGGTCGTCCGAGACGAGCCGGCGCGACGGCAGCCCGCCGTGATCGTCGTCGCCTCCCGTCGCCACGTCGGCGTCGACGGTGACCGAACCCGCCTCCGCGTCCACGTCCACTGCACCCTCCGCGAACCACTGCACCGCTCGCGGGTACGCGCGGAACTCGCCCTCGTAGAGCACGCGCTCCTTCAGACTCTCCGAATCGTCGCCTTCGTAGATCGGAATCGGTTCCTGGGTAACGATCGGCCCGCCGTCAACCTCGCTCTCGACGACCTTGCCGTCCCCGTCGGTCGCGTCGGTAACCACGTGGACCGTACAGCCCGTCACCGAGACGCCCGCCTCGAGCGCATCGCCCCAGGCGTCCATCCCCGGGAACGACGGCAGCAGCGACGGGTGGACGTTCAGCGTCGTCGGTGCCGCCTCGAGGAACGTACTCGAGAGGATGCGCATGTAGCCGTCGAGACAGACAAGGTCGAACTCGTAGTCGGAAAGGGCCTCGAGGACTGCCTCCTCGTGTTCCGTTCGGCTCATGTCGTCTGCGAGCGGGACGACTTCGGTCGGAATCCCGCGCTCTTCGGCGGACTCGAGTACCGGTGCGTCTGCGCTGGTCGCGAGCACGACGGCCAGTTCGGCACCGCCCGGTCGGCGGTCGGCGATGTTCAACAGGTTGCGCCCTCGGTTGCCGGCCATCCCGGCGATTCGCGTCATGGGTGTACGGCCGCCCGCGAGGGGGAAAGTGGTTGCGGTCTTCATCCGCAATGTGTGCACATACGTGCATTAAAAGTCACCTATATCGGATTTTGCTCGAGGAGGTATACATAGTCGTGGCCGAACCGCACTCGCGTTTCGACACTCTTTTGCACGGCGCTGGAAACTCTCGGACAATGACCGACACCGACGCACTGTACGCGGTCTCCCCGCTCGACGGGCGCTACGGCAACCGAACAGAACGGCTCTCGCCGTACGCCAGCGAGGCCGCGCTCATGCGCGCCCGCGTCCGCGTCGAAGTCGAGTACCTGATCGCCCTGGCCGACCTCGAGGCGACGCCGCTCGAACTCGACCTCGACGAGCGCGAGGAGCTACGCGGGCTGTACAAGCACTTCGCGGAAGAGGACGCCCGGCTGATCAAGAAACTCGAAACCACGGGCCACGAGGAGTTCGAAGCGACGAATCACGACGTGAAAGCCGTCGAGTACTTCGTCCGTCACCGACTGCCCGAGGGCAGCGACGCCTCCGCGTGGATCCACTTCGGACTGACCAGCGAGGACGTGAACAACCTCGCCCACCGGCTGCTCGTCCGCGACGCCGTCGAGGAAGTACTGCTGCCGGCACTGTACGACGTGCAGGATACGCTCGCCGACATGGCCAGAGCGTACCGCGACCTGCCGATGCTCGCCCGTACCCACGGCCAGCCCGCGACGCCGACGACCTTTGGCAAGGAACTGGCCGTCTACGCCGCCCGACTCGGGAAGGCGACCGGCCAGATCCGCACGGCGACAGACGACCTCTCGGGCAAACTCGGCGGCGCGTCGGGAACCTACGCGGCCCACGTTGCGGCCTACCCCGACGTCGACTGGCAGTCTTTCGCCGCCGACTTCGTCGAGCGACTCGGACTCGAGTTCACCGAACTCACGACGCAGGTCAACCCCTGTGACGACCTCGCGGCGTTGTTCGACGCGTTCGGGCGCGCGAACAGCGTGTTGCTCGACCTCGACCTGGATATGTGGCTGTACGTCTCGGATCGCTACCTCGGCCAGGAGGCCGTCGCAGGCGAGACGGGGTCGTCGACGATGCCTCACAAGGTCAATCCGATCGACTTCGAGAACAGCGAGGGCAACCTCTCGAAGGCCAACTCCGACCTCACGTTCCTCGGCGACTACGTCACCACCTCGCGGCTCCAGCGTGACCTCTCCGATTCGACCGTCAAGCGCAACATCGGCGCTGCCTTCGCTCACTGCCTGATCGGCTACTCGAAGACCGCCGCCGGCCTCGAGAAGGTCGTCCCCAACGAGCACGTCATGCGCGAGGCACTCGAGTCCACGCCAGAAATTATCGGCGAGGCGGTCCAGACGATTCTCCGCCGCGAGGGCCAGGAAGATGCCTACGAACAGGTGAAGGCGCTCACCCGCGGGAAGGACGTGACGCTCGACGATTTCCAGGAGCTGTTTGCGGATCTCGACGTGGACGAGGACGTGCGCGAGGAACTCGCCGCGCTGACGCCGGCGGGATACACCGGTATTGCGGCTGGGCTGGTCGACGATATCGAAGACATCGAAAACTGAGAATCAGTACCGATTTGACGCTCGACTGCCAACGCTCGACTATGGTCGAGCGTCTCTTCCCCGAAATTGCCACCGCGATCCTCTTTCTTATCGCGATCCTGTGCATGATCGCGCTGTTGTACATTTCGACGCGGTGGTGAGCAGCGTTCTGCGGTACCGCTACCGCTCAGCCGACGAGTCTAGCCAGCGTCTCCTCGACTGCGTCAGCCGCAGCCTCGACAGCTGAGAGTCGCACGTATTCGCGCTCGGCGTGTGCAACAGCACCTTCTTCGTCGGCGAGGACACCCGGACCGAAGACGACCGTCGGCGCGTCGGCGGCGAAGAAGCCAGCTTCGGTTGCCGCCCCGAACGGGCGCACTTCGCCGCCGCTTGCGTCCTGCAGCGTTCGCACCAGCTCTGTCTCCTCCTCGGTCACGAACGCCTGCGGGAACGGCGTATCGGGGCGGATGAGATCCACCGAGACATCGACTGCGTGATCGCTCGGTAGCCGATCCACGAGAAACATCTCCAGATCCGCACAGAAGGACTCGCTGGTCTCCGGCGGGACGCTCCGGCGATCGAACGTGAGCCGACAGCGCTCTGGAACGCGATTCGACGCCTCGCCGCCCGCGAGGACGGTCGGCGTCAGCTTCGGCTCGCCGAGCACGTCGTCCGCGCCGGGACCCGCGGCGTCGTCGTACTCGCGAAGGGACTCGAGTACGTGCTCGAGGCCGAAGACGGGGTTTCGTTCGGCGGGGACGCTCGCGGCGTGGCCGCTCTCTCCCTCGAGCGTGATCGTCCCCTCGCACTGCCCGCGGGCGGCGATACAGACGTCGAGGTCGGTGGGCTCGCCGACGATGTAGCCGTCCGCCGAGAGGCGCTCTTGGAGCCCCTCAGCGCCGGTCATCAGTGTTTCCTCGTCGGTGGTGATCGCCAGCGTGAGCGTCCCGGTTTCGGGTTCGGTTCGCAGGAAGGCGGCGAGCAGTGCGGCGAGTGGCCCTTTCGCGTCGCAGGCCCCGCGTCCGCGGACGATGTCGCCGTCGCGCTCGTAGGGGACGTGTGGCGGGACGGTGTCGATGTGAGTGTTGAGGACGATGTGCGGGCGCTGCTGGCGCTCGTCACCCTCGGCATCCGCGTCTGCACCATCCCCGCGCGTCGCCAGCACGTTCCCGAGGTCGTCTACCTCCGGCTCGAGACCGGCGTCCCGAAGCGTTTCGAGGAGGTACTCGCGCATCTCGTCGACGTCCTCGTGGGACGGAATCTGCACCGCGTCGGCGTGGAACGAAGCAATGTCGAACACGGTCGCCATCTCAATTCTGCTCGACGCGGGTCACGTCGCCGAGCGTCTCCCGCCGGCGCACGACGCGCGCCTCGCCGTTCTCGAGTGCAACCTCTGCTGGCCGGGGCTGGGAGTGGAACTGGCTCGCGAGTTCGTAGCCGTAGGAGCCCGCGTTCCCGATAGCGATGATGTCCTCGCGCTCCGGGCGGGCGATCGGTCGGTCGTGGGCGAAGACGTCCGCGCTGGTACAGACCGGGCCGCCGACGGTGACTTCGTGGCGCTCGCGGTCGGGCGCACTGACGTTGTACATCGGGTGGTAGGAGCCGAACATCGCGGGTCGGATCAGTGTCGCCAGGCTGGCGTCGATACCGACGACCGTGGTGTCCGGTGCCTCCTTGATCGTGTTCACCTCGCTCAGAATGACCGAGGCGTCGGCGACGACGTAGCGACCCGGCTCGAGTTTGAGCGTGGCCTCGAGCTCGCCCACGGCGTCGCGGACCATGTTCGAGGTTTTCTCGAGGTCGAGCGGTTCGTCGTCCTCGCGGTAGGGGACACCGTAGCCGCCGCCGACGTCGACGAACTCCAGGTCCTCGTCGCCGACGCGGCGGGCCATCTCGCCGACGCGTTCGATTGCGCGGCAGTGCTCCTCGAGTCCCTCCGTCAGAACGCCGCTGCCAGCGTGGGCGTGGAGGCCAACGAGGTCGAACTCCTCGCGGACGCGGTCTGCGACCTCGGGGACGCGCTCGTAGGGGATGCCGAACTTCGCGTCCGCGCCGGTGGCGACCTTCTCGTGGTGACCCGTGCCGATACCGGGGTTGATTCGGATGGCGATCCGGCCGTCGTAGCCCCGTTCGGCCAGGCGGTCGAGGGTGTCAGTCGCGCCGATGGTGATCGTGAGGCCCGGGTTCTCGGCGGCCAACTCGGTCGCGTAGTCCAGATCGTGATCCGGCGGGTTGACGGCGGTGTACTGGAGCGCGTTCGGGTCCGCGCCGGCGTCGATCGAGCGCTGTAGTTCGCCCCAGGCCGCACACTCGATTTCCCCGCCGGCCTCGAGGACGGCCTCGAGAACCGCCTTCCCCGTGTGCGCCTTCGCGGCGTACATGACCTCGGCGTCGGGGAACGCCGACGCGAAGCGGGTGTAGTTCTCCTTGACCCGGTCGAGGTCGGTCACGTACAGCGGCGTGTCGTACTCCTCGGCGAGGGATGCGAGTCGGTCGTGATCCCAGTCTGCGAGCCGGCGAACGGCCGGCGAATCCGCGAGATCGGTCATTGGTCACTACAAGTGACCGGGAGCAGTCAAGGGTTTGGATTCGGGCAGCCGTGGCTCCCGCTCACTCCGGAAACAGCTCTTCAGTTCGTTCGATTGCGTCGATTCGGTCGCACTCGGCAGGCGAGAGCTCGAGCGCCTGTGCCTCGAGATTCGCCCGCAGGTGGTCGGGACTGCTCGATTTCGGAATCGTCACGACCCCGTCTTTCGCCAGCAGCCATGCGAGACAGACCGCTTCGGCCGTCGTGTCGTGGTCCTCAGCGATGTCAACCACCGCGTCGATCTCCTGCGCCCGACCGTTCGCCAGCGGCGAGTACGCCACGAGCGGATAGCCGTGCTCGCGGGCGTGGGCGAGCAACTCGTCAGGCTGGAACAGCGGGTGGAACTCGACCTGATGTGCCGCGATGGGTGCGTCGAGAACGGACTGGGCCGTCTCGAGTTCCTCGCGCGAAAAGTTGCTCAGTCCCACGCCACCGATCGTCCGCTCTTCGTACAGCTCGTCGAACGCCGGCAGCGTCGCCTCGGGATCGTACGCCTCGATCGGACGGTGCACGTACAACAGGTCGAGCGCGTCGAGTCCCAGTCTGTCGAGACTTTCCGCAGTCGTGCGGTGCACGTCGTCCGGTGCGAGATTGTCAGCCCAGACCTTCGTCGCGACGGTCACGTCCGCACGCGGGACCGAACTCTGGGACAGTCCGTCGCCAACGACGGCCTCGTTGCCGTATATCTGCGCCGTATCGAGATGTCTGTAGCCGTACTCGAGTGCCGTCTCGATTACGCCGGAATCGTCGATCCCCATCGTACCGAGGCCCACGGGCGGCAGGGTAGGCTGTGGCCGTGTCATAGATACTGTTCACGGCGCGTGGGGAAGTGAACTCCGACGAGAGAATGTGTCGTTGAAACGGGTCGGCTCTCGGATTATTCGCGCAGTGCGTCCTCGCGCTCGGTTGCCTCGAGGGTCCCCGTCTCGAGGTCTGTGGCGACGACGGCGGGCTTGTACGCGCCGCCCTCGAAGAGGTCGTGGTCGCTGACCGAGGATTCGACGAATCGGGTGAACGCGCGGCGGTTCGCGGGCAGTTCGCCGTACAGGACCTCCTCTTCAACGAGGTCGTAGACTGGGATCCGCGGCGTCAGGAGCGTGTTCTCGCCGACGACGCTGTTCTCGCCGACGACGAAGCCGCTGGTGACGCGACAGCCGGCACCGAGCGAGACGTTGTCCTCGACGATGACCGGCGCGCTCTCGACAGGCTCCAGTACGCCACCGATGAGTGTGTTCGCGCCGAGCTTGACGTCCTCGCCGATCTGGGCGCACGAGCCGACGGTGTCACAGGAGTCGACGAGCGTTCCGTCGCCGATGTGTGCGCCGATGTTGACGAAGCTCGGGCTCATCATGATGCAGTCCGAGCCGAGGTAGGCCCCGCGGCGGATCGTCGTCCCGTCCGGCGTGTTGCGGGTGCCGCGCGCGCCGAGGTCGTCGGTCTCGCGCAGCGGCAGGACGTCGTAGTGGTCGACACCGCCGTAGTCGTAGGCCTGATTTTCCCGGAGGCCGAAGTTGAGCAGGATTCCCTGTTTGACCCACTGGTTGGCCTCCCACTCACCATCGGTCTTTGCTGCGGCACGGATCTCGCCGTCCTCCAGCGCCGAAAGGAATGCCTCGAGCGTATCGAAGGCGTCCTCGCCCGCCGAGTCGGCGTCGATCTCGCCGTTCTGTTTCCGTTCCCACAACTCGTCGATTTCAGTTTCGAGTGTACTCGTACTCATGCGTCGATCACGTCCGCAAAGTCGTAGCTTCCTGCCTTTGCTCCTGCGATCCAGACCGCCGCGTCGACCGCGCCCGCGGCGAAAACGCCCCGGTCCTCGGCGCGGTGGGTCAGGCGAACCTCCTCGTGGTTCCCTGCGAGGATGATCTCGTGCTCGCCGGTGATGTTGCCCGCGCGGATCGCGTGCACGCCGATCTCGTCGTCTTCGCGTGGGGCCTCGCCCTCGCGGCCATGGGTCCGATCGCTGAATTCCCCGTTCGCCTCAATCTCCTCGAGCAGCCGGTTCGCCGTCCCGCTCGGTGCGTCCCGCTTCGCGTTGTGATGGGTCTCGACGAGTTCGACGTCGTAACCCGGCAAATTCTGGACCGCGTCGCCGACGACGTTCACCAGCGCCTGCACGCCGCGCGCGAAGTTGGGTGCGTGGAGAACCGGAATCGACTCGGCAGCGGACTCGAGTACGGCGAGCTGGTCGTCGTCGAAGCCGGTGGTGCCGGTGACGAAGGCGACGTTCGCAGCCGCATCCGTGCACGCTCGCACGTACTCGGTGGCCGATTCGGGGCCGGTGAAGTCGATGACGGCGTCTGGCTCGCGCTCTGCGAGCAATGACGCGAACTCGGATGCGGGCTCGATCTCGACGCCGTCGACGGTCTCTCCGTCGGGCTCGCGGTTAACCGCGAACCCGACCGTACAGTCCTCGCGGTCCGCGATAGCGGTGATTACCTCGCGGCCCATGCGGCCGGTTGCACCGGTGACGCCGATGCGGGTCGGCTCTGTCATCGATCGCTCTCTGGTTCGGCGTTTGCCACGTCGGTCGTCTCACGCTCGAGGTCGTCGAGGACGGCCTCGAGGTCGTCGTGGTACTCCTCGGCGAGTCGGGAGAGCGGCGGCCGCATCCGGGCCGGTCCGTAGCCGCGGATCTGCATGGCTTCCTTGACCGGGATCGGGTTCGTCTCGACGAACAGTTCGCGGAAGAGCGGCCCGAGTTCGTGGTGAAGGTTCTGTGCGCGTGCGTAGTCGCCGTCAAGCGCTGCGCCGACCATTGCACACGTCCGTTCGGGCTCGATGTTCGCGGCGACGCTGATCGTCCCGGTGCCGCCGACCGAGATGATCGGCAGCGTCATCGCGTCGTCGCCCGAGAGGACGGCGAACTCCTCGTCGATCGTGCGCTCTGCGATCTCACCGATCACGCCGAGGTCGCCGCTTGCAGCCTTGTAGCCCGCGATGTTCTCGTGGCTCGCGAGTTCGACGGCGGTGTCGGGTTCGATCGTCTGTCCCGTCCGCGAGGGGACGTTGTAGACGATCTGGGGGAGGTCGACTGCGTCAGCGATCGTCCGATAGTGGTCGACCAGCCCACGCTGTTCGGGCTTGTTGTAGTACGGCGAGATCAGCAGCAGGCCGTCCGCGCCCGCGTCGGCCGAGCGCTCCGAGAGTTCCAGGGCTTCGCGCGTGTTGTTGGATCCGGAGCCAGCGATGACGGGGACGTCGTCGACGGCGTCGATGACGGCCTCGACGACGCGGACGTGTTCGTCGTGGGTCAGGGTCGCGGATTCACCGGTGGAGCCGACGGGAACGAGGCCGTCGACGCCAGCGGCCTCGAGGCGCTGTGCGTCCTGCTGGAGTGTTTCGAAGTCGATGCGTTCGTCTTCGTCGAACGGCGTACACATTGCGGGAAAGACGCCGGTAAGGTCGAGTTCTGGTGTCATGGTGATCTGATCTGTGTCTGTGTGTTGTGTAGCGTGACTCGCATGATGGCCGTCGTTACCGGATCACTGGCCGTTGCGAGTCGGGACTGTCGGCAATTGGTCGGTAAGGTGGTATCGCGGTCGAAGCGTGCCCGAAACGAGTTCGCTACGCTCGCAACGAGCACTCTCAGACGCGTTTACGTTTCGGAAAGCGAGAAAAGACGCCACTCACGACGAGGTCGCCGATCCGATGAGTGACGCGACGCATACCCGATACGGTGATCCGGACGAACTTAGCCGTTGTGACTTCCCTCGATCGGTGGAGTTCGCTTCCCTGCCTGCGCAGGGTACGTGACTGGTAGCTCGGCGGTTCGTCGACTCACCAGCATGGTGCCATCTATTGGCATGGCCTCGGAACGCGGTTCGCTCGCCGAGTCCCGCTTCCTTTATACTTCGTGATTGCTAACCACCGGCTATGCGAAACACACAGTTAAAACTCCGAATGGCGTTCGTCGGGTTCGTCCTGTTCGCCCTGTACTTCGCCGCTGCGCTGTTCTTTTCGGCGATGTTCCCCAGTATCGGTCTCCTGCCGATACTGGCGCTCAGCATCGTCGTGCTCCCCGCAGCCCAGTACAAGTTCGGTAAGTGGATGGCGCTTCGTGGCACCGAGGAAATGCCCAACGAGGGCCAGTACCGCGAAATCCACCAGATGACCGAATCCCTCTCGCGGGATATGGGCCTCGACAAGCCGAAGCTCGTCGTCCAGGACATGGGCGTCCCGAACGCGTTCGCGACCGGCCGGAAGGGTGCCGGCGTCGTCTGCGTCTCGAACGAACTCATCCAGCTCCTCGAGCGCGACGAACTCGAGGGCGTCATCGCACACGAACTCGCCCACCTGAACAACCGCGACACCATTACGATGATCCTCGGCCAGTCGGTCGGGATGATCGTCAGCTACGCGGTGTTCTTCTTCGTCCGTGACGACAACAACTTCCTCGTCGCCTACGCCGCGATGATGGTCGCCCAGCTGCTCACGACGATCCTCGTCATGGCTATCTCGCGCTACCGCGAGTACGTCGCCGACGACGACGCGCGCCAGTACATCGGCACCGGCGACCCGCTCGCCCGCGCACTCGAGAAGATTTCTCGCGGCGCCGAGGGTCGCGAATCGCAGGTCGACGAGACGGTCAGCGCGCTGTGCATCCTGAACACCGACCGCAGCCTCATGCAGAAGCTGTTCGCGAGCCACCCGCCGACCGAGAAGCGTATCGAGAAGCTGCGTCACTGATCGCGGTTGTCGGCTGGGATCGATTTGGATCGACTGCGATTGCGGCTGTACTGCGACTGTACCGCGACTCCGAAGACGAACAAACACAGGCCGATCGCGTTTGTGTTGCTTCTCTGAGAGCGCGTTTGCGCGAGAATACCAGCAGACGGGAATGAATCTGGAACACCGGGATACCACCACCAAGTCGAAACTGGTGACGGCGATGCACCGATCCAGAGCCACACCGTCGGTTCACCCCGCAAGCCCTTCGTGAACGGGGTTCTTTTTATGCGTACCCAGCCCAAGCTAACACATGACGGAAATTCACCCCGGTCAGCGCGTCGCCGTTCTCGTCGACGCGCAGAACCTGTATCACTCGGCACAGAGTCTCCACAGCCGCAACATCGATTATTCGGCCCTCCTCTCGAAGGCCGTCCAGGATCGCCAGCTCACGCGCGCAATCGCGTACGTTATTCGCGCGGACGCCCCCGAAGAGGAGAGTTTCTTCGACGCACTGGTCGATATCGGCTTCGAGACCAAGATCAAGGACATCAAGACGTTCTCCGACGGCACCAAAAAGGCAGACTGGGACGTCGGTATGAGCCTCGACGCAGTGACGCTCGCGAACCACGTCGATACCGTCGTCCTCTGCACCGGCGACGGCGACTTCTCGCGACTCTGTTCACACCTCCGTCACGAGGGCGTGCGCGTCGAAGTAATGGCGTTCGAGTCCTCGACGGCCGACGAACTCATCGACGCGACGGATACGTTCCTCGACCTCGACGAACGCCCGGAGACGTTCCTGCTCTGAGCGGCCACTCCGTACTTCTCACGTCTCGCGTCCGACTCTCGACGTGGTACGACAACTCGAGTAGACGTGCACTCGAGTTCGAGTCCCCACAGTGACTTCCGGGGCCGTCGCTACCGACGCTTACGACGGCGTCGATCGTGCGAGGTCGAGCACGACAGCGATCGCGCCGATGGCGAGCGCCGCCCCTGCGACGACACCGGTGACGGGGTAGCCGCCTGCGGTCGTCTGAAGAATCGATGGGCCGGCGAGAACGAGCCCACTCACCGCAAGCAGCATCGTTCCGAGCGCAATCTGAACGACGTCCATTCAGGCGCTATTACCGAGTCGGAGTATATAACAGTCGTGATCGGCGGCCGCTGGCGGTCGTCTGCCTGCGTTCCTGGAGACGCACTCGCAGGCTACAATTCACACGCAACGGGGCATCGAAGGCCTTTCGACCCAGCGGACGAAACCACGCCCAATGAGCGAGTCAGTCGACGGAAACGCGGGCCTCTCCACGCTGCGGACGATTGCGGACTACCAGTTCGGTGCGGGTGCAGGCGCGGCGCTCTTTCCCGATACAACCGATTCTGCGGCCGCCACAGATATCGACACCGACACCAACACCAACACCGACGAACTCACCATCAAACGAACCTCCTCCGGTCGCCCCCAGCAGGTCCACGCCGAAGCCGGCCGCATCGTCTCCTTCGGCATCGACGGCCGGTTCACCCTCGGACTCGAGGGCGGCCGCCGATTGGCGGAGGTACTCGAGTCACCCGCCTATCGCGTGATCGTCGACGACGAGAGCGAGCCGTTCGTGCGCGACGAAAAGAACGTCTTCACGAAGTTCGTACTCGATGCGGGCGAGGAGATTCGCCCGGGCGACGAGGTACTGGTGGTCCACGAGCGCGGCGAATTGCTCGCGGTCGGTCGTGCGGAGTTGGACGCGGCGTCGATCGCGGATTTCGAGACGGGGATGGCAGTGAACGTACGCGAGGGTGCGCCCGCGCCAGAGTAGGTGTTACGCCAGCCGATATTCGTATTCTTTTTGACTAATCGCTCGAGTTTGTCCGTATGGTTTCGACACTTCTTCTCACACTCATCTTGCTGCCCGTCGTACTCCTGGGCGTCGTCTGGTCGTCACTCCAGTACGTCCCGAACGGGGAAGGGCGGTTGCTCGTGGTCTCTGGTGAGGTTCGCGACGTACTCGGGCCGGGCGTCTACTTTGCACCACCGTTCGTCTCGGAGACGTATCCCATCGACTTCGAAACGATGGCGTACGAAACGCCGGAGCCACATCCGCTCCCGCCGGAACTCAGAGCGGACGCCGAGCGGATTGCATCCACGGAGACAGGGACCACGGACGCAGGAACTGCGGACTGATCCAGCACGGAGCCGACGAACGACAAAGTAAAAGGTCGCGGGAGGCGACGTGTCGGGTATGTTTGGAGGAGGCGGCGGACTCAATCCGCGCAAGATGGAACAGATGATGCAGCAGATGGGTATCGACGTCGAGGATGTCGACGCCGAGGAAGTCATTATCCGCACCGACGAGTACGACCTCGTCTTCAACGACGCCGAAGTCACGAAGATGGACGCTCGCGGCCAAGAAACCTACCAGATCATCGGCTCGCCCGAACAGGTCGAGTCCGGTTCCGCTGGTGGCAGCGCTGACGCCGGTGCAGGCGGCTCGGAACCCGAAATCCCTGCAGGCGACATCGAAATGGTCGCGACGCGAACCGGCGCTAGCGAGGACGAAGCCCGCGCCGCACTCGAGGCCAACGACGGCGACCTGGCTGCAGCGGTCGAGGAACTCGAGTGACTCGAGTCGTGCATCGATGCGGAGACGGGCGAAGACAGAGTCAGTGTCGAGACCAGCAACACGAACGGAGTGAGCGCCCGTGAGCGACGGCGATAGCGACGAGTCGGTGGATCAGCCACCCGTCCTGCTCGTTCGCGACGACCGCGAGTTCCTCGTCCAGCCCGGCGAGGAGATGGGAACCGACCTCGGCATCCTCGAGGTCCCCGCAGATGTCGAACCGGGCGACACCGTCGAGACCCACCTGGACGAGGCGTTCCACGTCCGACGACTCCGCGGTCCAGATCTCTTTCACCACTTCGAGCGCACGGGCGCACCGATGGTCCCCCGCGATATCGGACTCATCATCGGCGAGACCGGCATCGCTCGCGGCGACCGCGTCCTCGACACCGGCACCGGCACCGGCGTCCTCTCGGCCACGATGGCCCGCGCCGGTGCGACAGTGGTAACGTACGAACGAGACCCCGACTTCGCCGATGTCGCCCGCGAGAACATGGAACTCGGTGGCATCGCAGACGCCGTCGATGTCCGGACCGGCGACCTGACCGAAGAACTGGAAGCGGGGGCACTCGAGTCCGCACTGTTCGACGTACTCACCCTCGATACGGGTGACGCGGCCGAAATTGTCACGCACGCACCGGAACTGCTGGTCGAGGGTGGCTTCGTCGCGGTCTACAGCCCGTTCATCGAATCGACGCGCGACGTCGTCGAGGCGGCCCGTGAGGCCGGGTTGGCGAATATCCGGACGCGAGAGACGATTCAGCGTGAGATGCAGTTCGACGACCGCGGCTCGCGGCCGTCGACGGCACCCGTGGGGCATACGGGGTATCTGACGATCGCTCGGAACGAGTAATTCTCCGTCTCTCCCTCACGTCCCATTCCGAACTGCATTAGCCGGGGTGGACTCCGACCATCACGGCTGTTCACCGCGTGTGAACGGAGTGAGCGCGCGGGCCGACGACTGATGTGGAGACTCGCGAAGCGAGTCGGAACGGAAGGAGGAGTGCTTTTCATCGAAGCTAAGCGGGATCTTCGATCCCGCGAGGTCCGAGAGAGCTTCGCTCTCTCGAGATTTTTCCGAGTGTGGTCGCGAAGCGACCGTACATGGTTCGAGACACCGAAGGCGTCTCGTCATCGAGCGAAACCTCCGGTTTCGCGGACCTCGCGAATCTCCGATTCGCTCAGTCACGGAAGACGCGAAGCGTCTTCCGAACGACAGAGAAAAAGTTCGGTTCTAGTTATCGTCTTCGCGCCACTTGTGCTCACACTCAGAACAGATGAAAAAGCGCGTCTCGGACTCGTCGGCCGACCGAATCTGCTGCATGTACCAGTACGCGCGGTCGTGGCCACACTCGGGACAGTGGGCGTCGGTCTCGGGCAGCGAGGTCTCCTCGGAGGATTCGATAACCTCGGTCGCCTCCTGACTGTCCGTGACGACGTACTCCTCAGCGTCGCCCTTGGGTTTCGTATAGCCACAGCTGCCGCACTCCCACAGCCCATCGTCGGCTTTCATCATCGAACCGCATTCGTCGCAGAATTCCATCGTTGTCCGGGCTACGTCGGTCGAGCGACTTAAGCGACCCGTTTGGATTCGGCGACGCTCTCACCGTTCGTGCTGACGCAGCGGCTCACCCCTCTCCCTCCGACTGAAACGGCTCGCCCACAGCCTCCCGCGGCAACACGTTGTGCAACGCCGCCTCGAGTTCACCCGCCGACTCGTATCGCTCCTCCTGTGTCTCTCCGAGAAGCGACCCCAGATTCCGCTCGCCGTCTGCAAGCACCAGCGTCGTTGCCTCGAACGCGCCCGCTGCCTCGGCTTTCGTGACGGGGTACTCGAGTTCCTCGAAGGCGGACTCGAGTTCGTTCAGTTTCAGTGTGCGGTCCATACAGGAGTAAACGCGACGCGAGGGCTTGTAGGTGTATATCGTCGTATCGGGGTTCGAAACAGTCAATTTCGACAATACTTCGTTTCGAAATGTTAATCGGGCGCGACGCCGCAGACGTATATCGATGCGGAATCTGGGACGACGTGTCGCTGCGCAGTTCGCCGTCGACCGGCGGGTACTGGCGCTCGCGTTCGCGCGGATGGCAGACGGGATCGGGAACTCGTTTCTGGTGATCGTGATCCCGCTGTACGTGGCCAGTGACGTCGTCGGCGGGCCGACGTTCGGGCTGGCGGAGTCGATGATCATCGGGATCATCCTCTCGATTTTCGGCTTTCTCAACAGCAGCTTTCAGCCGCTGACGGGGCGGTTCTCGGATCGTGCCGGGAAGCGGAAGCTGTTCGTCCTGATCGGACTCGCCGGACTCGCGACGATGAACGTGGCGTACCTCTTCGCCGAGTCCTACCTGTCGCTGCTCGTCATCCGCGGCCTGCAGGGGATCAGCGTCGCGTTCATCATCCCCGCATCGGTTGCGCTGGTCAACGAACTCGCGACGACGGACGACCGCGGCGGGAACATGGGCGTCTACAACACGTTCCGACTGATCGGCTTTGGTGCCGGCCCGGTTGTCGCGGGCGCGGTGGTCAACGCAGGCCCCTATACGCTTCCGATCGGTGAGCTATCCATCTCCGGCTTCGATGCCGCGTTCTACATCGCGGCGATCACGGCGATCATCAGCTTCCTGCTCGTAACCGTGCTGATCACCGATCCCGAGTCGACGCGGGCGAACGCGAGCGCGGATCTCGCCATTCCAGTGTGGGACCGAACGGGGCCGAACCTGCTCGATCCGATCTTCACGCTCGGTGTCGCGTCGCTGTTCATGGCGACCGCAATCGCGCTCTTCGCGACGATCCAGCCGCAGGTCAACGCCCACCTGGAGCAGGGTGCGACCTGGTTCGGCCTCCAGTTCGCAGCGTTCATCGTCGCTCAGATTCTCCTGCAGACGCCGATCGGGCGTGCCTGCGATCGCTACGGCCGGCGGCCGTTCATTGTCGTCGGAATGGTGCTGTTGATTCCGACGACGCTCGCACAGGGGTACGTCCCGACCTCCGAAACGATGTTCATCGCGCGGCTTCTGCAAGGGATCGCTGGCGCAATGGTGTTCGCGCCATCGCTCGCGCTCGCAGGAGACCTCGCGGGCGAGGGAGAGTCCGGATCGAAGCTCTCGGTTCTCACGATGGCCTTCGGCTTCGGGATCGCCATTGGACCGCTCTCCTCGGGTGCGTTGGTCGGCTACGGGTTCGAGGTGCCGTTCATCTTCGGCACCGCGCTCGCCGTGATCGGCACGATTCTCGTCTACACGCAGATCGAGGAAACCGTCGAGCAAACTCAGCCAATACCGTTCGTCGGGAGTGGGTGAGGGCAAGTGAGGGCAGGTAAAGGAAAGGACATCGCCGTGACGCTGCTGACACGTCGGAACGACGACCCTGGGGACCGGTAGGCATGAATCCGCCAGACGAGACGTGACGCAACGCAAAAGTACCACATGCCCGTACGATGCGACGATGACGCTCTCGGAGGAGGCCACGGAACGGCTAGCCGACGTGGTGGAGCTACAGCCGACGAAAAATTCCGAGTTGCAAGACCGGTGGGAGATGGAAAGCGGCAGCGAGGTCCACCAGTACTTGGAGAACGAACTCGGCGACTACTACTTTCGCGACGACAACAGCCTGATTCGGGCGACCGCCGAGGCCGCGGATCTGGTCGACGTCGAGCCGGGGATCGAGAGCGACCCCGACGCGGAGGGTGCGCCCTCCCGCGTCCGCGTGCCAGAACTGCAGGTACAGATCGTCAGCGTGCTCGCCGGTCCCGACGAGGAATCGGAGAGCGTGGTCTCGGTGTTACACGCACTCCGAGACGAGTTCGACGTCGATCCAGACGCGGAGGACGTTCGCTCCGGTCTCCAGAGTCTGCGCCGGAAGGGTGTCGTCGAGGTGGAGTACCGGACGGTTCCGACGTTCCGACTGGCAGCACCACGAGACGAAATCGAGGTTGAGGCGGCGAACTAAGCCGAAGCGACGCACTGAGACAGAATCGACTCACTGAGTCCGGAGTGACTCGCTGAAAGCGTATCGCTTCCGTCGCATTCGTCGCCACAGTAGCGATTGTTTCTCACGAGGGATTCGTGACCTGCCGGGGCCACAGTTGGACTCCGTTTTGGTACACTCATCAACAGAACACTATTAGAAACGTACTAACAGGTGTGTAGTATGTCCGACACAGTCGTCCGCCTCGATGTCCCCATCGTCGACGCGATGGCCCTCCTCGGTGCGAGTTCCGTTGCCGTTGTCGGTGGCGCGCTCTTCGACACCATCCTCGGCGTCTCGCCCGTCTGGCTCGGTGTGAGTCTCTACGTGGTGTTTCTGTGTCACCGGCTAGTGCTCGCGGTCGAGCGGCGCACAGGTGAAATGTACCGTGCGGACAACAGGTACTTCCAGGAAGCAGTGTCCATCCTTGTCTGGGGACCAGTCGTGTACGGGAGCATCGAGTCGTCCCGACAGATCCTTGGGACCTCCGTCGTGTGGCTCAGTATCGGACTGTACGCCAGCTACTTGCTTTACAGGTTGGTCGTCGCCGTCGAACGAGACACGTACAGCACTGGCTGAGTTCCCGTCAGTCACGGCCTCCCGCGTTCTGACCTGGCCGCCGTCGCCGCCGTCGTTTCGCGAGGAGACGCTGCAACCGTTTCCCCGGCCCGCCCTCGATCGGCCACCCCTTCGTCCGCCAGACCGGCGGTTCCGGTTCGAACGACGAACAGGAACCCGAACACTCGGCTGCCGTCGGCTGACACGACTTGGCGCTACAGTACGGCACGAGCTGTGGCCCCTCCCGTGTGCGCAGTTCGAAGTGACGGCAGTCCGGGCGCATCGTCTCGACGAACGACCGCCAGCCGCGCTCGTAGGCACGTTCCGCGAGTGCGAGTCGTTTCTCGGCTTTCGTCTCCGGCTCGACGTACTCGAATCGCGCCGCCGAACCGTCGCGCTCGCCGCCCTTGGGTCGCTCGAGTATCCGCGTCCCCGGCTCGTCGACTGCGAGTTGTCTGGGATGCCAGGCTACCTCGGCCGCGAGTACATCTGGATCGAGCGTGAGAATGCCCGCTGCTACCGGTAGCCCCTCGAACAGCGCCGGTGTGATCGTCTCGTCCGTCGCCTGGGTCGCCACCCAGACCTCGTCCGCCAGCGACAGCGCCACGTCGAACTCGAGTTGCGGCCCGAGCGCGCGGGCGGCGCTCGCGTCGAGGTCGGGCTTGTTCTCGATGGCGATAATGCGCTCGACCCAGTCGGGATAGGGCCACTTGCGGCGGATCTGGATGCGGTTGCCCTGCTTTCTCGTGTCCAGAATCCCGCGGTCGTCGGCCTGATGGATCGCTTCGCGTACGTAGCGCCACGGGTAGCCAGGGTGGGGCAGCGCGTCGCGGTAGTACGCCCACTCGGCGGGCGCGTTACGGACGATATGCAAGAGGTCGCTGTCCAGACGCTCCGCACCGAATCGTGCTCGGTTTCGGAGGCCAGTGGGGTCGCACTCGAGTACGATGGTGTCCCAGCGGCGGCGTTTGGTGCCGAGTTGGCGGGCGACGATGTGGTGGTTGTCGTCATGGCCTCGGTCTGGTTGCCACTCGCGTTCGGCCCAGCGACAGGATCGGAGTTCGAAGGCGAACTCGGAGTCAGGAGTCATGTGGCTGGGTCAGAGTAGAGTGTGTGAGTGGAGTAGATGCGTCTGGTGTGCCGGTGTCCCTACTGTTCGGGTGTGCCGGCGGTACGGTGGCTTGGGTTTGTCCCCACTCAGACCGACTCGAGTTCGTCGAGGAACTCGTGGGCGTCCTCGAGGATCTCTCGGGGGCCGTCCTGCGTGACGGTGTTGACCGCCTGTTCGTAGTCGCGCCACTGGAGGTCTCGATGCTCGTTCGAGAGTTCGGCGCTCGCCTCGAACGACTTCGCCACGAAGAGATGAACGGTCTTGTGGATCGTCTTGCCGTTGGCCTCGAAGACGTAGTCGTAGTCCTCACGAAAGCCATCGAGTAGTCTGAACTGATCGATACCTGCCTCTTCCTTTATTTCGCGGATCGCCGTCTGTTGTAGCTCTTCATCTCCTTCGACACCGCCCTTCGGAAACTCCCAGTCGCCCGGGCGGCTCTTGAGTAGAAGATACTCGCGCCGGCCCCGCGTGTCGCGGAAGAGGATCGCGCCTGCGCTCGTAGCTTCGACTGCCATTAACAGGGCTAATAGATGAGACGTTAAGAGAATATCGGACTGTTCGTCGCGCGTAGACGTATCTCAGCAGGTTTTTACGCGACGACCGTGGAAGAATGAACAACACCGCTATGACCTTCGTCACCCGTCTCACGCTCCAGAGCGGCGATCGCGCCGCCCTCGACGGTATCGTTTCTGACATCAAAACCACTGCCGAGCGAAAGGGTGCTGCCCTCAAGGGCCCCCACTCCCATCCGCCGAAGAAAATCTCGGTTCCCCAGCCGTGTCGGCTACACACCGACGACGACCGCCACTTCGACTCCTGGGAGTACACCGTCTTCACCCGCGAACTCGAGATCCACGGCCACGACAATCTCGCGCGCAACATCGCCTCGCAGAACTTCCCCGACTCGGTGCACATCGAGGCCGAGGTCGAACAGATCCACGGCGCAGGTCGCGGGAACTGACGGGCGGTCCTGTTCTTGCGGGCTCTTTTCTACCCGTTCTCGTCGAACAACACACAACAGTGTGACACTCTCTCAAGCCGGCACGTCTTTGACACCCCTCGACAATACATACCTATGGTCACGAGCGACCTCGTCACACTCCGTCGAGACCTGCACCGCAAGCCCGAACCAGCCTGGCGCGAATTCTACACTACCGCGCGCATCGTCGAGGAAATCCAGTCCCGCGTCGAACTGGACGAACTCCACGTTGGCCCCGACGCCATCGTCGGCGAACACCGACTGGCCGTCCCCGACGACGCGGAAATCACCGAGTGGTACGAGCAAGCAAGCGAGTACGACATCGACGAGTCGATTCTGTCCCAACTCGAGGGCGGCTACACGGGAGCCGTCGCGGTCCTCGAGCGCGGCGAGGGACCGACGGTCGGCCTGCGCGTCGACATCGACGGCCTGCCACAGCCCGAATCCGAGGATGACGAGCACGCACCCGTCACCGAGGGGTTCCGGTCGGAACACGACGACGCGATGCACGCCTGCGGACACGACGCCCACGCAACGATCGGCGTCGGCGTGCTCGAAGCAATCGCCGAAAGCGACTTTTCGGGGACGTTCAAGGTGTTCTTCCAGCCCGCAGAGGAGGTCATCGGCGGCGGGAAGTCGATGGCGACGAGCGAGCACATCCAGGATGTCGACGCGCTGCTCGCGGCCCACATCGGCCTCGATCATCCGACCGGCGAGATCGTCGCCGGCATCGACGGCTTCCTCGCCGTCTCCCACCTGGATGCGACGTTCACCGGTGCGCCCTCTCACGCGGGCGGTCACCCCGAGGAGGGACGCAACGCCGTGCAGGCGATGGCGACGGCCGTCCAGAACCTCTACAGCATCCCGCGACACAGCGACGGTCCGACGCGGATCAACGCCGGCGTCGTCGAGGGCGGCACTGCGGCGAACGTCATCCCCGAGGAAGCCCACATCGAGGCCGAAGTCCGGGGCAAGACGACCGAACTGATGGAGTACATGCGCTCGAACGCGCGCCGAGTGATCCGGAACGCCGCCGAGATGCACGACTGCGAGGTCGAGATCGAACTCGGTGCGGAGGCACCGAGTGCGACCAGCGACCAGGACCTCGTCTCGATCGTCAGCGAAGTCGCAGGCGAGACGGCAGGCGTCGAAAACGTCATGGAACGCGACAAACTCGGCGGCAGCGAGGACGCAACCTTCCTGATGCAGACAGTCCAGGACAACGGCGGCTCCGCCTGCTACATCGGCGTCGGCACGGACCACCCCGGCGGTCACCACACCGCGACGTTCGATGTGGACGAGGAGAGTCTCCAGCACGGCGTCGACGTGCTCACTGGCGCGGTCGAACAGATCAGCCGCGACTGGTAGCTGTAGGCTAGACTACCCTGCTACCCAGGCTGGTCTCGTACCGCCGGCATCGAGACATGCAAACATTTTTCTATATCACATAGAAGTGTTGAAATAACTGATAGGGATAGCCCTGCGCAGTCTGACAATGACGATGACGAGCGAAACACTGCAACGGACTCGAGTACGACTTGGTCTTTGGCTTCGAATAGTAGCCGCCGGTTCGATCGCCATACTCGGGTTCGTCCTTTTGTTTCTCATCGAGATCGCAGCCATCACGCTGATGTCGATGGTCATGCTCGTGCTGGCCCCGTTTGCAGTCGCCATGTTGTTGCTTTTTATCGGTCTCTGGGTGGTCATCGCGGAACTCTACCGCCGACTGATGCCGACCTCGCTGGTCGTTGGTCGCATTTCGAACAAGTGGTTGGACGAACTCGAGCAGGTCGCACGCCAGGTCACAAATCCCAGGGACGGCCTCGAGAGGCGGCCACTCGTGCTCATGCTTTGCGCGCTCGTCGTCTGGGTCGTCGGAGTCGTGCTCGACGAATCCACCACACTGATCTCGACGTTTGACGCACTCCTCGTGGTCAGCACGGTCATCGGTGTCGGCAGCGCAACATACTATACGGGCAAAACGATCGCCGAAGAGCGGGGCCGCGGCGGCGTCGTCGAAGCACAACTCGAAGACGATATCGACGTTCTCGAGACCACTGCGGCTGCTAACGATGAACTAGCCGGCGAAGCCGAGTACAGCCTCGCGGAGCTTCAGGCGCGCGTCGATCGCCTCGCGGCGCAGGCGGGTGCCCCCGCACCAACCGTTCGGCTCGGCCGTGAACGAGTGCCGTTTGCGGCGACGGTTGGCTTCCGGCCAGGCACCTCGACGATCATCGTTTCCACTGGCCTCTGTAGCGCACTCTCGACCCGCGAACTCGAGGCCGTGCTCGCACACGAACTCGCCCACGCGGTCAATCGGGATGCAGCGGTTCTGACCGCGCTGGCCCTGCCCAACGCGAAGTTCGAGACGATGCTCGAGACAGCACTCGCGGACCCCCAAGACGACGCGACAACCCCGATACAGGCCCATCCGATGACCTTGCTGGCTGCGCTTCCGATCGTTGCGTTCACGCGAGCGTCGGTGATCCTCGTCACCAGATACCGTGAGTACGTCGCCGACCGCGGGGCTGTTGCACTCACGGGCGATCCGGCTGCCCTCGCGAGCGCCCTCGAAAAACTGGATCAGGACCTCACTCGTCGGCCCTCGAGTGACCTCCGTACGCATCACTCGACGGCGGCCTTTTCCATCGTGCCGCCGCCGTGGGAGGAACACCGCTTTTTCGACCGCACGCGGCGGTTCGTTGCACGGACGCTGCTCGGGACACATCCATCGACCGAGAAACGGATCGAACGGCTTCGGGAGAACGTCTGACTGGCCGCCTACAGATTATAGATGGCCAGGCGAAAGGACGTAGAACCGTTTAACGGCAGACAGAGTCGACGAGATTCAGCGAGACAACCACTATCGACAGTGGGAACTCGAGTACACCTCTCACATCCAGTGCTCGCTCGTTTCTTTAAGTGCTTCTGGTCACAAGGTGTAGATACGACGGGTCACCGACGTGCTGTTTTGCGTCGGTGTTCGCTTCTGCTCATGAGTGACGGGTACTCGAGTTATGTTCGATGAGTGCGGTGACTACTTGAGCCGAGTCCTGGCATCGAGTGGAGCGGGTGCTGGGTGGTGAACTGTGAATAGAGTGCCGTGAGAGTGCAGCGTGTTCGACAGGTAGCGTGCCGATAGCATACCTAACTGTACAGCACCGTCCGTAGCGCTTCTAGTACTTCGGATCTGCGCCGGTCGCCTCGTAGACTTCGTCCATCACGTCGTCGCGGCGCTGCTGCCAGTGTTCGAGTGCGGCGGGATGCTCCGGGTAGTGTTCGTAGAGGTCGAGCAGGTCGTCGGCACAGCGTTTCGCCTGGAAGAGTGTCCAGATGGTGCCCCAGTGACCGCGGCTGTTGAGTAGGCTCTCAAACGCGAGCTTCGGGCCGACGCTGGTGCTGCCCTCGTAGAGGGCCTCGGCGAGTTTCTCGCCGGGCATCGCGGCGAGCAGCCCCATCAGGTCGTCGACATCGATGGCCGTCGAGAGGATGTTGTAGACGTCGAGTGCGGCGTAGCGAGCGCCGAAGTGGTCCATCACGCGCTGGTTGTACTCCCAGAGTGCCTTCTCGCTGACGTCGCCCGTCTCGAGTCCCTCGATAGCCTGCTCGGCGGCGTACTTGCCCGCGTAGGCTGCACCCGCGATACCGCCGCCGGTGGTGGGGTTGACGTGACCCGCAGCGTCGCCGACGGCCATGTAGCCGGGGTGGACGGCCGAGTCGTACGGCCGGCGAGTCGGGAGTGCAGCGCCGAGTTTGTCGTCGACCTCGGCACCGTCGAACTCGGCGCGGTTCTCGAGATCGTGTTTGAGGTCGTCGACGAGTTTCATCGGCTCCTCGGTCATCTGGAAGCCGAGGCCCGCGTTGATCTCGGTTTCCGTGCGCGGGAAGTACCAGAGATAGCCCGCGGCGCGCTCGGTCGGCTTGAAGACGAGCGCGTCCGACCACTCGACCGGTTCCTCGACGTGGACGACCTCGCGGTAGGCCGAACAGAAGTGCGAGTAGTTGACGTTGGTATCGAACGTCGAATTTGAGAAGTCGACGTTGTCCTGCAGCACCGAGAGCGCGCCCGCAGCGTCGATAACGAGGTCGGCCTCGTAGGTGAGCGGCTGGCCCTTCCTGATCGCCTCGACGCCGGTGACCTGTCCGCCGTCGTCTTTCTGGGTGACATTCTGAACGACAGTGTCGTAATGGAAGTCCGCGCCTGCTTCAGTTGCTCCCTCGATAATGCGTCGACCGTACTCCCAGCGGTCGATGACGGCGAGTTCGCCGGGAACCGGGATTTCGAGGACGGTGTCTTCCTGTGGAATCTCGAAGCGGCCGTGATCGACGCCGGTGTTGGTGAACGCGGGTTCGAGTTTGGACTTCGGAATCGCGTCGGGGAACGCGTCGGCTCCCTTCAGGGCGTCACCGCAGGCGATGTGGCCCGCCTCCTCCTCGGTCTTGCGCTCGAGGACGACGGCCTCGTAGCCCGCGTTCGCGATCGTCGCTGCCGCGTAACAACCCGACGTTCCCGCGCCGACGACGACCACGTCGGGTGATCGGGTTTCGGCCTCGGGCGTCGACCCGGCAGCCGACTGTTCCTGTGTACTCATACCAACAGTGTGGACACCGTGGTAAGAAAACGTTTTATGGTCACTTCGTCCTCATCGGGAGGACAGAACGGACGCGGGCAACGCTCTATCCCCGCGAACTGCCGCAGATCGGAGTGGTTTGCTCCGGGACACGTTCTCAGGCGTGAGTTTCGTCCTATCCTCGAGGACAGATCTGTAATAAAGAGTTTTAGTGTCGTTCTTCGTAGCACCCTGTATGACCGAATACACGATCGAATTCGTCGGCACGGGCGAGACGATCACCTGCTCGGACAAGGAGACCATTCTGAGCCGCTGTCTCGAGGAGGGAATCGCCCAGGAGTACTCCTGCCGCGTCGGTATGTGTCTGGCCTGTTCCGCCGAGATCATCGAGGGCGAGGTCACCCAGCCAGCGGCCCGCGGGTTCACCGAGGAGGAAGCCGAGGCGTACGCCCTGACCTGCATGGCGCGCCCGCAGTCCGACCTCAAACTCGAGCGCGGCAAGTATCCGCCGAGCATCGAATCGGATCTCGAGGCGGGCGAGGCCGGGAACGCAGGCGGCGACACTGCGGCAGCCGACGACTGAGTCTGGTAGTTTGATTTTGACGCGGCGCTGCACATGGACCAGCGACAGCACTGCAACCATGGAACAGCAACAACAGCAGCACTGCAGCTATTGTCGCGCGCGACCAGCAACGCAGCACATGATTCGAGTTGTGATGCCAGGGCGCTACAGTACGAAGCGAGATGACGAACAGCGTCTCCAGTAGATCGGTGTACAGCGAGAAACAACAGATACCGAGCAAACAGGGAGTTTGCGACTATGTCGTAACTGCAGACTATTGCCCGCAAACCACACGATGAGCGCCGATCCGATCAGTCAACAAAGTCGATGTCGTCGGCGTCCATCTCGGGCTGGACCGTCTCACCCTCCGGTCGCCCGTAGATCTGCGGCGACTGGACGCCCGTGACGACGATCATCGTCCGCATGCTGCCCTCGAGTGTCTCGTCGATCGAGGTCCCCCAGATGATGCGCGCGTCGGGGTCGATCCGGTCGTAGATCTCTTCGACGACGCCCTCGGCTTCCTCGATGGACATGTCGTTGCCGCCGGTGACGTTGACCAGCGCGGAGCTGGCACCGGAGATGTCGACGTCGAGCAGCGGCGAGCGCAGGGCGGTCTTGACCGAGTCCTCGGCCTTCGCTTCCGAATCGGACTCGCCGAGACCGATCATCGCGACGCCGCCGCGTTCCATGACGGTGCGAACGTCGGCGAAGTCCAGATTGACGAGGCCCGGCTTCGTGATGAGTTCCGTAATGCCCTTCACCGAGCGCATCAGCACCTCGTCGCTGACCTTGAACGCCTGGCGGACGGGGAGCTTGCCGACGGAGTCGAGCAGCCGGTCGTTCGGAACGACGATGACGGTGTCAGAAACGTCGCGCAGGCGCTCGAGTCCCGCCTCGGCGTTGGTTCGGCGAACCTCTCCCTCCGCGGTGAACGGCGTCGTCACGATCGAAATCGTCAGCGCGCCCGACTCGCGGGCTGCCTTCGCGACGACAGGTGCCGAGCCAGTCCCGGTGCCGCCGCCGAGTCCGGCGGTGACGAAGACCATGTCTGAGCCGTCGATGGCGTCGTAGATATCCTGCTGGCTCTCGAGTGCGGCCTCCTCGCCGACCTGGGGGAGCGAGCCCGCGCCGCGCCCGCCGGTCTTCTCCTCGCCCATGAGGATCTTGGTGTCGGCTTCGATTTCCACGAGGTGCTGGACGTCAGTGTTCGCGGCGACGAGCTTCGCGCCGTGGATACCCTCCTCGTGCATCCGGTTGATGGTGTTCCCGCCGGCACCGCCGCAGCCGACGACGGTGATGTCAGTCTGGAGGTCCTGCAGTACATCCTCCAGCTCGTCGTCTGTCATCGTCCCGGTTTGTCTACTCTCTGACCCGTCTGCCGACTGACCGTCCGCGGGGGCGTCGGCCGGCTCCCCCTCCTCGGCCTCGTCGATGGCGTCGTCGATGAGTGAGTCCATTCTTGGCCCCTTCTAAACGATGGAGCATAATTACCTTTCCCCTACACGTCAGCCACCTGGCTGACATGTTACTGGAATATTACCTGTCGGCCCTCGATTGCGTGACAACCAACCGCCACGAACGGGTAATTACTACTTACGCTCAGCTCACAAACCACTCAGATTTCGAACCGATCGATCTGGCGGCGCTCCACGCGGTCGGGCGCGATCTCCTCGCCGTCGACCGTCACCGGTTCGCCGTTCGCGAGTGCGCCGAACTTCGGCCCCTCCGGGACGCCCGCTTCCTGGGCGAGCGCGGGGTCGAACGCTGTTTTTTCGGCGACGACTGCGTTCACGGCTGTGTCCACGTTCGCGTTCGCGTCTGCGTCTGTGTCCATGTCCGTTTCCGCGCCTGTGTCTGCGCCCGCGTCCGCCTCTCCCGCGATCATCTCCGATGTCTCGACCGTCACCGTCTCGTACGCGGACTCGAGTACCCTCGCCAGTTCCTCGACGAGTTCGAGTCGCGTCGCTCCCTCCGGCAGCGCGAACTGGGTACCGACGCGGCTGCCGCCGTTTTCCGTCGTGAACGCGACGGTGTGGGCCTCGATGATGGCTCGGACGCGCTCGGGGTCGATTCCCTCCGCGGTGTCGATCAGGTCTCCCGGCAGGTCGACGACGGCGAACGACGGCTCGTGGTGCTCGCCGAAGCGGATGCCCTCATCGACCGTCCCGAGATCCGATTCGACCGCATCGATGAGGTCGAACGGCCGGTCGCCGACCTCTCGGAGCCACGTCTCGCTGACCACGCGGTGGCCCGCCTCGTCCAGGGTGGACTCGAGTACCGGCCACTCGCCGTCGAGCAGCGCGACGTCCGCCTGGCTGGCGTCGAAGGCGGCGTCGATGACCTCCCGGTGGGCCGTCGGATGGCCCATGGACTCGAGCGCCCAGTCGGCCGCGATGTGGCCCACGGCCCAGGGTGTTTCGCGGACGACGCGCTCGAAGCGCGGCGCGTAGTGGTTGCCGCCGAAGCCGACGAGTTGCCGGTCTCGGTGGGGCGCAACGCCGTCGCGTGCGATTTCGAGAATTCCGCGGGCGACGGCGCGTGCGCCTTCGGGATCGTCCCACTGTTCGTCGTCGCTGCCGAGTTCGGCGAACAGCGACGGACAGCCAACGTTGGTCGGGCCGTGGTGGGTACACTCCATCCCGACGTCGTACCCCTCGGGCGCGAACTCGTCGAACGCCGCGAGCAGTTCCGCGAGCGCGTTCGGACAGGCCTCGGCGACTGCGTCCTCGTCACCGCCGTACTCGGCCGGGCCGAAGTTGCCCGTGAAGTGGCCGGTCAGCAGCGCGCCCGTGTCGCCAGAGTGGCGGGAGGCGAAGACGAGCAGGTCCGGGTCGCAGTCGAACGCGTCGGCGGGGGACTCGAGTTCGATGTGCAGCGTCTCGAAGGATCGGAGTTCGACGCCGTCGAAGCCAGCGAGGGTGTAGAAGGTACCGCCACCGTCGGCGTCGGGACGGGTTTCGTCCCGGCGTTCGGTCCAGTCTGCAAGTTCGCGAAGCTGGTCGCAGATGTGCACCGACGCCCGATCGGCGCGGCTCTCGACGATCGCAACGTCCGTCTCGGTCATATCCGTGCTGGCGTGCTGGGCGTCGTTAATGCTGTCGAACAGCGGTCAACGAGATGTCGATCGAAAAGTACGATCGACCGTCGAGTAGTGCTGTTCGACAGGAGAACTCGTTCGTTTTCGGCCAGCTACAACAGGAGGTAGATGAACCCTGCATAGCCGGCGAGCAAGATCGCGCCGTCGAGCCGGCTCAGCCGCCGGCCGTGGGCCATCAGGCCGACCAGCAGCAGCGTGAATCCGAGCAAGTAGGGGAACTCGAGTCGGAGCGTCTCCGGCGCGACCTGAATCGGCGTGATGATGGCGACGACGCCGAGGACGGCGAGGATGTTGTAGATGTTCGAGCCGACGACGTTGCCGACGGCGAAACCGGTTTCGTTGCGGATCGCGCCGACGGCGGAGGCTGCGAGTTCGGGCAGCGAGGTACCGAGTGCGAGCACTGTGAGTCCGATAATGAGATCAGAGACGCCGAGTGCGGAGAGAAGGTCGGTGCCGCCGGAAATGAGCCAACGTGAGCCGATGACGAGCGCGAGGAGACCGGCGAGAACGAGACCGATGTCTCGGGGAGAAACGCCGTCACGGCTGTTCTCATCAGTTTCTGGAGTGTCATCCAACGGTAGCGAGTCCGCACTGGCCGCATACAGCAGGTAGCCGGTAAAGGCGGTGAGTACGAGGAGGAAGACGACGCCCTCGAGTCGCCCGAGCGTGCCGTCGGCGCCGAGGACGACGAGCAAGACCGCGGCGAGCACCATCGTCGGAACGTGGCGGCGCATGACGAGCCCACCGACCGGCAGCGGGCGGATGAGCGCGGCGATACCGAGCACGAGGCCGATGTTCGCGATATTCGAGCCGAGGACCGCGCCGAGTCCGATATCCGTCGAGACGTCGAGCGCGCCGATGGTCGCGACGAACAGCTCTGGCGCGGTCGTCGCGAACGCGATCACCGTGACGCCGACGGTTGCCGCCCGGAGCCCGATGCCGAGTGCGAGCCGACCGGCGCCGGCTACGAGGAGTTCAGCACCGGCGTAGAGGGCGACGACGCCGGCAACGAGGAGGAGGACGGCAAATCCGAGTCCGAAGTCGGCGGCCATACACGTCGATACTCGGAATCGTCGTATAAGCGACGCGGAACGAGCACGCGAGGACGAGGAACAGAGCGGACGCTAGTGGACCAGCACCGACCGGAAACCCTGCCGGAGTCACACCCGTTATGTCGCCCCCGCGTCGACTACGAGCCACCATGGCTATGGACGTCTTCGGACTGCTCGGCAACCCCGTCGGACACTCCCGCTCGCCGCCGATGCACGAGGCCGCCTACGGCGAACTCGCATACGACGCGCGCTACGTCACCTTCGAACCCGACCCGTCCGATCTCGAGGCCGCAGTCGCCGGCGCTGACGCCCTCGGCATCGCGGGGCTGAACGTGACGATCCCGTTCAAACAGGACGTGCTCGACCTGGACCTCGTCGAGCCCGACGAGCTGGCCACCCGGATCGGCGCGGTGAACACCATCGATTTCGAACCGGACTCGAGTCCCCCGAATTCCTCAGGACAGGTCACCGGTCACAACACCGACGCCGCCGGCGCGCTGCGCGCGCTGCGCGAGCACGACGTGACCATTTCGGATGCTGAGGCCGTCGTCGTCGGTGCCGGCGGTGCCGGCCGTGCTATCTCGTTCGCGCTCGCCGACGCGGGCGCAACCGTCGCCATTGCGAACCGGACGGAATCGACCGCACACGAACTCGCGGCGGACGTCCCGGTCGCGACGGGGCACGGACTGGACGAGGGGGTACTCGAGTCCCTGCTGGCCGAAGCGGACGTGCTGGTCAACGCGACGAGCGTCGGGATGGAGGAGGACGCGACGCCGGTGCCGGCGGACGCGCTCCACGCCGACCTGGCGGTGATGGATGCCGTCTATCAGCCGCTGGAGACGCGATTGTTACGTGATGCGGCCGACGCTGGGGCGACGACGGTCGACGGCGCGTGGATGTTGCTGTATCAGGGTGTCGAGGCGTTCGAGCTGTGGACCGGCCGCGATGCGCCGGTCGACGTGATGAACGAGGCGTTGCGGGCGCAGTTGTAACGGTTCTGCCAGAACTGGAGTGCCTTGCCAGGGGTCAGATCGGTGGTGACAAACGAGACAGGTGAGCGACGACGGCGTATCTACTGGCTATCTCCATCGAGAGTGCGGACGAAAACTCGGTTTCAGGGCCATCGTATCAGGCGAATTTAAGTGACAGAGACGACTATGTCGGAGCAATGGCAATCCTCGACAAGCTGAAGTCGTTGTTGGGACTCGACGACTCGAGTTCGGAGCGCCGGGGGTCTCGGGACGTTGGTGTGACAGTCGAACGCGAACGGTCGGACGGCGACCAGGGTGAGGCGGCTACCGACGAGCAGTCGTCGGCACAGGACACGCCGGCACCTGCGTCGGCGACCTCGTCGCAGGAACAAGACCACGACCACGACCACGACCAAGATCAAGATCAGGGAGCGGACCAGAAACAGGAGCAAGAGCAAGACCAAGACCGAGACGCGACGGATACAACCGACTCAGACGACGAAACGACGATCGAAGAGGCGGAACCCGAGGCTGACGCTGCCGCAGCGGGTACCAGCGCAGCCGGGTCGACCGGATCGATGACCGAGACGAGCGACGGCCCAGAAGATGCAGCAGAGCCTGCCGAAGCAACCGGGCCGTCGGAAGCTGACGCCGCACCGACCGAAGAGAAGACGCCGGATATCGACGAGCAAGCGCACGTCGAGCCAGCGACCGAGCCGGACGATGAGGCGGACGAGACCGACGCTGGCGAGGGTGACGAAGCCGCCAGCGATGAAGCAGCGGAGGATGGCGACGAGGCGGCAGTCGAGTCCGACTCCGAGACTGAGACCGAGGTAGAGTCCGACTCCGAACCAGTCTCCGAAATCAAGGGAATCGGACCGGCCTACGCCGACCGCCTCGCGGGCGCTGGCGTCGAAACCGTCGCCGAACTCGCCGACGCCGATGCGGCCGAGCTCGCCGAGGGAACGGATATCTCCGAAACCCGCATTCAGGGCTGGATCGACCGCGCAGAAGTACGATAATCCACGCTGTTTTTTTTAACGAGGGCGATGAGCACAGCCCCAAAACCATAACATGATTAGGGAACTGGCTCCTCTCGACGGCTATGAGCGAGCCGCGCGTCGTCACATCGTTCGAATCGTTCCGAGCCGCCCTCGAGTCAGCCGACACTGAATCTGGGCGCTCGGACGGGACGGCGCGCGGACCGGTTCGCGTCCCGGTCGAGGTCACCACAACAGTTACCGATCCGTTTCTGGCGTACCGCCGCGTTCGAGTAGGGCGGTCGCCAGGCCCGATCACGGGCGAGCATACGGACGGGCCCGACACGAACGGCGCATTTCTCGAGACGACCGGCGGCCAGCCCGGCTGGGGGTACTTCGGCGTCGAGCCGGTCGACCGCCTGCGAGTCACCCCCGACGCAGTTACGCGCCAGCGTTCGAACGATCCAGACGGCACCGACGGCTCCAGCGCACCGACACTCGCCGCGCTCGAAGGGCTCCTCGAAACAGACGCTCTCGCCCGTGGCGACTGTACGGTCCCGTACCCGTGTGGCGTGATCGGGTGGCTCTCCTACGACGTGGCACGGGAACTCGAGGAGCTCCCCGAGTCGGCGGTCGACGACCGGGGGCTCCCACAGCTCGAGGTCGCGACGTACGACCGGCTGGTGTCGTGGGAGGAACCGATCGAGGACGACGAGGTGACGCTGCGAATTACGGCGTGTCCGCGGGTTGGTGATGCACCGTCGTCCAAATCGCCTACCTCACCCGCAGCACTCGCCGCCGACCCCGTCTACAGTCGGGACGAGCTCGAAGCCGCCTACGAACACGGCCGCGACCGCGCACTCGAGTTAGCCCGGCGCGTTCACGAGGGCGACACCGCCATCGGTGAGCCACCGGTCGACACCACGGAAGCCACGTTCGAGAGCGACTGTGGCCGTGAGGCGTTCGCCGAGCGCGTTCAGCGAGTCAAAGAGTACATCCGCGACGGCGACACCTTCCAGGCGAACATCTCTCAGCGACTGGTCGCGCCCGCGGCGGTCCACCCCGTCGCGGCCTACGACGCGCTCCGGCGGGTGAATCCCGCGCCGTACTCGTGCCTACTCGAGTTCGGGGCGGCGGATCTGGTGAGCGCGAGTCCGGAGTTGCTACTCGAGCGCGAGGTGGCACACACTTCGACAGCCGATCGCGGCCACGGGTCGCGAGAGCGTCCCACCGATTACGTCAGAACCGAACCCATCGCGGGCACCCGGCCACGCGGTGAGACGCCAGAACAGGACGCCGAACTCGAGGCCGACCTGCTGGCAGACGAGAAGGAACGCGCCGAGCACGCGATGCTGGTCGATCTCGAGCGCAACGACCTCGGCAAGGTCTGTGAATACGGCTCCGTCGAAGTCTCGGAATATCGCCGAGTCGACCGCTACGCCGAGGTGATGCACCTCGTCTCGGACGTGACCGGCCGGCTTCGAGCCGACGAGACGCTCGCCGACGCCATCGCGGCCGTGTTCCCCGGCGGGACGATCACCGGCGCGCCCAAGCCGCGGACGATGGAGATCATCGACGAACTCGAGTCCACCCGGCGCGGGCCGTATACGGGCAGCGTCGGGATCTTCGGCTTCGACGGGCGGGCAACGCTCAACATCGTGATCCGAACCTTGGTCCGTCAGGACGCGGAGTACCACCTCCGGGTCGGTGCCGGGATCGTCCACGATTCGGAGCCGGCACTCGAGTACGACGAGACGCTGGCCAAGGCGCGTGCGTTGGTGAACGCGGTCGACGATGCGCTGGGTGAGCGGGCTGAGATGGGTGTCGACGGAGACGGGGAACGTGATGGCGTGAGTGGGGACGGAGACCGTGATGGCATGACTGAGGACGGAGAACGTGATGGGACGAGCGGGAACAGAGAACGTGACGGAGCGAGCGGGGAGGGCAACGAGATGAACGGAGGTGGTCCCGATGAGTAACCAGGAGCCGACGCGGTTGCTCGTCGTGGATAACTACGACTCGTTCGTCTACAACCTGGTTCAGTACGTCGGCGAGGTTGCAGACGAGGTGATCGTCCGCCGGAACGACGAACTCGACCTGAGCGCAGTTCGGGAGCTCGATCCGACCGGTATCGTCGTCTCGCCGGGACCGGGAACACCCGAAGAGGCCGGCGTTTCGATTCCGTTGTTCGCCGAGACCGAGTATCCGATCCTCGGCGTCTGTCTCGGCCACCAGGCACTCTGTGCCGCAAACGGTTCGCCGGTCGGCCACGCGCCAGATGTCGTCCACGGAAAACCGTCGACGATCAGCCACGACGGCGAGGGCGTGTTCGCCGGCCTCCCTGACCACTTCCAGGTCGGGCGGTACCACTCGCTCGCGGTCGAACGCGACGATCTACCGGACTCGATCGTCGAAACGGCGCGGACGACGGACGACCGAGAGATTTCGATGGCGGTTCGCCATCGCGAGAACCCACACATCGGCGTCCAGTTTCATCCGGAAAGTATTCTGACGCGGGCACTCGATTCGGAGCAGGAACTGAGAGGGCACGATGAAACAGGGGCTACAGCGACGGACGAGACGGACGGCACGGACGACACAGACGGCATCGAACTTACACTGGGCAAACAGATGATCGAAAACTTCTGCGAGTTCGCCGCGGACACCACGCAGACGGGCGCTACCGAGGCGGGCACGACCGAAACGGATACGACCCGAACGAATACGACCCGAACGAATACGACCGAAACGGATACAACCGGAACGGACACGACTCGGTCGGATGGTGAGCGGCGATGACGAACGGCATCGACAGAGCGGACGAACCTATCGGGTCGACCGACAGCGAACTGCGCTACCACGTCAACGGTAACCTCGTCCCCGCGAGCGAGGCCACCGTCAGCGTCGACGACCGCGGCTTTCGCTACGGCGATGGCGCGTTCGAAACGCTTCGCGCCTACGGCGGCACCATCTTCGGCTGGAACCGCCACATGCACCGGCTCGAAGAAACCTGCGAGGCGCTCTCGATCGACCACGGACTCTCGCCGGACGACCTCCACCAGCGAGTCGACGAGACGCTCGCGGCGAACGACATCGAGGACGCCTACGTTCGTCTCTCGATCACGCGCGGGGTTCAGTCCGGCAAACTCACACCCCAGCCCGCAGACGACCCGACTGTCGTCATCTACGTCAAGCCGCTCCCCCGCGGCGGCTTCCAGGGCGAGACCGTCTGGGACCGCCCTGCCGTCCTCCAGAGCGTCGAAACGCGGCGAATCCCCGACGAAGCGTTGCCCGCGGGCGCGAAGACGCACAACTACCTCAACGGTATTCTGGCCCGTACCGAACTCGGCCAGGCCGCCGACGAGGCGCTCATGTGCGACACCGACGGTATCGTCGCCGAAGGGACGACGAGCAACCTGTTTTTCGTCCGCGACGAGACGCTCTACACCCCCGCAGCCGACGGCTCCCTGCTTCCGGGCATTACGCGCGAGTTCGTACTCGAGTTGGCTGCCGAAACGGACGTGCCAGTCCGCGAGGGATCGTACGAACTCGAGTTCGTCGCGGGGGCGGACGAGGCGTTTCTGACGAACAGGACGTGGGAGTTGCGGCCGGTGGCGAGTCTGGACGGGACGCCGATCGGCGGGGGGCCGATCACGGCGCAGTTGTCGGGGCTGTACGACGAGTTGGTCGAGCGGACGTGTTATTCGCGGACGGGTGACTGGTTGTGAGCGGCAGTTTGTGAGCGGCGTTTGTGAGCTGCGATTTGTGAGCAGCGGTTAGCGGCCGGATCGGTTGTAGTTGTACATCGCTTGGATGGCGGGTCGTCGTCACACACCGACAGCGCAGTCGAAACGTTGACCAGTCGCGACTCAAAACTGCGTGGCGATGGGGATAGACGCCGCTCGACGGATTGCACCGCTTTCTGCCGTGCCGACTGACTCGACGCTCCTGTTTCGAGTTGCAGAACGGGAGCAACTTGATGAACGTGACAGTGACGACAGTGAGGAAAGGACGACGACCTGTAGCGACGGCGGTGTCGACTGCGCAGACGAACGCGAGGCGATCCTCGTCGCCACCGAAACCGACGACACAGACACCCCGACCGCCGTCTCCTCCTGGCTCAACTTCTGCCAGCACTTCACGCACATCAAACTCGACAAAGGATCGGGAGCAGCCATGCGAAACGACGAACTCATCTGCGAGAACCACGGCGCGTACTTCGAAGCCGACTCCGGCCTGTGTACGTACGGCCCCTGTGAGGGCGCAACGCTCGCCGCACTCGAGACGACCGTCGTCGACGGCGACGTCTATCTGACAGACGATAAGTACGTGTTCGTCGGTCGTGGACCGATTGAGACGGACGACGATCTGACGTCGACGTCGAACGTCGAGTTCTGAGGTGGGAGTGGCACAGAAACCGCAGCCGAGTGAATCATTAGTGCTCGCGAACCGCCGTCGGCTGAACAAGGTCGCGCTCCTGATCGTACGCAACGAGCCCCGCATCGACGAGTCGCGGGAGATGATCGTGATACAACGAAATGTAGACGTCCGCGACGCACTCGGCCGAGAGGTCGGTGACGGGTTCGCCCGTCTCGCGGACGGCGACCTCCTCGGCAACGTCAGGGAGGGTCAGCGCCTCCTCGTGGGTCGTCATGACAGCGAGGAACTGCCGACGGCGCTCGCTCGCGAGGAGGTCGAACGCCGCATCGACTCCCTCCGGATCGGGGCGCTGTTCGCGCTGGTCAAGCCACTCGAGTGCCGCGAGAACGAACGCGGCGTGGTCGGTCGTCGTGTGTGAGGTCGCAGTCATCGTGGTGGGGGTGAGAGTGGTGGGGTGAACGTGGCGTGGCGGAAGGGTGTCCGAATCTGGGTGGACGCAGTGTCCGGACCGGAGCCATCACCCTGGCCTGAAGTCCTGTTTGCGGCCGTCGCCACCTGCGGGTACGTACCGGTTTCTCGGGGGCACGATAAATATTAGTGTCGAAACCATCTCAGTTTTGTCACGCTTTCTTACCTGTTCGTGACGTCCTGTGTGGGGCGGAGATGACAGCAGTTGAGTGCCTTACTCGATCGTAAACGTCGGTTCCGCGACGGACTCGCTCTTGCAGGATGGACATCGTGAGGGGCGATTCACGAGGTCGTCAAACGCTTCGAAGCCGCAGTCGCGACACTGCGGTGGGGCGACAAGGAGCTGCTCATCGTCCGCCGCGTCCACCGATCGGGAGACGTGTTCGACGTGGCGCAACACCGCTTGCGGGGTGAGATCGAGTTCGACTGCGAGTTCACTCGGCGTCGCCGGGTCGGCGCGCAGCGCATCGGCGAGACGCTGGCGCGTCGTTTCGTCGGCTTCTCGCATGTCCGGGTGTATCACCGCGACCGTTATTGGTCTGGCGCTCTGCTCGCCGCAAGAAAGACCTGTGAAAGGGCAAGTGACTTACATCCTGCTGGTGAATCACGGGCCATGAAGGCCGTCGTCCTTGCAGGTGGCTATGCGACCCGGATGTGGCCGATCACGAAGCATCGGCCCAAGATGTTCCTCCCGATCGGTGAGTCGACCGTCATCGATCGTATCTTCGCCGAACTCGAGGCGGACGAGCGAATCGACGAGGTCTACGTGAGCACGAACGAGCGCTTTGCGGCCGACTTCGAGGCCCACCTCGCCGAAAGCGAGTTCGAAAAACCACAGCTCTCCGTCGAAGACACGACCGAGGAAGACGACAAGTTCGGGGTCGTCGGCGCGCTTGCCCAGCTCATCGACCGCGAGAACGTCGACGACGACCTGCTGATCATCGCCGGCGACAACCTGATCAGCTTCGACGTCTCGGAGTTCGTCGATTACTTCGAACAACAGGACGCACCAACGCTCGCCGCCTACGACGTTGGCTCCCGCGAGAAGGCGAAATCCTACGGGCTGGTCGAACTCGAGGACGACCGCGTGGTCGACTTCCAGGAGAAGCCGGACGAGCCGAACTCGACGCTGGTCTCGATCGCCTGCTATGCGTTCCCGCAGGATTCGCTGTCGCTCCTGCCGACGTACCTCGAGGAGGGAAACAACCCCGACGAACCCGGCTGGTTCGTCCAGTGGCTCCAGAACCGCGAGCCGACGTACGCCTACACATTCGAGGGCGCGTGGTTCGACATCGGAACGCCCGAGAGCTACCTCGACGCCGTCTCCTGGCATCTCGACGGGGAGTCACTGATCGCCGACTCGGCGACACTCGAGAACACCTCCATCGGCGACAACGTCCACGTGATGGAGGGTGCGACACTCGAAGGAACGAACCTCGACCATGCGGTGATCTTCCCGGATGCGACGGTCCAGAACGGCGATATTCGCCGGTCGATTATCGACGAGGGGACCCACATCGAGAACCTGGATCTCGCGGGCGCGCTCATTGGAGCGCATACGACGATCACGAACGGATCGCCGTCGGACGATTGAGAGGGATCGGTGTAGCGTTCTCCGGTGTCGTTCTGACCGGGCGGAACGATCGCCGGCACCGAACTACAACAGACCGTCTGATCGAGACGTGGCCGGCACAGACGCTAACTCGGGCGCGAACAGCCTGTCTGGAGAGAAATTGCGACAACCAGCGGAGAAAAGTGGGGCAGTAAACATTTAATCGGGCTGAGCCCTTACCGTCAGGTATGCTCGACGCCCTCTTTGGGAACGTGGCGCTCTTGCTCCTCTCGGCGGGTCTCGTACTGATGGCGCTCGAGGCCCTCTCGCCCGGAGCCCATCTCATCGTGATCGGGATTGCACTGGTCGGTGCGGGATTGATCGGTGTCCTGTTTCCGGTCGGTAGCCCGTTCATTCTGGCGGGGCTAACGCTGCTCATCGGCGTTGTCGCGGCCTACATCTACAACGAGTTCGACTTCTACGGCGGGAAGGGGACCGCCCAGACCTCGGATTCGGACACACTCGCCGGCTCGACGGGGTACGTAACCGAGACGGTCACGACCCGCGGCGGCGAGGTCAAACTCGACGACGGCGGCTTCGCACCGTTCTACAGCGCTCGCACGACCAGCGGTTCAATCGAAGAGGGCGAGGAAGTCATCGTCCTCGACCCCGGTGGCGGGAACATTCTGACCGTCGAATCGCTCGGTGCGATCGGCGAAGACGAAATTGACCGCGCGCTCGCGTCGAACGCGAGCGAGACGGAGGCGGAGACAGGTACCGATGAAGAAACCGAGCCAGCGGACTCGGAACCGGACTCGAGTACGACCTCGCAAGCGGCGGATACGGAACCACAGACGGGAACCGATCCCACCAACAGTATCGACGAGTCGGTGACGGAAACGGAGAAGTCCGGCTAACTGTCGGTTGGCCTCTCTCGAGGCGGGTAAGTAACTCGAGCGTGTCACCTTTTCGCCACTCACACCTGTAGCAAAAATTGGTTAAACAAGGGAACATTTTTCCCGTCACCGCCGCAAGAGGGGAATATGGTCGCAGAACTGATCCCCCTACAAACCACTGGTGGCGCCGTGTTATTCCTCGGTGCCCTCGTGCTCGTCGTGGTCGTCGCTGCACTGCTCAGCGCGATCGAAATCGTCGACGCGTACGAGAAACGTGCCCTCACCGTCTTCGGCGAGTACCGCAAGCTCCTGGAGCCGGGTATCAACTTCGTCCCGCCGTTCGTCTCGAACACCTACCGGTTCGACATGCGAACGCAGACACTGGACGTTCCCCGTCAGGAAGCAATCACCCGTGACAACTCGCCCGTCACCGCCGACGCCGTCGTCTACATCAAGGTGATGGACGCCAAGAAGGCCTTCCTCGAGGTCGATAACTACAAAAAGGCAGTCTCTAACCTCGCTCAGACTACCCTCCGTGCCGTGCTGGGTGACATGGAACTGGACGACACGCTCAACAAGCGCCAGGAGATCAACGCTCGCATCCGCCAGGAACTCGACGAACCCACCGACGAGTGGGGTATCCGTGTCGAGTCCGTCGAGGTCCGCGAGGTCAACCCATCGAAAGATGTCCAGCGCGCGATGGAGCAACAGACCTCCGCAGAGCGCAAACGCCGTGCCATGATTCTCGAGGCACAGGGTGAACGCCGCAGTGCCGTCGAGAAGGCAGAGGGTGAAAAGCAGAGTGAGATCATCCGTGCACAGGGTGAAAAGCAGAGCCAGATCCTCGAAGCACAGGGTGACTCCATCTCGACCGTCCTCCGTGCCCGTTCGGCCGAATCGATGGGCGAACGCGCCGTCATCGACAAAGGCATGGAGACGCTCGCCGAGATCGGCCAGGGCGAGTCCACGACCTTCGTCCTCCCACAGGAGCTCTCGTCACTCGTCGGCCGCTACGGCAAGCACCTCTCCGGCAGCGACGTCCAGGAAGACGGCACCGAACTCGAGAGTCTCGGGTTCGACGAAGAGACGCGCGAACTGATCGGCCTCGACGACATCAGCGAGATCATCGGCGAGATCGACCAGGAAGCCGACATGGACGTCGAAGCGATGGAACAGGAGGCCCAGGCGATCAAGGAAGGAGAAGACCCTGCAGAAATATCCGATCCTGACGAAGTCATCGAGGAGATGGATCAGGAGTTCCAGGGACAGGGCCAAACTGACGGTGGCTCACCTGTCGACGACGCCAACACCGACAGCTCGAACTAGGTCGCACAGTCGACCGCAGTTTCGCGCTTCGTCTCACCTTTTTTGCGGGCGTAACGACATACTAACCAGTCGTTAGCATCCCTGACGGTCACGTCCTGCTGAACGAAACGGAGCGAAACCGGTTTTACGGTCGGCGTTCTTTCGGATGGTAGACAGACATGACATCGTCCGATGGGGTCGACGACGAGAAACGAGCGACCCTGCGCCGATTCGCCGCCGTCGGCGCGTCTACCCCGCTTGCTGGCCTCTCCACGACAGCGTCGGCTGAGTCCGGCGATAGCGACGCTCGCGACGCGATCACGGGCTACCTCTCGACGACGCCGGGCGCACACTTCTCGAAGATCCGGGACGATCTTCAGCTCGGTACCGGCGAAACCCAACACCATCTCCGGCGACTCGAGGATGCGGACACGATCGAGCGATACAGCGACGGCGATTACAAACGGTTCGTACTCGCCGACCGCTTCGACGAGTTCGAAAAGCAAGCGCTCGGCTACCTCCGCCGGGACACGCCGCGAGGCATGCTGGTCGAACTGCTCTCGACTCCCGACGCAACGGCGGGCGACCTCGCCGAGGCGCTCTCGGTGTCCGCGCCGACGGTGAGCAAGTACGCGGGTGAACTCGAGGAGGCGGGGCTGCTCTCCCGGGAGGGCGGCTATACGGTCGAACGGCCGACGACGGTGCTGTTGCTCGTCGTTCGCCACGCGGATTCGTTCGATGAGCGTGCCACGCAGGTCGCACGCAACGCGGACCAGTATCTGAGTTACGAGTCGGAGACCGACGCCGATCCGGACACGGTCTGAGTCCGGCGCTGTGGGTGATCCGTTCTGGACACGGACAGAGTCACTCTGCAGCCGTTCGCTCGTCGAGCACATCGAGTAGTTCCGAGAGGGACTCGAGTTCGTACGTCGCGTCGGCGGGGCGTTCCAGTCCGCGGTTGTGCTCGCGGCGGACGAACGCGGTGTCGAGACCGGCGGCGGTGCCGGCGGTAACGTCTTTTTCGAAATCGCCGACGTAGAGGCCTCGTCGGCCGTCCGTGGTGTCGTCGTGATCCAGATCGAGCGAGGCGAGTGCGTCCTCGATGTAGTACGGATCCGGCTTGCGCCGGTGGTAGCCCGCGAACGTCGGGTCGCGTCCCCGAACGACATCGAAGGCAAAGTCGTAGTGGTTGGCGACGAACTCGGCGGTTTGGTGGCGGTTGTTGGTGACGAGTCCGATCGTCGTGCGCTCGGCGAGGTCGGCGAGCACGTCGGTGTCGTCGTAGCGGCCGCGCTCGCCGGTTCGGAGGCGCTCGTGTGTGCCCTCGGAGGCGTACCGTTCCTTTCGCTTCCAGAAGCGCTCGGGATCGATCTCGAGTTCGGCACAGCGACGCTCGACTGCGTCGGTGCCGTGTCGTCGGAGGTCGCGACGTTGGTCGGGTGTTGGCGAGACGCCGAAATCGGAGAGTGCGGCGTCGGCCGCGTCGGCGTACACCTGCGGTTCGGTGCGGGGACCCTCGAGAATGATCCCGTCCATGTCGAAGAGGATCGGTATCGTCATTCGTTGGTTCGTAGTTGCGCAGAGAGGTGGATAAAGGAGGGGGCAGCGACTGCGGCGTTTGCTCGCTGTCGGTCGAACGAACAGTGTGGCAGACAGCTCAAAACAGGGGTGGAATCGGGTCCAGATCCGTCCGGACGTTCCGTGGTCCGGAGCCAGGATGATGCCGGAACCGAGTCTCAGCAGCTAACCTTCCAGGTGGTACTCGAGGAGTAGCCCCACTTTTCGATTTCGACGTCGTAGTCGCCCTCCTGGAGTGCGCTGATGTTCGAGCCGACCTCTTTCGCCGTCATCCCGAGTTCCTGCCCGATGAGCCGGGACTTGAAGTACGTCTTCGTTGCAGCGTGCTCCCGAAAGTACTGCAGGATCTGACGTTGTTTGCTCGTGAGGTCGGTGGCCATTGCGGTGCTCATACTAGCTGAAACGACGGGGTCACCCTTAGGGGGTTTGGTACGTGCGGTTAATAGGACGCCGTCTTGCGATTTTCAGGGGTAGTAATCGATGAATAATCGGCTGGAAAGGGAAAGTTGGTACGGCCAGTTAATGGGTTCACGGGGGAGACTCTCACGGCGGGATGACTGTTAGACTGGCCGCAGCCGACTTCTCCAGGAGCGTCCGGCAGGTTGCGGCACGTATCTGGCTATGGAGTGTCGTAGTACGAGGTAAGAAACGGACCGAACGCGCAGGCGACAGCCTCACTGAGTGCTCGCGTTCGGTCAGTGAGACCGTCCGTAAGCACGCCAGCAGCGCCCTCCGCCTCCGCGATACCGGTCGTGTCGAGGACGTCGTCCATCACCGGTCCGAGTTCCTCGCCGTTCTCGAGTCGGGCCGCAATTTCGTCCGGCAGGCGGAGCGTCGGGCCGCTGCCGACTTCGACACGAGTGCCGTCAGTGACGGCGGCCCACATGACCAGTGAGAGGCCGTCGACGCCGTCGAACCGTGCGACGCCGCCCTCGAGTCCGACGGCGTAGTCGGCCATCGTTGTATCGTACGCTCGTCGGGCGCGATTTCGTGCCCCCGTAATCGTCTCTTCGACCGACCAGGGCTGTTCGGGAACGCCGGAGTCGACTGCGACGGGGGTGGCTGGTGGATCTAGCGCCGGGCAGTCGCAACTGCAGTCGGTCTCAGAGCCGTGGTCGCAGTCAGAATCAGCGTTACACGCACAGTTGTGGGACTCGAGTACACGTTCGACGGCGTCGACCTTGACCGGGTTCGTGCTGCCAACCGCAATCTCCATGTTCGACGGTGAGCGCGGTTCACACTTGGATTCGCCGGTTCGGGGTCGCGGATTTTATCGTCATTGTTCATACCAGTTCCCACGAATTACGCGTTTTCGCGGGGTGTCGAAGGCGGATTCCGAAATCCTTAACCCGTGTGTCTCGGAACGAAGTAGGTAACGAATCCGTCCGGGCTTTTGCAGTCGTCTGTCCGGGCAGTATTTGCCATCGTATGACCAACGCACCATCAAACACGAGAGTACGACGTAGCGAACAACGAACGGACGAAGAGGAGACGGAAAGCGAACAGAACGACCTCGCCTGTCCCGAGTGTGCGGGTAACCTCGTCGTCGACGACGAACACGGCGAAACGGTCTGTGAGGACTGTGGCCTCGTCGTCGAGGAGGACTCCGTCGACCGCGGCCCCGAGTGGCGCGCGTTCGACGCCGCCGAGAAGAACGAAAAGTCCCGCGTCGGCGCGCCGACGACGAACACGATGCACGACAAGGGGCTGTCGACGAACATCGACTGGCGAAACAAGGACGCCTACGGCAACTCGCTTGGTTCCCGCCAGCGCGAGAAGATGCAGCGCCTGCGCAAGTGGAACGAGCGCTTCCGTACCCGTGACTCGAAGGAGCGCAACCTGAAGCAAGCCCTCGGTGAGATCGACCGCATGGCCTCCGCGCTCGGCCTGCCAACCAACGTTCGTGAGACCGCATCTGTCATCTACCGACGCGCACTCGACGAGGATCTGCTCCCCGGACGCTCGATCGAAGGTGTTTCCACTGCCTGTGTCTACGCTGCTGCCCGCCAGGCCGGCGTTCCCCGCTCGCTCGATGAGATTGCAGACGTCTCCCGTGTCGAGAAGAACGAAATTGCACGCACCTACCGCTACGTCGTCCGCGAACTCGGTCTCGAAGTCCAGCCCGCAGACCCAGAGAGCTACGTGCCACGCTTTGCCTCCGGTCTCGATCTTTCCGACGAAGCCGAACACCGCGCCCGTGCACTCCTCCAGAACGCGAAGGAGAAGGGCGTCCACAGCGGCAAGTCGCCGGTCGGCCTCGCAGCCGCAGCCGTCTACGCCGCAGCCCTGCTGACCAACGAGAAGACGACCCAGGCCGCCGTTTCGGACGTCGCCGACATCTCCGAAGTGACGATCCGAAACCGCTACCACGAACTCCTCGAAGCCGAGGAGACGCTCGGACTGGCCTGAATTCGGCTTCTTTCGTTCTCGGCTTTATCTCGGCAGCGACACACTCTGCACCAACCGACACCGTTTTTCGATCACTTCCCCACCACGCACACGAATGGGTCTCGAGTTCGAGTCGTTCACGCTCGCCGCGTCGACAGCCGATCTCAGCGAGGAATCAGCCGCACGCAGCCACGCCGACGTGGTCGAGTTTCGGATGGACCTGGCCAGCGAGCCAGTCGCCGCACTCGAGTCGTACGACGCTGCGTACGAAGAGACGGTCGACGCACTGCCGGTGCTGGCGACGAACCGCGCTGACTGGGAAGGCGGCGAGGCAGTGGACGATGAGGAGCGTCTGCAGGCGCTTGAGGAGGTAACGAAACTGGATGCGGTGCAGGCGATCGACATCGAACTCGCGTCGCTGCGCGATGGGACAGCCACAACGCTTCGCGAGACGGCTGCAGCGCGCGACGTGACTGTCGTGGCCTCCGCACACGATTTCGAGGAGACACCGAACGTCGCAGCGATGAGCGAAACACTCACCGATGCCTGTCGGTACGGCGATGTGGGCAAACTCGCCGTGACGGCAACGGACCGAAGCGATGCGCTGGCGCTGTTGACCGTTACACACCAACTCGCACGAGAGGGGGAACAACGAGAAGGAGGACACACCATCGCCACGATGGCGATGGGCGCTGCCGGGAGCCACACGCGGGCCGTCGCGCCGGTATACGGTTCGCGAATCGGTTACGCACCGGTCGATCCGGCGAAGGCGACAGCGCCGGGCCAGTACGACCTCGAGACGCTCTCACAGCTGGTAACACAGCTAGAGTCGGCAGCCGACTGAGGTCGCCCCGTCTCACAGCGACCGGGACGGATAGCCGAGGGACTCGAGTGAACAGCAAACAGAATCGGAATGTTAAGGAGTCGCCTCTCATATCATTACACACGATGACATGGCTTCGTGCCCTCGTTGCCGGCGGCATCTCTCTGTTCCTCCCCGGCGCCGGCCACGCACTGATCCGTGACTGGATTCGTGCGCTCGTTTTTGGCGGACTGTTCATTGGGGCAGCGGTGGTCTTTCTCCCGACCGGAGAGATCGCCGCGGCTGATTCGGTCTCCGATAGCATGACGGCGGTCGCCAACGAGACGGATACGATTACGCAGTTCCTCTTTTCCTTTATCGCTCTGTTTGCCGCGATCGACGCGACCTTTCGCGGACTCGGCTTCCCGCCGGGGTCGAACGCCAACGCGGACGGTGAGGGTGGACCGTCCTGTCCGGAGTGTGGCAAGGAACTGGACGAGGACCTGACGTTCTGTCACTGGTGTACGACGCGACTCGAACCAGTTGGGGATGCAGAGGCAGAAGCAGAGGCGGACGTGAACGCGAAGTAGATCACACAGCCCAGCAGTGAGCTGCCCGGTCAGTACAGCAGTTCCCCGAATTCGTTACTTCTCAATAATACTCTCCTCGACCGCTTCTCCGAAGTGACGCGCCGTATCCTCGTAGTACAGTAGGAGTTCGTCGCCCGCCGCGAGATCAGTGACGGCTTTCCGGCCGTCACCGGTTGCGACCTTGATCGTCTCGGCGTTCTGGAGAAGTGTCTCGATGTGGTCGCCGTCGTCGGTTTCAAGGGCGACACGGAACATCGGCCGCTTCTCGATTTTGACCCGGCCGACGATCGCTTCGCGCGTGTTACCGTTCGTATCGACGACCTGCACCTCGTCGCCGCTCTGGAGTTCCGAGAGGTACTTCGTTCCGCCCTCTGGCGTCCGCACGTAGGCGTGAACCGCACCCGCGTTGACCCGGAACGGGCGCGAGGCCACATATGGTGACTCGGCCGTCTCGGCGTGGACGAAGACGAGGCCGCGACTCATCGACCCGACGAGCATTCCCTCATCGTGCTCGAGGAGGCTCCCGGTGTCGACACAGACCCGATCCGCGCTGCCGATCTGCTCGACATCGGTCACCTCGGCGTACTGGAGGTCGAGCGACTCGCGTTCTGCCTCGTCGCGGACCTCGACCGTCCGTCTGATCTCGTCGGGGTTATCGGAGTCGAGAAGAACCGCGTCGGAGCCGAGTTCGAGCGTTTCGAAGGCGGTCTTGGCCTCCTCGGCGCTGGTGACGCCCGCGATGAGATCGGTCTCCTCACCGATGCGAGCGATCAGGTTCTCGAGTGGGATGATCGTCCAGTCCTCGCCGATGACGATGGTGTACTCGCCCTCCTCGGCTGCGGCTTCGGCGAACGCCTCGTACTCGGTGTCGAGGATGCGGACGTACGCACCGCGCTCGATGCCCTCATCGCCGTCGCGACGCAGTGTCGAGAGGTCGGCTGAGCCGGAGAAGTCGTTCGGCAGGTCGATCGTGGCATCGCCCTCGCCGTCCTTGCCGACGATGACGGCGTCCGGCGTCCCGTTGTCAGTTTGGGAGTTTGAGGCAGCGACATCGACGTCGAGGGACTCAGCGTCGTCGACGTTGTCGATCTCCTCGAGTTCGTCGACGTCTGACTCACTGCTGTCCGCTTCGGCGTCGTCGACCAGCGTCACGTCGCCGTCAGTACGGAAGGCGGCAACGTTGATATCGCCGAGTTCGCGTACGCGTTCGACGTCCTTCTCGTCGACCAGTACCCAGTCCGCGCCGGCCTCGAGTGCGGCCGTGATGCGCGCACGGCGGTCGTCCCAGTCACCGACGGTGTCGTCGGCTTTGATCCAGACGGATCGTGTCATGACTCGACGGTCGGAGGGAACCGGCTTGAACGTGGCGGATCTGGCAGGCGATGTCGGTGAGCGACGTCTCGATTCGAGGGGAGACGAGCCATCGGAAGGGGCACTGTCGGCCCCGTCATCCAAAGGCAACAATGTCATGAATAGTATGAATAGTAAGGATAGTATCGATAGTATCGATACCATCGTAGAAGTAACTAATATTCTATCGCGAGACAGTTCAACTATGGGTCAGCGCCAGTTCGAACCCGACGACGCAGACGCGACGACCGATTCAGCCGAGACGGACACCACGGATGCTGCAGACCCATCTAACTCCGTCAGTACGGTCGGTGAGGCCATCGACCGGCTGGACGCCGATGCACTCGGCCCGGTCGCCCACGCAGCGTTCGCCCACGCGGGCGAACTGGCAACACTCGAGTACGGCCGCCCCGCTGCCGTCCTGGGGGCGATCCGTCTCGCGAGTCGGCGCAGTCGGCACGCGACACTCGAGTGCGAGCGACTCGCGGCTGTGTACGACGCGGACTCCGACGCGGTGTCGGGAGCCGACGCAGCCATTGCGAGTACGCTGACCCCACCCGCTGACGCATCGACGATTCGAACCCTCCGCCGGCGACTCATCGTTGTCGAGGAGTTGCTGGCCGCAGCGCGTGCTGCCGGATCGTCGTCGCCCGCCCGCCACCATACCCAGCGGTTTCGCCCGGCGGTTGCCGACGCAGCGCCCTGGCTGCTCGGCCGTGTGGAAGCTGCTGCAACCCACTGTGAAGATGCCACCCCGTTCGGACTCGACGAAGATGGCTTGCAGGCTCACGCCGACCGACTGCGTGGGGATCTCGAGTTCGCCCGACTCGGGACGACGCTCGCAACGGTGGTTGCACGCCGCCGGATGCAGTGTAAGTAGCTGTTCTATTCGAGGTCTGAGAGTTTGTGCGTGAATGCCCGATACGCGTTTGCACCCTGTTCAGTGAGCGAGACGACTCTGCGGCGGCCGACGGATTCGATCGTGACGTAGCCGTCGGCTTCGAGCGGGTCCAACACGTGCGTATCGAGGACGCGAAACGCCCCTTTGTCCTCACCGGCTCGCTCGTCGGGCGACTGGCGGTCAGCCATGAACGAGAGGCCGCGGTCGCGGGCGAACTCGATGAGATCCTTCTTTTTCGGCGGTGCGGTCCGGTCGTCGTGGTAGCCGTCCCACGAGGCCGGATCGCGGAGGAATCCCATGATTGCGACCTGATCTGCCGTCGGGGAATCGATCGGGTACGTCGGCAGTCCGTCGACTTCGTCAATCCCGGTCGAGGAGGGCTCGCTCGTCCCGTCGTGGGCGTAAGACTCCGGTTCGACGTAGAACGCCCGTGCGTCGGTCGAGACGTCCATACAGGCCATCGTTGCCCCGATCGCGGCGATGGTCCCGCCGCCGGAGACGTTGACCGAGACGTCGTCGTCGGCGTGCTTCGAGGCGATCGTCGTCACGGCACCGAGGACGGCGTAGACATCCGTGAGGTCGCAGGACCACCTCTGGACGTCCGGCACGATTGACTCGAGTTCCTCGCGCAACTCGTCGTGATACGCGGCTGGTGGGCCGTTGCCGTCGGCGGCGCTCGCGGTGTCGGACGAATCGCTGGCGCCGGGGTTGGCGTGGGTTCCGGACGGCGTCGAGTCCGGGCCCGGAACCGGTGATCCACTCGTCTTGGCGTCCGTTTCGGAGTCTCCACCGTCGTGTTCGAGGAGATAGACGAGGTCGGCGCGCTGGCGCCGAATCGGTTCGATGATCCGGTCGTACTCGTAGCCCAGCGGCACGATGTGTACTCGTTTGACGACGTCCATACCCGGACAACGATCGCCCCCGAAATAACACCTGTCGAATCAGTGGACACTCACGAGTCTCGACGCCGTCCACCAACCGTGCGACGAAACGTTCAGAACCATCGCGTTCGTACGACGACCCAATGGCTGCCTACGACGCGATCTATTTCGATCTCGACAGCACTCTCTGCGAACCCATCCAGGATCCGGACACCCTCCTCGCCGGGACGTTCGACGACGCCGGTATCGAGCCGTTCTGCACGCCGTCCGACCTGCGAGCCACGATTCCCGACCTCCCGACGGTCGAGACCGCCCGCGAGTTCTACGAAGTACTCTTCTCGACCGTCGCTACACAGGCCGACCCACACGTCCAGGACCAGCTCGGCTCCGACGGCGCAGCGGAACTCGCCGCGGCCTACCTCGAGCGCGAGGACCCGACCGCCGTCGAGTTTCGTCCCGGCGCGAAGGCTGCACTCGAGTCCGCCCGCGAGCAGGGACCGGTTGGTCTGATCACGAACGGCGGCCGCGAGACCCAGACACAGAAGCTCCGTGCGCTCGACATCGAGGACGCGTTCGACGTTCGCGTCTTCACGGATCCACAAGCGGGTATCTTCCCGAAACCCGACACCGCACCGTTCGAGTACGCACTGCAGGCACTCGAGGCGACGCCGGAGACGGCGGTCCACATCGGGGACTCGTTGCACGCGGACGTGGGCGGCGCGAACGCGATGGGACTCGACTCGGCCTGGATCGAACTCGAGAATCAGGTCCAACACGGCGATCCGACGGTGCACCAGCCGACGTACGAGCTCGGGACGCTGGAGTCGTTCGAGACGATTCTCTAGGCAGGGCGTTTCGGCGGGTCGCGTAGTCTGCGGACGGGCCTACTCGAGAAGATCCGTGTGGACGACTGCCCGGTACTGGCTGTCGGTTGCGTCCCGCAGGCGGGTCAGCAGGGCAGCTGCGTCGGGAAACGATGCGGGGAGCTCGAACGGGTCGTCTGGCTGCTCGTCGCGTTGCTTGCACAGTTTGGTGAACGCGAGTAGCTGCTCGTCGGTGCCGGGGCGGGCGTAGACGGTGGTGATGTCGGTACCACCCGTCTCACCACCGGTTTCGGAATCATCCGACTGATCTGACATGTCTGACTGATCGCTCTCGGTCGTGTCGTTGCCGACCTGCTCGCGCCAGTGGTCGATGACTGGCTCGACCGCGAGTCGCGTCTGGCGCTTCTGTTCGGCCAGGTCCGCGGCGTCGATGCCGGCGTCGCCGAGCACGTCGTCGAAGACATCCTGCAGTTCCTCGGTTTCTTCCTCGACGTACGGCGCGTCCGCTTCGGCCTCGATCAGTTGTGCGACGGCGTCTACCTCCTCGCGCCGGACGGCAACGGGATAGACGAAGTCGTGTGTCTCCTTCGGGAGCGTGTACGATTTCCCCTCGACGCCCTGCTCGCCTGGACCGGACGAGCCGAGCATTAGATCGAATAGTCCCATGTCTAGAACAGGTCCACAGCGCCGAATAAGTGTTCCGCGCTCCGGTTTCGGCTTACGGGATGTAGGCGGCGGACAACGGATAGCGGACACCAGGCAACAACCAGTCAGACGAACACACTACCACTCCTCACCCAGCGCCGCCTTCACCCCACCGTAGCCGCTCGCAGACGACCACGTCCGACCGCTCTCGACGTGCTCGACCTCGTACTCGCTGCCACAGACGCCACAGCGGTAGCCGTCCGGCGCACGAACCGGTTTCGACGCCTGATGCCGTTTGGCCGACCATTCGCAGTCACTTCCGAGACAGCGCAGCACGTACCGCGGCTCCGAAAACGACCGACAGTGTCGCGGCGCATCCAGGTCAGCCGCGCGCTCGCGAAATCGCGGCCCGTGTCCCGACTCACCGAACTGCTGGTACTCCCAGGCGTGGACGAGTTCGTGCCTGACGACCGCGGCGAACTCCGGCCACTCGTAGCGCTCGTACGCCCGCCGCGCCAACACGATCGTCGCCTCCTCGCGATTCGCCCGCCAGCGACACAGCCCCGCCCGACGCTTTGCCCGCGCAGAGACGTCCCACTCGAGTGCGGACAGGTCAATATTCAGTTCGGTGTCGGCAACGACTTCGCGGGCGTGGATCCGCGCGCGGGCGATGATCTCGTCGTCGATCGTGAGCTGTTCGCCGTCGGTCACGTCTAGGGGCTGGGAACGCAGACGGAGATTGAAATTCTTCCGGTTCAGAAGACGACGTTGCAGCGATTTTGGCGTCTCCGGCGAACGTGATCAGTTGCAGATTCTGGCCGCGGTCGGTGCGCCTTTGCCCGTTCGCTGCAACCGCCACAGCATGAACGACCTCGCAGTTCCGGAACCGCGGGAGCCGGATCCGGAGGAGTCAATCAGTCCCGCAGCACTGGTGCTCCCTGCCGTCGCGGAGCCGCCGCTGACCGAGCGCCGGCCCTGGCTCGAGCGCGCCGATATCGTCGACGCTTTCTCGATTAGCGGTGCGAAAACGCCGGTCTACCTGACGGCCGACGGCGTCGCGATCACGACGACCGGCATCGGCAAGAGCGACGCGGCGACAACGGTGACGGCGTTGATCGCCTCCCCCGGACTCGACCTCTCGTCAACCTACGTCGTCTCGGCGGGCATCGCAGGCGGACCGCCCGAACGGATCGCGCTCGGCTCTGTCGCCATCGCTGACGCAGTGGTCGACTGGGATCGAAAGCACCGCTGGGATCGGACAACGGACGGGAGTCACGAGGTGCAGGCGGATCACGAGACACAAGCGGATCACGCGCCTCATCCCGAACCCACCGAGGGGAGCAACAACCCTGGCACCGGGCTCGACCTCCTCACCTACCGACCGCACGACTACGTCCACCATCTCGAGGACGCGCTCGTCGATGCCGCCTGCGAGGCTGCCGACGACGCATCGCTCCGAACGGATGCCGACGCGGAGGCGTACCAGGACAGCTACCCGGACGCACCGGAGGAGGGGCCCGCCGTCGAACGCGGCCCGACCGTCTGCGGCGACGAGTTCTGGCACGGCCCGCGCTACGCCCGTGAGGTCGAGTGGCTCTGTGATGCCTACGGCGTCTCGCCGTATCTGACGACCCAGATGGAAGATGCCGCGACGGCGACGGCACTCGAGCGCTTCGACCTCGGCGATCGGTATCTAAGCGTGCGCGCCGTTGCCAACTACGACCGCGCAGCGCCCGGCCAGTCCGTCGAGGAGAGTTTCGACGGGAACGAGGCCAGTCTGGCGCTGGCGCTCGACAACGCGGCCCGTGTGGGCGGTGCAATCGTCAATGACCTCGTCGAGAGCGATCCACTCGGGACTAGGCCAGAAAACGGTGGTTGAGTGGCGAGTGTGACGAGCACGACGGGCGTGACGAACACAACGGGCGTGACGAGAACGGTGAGGACGATAGGAGCGACGAGAGCGCCAAAAGTCAGAGAAGAACAGTAACCAACCGTAGCAAGCGGGCAAACGATCCGAGTCAGTGCTCAGTTCCCAGTGCTCAGTGTTCGACTTCGATCGCGAGACCGGCCGCTGCGAGCGCGTCCTCCGTCGACAGGTCGTCGTGAACGACGCCAGAGACGGCGCGCGTGATGGCTTCGGGGTTCTCGTGCTGGAAGATCGACCGGCCCATCGAGACGCCAGATCCGCCGGCGTCCATGACGCCACGGACCATCTCCACCGTCTCTCTGTCGGTGCCTTTCGAGCCGCCGGCGATGACGACCGGCAGGCGAGTCGACTCGACGACGTGCTGGAAACTCTCTGCGTCGCCGCTGTAGCCCGTCTTGACGATATCAGCGCCGACCTCTTCGGCGAGGCGGACCGCATGGCCGAGCGCCTCTGGATCCTCAGAGTCGACACCCGGGCCGCGGGCGTAGGCCATCGCGAGTACCGGAATCCCGAACTGCTCGGCTTTTCGCGTCACGTCTGCAAGCTGGCTGGTCTGTTCCGGTTCGTACTCAGAGCCAACGTTGATATGGAAGGAGACGGCGTCCGCACCGGCACGAATCGCTTCTTCGACGGTCCCGGTCAGTCGTTTATCCTGTTCGTCCGGTCCGATCGTCGTCGAGCCGTTGAGGTGGACGATGTAGCCCTTCCCGTTCGTGTTATCGTGGACACGCGGGGCGATTCCCTTCTGCGTGAGGACGGCGTCCGCGCCGCCGCGAGTGACGCCGTCGATGGTCGATTCGATATCCTTCAGTCCCTGAACGGCACCCATCGTGAGCCCGTGGTCCATCGGGATAATTACGTACGAGTCGTCTGTTCCGATCCGATTCAGTCGTGCTGTGAGTCCTGCTGTAGTCATTGCGAGTGTATAGCAAACTTGCGGTTATGGCTGTTCTGGTTCCGGTGCTTCTTCCCGCCCCTGCTCGTGTCCGTTCCGCTGCTCGCCGCCGCGACGCGCGCCCCGTTTGAGTTCGCGCGCCTTGGACTCGAGTGCATCTGCCGCGGGCGCGTCGCCCGTGCCGTGCTCGGCGATCAGGTCGACGAGCGCGCTGCCGACGATGACGCCGTCCGCGCCGGCCTCGATGATTTCGGCGGCGTGATCACCCTCGCTGACGCCGAAGCCGACAGCCTTGGGGACGTCGTACGCCGAGAGTCGCGTCAGGCTGTCGTGGGTCGCGTTCGAGACGTCCGCCCGCGCGCCGGTCGTTCCGAGTCGGGCCTGGACGTAGGCGAAGCCCGAGACCTGGGACATGATCCGGTCCAAGCGCTCGCCGGCCGTCGTCGGCGCGACGATGAAGACGAGGTCGAGGCCGTGCTCGTCGCAGGCGTCACGGAGCGGGTCCGCCTCCTCCGCGGGGAGGTCGGGGACGATGATTCCCGAGAGGCCCGCGTCGGCTGCTCGCTCCACGAACGGACGGACATCGGGTTCAGAGCCGTACTGGAGGATCATGTTGTAGTACGTCATCACCAGCAACGGCGCGTCCGTCTCGAGTTCGTCCACGAGTTCGAAGAACCGCGCGGGCGTCGTCCCGGCGTCGAGCGCGCGGTTGATCGCGGCCTGGATGGTCGGCCCCTCGGCGATCGGTTCGGAGAATGGCAGTCCGAGTTCGATCAGGTCCGACCCGCCGCAGTCGAGCGCCTCGACGTATTCCTTGGTGTCCTCGAGCGACGGGTCTCCCGCCGTGATGTACGTAATGAGCGCGGGGTGGTCCTCGCGGATGGCGGCCTCGATGTCGCTCTCTATCGCCGCTGTCTGTTCACCGCTCATGTATCGAACACCTCCACGTCCGGCGCAGCATCGAGGTCGCGGTTCTCGGTCTCCTCGAGTACCGTCTCCAGATCCTTGTCGCCGCGCCCGGAGACGTTGACGACCACGAGGTCGCCGAGTTCCTCGTGTGCCTCCTCGAGGAATCCGAGTGCGTGACTCGACTCGAGTGCCGGGATGATTCCCTCCAGATTCGAGAGTCGGTGGAAGGCGTTGAGCGCGGCGTCGTCGTCGACACTCGCCGGTGTCACGCGGCCGGTGTCGACGAGGTGTGAGAGTTCCGGGCCGACGCCGGCGTAGTCCAGCCCCGCGCTCACGCTGTGGGATTCGACGATCTGGCCGTCGGTGGTCTGGAGGAGCTTCGTCATCGCGCCGTGGAGCACGCCGTCGGTGCCGGTCGAGAGCGTTGCGGAGTTGGGCGCGAGTCCCTCGTCCTGATCGATCTCGAGACTCGAGCCGCCGGCCTCGACCGCATAGAGGTCGACACTCGAGTCCGGTACGAACTCGTGAAACGTCCCCATCGTGTTCGAGCCGCCGCCGGCGCAGGCGACGACGCTGTCGGGGAGTCGGCCGGCCTGCTCCTGTATCTGGTCGCGAGCCTCGGCGCTGATGACGGACTGGAAGTCCCGCACCAGCCGCGGGAACGGGTGTGGGCCGACGATGGAGCCGATGACGTAGTGGGTTCGCTCGACGGTGGTCGCCCAGTCGCGCATCGTCTCGTTGATCGCCTCCTTCAGGGTGCCACTGCCGGCGTCGACGGGGTTGACCTCGGCACCGTTCATCCGCATCCGGTAGACGTTCGGCCGCTGGCGGTTCACGTCGGTCCGGCCCATGTAGATTTCGCAGGGCATGTCGAGGTGGGTCGCCGCCATCGCGGTGGCCGTCCCGTGCTGGCCCGCGCCGGTCTCGGCGATGATCCGCTCTTTGCCCATGTATTTCGCGAGCAGCACCTGGCCGAGCGCGTTGTTCAGCTTGTGGGCGCCGCCGTGGACCAGATCCTCGCGTTTGAGGTAGATCTCGCGGTCGTAGCGCTTGCTGAGCCGATCCGCGCGCTGCAGCGGCGTCGGTCGGCCGCCGAAGTCGCGCATGCGCTCGCGAAACTCGTCCATGAACCCGTCCTCGTTGTCGAGGACGTATCGCTGGTAGGCGTCCTCGAGTTCCTGCAGGGCGGGCATCAGTGCCTCTGGAACGTATTGGCCGCCGTAGTCGCCGAACGTGCGCTCGCGGTTCGGTTCGTCCTCGGCAGGTGGATTTGATTCGGTTTCGCTCATGTCTGTGTGCGTGTCTCCGTCGTTGCTGTCGGTTCCATTGCCTCTACCAGTCGTCGCGTGTTGGCGGTCACGTCACCGTCACCGTCGCCACCGTGGTCCATGATGGCGCTACCAACCAGTAACGCGTCCGCGCCCGCGTCGCGCATCCGACGGACATCCGCCGGCTCAGAGATCCCGCTCTCGGCGATCAGCGTCACGTCGTCCGGGTCCTGTCTCGCGGTTCCACCGCTCGACTCGTCGAGGCGACAGAGTCGCCTCACGTGCGGTGCAACAGATTCGAACGTCCCGAGGTCAACCTCGAGCTTCCCGAGATCACGGTTGTTCACTCCGATGAGTGTCGCACCGGCGTCGAGTGCGGTCTCAAGTTCGTCGCGGTCGTGAACCTCGACGAGGGGCTGGAAGCCGCGCTCGCGAGCGGCCGCGACGAGATCAGCGAGATTGTCGACGAATCGGGCGATCAAGAGGACCAGGTCGGATTCGACCACGTCCAGACTTGCCTCCTCGAGGATGAAGTCCTTCCGGAGGACGGGGACGTCGACGGCCTCGCGAACCTGCCGCAGGGCGTCCGGCGAGCCGCCGAAGTGGGTTGGTTCAGTCAATACTGAGATTGCCGTCGCACCGCCTGCAACCATCGCTTCGGCCAGTTCGGCGGGGTCGTCCTCGCGCGTGCCGTCCGTCGTCGGACTCGTCGGTTTCACCTCGGCGATAACCGGTACCCGGCCGTCTCGTTCAGTCTGCGCGACCGCGTCGGGAAACGACCGCGCATCGACATCAAGCGGTGCCCGCTCCCGGTCCTGTTCCGCAGCAGTGCGCTCGGCGGCGGCTGCGAGAATGGATTGCACCGGTGGTGCGAGCTCCGTACCAGAAGTCATTGTTGTACATCAACGTACTCATCTGTACAAAAGTGTTGCGCCATCCGCCGCCACTCACAGCGACGACCGGCGACTATTCAAGGCCGTGTTTCCTACAGACCGCGTATGGAGGACGTTACGGACGCTGGAATCTACGCGCGGGAGTCGACGTATCTCGACCGGTACGTACAGCTCGGTGCGGCCAGCGGGCGCGTGTTGACCGTTTCCTTTCCGGACGTACCCGAGGGCGACGCCGAAGACGACCACCCCGTACTCGATCAGCTCTTCGAGTACCTGGATGGCCTCGAACCGGTAACCTTCGACGACGTACAGGTCGCGCTGACGATTCCGACCGACCAGCGCGCCGTACTCGAGCAAGTACAGTCGATCCCCTACGGCGATCAGGTCGACGTCGCCACGCTCACGCAGATGACACCCGACCTCGACCCCGACGATCAAGACGACGTCATCCTGGTTCGGACCGCGCTCGACGAGAACCCGGCCCCAATTCTGATCCCCGACCACCGCGTCCGTGACGGCCCGAGTGCTGCGCCGCCGGCTGTCGAGCAGAAACTCCGCTCGCTCGAAGAGCTGTAGTGGGAGCGTCAGTCGACTCTTACTCTGCGGTCCACGTTACGTACAGATAGAGGCCGATCCCGACGAAGACCAGCAGCGACGACACCTGATCGAGTGTCGGCGACTGTGTGAACAGCGCTCCAAACTGTGCGATCCCGCCGACGATCAGAAAGACGGCACCGCCTAACGCTGCCGAGAGTTCCCCATCCGCCAGATCGAACAACACGACGCCGACACCGATCGCAATCGTTCCAAAGACGAACTCGGCGGCAAGCGACGCGATCACGTCTCCGGTCATCGCACTGTAGACGACCAGCGCGAAGTAGAGGATCACACCGAGAAAGATTGCACGATACGCTGCATCCGGGATATCGTTGCTCCGACTCATATCCGAACTGACTCGTGTGGCCGCTTTATCGTTCGGATTCCACGCTACTCCTCTCGGTCCGGATCGGCTGCCGCAGACGCGGAGGGAGATGTAGACGCTGACTCTGCACCCACCAGCGACTCACTCCACTCGAGTCCGATCGCTTCGTGCACGACGAACTCGAGTGCGTTGATCAGGTAGTGGGCGACGACGACGACGAGGAAGCTGCCGGTGACGATGAACAGGGCGGCGAGGACGAACCCGAGCGCGCCGGTGACGGCGACGCCGACGCTGCCTTGCATGCCGTGGCCGAGCGCGAACGCGATCGAGGAGAGGACGGCGAGGAGCCACGGCGAGATGTCGAAGCCGGCAGAGAGGACGCCGATGAGCGCGGCGCGAAAGAGCAGTTCCTCGAAGATGGCGATGATCGGGAGCACGACGAGCAGGAGGACGAGCCAGCCGCGTGCGGAGTCGGGGGCGAGCATCGACCGGAGTCGTTCGTCGTGGTCGAAGCCGAATCGTGTCGCGAGCGCGGCGCCAAACTCGTTCCCGATGTAGAGGAGGATACCGGCGACTGTGCCGATGAGCAGTCCGGTCGTGAGGTAGTCAGCGCTGAACTCGACGCCGAGTGCCCACGCTGGGATGCCGGTGTAGAGAATCGCGCCGAGGATGAGCAAGAGGAACAGACCCTGTGAGACGGCGACGTTCGCGAGGAGCATTCCCGTCGAGAGGTCGGTCGGGTCGATTTCGTCGCGCTGGGCACGGGGGGGAGAACGTGCTGTGTCGTGTGGTCGGTCGCTGGTCTCGGTAGCGTTGGTATTGGCGCTGGCGTTGCTAAGGTCGGTGCCGATGTCGATATCGACGCTGGTGTTGGTGTCAGTATCGGTGTTGGTGCCAGTACCGGTGCCAGTGTCAATAGCCGTGTCAGTACCGGCGTCGGTAGCTGACTCTGGAACAGGATGGCTATCTTCCGTCACGGACTCCACGGACGCTGCAGACTCCCCAGCGCTCGCTGATGCGGAGTCAGACTCGGAAGAAGTTGCTGCGTCCGTGTCGGTAGGAGTCGTCGTATCGGCGTCAGTGCCAGTACTGGTGTCAGCGTCACCCTCAGCGTCAGCAAATGACGACTGCGTCAGATGCGAAAGAACGAGCAACAACACGAGGACGACGCCCGTGATCGCCGCGAACGCCGTCCACTGTACCATCGATCGACCCTCCTGTCGTTACTGTGGACTCGGGTTCGACCCGCTTGCGGAGCCGACCGTCTGCTGATCGAACGCCGAGCCGGTGATCGACTTCAGGCGGTCGACGAGCGAGTCTTTCTTCGGTTCGCCCTCGAGTGCAACGTCGAGCACTTCGCTGATGTTCGAGCACGGGATGATCTCGACCATCTCCTCGTACTCGTCTTCGATCATCACGTCCTGCTCGTTGGCTTTCGGGATGATAACCTTGCTACAGCCGGCCTTGGCGGCGGCTTCGATCTTGTGGGTGACCCCACCGACCGGGAGCACGTCGCCACGGACCGACAGCGAGCCGGTCATCGCGACCGACTGGTCGACCGGGATGTCCTCCAGCGCGGAGATGACGGCGGTTGCCACCGTAATGGAGGCGGAGTCGCCGTCGACACCCTGCTGGCCGGCCTGGACGAACTGGATGTGGATGTCCTTCTCCGAGAGGTCCACGTCGGAGAACTTCTTGATGATCGCCGAGACGTTCTGGACGGACTCCTCGGCCATCTCCTTGAGCTTCCCGGTGGCAATGACCTGTCCGCCACCCTGTGCGGGTGCGATCTCTGCCATGACGGGCAGCATGATCCCGGAGTCTTCGCCCATGACTGCGAGGCCGTTGACGCGGCCTTCGACGCCATCGTCGGTGACCTGCAGTTCGTAGTCCTTGCGGCGCTCGATGTAGTCGTCGGCCAGCTGCTGTTCGATCGACCGGGAGCGCTGCTTGGCCTGGAGCACATCGTCACGAGTCGTGCGGTCGCGGTCCTCGGCGCGGGCGATGTCGCCAGCGACGCGGACCAGTCCACCGAGGCTGCGGAAGTGCAGCGTCAGGTGGTTCTTCCGACCCGAGCGACGCTTGGCCTCGAGGAGCAGTTCCTCGACGGCGTCGCGGGTGAAGTGTGGCAGGCGGCCGTCGCGTTCGACCTCCTGGGCGATGAACCGGGCGTACTTCCGGCGCATCTCCGGCGTGGACTCGATGGTGTCGTCCATGTAGACCTCGTACCCGTACCCCTTGACACGGTTGCGGAGTGCGGGGTGCATGTTCTCCATCGCGTCCAGGTTCCCTGCAGCGATCATGATGAAGTCACAGGGGACGGGTTCGGTCTGGACCATCGCGCCCGAGGAGCGCTCGGACTGGCCCGTGATGGCGAACTCGCCCTCCTGGATCGCCGTCATCAGCTTCTGCTGGGTGCGCACGTCGAGCGTGTTGATCTCGTCGACGAACAGCACGCCCTTGTTGGACTTGTGGATCGAGCCCGGTTCGACGCGGTCGTGAGACGGCGTCTCCATCCCACCGGACTGGAACGGGTCGTGGCGAACGTCGCCCAGCAGCGCACCGGCGTGTGCACCGGTTGCGTCCTCGAACGGTGCCTGGCGCTGCTCGCCGTTGTTGACGATCATGTTCGGCACCATCGCGTCCGTGCCGCGGCTGGTGTAGCGGAAGATGAGCCAGATGACACCGGCTGCGATGATCCCCATCAGGATGCTCGCCGGGCTGAGGATCGTGTAGCCGATAATGATCGCAATGATGATCCACATCAGGATCGAGCGCATCTGGTTGCGCTTTCGCGCTTCCTCCTTGTGCGCGTCGATAATCTGTTCGCCCTTCCCAGCCGGGACGGTACGGACCTTTGGCTCGTTGCCGTCGTCCGGGTTGTGATAGACCAGAACGTCCTGCAGATCCTCCTGTGGCAGGAGCTGACTCATCGCCTTTGCCAGCATCGACTTCCCGGTCCCCGGGGAACCGATCATCATCACGTGTCGGCGCTGCTTTGCTGCCTTGATGATGATGTCCCGCGCTTCGTCCTGTCCGATAACCTGATCGACGAGCCGGTCGGGAACCTCGATATCTTCGGTCGACTCGATCTGGAGGCCACCGAGAAGGTCGTCTTCGGCAATCTCCTCGTCTACTTCGACGCCCGGATCGACTTCGACCGTACTACCGAGGTCGTCGACGGTTTCGATTTCGTCGTCACCGCCATCGTCGTCCGTGACACTTCCAGTAACGCTATTCGTTACGGGATCGTCTCCGCTCTCGGCCTGCTCGTGGTCGGCATCGTCAGTTCCGAGACCGTCGCTACCGACGGTGATCCGACTCTCCTGTGCATCGTCGCTGGTGACATCAGTTCCGCCGTCGACGTCGTCTGGGTCACCGGTTTCGTCGGTCGGCGACCGGTCTCCCTGACGCTCCGTCTCCGAAGAGCGAGACGGTGACTGCGACTGAGACTGAGAGTCAGAAGCCTGAGACTGCGAACGCTCCTCCGTGCGCTCGGTCTCGTGCTCCCGCTCCGTCTCCTGCGCCTGTTCCTCGTCCGGCGCAGCTCCGGAGGCGTCCTCGGGAGGGTCGTCAACGTTCGTATCGTTGCTCATAGAACTCTGTTCGGTACCTGTTTCGAAGGGATTGCCACTGATATACTTTCTCCATGCGTCGAATCGTGTCGAGTGCCGAAAACGGCGGATAGGGCGGCTAACGGACACGTCCTATATCGGAACGGTACTGGCCTAGATCCGTGTGGACGTGACAGCGAATTACCCGTTACATACACAGACACTCACGGGGAGAAACCGGTTTCTCTGCCGAGAACTCGAGACTGGTTCATATAGTACTGGACGTATCTGTCTGCAAAGAGAAGGGGGTGGTCGTGGTCAACCCCAATAGTGGGGAACGACGGGCGAAACCCGACGTGGGATCACGCTGCCCGCGACCAACTCGCCACGCTTAAGCGCGATGCCAAAACAATGTCCGGCATGACCCGGGGGTTCTACATCGGCCGCTTTCAGCCCTTCCACAACGGCCATTACAACATGGTCGAACGCATCGCCGCCGACGTCGACGAACTCGTCCTCGGCATCGGCAGCGCCGACAATTCTCACACCGTTCGCAACCCGTTCACCGCCGGCGAGCGAATCATGATGATCACGAAGTCGCTCGTCGACACCGACCTCGTCACCTACGCGGTCCCCATCGAGGACTTAGAGCGCAACTCCGTCTGGGTGAGCCACGTCCAGAGCATGAGCCCCGACTTCGACGTCGCCTACTCGAATAACCCGCTCGTCATCCAACTCTTTCGCGAGGCCGACATCGAAATCCGCCAGTCCCCGATGTTCAACCGGGACGTACTCGAGGGCTCCGAAGTTCGCGAACGCATGATCAACGGCGGCGACTGGGAGTCGCTCGTCCCGGAACCGGTCGTCGAAGTTGTCGACGAAATCGGCGGTATCGAGCGCATTCAGATGGTCAGCGGCTCGGATTCGAACGGCGAGTAGCGCGTGTACATCCCGGTTCCAGACCGCTCACAGGGACGAGATCTAACCCGATTTCCTTCGCCGTGGGTGGCGACAACGATAGCAATACTCGGCGTCGCTGCACTCGGTGGGATGCTCGTAACGCTCGCCGTTGCCACCGGGATGACGACACCGACGAGCGGCTTTGGTGCACTCAGTAATACGCTGCAGAGCCTTTCGATGTACGCAGTCGCGCTGACGTTGACCGCCGGTCTGCCACCGGGCTTTGTCGTGCTCCGACGAGTCATCGACGCAGCAGGATCGGGAACAGAGCTTGCACTCGGACCCGGCACGTTCGTCCTACTCTGTCTCGAGTGCTGTGCGCTCGTCAGCGCCGTCGCGAGCTATCCGCTCGTCGTTATCTTTGCGGAATTCTTGGGGCCTGGGTTCCAATCAGCGTCGATCGCACTGACGTTCGGACTCGAGTCCGTCGCCGGCGTAACCGGCCACGAGGCGGTCGCCCTGTTTCTGCTGGCGGTGGTCTGCTGGGCGGTTGCCTGGCTGGTTGCGGCAGTCCGTGGCGAGACCTGAGCGGACGGTGGCCCGCTCTCCGACCGCAAGTTTGGTTCCGAACGACCTTTCCTGAATCGGCGACTTCGATACGGTATGATCACGATCGCGTCGGACTTCGGCTCGCCGTATCCGGCGGCGATGAAGGGCGTGCTCTGTCAGCGTGTCGGCAACAGTACGGAAATCGGCGCTGGGACCAACTCACCCGCCGAGACCAGACTGGTCGACATCGCCCACGACTTCCCGCGCCAGGACATCCGGGCGAGCGCCTTCTGGCTGCGCGAAATCCTGCCGTACTACCCACCGGCAGTCCACCTTGTGGTCGTCGACCCCGGCGTCGGCACCGACCGCGACGCACTCGTCGTCCGCGCGGGCGAACACATCCTCGTCGGACCGGACAACGGCGTCCTGCTGCCCGCCGCCCGCCGACTCGCGGGCGCAAGCGCAGACACAAGTAGAGGAACAGGCACAGGCACGGACGGCGACACGTCGACATCGTCGGCACAACCACTCGAGTACTACGTCATCGACGAAACCGAACTCGAGCCGCCGGCGGTTGCGGGCCGGGGCGAGTTCCAACGGAGCGCGGACGCGACTGCTGGTCCGGCAAGCAACACGTTCCACGGCCGCGACGTGTTTGCACCCGCTGCTGGCGACGTTCACGAGTTCGGCCTCGAACGGCGCGACGACCTGATCGAACTCCCCTTCCTCGAGCGGACCGACTCCGTCGTCGACTGCACACTGCCAAGTGCAACTGTCGACGACGACCGCGCTGAGGGAGAGGTGCTCGTCGTCGACGATTTCGGCAACGCTATTACGAACATTCCCGGGCATTTTCTGACGACAGATGGCGGTGACGACGATCACGACAACGGCCACGACCACAACTACAACCAGGTACTGGCGAACGGCGAACGCGTTCCCGCTGTGGACACCTTCGCTGCCGTTCCCGTCGGCGAGCGCCTCGCAACCGTCGGCAGCCACGGCTACGTCGAACTCGATGTCAACCAGGGACGGGGCGACGAGGCGTTCGGCCTCGGGGTTGGTGATGCAGTTGTACTCGAGTTCCCCGCGGTCGAGTCGTAGCGCTGGACGACAAGCGAGGCAACACTAACTGGTGACGGAACAGTTGTGAGCGCCAACGCTGGGGCTGAGTGGGACGGGTAGACAGGACAAAAACGGACACCAGCTGTTAGCTGCCGGTGCCTGACCGTTCGGGATCAATCACGATCTCGCCGTCGTCGTGAATCGTCACCCCGTGCTGGGCAAACAGAAACGAGATCGAACCGGTTCGCTCATCGATCCGGTGTGTCGAACGCCGTCGCCAGTCGGTGACCAAAGCGTCCAGGGCGTCCGGATCGATGCTGTTAGCGAGCGGTTCGAGTTCGGCCGGCTCGATGCCCGAAATCGACGAAATGGCGAGTGGAAGCGCCACCGTCACGGGCTCGTACTCGCTGTCATCACACCAGAGGTGGTAGGTGCCGCGAGTATCGTCGTGGTAGACCGTCTGGCCAACCGCCTCGTGGACCGGTGTTAAGCGGTCTGATGGAGCCATGCCGGACATAACAGCTAGTGGGAAGAGATGTTAACACTTAACACTATTGGCCATTCGGGCACTGTGACCAGTTCGAACACCAGAATGTGGTACCCGGATGGTCAGAATGTGGTTCGTCCTCGGTATCTGAACAGTTTCCACTCCCACGCTTGCAATACTGACGAGCAGAAAAATCGAAACGCGGTACAGCTATACCGCGACGGAAGACAGCGACGAACGCGTTACTCGGCGGCGATGACGTCGTCGATGCGGACGATCATCGTCGCGGCTTCGGTCGCGCTCTCGACCGCTTCACGCTTGACGTCGGCCGGGTCGACGACACCGGACTCGAGTGGGTCGCCGATCGTGACGTCTTCGCCGTCGGTGATCAGGCCGGCGCGGCCCTCGGATTCGTGGGCGGCGCGGAGGTCGACGAGTGCGTCGATCGGGTCCTGACCGGTGTTCGCGGCGAGCGTTCGTGGCACGACGTCGAGCGCGTCCGCGAAGGCGGTGACAGCGAGCTGTTTGCGACCCTCGATCCCGGCGGCTTCCTGGCGGATCTTGTCGGCGATGGCGATCTCGGTGGCACCTGCGCCGGGGACGACCTCGCCCGACTCGAGTGCGGTGGAGACGACGTCGAGTGCGTCACCGATGGCGCGCTCGAGTTCGTCGACGACGTGTTCGGTGCCGCCGCGGACGAAGACGGTGACGGTCTCGGCGGCTGCGCCGCCTTCGACGAACGCGAGGTCGTCGTCGCCGTAGTTTTCGGCGCTGATGCGGTCGGCGTGTCCGAAGTCGGCTTCCTCGAGGTCGTCGAGTGCGCCGACGCGGGTTGCGCCGGTTGCGGAGATGATGTCCTTGGTGTCGCTGCTGCCGACGTTCTCGAAGACGAGGATGCCCTCGTTCGCGAGGAACGTGCTCACGCGGTCGTCGACGTCATCCGTGGTGATGACGACGTCAGCACCGCTTTCAGCGACGGTTTCGGCGTAGCCCTGCACCTCGCTCTCTTCGGCGTCGATGGCCGCGTTGAGCTGGTCGATGGAGTCGATGGCGTACTCCGCGTCGACGTCGCCGGTGCGGACGCCGAGTTCGACGTCGAGGACGGCAATCGAGGCGTCCTCGACCTCCGAGGGCATACCCTCGTGAGCCGGCTCCTCGTCGATGACGATACCGGGGACGAGTTCAGTCGCGTTCGAGGACGCACCGACCTGGGTGTGAACAGTGACGTTGTCGCGGGCGACGCCTGCGTCGCTCTCGACGTGGCGGACGGCCTCGACGACCGTCTCGGCGAGCGATTCGGCGGTGAGACCGCCGGTGCCCTTGCCAGTCATGCTGGATTCGGCGACCTGCTTCAGGATCTCGTCGTCGACGGTGGCGTCACCGACCTGTTCGTCGATCGCGTCCTGTGCGATCGAGGCGGCCTCGTGATAGCCCTCGACGATGGTCGTGGCGTGGACGTCCTGGTCGATGAGGTCTTCTGCCTCACCGAGCAGGTTTCCAGCGATGACGCCCGCGGTCGTCGTGCCGTCGCCGACTTCCTCCTCCTGGGTCTCGGCGACTTCGACGATCATCTGGGCTGCAGGGTGCTCGATGTCCATCTCGTTCAGGATGGTCGCGCCGTCGTTGGTGATGACGACCTCACCACTCGAGTCGACGAGCATCTTGTCCATCCCGCGAGGTCCGAGCGTCGTCCGTACGGCCTCGGCAACTGCCTTGCCGGCCATGATGTTAGACGACTGTGCGTCGCGGCCCTGTGTTCGCTGGCTGTCCTCGCTCATAATGAACATGGGCTGCCCGCCCATGCGTCGCTGTTGTGCCATGATTGAATCCTCATTAACTATGTCGTCAGCACTTCTATATAAAAGTTTCCCTCTTGCACCTTCTCCGTCTTGCGATTCTGACACCGACAGCGGAGTGCTGCCGGGTGTTGTGAAAGTCGGTAGCAAAATATGGTTCGACGCACAACGACCGCGTGGGATGCTGGAGCTGGAACACGGGTTTCGCGTCGTCGACAGCTACGCCCGGCTGGCCCCCGGACGACGCGGCGAACCGCGCGGTCGGACGATCACCCCCGACCGCCTCGAACGGGAGATGCACCAAGCGGGAATCACCAGATCGGTCGTCTTTCCACCGGCCGAATCGGAGACGAGCTACGTCGCGGCCAACAACGGCGTCGCCAGACGCAGCGTCGACCGACCGTTCGTCGCGTTCGCCCGGATCAACGGCTCGCGTCGGCCCGGCGCAACCGCCACGAGCCGCCTCCACAACGTCGTCAACTGCCGCGGCCGAGAGGAGTACCACACGACGCCCGGCGACGTCGAAAAGTACGCCTACGACGACCGTTTTCACGGCTTCGTCCTCGATCCACTCACCGACGGCCTGCCGGACGAAGAGGTACTTGAGACGCTCGACGACGTGGGCCTCCCGTTGATCGTCCGCGGTGGGGCGGACGCGCCACCGGCCGCGCTCGCCGAACCCGTCTTCGGCCGTTCGTTCCCCGTCGTCGTCGCCCACTTCGGCGGCCACCCGCTCGACCGGGACCACATGCACGAGATGGTAGATTTACTGGACGAGTTCGACGACTGCTACGTGGAGACGAGCTTCGTCCGCTATCGGGACGTACTCGAGCGCGCGCTACTCGAGCATCCCGACCGCGTCCTCTTCGGCAGCGGTGCGCCGGCCTGTCATCCGAACGTCGCGGTGATGGAGATTCTCACGCTCGACGTCTCCGAAGATAAGCTCTGGCGGGCGTTTTCGAAGAATGCGTGTCGCGTGATCGAGGCGCTGTCGCCGGATGCACAGTTCCGGATTCGTCACTAAGGGCTGCGAGTTGAACGGCGAACGCGACGACCGTCTCCCGTCGAATTCCCAGACCTGACAACGATACTCCACTGCTGCGACGAGTGCAGTGATTTATAGTCGTGCCCCAATACCCGGCACGTATGGACGCGGGATGGATTCGGCTGCGATCACTGGTTGCCCGACACTCGACGAACACCCGGTGTACCCGATGCACCCAGCGTATCCAGCACATCCCGAACACTCTGAGCACCCCGAACACCCACCGACCACCAACCAATGGGATATAACGTCGACCAGGGAATCGGCGACCGCCTCGCCCTCCTCCGGACCTACTGCTACGGCCTCTGTATGGGCATCGCCGATGCTCTCCCCGGCATCTCCGGCGGCACCGTCGCCCTCCTCCTTGGCTTCTACAGCCGCCTCATCACCGCCGTCACCGCTCTCACACCCGGCCGCGCACTCGAGGTCCTCCGCGGCTACGACCCCGACCGTCGCGACCGTGCGCGCGAGGCACTACTCGAGATGGACTTGCAGTTCCTGCTCCCGCTCGGTATCGGGATGGTAACCGCGGTCGCGCTCATCGGCAGTGCGGTCTCCGCACTCTCCGAATCCCAGCCGATCGCGCTCTTTGGCTTCTTTATCGGGCTCATCGCCGCCTCGGCGGTGGTCCTCTTTCGGAGTCTACCGTTCAGCACGACGAGACACCTACTCGCTGCGGGGGCCGGGACCGCGCTGGCGTTGCTCGTCGCGAGTAACGTGCTCCAGCTACCGGGGACCGGACTGGTGCTCATCTTCCTCTCGGGTGCGCTTGCGATCAGCGCGATGATCCTCCCCGGCGTCTCGGGCTCGCTTATTCTGATCCTGCTCGGTCAATACGTCGTGATGATGACCGAGTTGAGTGACTTCATTACCGCGATTGGGCAGTTCGTCTCTGGCGCTGGCTCGGTTGAGGCCGTCTTTGATCCGGGGACGTCCGTCGTCGTCTTCGTTATCGGTGGCCTGGTCGGATTGGTCACGATCGCCCGCGTGGTTCGGGCCGCCCTCGACTGGCAGCGCGACCTGACGCTGCTCTTTCTGGTCGGCCTGATCGCCGGCTCGGTGCCTGCGCCGCTGCACAACATCGGCGAGGCACACGCCTGGACGAGTGAAGTCATCGGGTTCACGCTCGCGTGGGCGGTACTCGGGGCACTCGTGTTGTTCGCGCTCGATGCGCTGGCTGGCGGCTTCGACCCAGAATAAGACCTCTTGTGAGCAGCCCCAGCTAGTCGCTCCCAACTATCTGCTGTGTTGAATAGATGCTGAGTCGTCGGTAGAAGCGGCCACAGTATCTCAGTTTTAACTCCTAGACGTTTGCGTGAAGGTGCCGAAATTAAGCCCCAGGTGCCGTTTCTACGGTGCATAGTAATTTGTACTACAGTACGTTAGATGTTAGCAATGTCCACTCAAGACAGCAAACAACTCCGCGAGCAGATCGAGTCGGATCTGGACGACCACATCGATCGGATTCAACGGGCGATCCGCCAGCCGAGTGTTAGCGTCGACAGAAACGGACTCCGGGGAATCGCCGAACTAGCTCGTGACTACCTCGAAGAGATCGGGTGTGACGAGGCGGAACTGGTCGAGACCGACGGCGCGCCGGGCGTCTGGGGGTACTATGACGCTGGCGCAGAGAAGACGATCGTCAACTACGGGATGCTAGACACCCGCCCCGTCGGCGACGAAGACGAGTGGACTCACGATCCCTTCGGCGGTGAACTCGTCGAGACCGAAGCGTACGGCCGAGTCATCTACGGTCGCGGGGCGATCAAAGTCAAAGGCGCATTCGTGGCTTGGCTCAACGCACTCGAGGCGACCAAACACGCGCTCGGTGAGCTACCGGTGAACGTCATGTTCCTGCTGGAGGCTGAGGAGATCAACGGCAGTCCGCACTACTACGAGATGCTCGATCGGTATGCCGACCGCATCCGGGACGCCGACGCCTGTCTCTGCCCGCTCGCTGGCCAGAGCGAAGACGGAAACGTGACGGGATCGCTCGGCTACAAGTCCGCGCTGTATTTTACCCTGCAGGTTTCGGGCGACCGGTGGGGACGGGGGCCTGTCGGCGGCGATATCCACGCGATGAGTAACGCGACCGTCGACAGCCCTGCCTGGCGACTCGTGGACGCCCTCTCGTCGTTAACCGCTGAAAACGGAACCCAGATCGAGATCGACGGCTTCTACGACCAGTACGAACCGCCGACTGAGGACGAACGCGCGGAGGTTCGCGCGTTCGTCGACCGCTTCGACACCCAGACGGAGACACCCAGGGACGAGTTGTGGCAACACCTTCCAGGCCTCTCTCTAGGTGGCGGCGAAGTGACGCGGCTGAAAGCGGACCTCCAGGATAATGTTGTGGAGGCGTTCGTCCAGCACTTCTACGGGCCCGAGTCGTGCAACATCCAGGGAATCAACACGGGATTTCTCGGCTCCGGAACCGGCACCAAGCCGTTCATCCTCCCGGGGGAGGGACACGCGACACTCGACCTTCGGATGCCTCGCGGGTTCGATCCGGACATCGCCCATCGCCAACTCCGTGACCACCTCGACAATCAGGGGTTTGAGGACGTTGACATCGACGTGTTCGGTAAACACACCTGGTGTAAGACCGATCCGGACTCCGACCTCGTCGTGGCCGCCAGGGAGGTGTTCGAGGATCACGGTACCAACCTGACGCTGTGGCCGTTCTCTGCAGCTGGTATTCCCTGGGCGGTGTTCGGAACGCGATTTGACATTCCCGTCCTCTATGGGATCGGACTCGGGTACGGCACCAACTCCGATGGGGCCGACGAGTTCATCGTCGTCGACGGCACTGACACCGTCGGCGGACTCGTTGACTGTGAACTGTCTCATGCTGAGATTCTGCTAGCATACGCCGACCGTTGAGTCGGCCATGACTGCGGCTGACGGACGGATTCGATGACCTGGTAACTTGGTGAATTCGATGACTCGGTTAGCGACGGAGGGCAGGCCGTGACACGAATGGGTAGAAACGAAGGGGTTGACTCCCCTGTTCTGACTCTCGATATCGATCGATACGGTCGCTATGTGACAGGTCTCAACTATGGGCTCTCGGTTATCGGCGCCTGACTAGTAGAGTTCGACTAACTGGACCCGACTACCGGCGGTCGTACACTCGAACCGCCCGATCGTGGCGCACCGAAATCCCGTTCGGATTCCGCTGAGCCGACCGATCACCAACTCGAGCACGAACACCGTCGACGAATCCGCGTGCGGTGTTAGTAACCACGTCGGTGCCGTCCGACACCCAACCCGTCGGCGTCGCCTCACCGGAAACGATCCGGCGGACGCCGGAAGCGCCGTCGCGAAGCGCGCTGCCGATCGTTCGGACGACGACCGTCGGTCGTGGGCCGTAGTTCTTCGCGAGCCGGTAGGAAAGCGCTCGGTACGTCGCCCCCCAGTCGTGTTCGGTCTGGCCGCCGTCGGCTCCGACCTCGGCGCGAACGGCCATCGCTTCCTGCCAGTGGACGTCGAAGCCGAGACCGGCCACCCGATGAGCACAGTCGCGCGCTCCGGCACCCTGCAGATACTCGTCGAACCCGTCGAGCGCGTCGAGCACCGTTCGGTCGAAGGCGACGTTACTCCCGTCGAACAGCGTCAGTGACCGACGGGCGACGGTCGCCGTCCGTTCTTCGTCGACCGTCTCGAGTGCCCCCGAGCCAGTGACCGGGCCGGTAACCACGTCCGCGCCGTCCGCGACCGCGGTTTCGATGGCGTCGATCCAGCCGCTCTCGACTGCGTGCGCGCCGTCGAGGAAGGCGATCACGTCGCCCGTTGCGACGCTGCAGCCGGCGTTGCGCGAGACGTTCTCGTTTCGCTCCGAAATTTCGACGAGGACGTCGACATCGGGACGGTCGCGGACGACACCAGTCGTTCCGTCAGAGGAGGGGCCGTTGACGACGATTACCTCCGTCGACTGCGGGACGACCGCAGCGAGCGCATCGAGCGAGGACAGCAATCGCTCCCGGTCGTTGAGCGTCGAGACGACTACCGAGAGCTCCATATGCTCTGGTAGAACACCCCGGGAGTAAAAATACGATGGGATTGTGCCCGGTGTGCGGTGGTGCACTGGTGCGGTGGTGCGACTGGGCGACCGTGCAATCAAGCGACCAGACGACCAGACGAGCGGTGAGTCACCGAAGCCGCGTATTCCAGTACGACACCGACGCGAAGTGGTCGGTAACTGCGTTCCCACCAATCGCGGTATCGACCGTCCGAATCGGCGAGGCGAGCCCGTTCGGAATCGACCGATAGAGGCCGTACGGTACGAGGAAGTCGTCCTCAACGTCGACCAGCGTCAGGTTCGCCTTCGCGAGCAACTCGCTGACCTCGCTCTTCGAGTACAGCCGCGAGCCCATCGGCAGCGCCCAGTTGTAGACGCTGCGCGCGCTAAAGCGGTTGAACGTATCGAAGACGATCTGATCGCGCGAGACGCGCCGCATTTCGCGCAAGAACGCCTCCGGATCGTCCGCGAGGTGGAAAAAGCGCATCGCGATCACCGTATCGAAGTGATCGTCCGGGAACGGCAACCGCCCGGCGTCACCGCGCAGGAACTCGAGTGTCCCCGCGAGATCGGCGCGCTGTGCTTTTGTTCGTCCCTGTTGGAGCATCGCTGCAGAGATGTCGAGTCCAACGACGTCGGCGCCCTGTTCGGCGAGCATCACCGTGAATCGCCCGGTACCACAGGCGATCTCGAGGATATTCCGGTCCTCGACAGGCATGATCGCCTCGAGGACGGCTTGCTTCTCGCGGCGGTCGATCAGCTGTCCGCCCTTCGAGAAGCGTTTGTCGTCGTATTCCTCGGCGACGTCGTCGGCCTGGTACCACTCCTGTCCTTTCACACTGGGCGGAACTACAGTAGCCGTGGGATAAAACGATACTGGAGTCGGTCGGGGGAACTGACTGGTCACCAGTCAGGCTAGTCCCGAACGGGTTCGTCTGCGATCGACTCACGGCGTGGGGTCGGACAAACAGTCGATGCAATTTGGCTCCTGTATTAATATCACATGTGTACTCCTTATACAACTTGGATTATTCGTATCCACATATAGGGAAGCTTTACCAGCACCGATTCCGCTCGACATGGTATGAGCACGAGTACCGCAGAGGATGGCACCGCAGCAGCCGAGGAGGTTCTCTCAGCCGACGAGTACCGCGAACGCCTTCGTGACCTCCCACCGAGCGCAAAACTGGTTGCGAAAGTTCTCGAAACCGATTCGCCGCTCTCGCAGGGACAGCTCGCCGAAGAGTCGCTGCTGCCAGACCGCACCGTTCGCTACGCACTCAACCGTCTCGAGGACGTCGGCCTCGTCGACTCCCGGTACAGCTTCCGTGACGCGCGCAAGCAAGTGTACTACCTGAAGAACTGACCGCGATCGCAGGGGCTGTTCTGTCGATAACCACATTGTCGTCGCCCGTGATGTCGGAGTATGGTCGCGTCTCCGCCCGACACCGCCGCCGTGTCTGAGTGCAGTGCTATTACTCGCTGTGTCGTTCCCGTCGAAACACGCGCACCGAGCGGTGAGACGAACGCGTACATCATCGGTGAGGAGCAAGCCGCCCTTGTCGATCCGGCGGCCAGAACCGACACACTCGACGAACTCGTCGCCAATCGCACCGTCGAACACATCGTCGTCACCCACACGCACCCGGATCACGTCGGCGCTGTTGGTGCCTACGCCGACGACACCGACGCGACCGTTTGGGCCAGACGCGGCCGCGTCGACCGGTTTGCGGCAGCGACGGGACAGACACCCGACCGCGAGTTCGGGCCGGACACAACAATCCAACTGGACGACACCGACCTCCGCATCCTCGATGCGCCGGGCCACGCGCCCGACCACGTCGTACTCGAGTACGGCCGCGGCGGACCGATCATCTGCGGCGACTGTGCGGTCCGCGAGGGCAGCGTCGTCGTCGGCGCACCGGAGGGAGACATGCGTGCGTACGTGACGACACTGCGCCGGCTCTGGGCGATGGACCCGCCGGCGCTCTACCCGGGTCACGGGCCGACCATCGACGCGCCGCGGGAGACGACCGAACGGCTGCTCGATCACCGCGCGCGCCGCGAACGGCGCGTTCTCGGGGCCGTGGAGGACGGTGCAACGACGCTCGCAGAAACCCTCGACGGCGCGTACGAGAAGGACCTGACCGGGGTTCGTGACCTTGCGCGGGCGACCGTCCGTGCACATCTGCAGAAACTCGATACCGAGGGGGTACTCGAGTGGGATGGGGAGCGCGCACGAGTGCGGTGACCTGTTCTTTATCGGGCGCTCTACGCTGCCCATCGACAACTGGTTACTCCTGTGAACTGAACTGGAATTCGAACGTTAGCTGGTCTTCCATTTTCACTCTGACGCCGCCGAACTCGTCCGAGATTTGCGTACGGGCGTTGGAACCCGGCTCGACAGTGAGGGTGACGCTGTTGTTGTTCGCGTTGTACTCGATCTGACTGACGGTGACGTCGAACTCGAACAGGGTGGGGACGTCCGTCCGAATTCGGTCGCGGACGTGATCGATCTCGGTCTGGACGTCGGCCATCTCTTCGTTCAACGATGTCATACAGTACCATACGGAGCGGGCGGTCGTAACGGTTTGTCCTGATCTTGGTTCGGCCGCCCGTCAGCTGAGCGGATAGGGACGACAGACACCGGCATCACGAGCGACTCGCTTTTCCCGCTCGGCACGTATGACCAGACGTACACGTGCAATCACTGGAGGCGGAACTCGAGCAAGCCCGCGCCCTGGAGGTCGACGCGCTCGCCGACGCCATCGAGTCGATCGGCTTCGAGTGTACGCGCTGTGGCGCGTGCTGTACCGGCGAGGCAGAAGACGACCACACGGCGACGGTGTTCCCGGACGAAGTGCGCGACCTTCAGGAGTCGACGGAGCGCGACTGGCGCGACGTCGCCCGACCGATGCCGTACGGGCTCGCCGACGGCGAGGACGGTCCGGAGGGCGAGACCTTCGAGTGGGCGCTCCAGACCGACGGCTGTGGTGACTGTGCCTTTTACGAGGAGGACGACGACGGTGTCGGCGCGTGTGTCGCACACGACGACCGGCCGCTGATCTGTCGCACGTATCCCTTCAGTGTGGCACTCGCCGGCACCAGCCAGCCGATGGGAGAGGTCGTCGACAGCGTTGCGCTGGGAGCACAACGGGACAACGGTGAAACCGACGAGGAGGGTGTCGTCCGGGCTCACGAGTGTGAAGGACTCGGTCGTGATATCTCCCGGTCGGACGCCGAGGACCTCGCCGCGGCGCTCAAGGAGCGCGCCGTACGGGAACTCGAAGAGGCAATCGGCGTTCGCGATTCGTACGACCCCACACCGGTCGAATCTGGCGAGGTCGTCGTGCACGACTCCGAGGGGGCAAAGCAGCCGGACGGGACGCCGATCGAAGACTGAGACCGGCGGACAACACGAAACCAGCGGGAAATTTATACACCTCGTCAAATAGCTCAGTATGGACATTCCGTGGACCGACATCCGGCACGTGACGAAAGTCGACCCCGCGAAGCCGCTTCCGGACGACGCTGGCGTCATCGCGGACACCGATCTGGTGATCGTCGGCGGGTCCGACGACGTGACGGAGTCGAACACGCTAGAGGCAATCCAGTCGATCTCGCGGCTCGCCCCTGACGTGCCAATCTTTCAGGAGCCCTACAGCGCCGAGCAGGTCTCGACCGACACGCTCGACGCAGTTGACTATCTGTCCGTGCCTGCCGTCTACAACGGGGATCGCGACAATTTCGTCGGGAAGCACCTCGATCTCTTCGCCGAAATCGCACGCAAGCCGGACGAACTCACCGGTAGCAGCGTGCCGATCGTCGGGGACCTGATCACGTCCAAGGGCGTCGACGCCGTCGAGCGACTGGCGACGAAACTGATCGGTGAGGGGTACGTCGTCCAGCACGTCGACTCGGCTGCCGCGGGCGTTTCCGGCGTCGAGACGGCGTATACGTCCGAGCAGGTCGCCGGAGCGGCCCTCGCGACCGAGATGTTCTACGACTTCCCGATCTTTTACGTCGAGTACTCGGGCACCTACGGCGGCCCGGAAGACGTGAAAGCCGCGGCACGATACCTCGACGAGACGGTGTTGCTCTACGGCGGTGGTATCGACTCGGCCGCAAAGACGATGGAGATACTCGAGGCGGGTGCGGACGCAGTCGTCGTCGGCGACTGTTATCACGACGACTCGGCGCTGTATCAGCGAACGATTCCGGGTCGGTAGTTGTCTCAGAACGCGCGGCCGATTAGTCCGGTACCGATGCACCCGATTACTCCGGTACCGTCTGTCTGTCTACCTGACTCTGCAATCCGAAACGAGAGCGGTCAGAATCACAGCCGCTGGAGGGCGACACGGACTGTGTGACACGGCACGACTACAAAGACCGGACGACTCCCGAACGGGAGTCAGAACGTCTCTTCGATGATTTCGCCGACGGCGAAGTTCGACTTGACTTCCGTCACTTCGATTTTGACACGTTCGCCGACGTCGGCTCCCGGGACGATAATGACGTACCCGCGTTCGACGCGAGCGATCCCATCACCCTGCTTGCCGATATCTTCGATTTCGACGTAGCGCGTTTCGCCGACATCGACCGGTGGCTGTGGCTCCGACGGAGCCGTTTGCGTCTGGGTTTGCGTCTGCGCTTGCGCCTGCGGCTGTGCCGTCGACGCATCTGCCTCACCGTCCTCACTCTCACGAGAGATGAGCGCGACGCGATAAATTTCGTCGGGATCGATGTCGCCGGTCTCGACTTCCTGACGTGGTACTTCGATGACGTATCGGTCCTCCTCTGCCGAAACCTCCGTACTGAACAGACACAGGAGTTTTTCAGATATTTCCACAGGTAGACCCTCAATCCCACCTCTAACGCTCATCCGTATTAGAACTACCGACCATGGTCGGGAATTTTTTGCAGACCACCGGTTTCAACCGGTCGTTTCGAGGGTCCCTTTAGGACTCGTTCGACGATCGAGCGGACTGTGACACACGACTGTACCGTCAGTCCAGTAGCAGTGCACTGGCTCTCCTGTCAATCTAACAGCAACCGGGCACCGGTTCGGCGTCAATCCGCGGGCTCGAACGGTTGCGTCGTCACGAACTCGTCGAGATCGATGGTCGTCTCGAGTTCGGCCGCCGCCACGGAGTCGTAGGGGCGGTTGACGACGATGTCGCCCGCCGTCCGATCGCCGACGCCCGGAATCGCCGTGAGTTCGTCCATCGACGCACCGTTCAGGTCGAGCGGGTACGGAACGCCCGTTACCGAGCGATAGCCGTGATCGACGACCGCAACGTCGATCGTGCGCCCGAGCTCTCGTTCGCCCGGGATCCCGACGAGCAGCGGGTAGGTCCCGAGCTGTCGCCCGAAGGTCCTGCCGTCCTGGTGGTACTCGAGATGGACGTCGGAGAGTACGGTTCCGGGCGGGGCGACGCGTTCGAGCATCGGGTTGTCGATCTCCTCGCGGACTTGCTGCTTGTAGCGTTTGAACAGCTTTTTGTGCTCGTTTGCGATTTCCGCCCCGGTGTCGGACATGTCGGTGCCGTCGAAGGACATGACCTGCCGAATGTTGATCCGTCGGAGCATGTAGCCCTCGTCGTAGACGCGCTGGAGGAACTCGCGGTTGTGCTGGTAGGTTTCCTCGCGCTCGCCCTTGAGTCCGTGCAGGAGGTTGATTCCGGGGAGGAGTTTCGGGAGGTGGCGGGGGGCGGTACCTGCGGTCGGTCCGCCGTCAGCCGACGAATCGGCCGTCGGATCGTCCGGTCCACCAGGTCGCCAGCCAGCCTCCTCGTTGACGATCTTGACCGCCTCGAAGCACTCCTCGGCGGTGACGTTCAGGTTGTTCTCCTCTTGGACCAGCGGATCGGCGGATTCGAGTCCGAACGCGGCCGTGTCGCCGGGCGTGTTGTGCTCGGCGATAATCCGAATCCCCTCGCGGCTCTGCTCCGGCCACTCGACGATCGTGATCGGGTTCATGTTGTCGAGGTGGAGCGTTTCGAGATCGGGTGCGACCTCGCGGATGCCGCCGTAGAGCTGTCGGAGGGCGTCGGGATTCGGCGCTTCGCCGTCGCCGCCGTAGGCGAGAATGTCGGCCTGCCGGCCGATCCGGAAGTGTTTCACGCCGTAGTCCGCGAGCGCATCGACCTCGCCGACGACCGTCGGCGGCGGCCGGAACGTCGGGTTGCCGTACAGCGGCTCGGTACAGAACGAACAGCGGTAGGCACAGCCGCGGGACGTCTCGAGTTCGGCGATCAGATAGTCGGGATGATTCGGGTGCTGTTCGACCACGAACGCGCCCTGCTGGGCCCACCGGGAGACCTCGTCCACGTCTCGCATTCGGTTGTTGAACCCTTCGAGACCGCTCTCGACCAGGTCGTGGACGGCGGCCTCGACGTCCCCCTTGGCAACGAAGTCGAAGTCGAGATCCTGGCGTTCGGTTTCGGTTGCGCCGGCGTTCTCGTCGCCGACGCCGAACTTGACGGGGCCGCCCATCAGGCTCGTGCCGTTCGCGGTCCACGCCAGTTTGCGGACTTCGTCGGGTTCGGCGGGCGTCCCGCCGACGTACTTGCCGGGGACGGTCATGCCCCCGAGGTAGATCATGAGGTCCGCTTCGTCGACGTCTCGCCAGCGGTCTGGCTCGTCGCGCAGGCCGTCGATCGTGTGGTAGGTAATCTGCTCGCGCGGAACGCCCGCGTCGACGAGCGCGCCGGCCGTGTACCGTGGATACGTCGAGATGTATGGCGGCACCCCGAAGTGGGCGGGCTCGTCGACGTAGCCATCGACGATCGTCACGGAGAGCCCCTCGCTCGCACGCTCCGTCCCGGAGGCGGGACCGGAGCCAGCGGCGGAACCGGGGCCGGAGTCAGTCATACCGTCGGATAGCGCCTGGAACGACAAAACGGTGACTAACGCGCGGGACGAGGCGAGCGGGACGCACGGACCGCCGCAACCGCCGCGTTGATGGTCCTGGTCCCGGTACTGTCGCCCATGCCACCAACCGAAGAGATCGTCTGCACCGACGGCGACTGCTTCCTCGACCTGTTCGAAAATCACTACACCTACGACGTGCCGGACGAGTTCGGCGTCTCCGAACTCTCCTGTCCCGTCTGCGGGGGGACCGACTGTCTCGAACCAGTCGAGTTGTAAGTCGGTCCCAGCGACGGGGAGACAGAGCGCGCCTATAGCCGCTCGCTATACCGTTTCCCCATCACGCACAGTGACGTGTCAGACGTTAATTTACTCGGTACCAAAATCAATATCAACGGGGATCACGTAACCGTACATCCGGCCATGCTACGCGCTCACTCCCCGCCGTCCCTTCCGTGCAGCACGCGCCGCTCGTGCCAGTATCACTGCTCTCGCTCGCCCGGCTCTGTAACGGAGGTGTCAGCGTGACCGCAAACGAACTCGGCTCATCGATCAAGCACGCGCTGTACCGCCAACTCGGTCGCGCGAGCGGCCGCATCCAGAACCACCGGAACCTCGACGTCGACGTGCTCGAGGACGACACGTCGTATCTCGTCGTCTTCGACGTTCCGGGTGCAGAGACCGACGACATTCAGGTCCGCTACATCGAGGGCAACGTCAAGATCAAGGTCGACCGCTTTCGTCCCTTCCGCGAGGAGTACTCGATGTGCTTCCCCGGCCGCGGAATGCACCTCGGCGGCGAGGCCGACCTCCCGCCCGACGCAGTCGTCGACCCGAACGCCGGCACCGCAACACTCTCCGAAACCGGCACCCTCCGCATCGACATTCCGAAATCGAGCGCACTCGAGAAGCGCGAGTCAGAGCGTACCGCTGCTACCGAGACGGACGCCGGACCGAGCGCGCGGCCAGCGTCACCAACGGATCACTCGAGTGACACCACTGCGAGCGGGGACGCACCGACCGGGACGGTCGAACCCGAGTGAGTGTGTGAGTGCGTGTGTGTTGTGCACGTGTGTGGGTGTCCCCGGCGTAAGTCGCAGTAGGGCCATCCAACTCGAGTAGCTGGTTCGACCGAGACTGTTACTGCCCCTCCGAATCGGCTCTGAGTGTTCGACAGCCGACCGGGACCGATAGCGTGCGACTAGTGACTAGTGACTTGTATCGAGAGCGAACAGCCGCGGGTGGGAGCGATGTGGCTAGGGTTCGGTCATACACACAGTTGGGCAGCGGCGTAATTGCGCAGCCTCACCTACAACTGATCGTGAAGCGGAATTGAACGGCGTCGATTGGCGACAGTCGTCGGTGCCGAATCGAGTTGACGAGCAGTGATTCCAGCGAGATGTGTGCACTGCGTTGGGTGCACTATACACTGTGTACTGTCCGCTGGAAACACTGCACGCGGACTGCTGCAGTCGCTTGCAGTTCCGGCGTCTACAGAGTAACTCTGAACGTGTATGGCCACCACCACCCACCAACCGACGATCGGGCTCGTCGGCCTCGGCAACATCGGCTTGCTCCACGCCGACCGGTACGCGACCCTCGGAGCGAGCCTCGCCGGTATGGACACTACGGCCAGAGCACGGGAGCGTTTCGCCAACCGGTACGACAGTCCGGTCTTCGACGATCACCGCAGCCTCTTCGACACCGTCGACGCCGTCGTCATCGCGGTCCCTAACGCCTACCACGACCGCTACGCCGTCGCGGCACTCGAGTCCGGTCTCGACGTGTTCCTCGAAAAGCCGATGGCGGACAGCGGACCCAATGCGGCGCGGATCGCTGACAGTGCGGCGACTGCGGAGGGTGTGTGCATGGTCGGCTTCCACAACCGATTTCGCCCGGTCGTCGAGCAGTTCAAACAGCTACAGGAGGCCGGCAGATTTGGATCACTGACGCACGTGCAGGCGAACTACGTGCGACAGCGGGGGGTACCCGACAGCGGTGCGGGTGGTTGGTTTACCCAACGGGCGATCGCCGGCGGCGGTGCCGTGATCGACATCGGAGTGCACGCGATCGATCTCGCACTGCATCTCGCGGGATATCCGCTGGTCGACGACGTCGTCGGGACGACGCGGCGCGCGCCCGAGCACGGGTTCGATGTCGAGGACGCGGCGAGTGCGTTTATCCGCTGTGTGGACGGACCGACGATTTCGCTGGAGGTCGCATGGCAGTCGAACGGTCCCGACAACCGGTCGTTCGTGATCGAGGGGACCGAGGGCGGGGCGACGCTCCATCCGAGCGAAGAGCGACTCGAACTCTTCGAATCCGGCCGCAAAACGGTCGTACACGTTGATCCGGTCGACCCGTACGAACGACAGGCGCGCTCGTTTCTGCGTGCTATCGAGCGCGGAACCCCACCGAAACGGAACACGGTCACGGAGGCGCTCGCGGTACAGCGTGTGATCGACGGCATCTACCGCTCGGCAGCCGACGATGGGCCAGCCGACGATGCACCATACGGTGAGCTGACGACTGCCGACGAACCGGCGTTTGCACCTGGCGTTTCAGGAGAGCAAGTGAGTGAATGAGGGAGTGTGAGTGGGGTTGAGTGCCGACCCCCATCATCACACCACTCACCCAGTCCGACATTCGACCCGATTCGGTCCCATCCTTCCGCGTCTCTTCACGAGGACACCAGGTGTGGATCTACTATGAGACGACGAACGCTGTTAGCGGCAGTGAGCGGAACTGCCATCCTCATCGTCGCCGGCTGTTCGACCGCAGAAAACCCGGAAAACGAGGAAAACGAGGAAACCGAGGAAACCGAGGAAACCGACACCAGATCCGAATCGGCTGACGACGACACAGCAAACAACCAGGCAGACGATGACAGCCTCACAGCGTTTCGTGCGACACTCGAGTCCGCCGACTTCGAGCAGGTAACGCTCGAACAGGTCGATGACGGAGCGGTACTCGAGTTGGGATACGATGCAACGGGGGCGACCGAGGCGGACGTTGCCGCCGAGATCGAACTGGTCACGGACGGCTACACGACGACGATCGAGGAGGAACTGGTATCGACGCGGCTCGAGGCGACGGCGTATCGGCCGGACGACGGGGCGGTGCTCGATTATTTCACGGCCGAGGCGTCGTGGGTTGAGGACTATCTCTCGGGTGGACTCGAGTGGCGCGAGTTGTTGACGCGGGTGGCGGAGACGTTCGTGTCGGTAGTGTCGGAGGCGGACGATGTCGAAGCGAACGGAGATGGTGAGGAAAGCGGTGGAGGGGCTGAAAGTGGTGATGGTGGGAGTGATGAGGGTGGTGTGGGTGGTGATGATGGGAGGAATGAGGACGAGGACGAGGATACTGGTACAGATGGGAATGACGAGGGCGGCAGTGAAACGAACGGTGGTGACGAGGATGGCGGCTAGACGGCCGACGGTGGCGAGACCGCCAGTATCGGCGCTCACGTGCCAAGAAGTTACCACGGTTTCTCACTACAGCAAGCAGGTCGAGCGACGAGATTGGATTGCACAGTTATGTGCATACACGTGGTAACATTCGACAATGAATACCGCTTCTTCACGTGTTGACGAGCGGTTCCTCGAGGAGATCGCAACGGCGAGCAGTGATGCCCTCATCGGGTTCGACGCGGAGGGAGCCATCGTCTTCGCAAATCGGGCCGCAGGGGAGTGGCTCGGCTACCCGGATGGAGCGCTCCTCGACCGGGCGATCGAGGAGTTCGTCGCGGGCGAACACGCAGCGACACTGGACCGACTCAGACAGCGCGCACGACAGACGGGCGAGGCGACCGCGTCCTGTCTGCTCCTCGACCGACGCGGGCGCGAGCACCCCGTTTCGTTGACGCTGCGATTGGCGACGGACGATGACCAGCGGTTTATCGCGGTCGTTCACAGGCACGCAACGGCTGCCGACGAGCAGGCAGCACACGAACAACTGATTCGCCAGCGCTCTGCAGCGATCGACGCTGCAAACGACGGCATGGCGATCACCGACGACGACGGCAGCATTGTCTACTCGAACGACGTTCACGCGACGCTGTTCGGCTACGACGAGGCGGCCGCAATCGTCGGCCACTCCTGGAAACGGCTGTTCACCGACCACGAAGTCGAGCGATTCGAAGCCGACGTACTCCCGATCGTCGCCGAACACGGCTCCTGGCGGGGTGATGCGACCGGTTCTCGGGAAGACGGCTCGACAATTCCCATCGAACTCACGCTCTCCGCGCTCGACGACGGCATCGTCTGCGTCGTCCGTGACGCCACCGAACGGATCGCACGCCAGCGCCAACTCGAAACCCTCACCGACGGCCTTCGAGAGTTGCTCACCGCGGACGACCCCGAATCGGTCGCCCGACTCACGGCCAAGGCCGTCGAGACCGTTCTCGAGTTCGACATCGCCTGCGTCCGCCTGTTCGATTCCGACACGAACCGACTCGAGTGCACTGCGCTCACGGATGCAGCGAGCGACCTCCTCGAGACGCGAACGGCGTACAATCTCGAGGCGACGCTCGCGGGCCACGCCTTCCGAGAGGGGGAGACGGTCGTCAACCGACAGGCTGGCGTTGCGGAGGGTGAGAACGGAGCGGCCGATGTTGGAAACGAGTACGGGTACCCGAGCCTTCACGTGCCGATCGGTGGCGATGGCGTAGTGACCATCCTGGCAGAGAACGGTCCGGATCTCGACGGTCGAGTTGTCCAACTCGCCGAGATGCTCGCAGTCAACGCCAGAACGGCGATCGGTCGTGCCGAGCGCATCCGACTCCTCGAGGCGCACGAGCGAGAGTTGCGTGCACAGCGCGATCAACTCGAGACGCACAACCAGATCAACACGCTCATCCAGGAGATCGGCCGGCGGCTCATCGAGGCGTCGACACGCGAGGAACTCGAGGAGACGATCTGTGAGCGCCTGGTTGCCTCGGAGCTGTATCACAGCGCCTGGATCGGTGAGATCGAGGCGAGTACGGACCGGCTCACGACCCGAGTCGGCTACGGCATCACGGACAGCGATCTGGAGGCGATCAACGAGATGTCGGTTGCCAGTATCGGCCACGGAACCGTCGATCGGTTACTCGAGAGCAGGGCTGTCGAGGTCGTCCGGTCTTACGAGGTGCCGAGTGAGGGGGGAGAGATAGGGACGGGGATGGAGATGGAGACAGGAATAGGAATGGGGAAAGATAGAGGGAGACTGGAATCAGCGGATACGGACGCAGGGACGGGAACAACATCGAAATCGTCGAGATCTGACTCGGATCCAGCCCCCGAGATCGCGACTGACGTGGTCTCGACGGCAGCCATCCCGCTTATGTACGGCGATCGGTTGCTCGGTGTGCTGGTCGTCAACGGAACGGGCGACAGGATCTTCGGCGAGGAGACCGTCACCGGCTTCGAATCGCTCGGCCGGGTCACCGGCTTCGCGATCAACGCCATCCGGAACCGGCTGTTGCTCCTGGCCGATTCGGTGGTCGAACTCGAGTTCCGCATCGCTGATCCGTCGCTGTTCCCGCTCGCCGTGGCGTCCGAACTCGACTGTGAGTGTCGGTTCGAGCGGTCGGTACCGGTCGAAGGCGGAAAGATCCTCACGTACTATACGATCACGGGAAGCGATCCGGCGGCCGTGCTGGAGGTGGCAGCGGCGGCCCCACAGATAGCGGATGCGCGCGTGATTAGCGAGCGCCGGAGTGACGGATCCGGGACCGACACCGGAAGTCCGGACGAGGACAGAACAACCGCCAACCACACGACTGAGAGCGACACCGAACCCACTCGGCAACTCGTCGTCCAGACAGTCGCTACGAACTCCCTCGCCCACGTCGCACTCGATAGCGGCGCAGCCGTTCGCGACGCCGTCGCGAGCGCCGACGAGGCTCGCATCACCCTGGAGGCACCACAGACGGCAGACGTTCGCACGGTCGTGTCCCTGTTCGACGCCGAGTTCGATGGCGTGGAACTGACGGCAAAACGCGAACGCGACCGGTCGGTCGAGACGGCAGCCGAGTTCCACCAGACCGTCGACGCGACACTCACCGAGAAACAGCGGGCTGCACTCGAGTCGGCGTACGCGGCGGGCTACTACGACTGGCCGCGTGCGATTACGGCGGAGGAGCTCGCGGCGTCGATGGGGATTTCGTCGTCGACGCTTCACCAGCACCTGCGGAAGGGGATCTGGAGCGTGCTGTGGGCGTTTCTCGACGGCGACGAGAGCCACGAGAACTGAACGCGAGCCGACGTGGCTGGGTTCCCGAGAGTGGAGTGCGTCGGCGCTCGACGGTTGATCAGTGGACGACTTTGTACACGTAGGACCGGGCGAGTTGTCGGAGGCGGAGAGACGAGTTGGAGAGCGACGGAGGGTCGGAGAGATCGTTTGGGAGACACAGAGACGCAGAGACAAAGCGGAAGCCCATCCGTCGGTCGCCCGCCCACGAAACCATGCCAGCAGAGGACCGTTCAAGCGACGCACGCACCACCGCCGAACAGCCGTCGATTCCGTCGACGATCGTCGCGGATGTCGATCACACGGGCAGTGTTACGATTTACGATGAGCGAGTAGAGCGAGCGTGGATTCGATCCACAGTGTCGGTTTCACTCCGGCGAGCCGTCTGAGTGCGTCATCGCCGGCGTCTCATGGCTACTGTACCGCCGGTGGTGTCTCGTCGTCGTGTCGGAGCCATCTGGTGGTGTCGTGGCCTCCGAGTAGGCGGTAGGACGAACCAAAGCGACTGGCCGAAACTGCGGCGAACCGAGACGCAGACGTGGACGGAACCGCCGGTTTTCCACGCCGGATGGGTGCCACCTTTCTCCATCGACACCACTGCTTCGACTGGGGTTTAGGTACGCCGTTCCCGTTTTTGTTTCCGTTGACGACACGAACAGACTCGCGGCGAAGCGACCGGGATCGTGTCCAGCCGATAGCCAGCCGAGACCACCCATGCAACACAGATACCGGACACGACTCACCGACGCGCGGACGCAGAACCGACACTGGAACGGCGACTTCACCGACACCAACGGATGCAGGAGCAGGAACGCGGCGGAGCCCAGATCGGCCCGCTGGCACAGCCTATGACGACACACATCAAACTCCACGGCTCGAAGGCCGAGCGGTTCGAGCAGGTCAAAGCCGAACTGAGCGAGCGAATGGGATACGAACTGAGCAATCCGGAAGTACTCGGCCTCCTGATGGCCGGTCTCGACCTGGAGACGCTCCCGGCAGAGCGACGACCGAAGCGTTGACATCCTCCCCGCCCTGAAGGGCGAGGTTTTGCGCCTGTTCATCCCATAACCACAACACGCAGTCGCTGTACGAGTCCTCACTCAGCCGCGAGTTCGACCGTTTCACGCTCCTCGCTCACCTGTTCGAAGTAGTCCGTCGCCCGAATCAGCACCTCGTACGTTCCGCTCTCCTCCGCATCGTCGGCCCTGAGCGAATCCGTTCCCGACGCCTCCTCGTCTCGCGCCATCGAACTCGTCTCGTCGACGAGCGAGCCGTCGCGGCGCAACTCGAGTACGACGCCGTCGAGTTCGCTGCCCTCGTCGGAGACGGCCCAATCGACGACGGCTTCGGGAGTGCCGAGGAAATCGTCCGTCGTGACGTCGAACTGGTCGATGCTCGGTGGCGGTGAGCGCTCGTCGAGAGTGAGCTGTTCGGTCGCGTCGGTCGTGTTGCCGTCGGTGTCGGTGACGGTGATCGTGACGGCGTACGATTCGCCGGCGCCCTCGAGTCGGTCGCTGTGTCTGAGCGTGTGGATGCCGCTTTCCTCGCTCTGGTCCTCGAGTTCGGTGACGACGTGGTGGAGGGGGTCGTCGGTGGTGCTGGTGTCTCCGGTAGCGATGCTTTCGTCGGTATCGTCGTCGCTGCCGTCACCATCGCCGTCGTCATCACTCTCCGTCGCGTACCGAAGCTCCGTCTCGACGAGTTCGAGTTCGCCGTTCGACACGCTCACACCCCAGTTGACCGCACAGCGGACGAACTGGCTGTTGCTGTCGTCTGTGAGTTCGAAGCGGTCGATCGACGGCAGACCTGGTTCGGGATCCGTTTCGGCCGTAACGATGCCGCCTGTGGTTTCGTCGGCGTCGCTTGCATCGGTGCCGGCGTCGCTATCACCGTCACCATCGCCAGCAGCAACGACCGCCTCCACCTCGTACACCGTCTCCGGCTCGAGTCCCGAAATCGACGCCTCGTAGGAACCGATCGACTCGAGTACCTGCCCGTCAGTCGTGTCCCAGTTCTCTTCGCCCTCTGGGCGGACGCGGAACGATGCTGTGACGGGGTCGGCGTTGGCGTCGGTGTCGGCATCACCGATTCCGTCGAGCGAGCCGGTCGCCTGGAGTGTCCGGTGGTCGCCCGCCTCGACGACGGTGGTTTCGACGGCGAGTTCGTCGCGCCCGGTTTCGAAGGTGACGATGCTCGCGGTTGTCTCGTCGTCAGTGTCGTCAGTTCCGTCAGGTTCACCGTCACCGTCCCCGTCTCCGCCCGCACTCCCGCTCGCTCCACTATCGGCGAACATGACGGCCCGAACGTCGTACGCCGTTTCGGGCTGCAACTCGTCAAGCGCGGCGCTGAACGAGTCGCCGGGCTCGACCGACTCGGGCTCCGTTCTGGTCCACTCGTCGCCACCCTGCCGCCACTCGAAGCAACACTCCGCTGACTCTACGTCGGCGTTCGATCGAAGCTCGCCGGTGAGCGTGGCGGTGCTGGCCCGTACGTCCGTGACCTCTCCAGTCGTCACGGGGTCGACCGACTCGAGTGCCTCGAAGGCGTTGAGGAGTCCGAACCCCTGTTCGTCGTCGGCCGCGCCGAGGTCGTCGGCGCTCTCGCGGAGGATTCCGCGGACGCCACCCGGCTCGTCGACATCGTCCGTGTCGTCGGCGTGGGTGAGCCCCTGTCCCAGTAACTGGGCCGCGATCGCGGCGACGTGCGGCGTCGACATGGAAGTCCCCTCCAGATAGACGTACTCGTCCCCTGGCTTGGTCGAGAGGACGGCCTCACCCGGTGCGACGAGCTCGATCGTGTCGCCGCGGGCCGACCAGTCCGGCACCTCGTCGTGGTCGTTCGTCGCGCCGACGGCGATACACTCGTCGTAGGCGGCCGGGTAATCGACCCCGCCAGCCGCGCCCGCGTTGCCCGCCGCGGCGACGATCAACACGTCACGATCGTAGGCGTAACGCAGGGCGTCCTCGAGTACCTGCGCTTCGTCGCTGCCACCGAGACTCAGGTTGATGACGTCGACATCGTTGTCGGCACACCACTCGATGGCGGCGGCGATGTCCGAGTCGTAGCCCGAACCGTCGCCAGCGAGCACCTTGAGCGCACAGAGTTCGACCTCGGGTGCGACGCCGACGACGCCGGTGTCGTTGTCCAGCGCGGCGACGGTGCCGGCACAGTGGGTGCCGTGACCGGTTTCGTCGTCCCAGTCGGCGGCGCAGTCGCTGCCGGCGCAGTCGGCGAACGCCCGCCCATCGGGAACCTCGAGGCTCTCGTGTTCGGGGTCGATACCGGAGTCGAGAATCGCGACCGTCGCATCTGCCTCGCCGGTGCCGCGTTCGTGGACCTCGGCGGCACCGATTCGTTCGACGCCCCAGGGCGTTCGCTGTTCGTCGGTCAGGTCGACGGTTTCGTTGGGTTCGCCGGTGCGCTGGCGATTTGTCCCGTTGTCACTGCTTCGAACCGCCTGTACCCGCTTGTGATCCGGTTCGACGTACCTGACGTCCGAACGGGACTCGAGTTCCTCGCGTGCGTCCTCCTCGAACGCGCCGACGACGACGCTGCCACTCGAGGCGAGTCCGAGCGAGCGGTAAACAGTCGAGGCGGTGCGGGCGACGCTTTCGGTTGCCGTGCCGGGCTCGAGGCCGACGACATATCGAGGGTGGTCGTCAGCCGACGCATCGTCTGTGCCGTCGTCCCCACTGTTCTCGGCCGTCTCGTCCGAGTCGGTCGCTGCTCCGGAGGCAACACCGAATCCAGTGAGTAGTGCGCCGGCGAGCGCGCCAAGCGAGGTGCGACGGGTGATCGGGCGACCAGCACACACCATCGCCAGCGTGACGAGGAGGCGGAGCGACGATGCGATTTCGAGGGGACGCCAGCGCGAACGACGGAGTCGCGACAGTCGCGCTAGCCGAAAGCGACTCCGCCACGGCGGCGGAACGACTCTCGAAACCGTGTCGAACGCCGTGGCGATCACAGCGCTGGATCGCCGTAGTCTCGGACGCACCGACGAGTCCCGATCTGCAGCGGGTGAACTCGAGTGCTCGTCGCGATCGCACCCGGTACGTGCCGTGGGCTGCTGGGAGTCGGCATCGTGAGTGTGTTGAGAGAACGGTGTCGATTCGTCGTCGGATGGGGCAGTTCCTCCCTGTCCTATCATAGACTTCGTCGACTGGGGTTCGCGCAGACATCGACAAAACGGCTGGCGCTATCTGAATCGTGGGTCGGCGACACTCGAGTCGATATGAATAGCGACCCCGATCGCGGCAGCGAATCGTCACCGGGCCGGACTCGAGTAGGTCCGCCCGATAGCCGACAGTATCGCCGGACACGCCCGCGAGTCGCTGGCCCGACGGCCGTGTAACGTACGTCGGCTGTGGTTGGTGACGGGCATCGGCACGGCAGTTCTCTCGCTGTAGGGAGTGCTAGTACGACACCGTCCGGTTCGTCTCGCCCTTGCAATTAGCGCGACCGGCAGTCGGCGTAATCGCTGCCAGGGTGGCGAGTGAAAGCAACGGTCGGCTCTGGTTCACGAGTCACGGTCTGTGGTATGCGGTCCACCATCCGCGATCCGCCGTCCACCATCCGCGGTCCACGGCCGACGGTCTACGGCCACCGCCCACACCGGACACCGCTTCGGCCCTCCTCACCTGGCGACCGGACCCCATCTGCGTGGCCAGCGCACCCGGAGCGTGACTCCCGATGAACAGCACGACACCAACGCGACGCGCGCCCGACTCGCCCGAACCGATCCGTGTCCTCTTCGTCGACACGGACGAGCGGACTGCCCGCGCCGCAACGGCCGTGTTCGACGCCGAGTTCGGTATCCACGCACAGGTCGCTTCCTCGACTGACGACGATGCGTTCGCGGAGCGTCTCGAGGTGATCGACTGCGTCGTCACCGGCCACAGCCCGTCGACGAGTTCCGATCGGTCGCCGCTCCGGGCGGTTCGAGCGGTCGATTCCGACCTCCCCGTCGTCGTCTTCTCGACGGTGCGTGATGAGGAGCGCATCGAGCACGCGCTGTCGGCGGGTGCGACGGATTTCGTGCGGATCGATGCGGACGACGCCGGCTACTGGACGCTCGGAGCCCGAATCAGCGCCCTCGTCGGGAGCGAACGAGTAGACGAGGACACGGCGCGCGCGGGCCGTCCGTCCGACACTGCCCTGGTCGGCAGCAGCGTCCTCGACGAATCGCTCACGTTCACCGCCGTCAGCGCGAGTCACGCCGCTCTCCACGACAAACGGCGAGCGTCCCTGGTCGGACACTCGTGGACCGGCGTCTTTCCCGACGACGAAACGACGGTACTCGAGTCCGTTGCCCAGCGAGCACGGACGCGCGGGTCGGCGGTCGGGTCGGTGACTGCCCTGCGTTCCGCACAGCGATTCCCAGCGCTCGTCTCGCTCGTTCGCGTTCGGGCGGCGTTCGTCTGTACGGTTTTCGACCAGAGTTGGCGCGAGGGTGGCAGGGGGATGGGAGAGGAAAGGAGGGAGGGCGAAGAAGGAGAGGGGGATGGAGATGGAGATGGAGATAGAGTTAGAGAACAGACAGTCCGCCCCACGGACGGCGAGGTGGGAAGGACAACACACGGTATCGAGCGAGCGCTGCTCGGCATCGAATCGCTCGCAAACACGCGTGTCGGGCCGGATGAATCAGGAACGAGGGAGTTCTGTGAGACAATCGTCGACACCGTCGAGAGCGGCAGTCGGCCCGGGAGGGGGCAGTCGGTGACGGCCACGACGGCCACGACGACTGTCGCGGCAGTCTACTGCTACGACGAGGAGAGCGATGCACTCCGCCGGCAGGCAACAACGCGCGCCGGCGAGTTCGACCGAACCGTCTCACTCGTAGCGCAGACACTCCCGCTCAGTCGTGCCTTTCTCGACCGAGAACCGGTGTTCGTCGCCGGCCTCCAGCGCGGGACTCCGACGACGGTGACGGATCCGAGACGTGCGTGCGGGCTCGTCACACCGATCGGGTCACACGGCGTGCTCATTGCCGGCGTCCACGAGAGCGCAGCCCAGAGACGATCACAGTCAACGTCGGGTCCCGACGGGGATGAGACACCGCGGCTGACGGCGCTCGATCGCGCGTTCGTTCGTCTCGTCGGCGCGACTGCAGGGACAGTACTGGATCGCGTCGCTGCGAAGCGCGACCTGGACGCCTGTGAGACGGACCTCGACGCTGCGACCGAATCGGTCGACTCGCTCACCGAGACGATCGAACTCGTGTGCGCCGTCGCCCGGGCGATCAGCACCGCCTGGACGCGTGGCGAACTCGAGACGCGCGTCTGTGACTCACTCATTGCGAGCGAGCGCTACACCGTCGCCCGAATCGCAGCCCTCGACAGCGCCGGCGAAACGGTCACGGTTCGAGACCGCGCCTGGGCAGGTGCCCAGCAAGAACTCGAGTCCCCCGACGCGAGCGTGGACGCGCTGGTCGACGAGGGCGAGCCGATGGCGTCGACGCTCCGAACGCTCGAGCCGTGCACGCACCGACGACTGCTGTCAGATCCGGGGGCGATCGACCAACACTGGCGACAGACCGCAGTGAGCCAGGGTATCCGCGCGGTCCTCGCCGTACCGCTCGTCTTTCGCGAGCGGTCCTACGGTGGCCTGGCGGTGTACAGCGAGCAACCGACCGCCTTCGACACGGACGAGCGCCGACTCATTGCCGACCTCGGCATGTGGGTTGCCCAGGCGAGCAACGCCATCGAAACGCGCACGGCACTGGTCGGACACAGCGAGGTCGAACTCGAGTTCCGGCTCCGCGGACCGGACATCGAGTTGCTCGAGTGGGCGCGGGAGACGGGTGGGACAGTCGAGTTCGAAACGGCCGTCTCACGGCCGGATGGCTCGATCCGGGGCTTCTTCACGGTCGAGAACGCCACCGAGGAGACGATCCTCGAACTGGCCGCACGCTCACCGTCGGTGTCGGACGCTCAACTCGTCACCACCCACGGCGACAGACAGTTGTTCGAGTGTACGCTCACCGAGGAGACGCTCGTCGCACGGCTACTCGAGTACGGCGTCGTCCCGCGGCGGATTTCGGCGGGCGAAGAGGCGAGCGAGGAGGCGGGCCGACTGGTCGTTTCGCTGCCCGCACAGACGGACGTCCGGGAGTTCGTCGAGTTCGTCAGCCGGCTCTATCCCGATTCGACGCTCGTGCGGCGACGCGAGCGAGAAGGCGACGCCAGACCCGGCTATGGGTTCCGGGCGGAACTCGAGTCGGTGCTAACGGCGCGCCAGCACGAGGCACTCGAGACGGCGTTCGTGAGCGGCTACTTCGACATTCCGCGGGAGACGAGTGGCGCGGCGGTCGCCGAGATGCTAGAGATTACGCAGCCGACGTTCAACACGCATCTCCGCGTTGCAGAGCGGAAGCTGCTGGAGCTGGTGTTTGCTCGGGACGAGGGCAGCGACGAGGAGCGTGCTGGAAGGTGAAACTGGGTGATACACGTGGATCGGTGAGATCGGATGCGAGCACTCGCGGGGCGCGAAGCGATGGAGCCGACGGATCTAGGGCCGCCAGCATCCAACCACATAGGCAGACAACTCACCCCACAGCGTGTCGTTTGTGCACCTATAGCAGCGATCCGCCGTGGTGTGTGACGGTCCGTTGTCGTTCTGTGCCGGTTGTCGCCGCTCCATCGGCGCACTACTCGCAAAACCGCTACACCGGTCCGAATGCGTAGCTGCATACCGAGACGCGGATGCTGCTATCCCACACGATCGCGTCGTGGTGCCGGGTCCGAGGCTGTTGCGTGACTGCGTGGCGACTCCAACCGGCAGTGCCGTCGATTCCCACGTAATCGATCGCCCACGGCGAACCGAGACGGAACAGCCGGTGATGTCGGCAGCGCGGAGCGCCGAAGAACACGGTAGCAAAGCCAGTAGCAAGGAGTCATAGTCCACGTTTGCGACTGGCCGTTACCAGCGCACAAGCGCACACGAGGGATACCCACTCACCTCGTGTTCGTCGAGTGTACTCGAGTCCACAGACCCCACTCCACCACAGACGCCCATCACACTCTGCCCAACGGAAGCCAACGGAAGCGATTCCCATGACCTCACACATCAAACTCTACGGATCGAAGAGCGATCGATTCGAGGAGATCAAAGCCAGTATGGAACAGCAACTCGGATACGAGCCGTCGAACCCAGAAGTGGTCGGCCTCATCATGGCGGCCTACGAAACCGATGAAACGAACGCGCTCCGCGTCGATAACGCGCTCCTGTAGTGCTTTCGGGGAAATCCCCCAACGCAGACCTTCGTGTTCGTCGACGAGAGCGCCGTTCAAATCAACTACTACTGTTGTGACGCGGTATTGTGTCCAGCGATGGAGACCTACTCGAGTGGTGGCTGATTTGTAATGATGATGGGCAATCAATGGCTGTCGACCGGCAATTAGCATGCGATGAACACCGATCGTGACGACTGAGGACTCGGTTACGAAAGGCCGTTCATCAAAGATTCCCTAGTTCCACAATAGCGCTTCCAATTACAAATATCGCGTTTCCATACGGTTCACTCCCTACTGGGGGAATTAGTACACGCTGTCAAAGGCATAGTTATCAGAATTTTGTAGAGAATATCTAACCCTATCACACAACAGACGTGGCTTTTAGCCGGTAAATACGCTCTTCAATATCTGTGTGTATTGCCGATAATTCTTTACAACAATACTGTCTCGTGGAAGCCATGCCGTACTTTGAGATTCGGAAACGGGTTTTCGAATTACTAGATGCAGACCAAGGAGGGCGTGCAGGCCAGGCGATCGATCTCTTCATTATGGCACTGATTATGCTCTCGGTCATCGCCATTATCCTGGAAACTGTAGACCCGATAGAACAGCAGTATGGGAGTGTATTCCGGGGTTTTGAACTGATATCTGTGACGATCTTCACGATCGAGTACTCATTGCGACTATGGTCGATCACGAGTCACGAAGGATACAGCGGTATTAGAGGACGTCTCCGGTATGCGAGAAACCCGTACATGGTTATCGACTTCTTGGCGATCATCCCGTTCTTTTTGGGCGGCATCGTTGACCTTCGGTTCTTGCGTGTCATTCGTCTGTTCAGGGTCTTCCGGGTATTCAAACTCGCTCGCTACTCGACCTCAATTCAGACGATGGGGCATGTCTTGAGAAAGAAGAAGCCAGACCTCGTGATTAGCGTCGTCGTGACTGCGATCCTCTTAGTCTTGGCATCGAGTGGGATCTACTATGTTGAGCATGAGGCCCAGCCTGATGCGTTCAGCAGTATCCCTGCTGCGTTCTGGTGGGCAGTTGTGACCATGACTACCGTTGGATACGGCGATGTGACACCAGTCACGCAGGCGGGACAACTGTTGGGTGGAATCGTCGCATTCCTCGGAATTGGACTATTTGCACTTCCTGCTTCAATACTGGCCAGCGGTTTCATCGAAGAAGCAACTGAAGCTGACAATGACGGTGACGAATTTGAGTTCGATGAGGACGATATTACGCAGTACAACCACTGTCCGCACTGCGGGGAGGAACTCCCACATGAACAGACAGTCAAAACTGCTGCTATGGATGACCACTAACTGAACGAAGCAGAGTAAACTGATCTGCTAGAGTAGAGACACCACACAGGGTCTGAAATCGGCGATTTGCTATCGATTCCGACTCCGATTTCCGATCCCGAAACCGGGCCATCATCCGCCGAGAACTCGAGTTGCTATCTACCGTAACTGCCAACTCTCGCGTCGATCCGTCCCCCACTCGCCGAAGTCGAACACCCAGTACAGCGCGTCGATACCGGTCTCGATCTGGTAGGTGATCGTCCCCTCGTACGTCTCGCCGGCATCGATCGTCACACCGTCGAAATCGGCGAGCGCGCGCAACACGCCGGGCGCGGCCGCCTGGCTCCATCCGAACTCGTCCGTGAGTCTGACCTGCGCTGGCGTGAGGTCGCGGTCTCGAGTACTCGTGTTTTCGACCGTCGCACTGACGGCGACGGTTTCGTGGCCCTCGTCGGACTGCATGAACCCGCCGAGGTTGTTTCCGTGCTGGAGGCCGTCGACGGTGACTGTGAGTCCGTCGTGTTCGACTGCTTCCGAGAACCCGAGCGAGTCGGGCAGCTCCTGCTCGAGGACCGTCATGTCTGACTCGTCACGCTCGGTACCGAGATCGACGAGCGCAGACGCGCTTTCGTCGGTGTCGTCGCTGTCGTCGTCACCGTTCTCATCGCTGCCGTTACCCGAATCCGCATCGCCGTTCGGGTCCGTCACTGTATCACCTGTCTCAACCGGCTCGAGTTCGAGCACGAGTGCGTTGGTATCCACGTCGGCGTCGACCGCGTAGCCAGCCGTCGTACGGATAACCTCTCCGGGTGCGAGTCTGGCCGCCTCGAAGGCGGGCGGTGGCGACAGTGGGGTCGCAAGCGGCTCTACAGGCTCCTCATCGGCCAGGAGTGTCATCTCGAGCACATCGCTGACGATTTCGACGGCCGTCGCTCCAGTGTCGGTGTCAGTATCTGTGTACTGTGCCGCAACATCGACAACCGCGACCGCCGCGCCGCTTCCCACTTCGAGGGCGTCGCCGTCAGCATCGACGATATCGCCCGTCACGTTGCTGTCGGCGACGACGACCGCGAGGTCACCGATCTCGAGTTGCTGGCCGCGCTCGAACTCGAGTGTGGTTGTTGTTTCGTCAGTGTCGTCGGTGTCGTCGGTATCATCCGCGTCGTCAGTAACATCGCCGTTCGTCGTGTTCTCGTCCTCGTCTCGGCCGGACGCACCTCTCTCGGAATCGTCGGTCGCGTTCTCCGCATCGGCGTCGGCTGGGGAGGGCTCGTCCGGGCCGTCGCCGAAACAGCCGGCGATGGCAACCGCACTGCTAGCGACCGCAGCGAGGTACGTTCGACGGTCGGGTCGCTCCATACGAAGGAGCGGTCACGTCACAGCAAGTACGGTGGGTGAAGATCGACCGCGGATGGGGAACGGGTGGTGCCGATGAGAGGACGGAAAGCGGGTGGTGCCGATGGTGCGACGGTTCGGTGAGTGCCAGTCGTCGACGGTCCAACAGACCACAAGCCAGGTGGTGAGCGAACCAGGGCGTCCGGTGGTGAGCCGACCATGATGTCCGGTGGTAAGCGGACGACGGCACCCACTGGTGACGAACGTCCATGGCTCGGACAGACCAAGACAGGCAGACTGTGCCACCCGATTCTTCGACCACTCTTCATGCGCCTGCGTCCCCCGACAGTCAGCAGTGAGCTGTCACGATGCCAACCCAGTGTTCCTACTGTGCGGCCACCATCCCCGACGACGAGTACGAGGACCACCTCCTCCGAGCCCACGCAGACGGCCTCTCACGAATCGACCAGCGGCGCGTCGGCCTCGAGCCAACTGGGTCGGTGTCTGGCGCACGCACGAGCGCGAACGCGAACTCGAACTCGAACTCGAACTCGAACTCGAACTCGAACTCGAGTACCCCTCGGATTCGAACGGCGGCGGTGTACGCCAGCGTCGGTCTCGTCCTGCTGCTGGTCGCGGTCGGCTACGGTTTGGTCTTTCTCGACATCGATGATCCCGCCAGCGCGGCGGCCGTCCAGCCCGATCCGACGGCGCAGATCCACGAGCACGGGCAGCTAACCGTCCAGTACGACGACACCGTCGTCGACTTCGACGAGCCGCAGTACATCGAGGCCGACGAGTGCTTCCACTTCCACGCGACTGACGACGCGACGGTCTGGCACGCCCACTGCGAGGACGTGACGATCGAGTACGCACTCGAGACGCTCGGGATGGAGGTCACCGCGGATCGGTTCGCGATCGGCGAGCAGGAGTACGCCGAAGCCGATGGCGACGCGGTCAGTGTCACCGTCGACGGCGTCGAGGTCGATCCACAGGAGTACGTCCTCGAGGGTGCCGGCCCGGTCGCTGACGCGCAGGCTGGCGCGGGTGACAACGTCGAAATCGTGGCCGAATCGGGTGGCTGAGTCGCAGTTTCAGGACCTGTGTTGGCGTGGGTACACCGCCGACGGGGAGCAGACGCCCGATTCACCCCTATTGTTCACCGATTCTATACGACCGGTGCCCGCGTCCGGACCGATATGATGAGCTATCGCTTCCATCGAACCGGCTCGCTGTGCATCGCCTGCGGGGTGACGTACGAACGCCAGCAGGAGTACCACGGCTACTACTGCACCGACTGCCGTCCGATTCCGGCCGGCGACAACCGTGAGGGAAAGATGTAGCACGGAGCCGGAGCGCCGGCTTCCCACGCCCAACTCGCTCGGAATGTCAGGACCGACTTGCTCGTGAGCGAACCGCCCAGCGACGGCCCGAACGAGCGGCGTTCACCCCGATCCTTCCCCACCCTTCATCGCCTCTTTTTGACCGCAAGCGGCGAAACACGTCCCGTCTAGCGATCCGTCTGCACCGTTCGGCTGGCCCCTCTCGTCTCCTCTCAGTTCAGACCCGCTCCCCCCTTTCATCTCGACCGCCGAACGGGCGCAACGCACTAGATCAGCGCACAGAATCAGGATGGGACCAAAACCATGAGAGACCACGTGGGTGTCCTCGCGGTGATCGCTTTGCTGGTGTTAGGCGGCGTTGTCGCCGCAACCGGCTCCGTCACCAACGGCGACGACCAAACCGTCGTCTACAGTCTCGACGACGAGCGATGCGACGTGAGCGAACACCTCGACGAAACCATGGATCTCACGACCGAAACCGACGAGCGTGAGAGCCAGAGCCAGAGCGAACGCGACCGATCGAACGCCGATCATCGCGAGAACGAACGCGAGTCCGACACAAGCGAGCGCGAGCACGACCGTGACAACTCGAGTGCACTCGACGAGCACGAGCGCGACGAAAGTGAGCGCGACAGCAGTCAGGACAGCGAGTACGACCGCGACAATAGCGAGTCGGAAGTGAACGACCGCGACGAGGAGCGCGACGCGAGCAGCGAGCGCACCGCCGAGGAGCGCGACGAAAGCGACCGCGACCGCAGCGAGCGCGAGGTCGACGACACGGACGTCGAGACCGACGAGCGCGAATCCGACGCCGAGCGCGAGACGGCCGAACGCGAGGAGAGCGAGTCGGACGCCGACAGCACGCACAGCGAGCACGACGCAGGCGAGCGCGAACGCACGGCGGACGAGAGCGACGAACGCGACGCTGAGCAACGCAGCGACAGCGACGAGAGCGAACGGGCCGCAGACGAGCGTACGAGCGACCGCAGCGAGGCCGAGGTCGACTCCGACGATGTGGACCGTGAGGTGACCGAACAGGTACAGCACGACACTGAAAGTGACGACCGCGAAACCGAGTCGACTGACACAGACGCTGACGAGCAGTCGACCGAAGAGCGCGAGCGCACCGACGCCGAGCGCAACACCACGGACCGCGACAGCGAACGGGACTCGAGTACGAGCGCGGATCACGTGGCGTCGACGAGTGATCGCGACGCGATCCAGTTCGATGCGGATCGCTTCGAGCGTGGAGAGAGTGAGTCGGCAGGTGCGGACGAACAGCGCGACCGCGAGAGTGAGCGTGAGAGTGAAGACGACCACGAAGAATCGAGCGACGAGACGGAAAGCGAACGCGAGACAGAGCGCACCGACGGCGAGCGCGCAGAAAGCGAGCAGACGGAGAGCGACGACGTCAGCAGTGAGCGCGACCGCCACGAGTTCGACAGCGAGTTCATCCGCAGCGAGCAGTTCGATTCGAGCCTCGACAGCACCGAGCGCAGTCAGCAGGGTGCGGAGCGGACCACCGACGAGTCGGACCGCGACGCGAGCGCAGCGGAACGCGACAGTTCCCGCAGCGAGTTCGATAGCGAATCGGTCGCGGGCGACCGCAGCGAGACCGAACGTGATCAGCACGACCGCAGCCTCGAGACCACGGACAACGACTCAGCGCACGATCAGCGCGAGCGGACCGAGCGCGACGAAACGAGCGACCGCTCCCTGAGCGAACGCGACGGCAGCCGGTACGCCGCAGACCTCGACGAGAGCGAGCGCGACGCCAGCGAGACCACCGCGTCCGAGCGCGACACCGAACGCGAACGCGACAGCGGCAGGGACGAGTACGAGGACCGGGATACCGAACGCGAGCGCAACAGCGACCGTGAGCACGAGCGCGACGAATCCGAACGCGAGCGCAGCGAGCGTGCCGACGAATCCGAACGCGAACACGAACGCAGCGAGCGCGAACACGAGCACGACCTCGAAACCCGCGACAGCGACCGCAGCGAGTCCGACAGCGACGCCGAGCGCGAACAAAGCGAAACCGAACGCGATCAATCCGAGCGCGAACAGACGACCGACTCCGACTGCGAGACGATCTCCGAACGGCTGATCGTCACCGGCGACAGCATCCAGGAACTCGAGCGTAAGGGCATCATCACACCTAACGACGACGGCACCTTCGACGTCGACGTGAGTGAACTCGAGTAGAGGCTGGCCACGAACCGGGTCGGTGGGTGTCCGACGCTGCAACTGTTTTTCATCGCCAAACTGGGTGACAGATGGAAGTGCAGTACGTCTGCGTACAACGCAAGACATCCGTACGAGCAACGAGGCACCTGCACGAGCACAAGCGCCCGAACGAGTACGACACAATGGCCACCCGAACACACCATCTCGGCAATCCGTTCGTCGTCAGATCGGCGTCCCCAGCCCCCAACGCGCCCGTCCTTTCCCGGTTCTTCGTCTCCCGTTCTTAAGACCCAGTGGCGAAGACAGCAGTGGCCTACGGGATAGGTTTCGAGAGCACATGACCCGAAAACTGACAGTCATCACGGTAGTCGGTCTCCTGCTGCTTGCCAGCGTCGTTGCCGTCAGCGGCGCCGCCGGTGCAAGCCCCGGCGCGGCCATGCAGGTTGACGACCGCTGTGACGAAGGCGAATCCGTCGACGACAGTACGGCAACCGTCGACGAGGCAGAAGACAGCGAGAGCGACAGCAGTAGTGACCGAGAACGAACCAGTAGCGACCAGCGCGAATCGAGCACCGAAAGCGAACTGAGTGAACTCGACAGCGAGAACGACAGTTCGACCACCGTCGACGAGTCCGAGCGCGAACAGAGCGACAGCGACAGCGCGAGCGACTCGAGTACCGAGTCCGATCAGAGCAGTTCCGACGTGAGCGATCGCGACGAACAGCGCGACGCGAGCAGCGACTACGACGTCAGCACCGTCGACGAGGAAGAGCGCTCGGAGAGCCAGAGCGAGATCGACGACGCTGATGTCGAACTCGACGAAAGCGAGAGCGACGTGGACCGCACCGTCAGCGAGCGCGAGGACAGCACGGCAGACCGCGACAGCACGCACAGCGAGGAGAACGCGAGTGCAAGCGATAGCGAGTCCGAGGAGAGCGAGTCGAGCGCGAGCGACAGCGACGTCGCCACTGACGAGAGCGACAGCGAATCCGAAGAGAGCGAACGCGACCGCAGCGAGAGCGACATCGACTACGACGACGCCGACCTCGAGGTGAGCGAGCGCGACTCCCACTCGATCGATACGAGCGAAATCGAGAGTGAACTCGAGGAAAGCGATCACGACGAGCAGACCCTCGACGCATCGGACCGCGACTTCAGCGAGCAGTCACTCGACGAGTACGACAGCGAGTCCGAGGAGAGTGCAAGCGACGAGAGCGAACACTCTGAGAGCGACAGCGAATCCGACCACGACGAGCGCGACGAGACCGATCGCGGCGAAAACGACCGCGATACCTTCGACCGGATCGAAAGCACCAGCGACAGCGACTCCGAGGAGTACACGCAGAGCGACAGCGAGGCAAGCGAGAGTGACAGCGAGGCAAGCGAGCACTCCACGGACGAATCCGAACGGGACGCCAGCGAGCGCGACGTCTCCCAGCAGGACGCCACCAGCGCTGACAGCGAGCACGACCACTCCGAAGAAGGCGACCTCGAGTTCGACGCGAGTCAGACCGAGCGCCACGGTGCCGAACTCACCTTCGACGAGAGCGAGCGCGACGCCAGTGATGCCGACAGCGACCGGAGCCACAGCGAGTCCGCGAGCGACGAAAGTGACAGCACGAGCGCCGACAGTGAGCGCACGCAGGATGAGAACAGTCTGGAGACGACGGACAACGACAACGAACAATCGAGCAGCGAGTTCGACGAAAGCGAGGTCTCGAGCGACCGGACCGTGAGCGAGCGCGATCTGAGTACGCACAGCGACGAGAGCGACCTCACCGAAAGCAGCCTGAGTGAATCCAGCGAGTCCGAAAGCGAGACCGCCAGCGAGAGCGATACGGGCGTCGATACGGTCGAGAACAACGATATCGAGACCGAATCCAGCAGCGACGAGGACGCTAGCAGCGACCTGAGCGAGAGCGACCGCAGCGAGAGCAGCGACGACAGCGAACGCGAGCACAGCATCGATCAGCACGACAGTGAGAGCGATGTCGACAACCGGGAAAGCACCCGCAGCGACTCCGATGCTGACTCCGAACGCACGACGCTCCAGACGGAGTCCGACGAGAGCAGCTTCGTCGAGTCCTACGACTCGAACTGCGGCCATGCCAGTTCGGACGGCGACGACGAGTCAGGCGCAGCAGCGGATTCGGATGCAGATGACGAGGCTGACGAAGACGATGCAGACGAGGCGGATGAGGACGACAGCGACGACGATGACGACGAAAACGAGAACGCATCGAGCATCTCCGCAGCCGTCAACTCCGCACTCGACTCGCTACAGTCGTTCGTGTTGGGGTGAGCGGCCAGACCACAGCGAACTTCCTCTTTTTAGACAGCAGGCACTGAGACACCGATACTAGCCAGACTCACTCGAATCGCCCCGAAATCGAGAGCAAGTAGCCGACGATGATGATACTCATAATGAGCCCCAGCAACGAACCCGTAAGCAGGTCGAACAGTGCACCGAAACTGTAGACCACGAGCGCGACCACAAGTGCCCAGTAGCGCAGTCCGAGCAGCCCAACGAGCACGACGGCTTCGAGTACGGTCAGCACGAGCACTATCATGCCGAGACCGCCTGCCCCCTCGCCGATGAGTGCGAGCGAGCCGAACAGTCCGACCAGAACGCCGAGAAAGCCGATACCGACGATAATCCACAGTCCGAGTGGAACACCGTTGTTCGACCGCGACGACGAGCGAGAGCGGGAACCCGAGTCGTCCGTCGGCCACGAGCCGTCAGATGGTGGGGAGGGCGGTGAAGATGGAGGGGACATGTGTTCCGCGTTATAATGTCGTGTAGAAATACATACCGATCTGTGCTCAGGACTGCCGTCGGTGGGGAGTTTGTGTCTCCCACATCGCAACCAAATCCACAACCACCCCATGCGCTGCACTGCAGCCAAACGGACGGCTCACCACCCACTCGGCTTCTCTCTCTCGACTCTTCACTCACGCCACCGAGTCGATCGCCGCCTCAATCTCCTCCTGCGGCAACGGCGAAATCCAGTCATCCGCAACGAACGCATACTGCACTCGTCGCTCCGAATCGATTACAACCGCTGCCCGCCACGGCGTCGACACGTTCGCCATCCCGTCCCGAGACGTGCGTAACTCGAGTGCATCGCTCGCCGCGCCGTCGACATCGGCGACGAACCGAACGTCGGGGCTGCCGAGCCAGCGGAGGAACTCGTTCTGGGCGTAGGGACCGTCGCGGCTGATGCCGAGGACCGCCACGTCGTCGAACTCCGCCCAGCCGGCGCGGACGAGGCGCGTCCACCAGTTTCGAGCGATTGCGCTGAACGCAAAGCCGGTACAGACCAGGACGCCGCCGCGTGGGCCGAGCGCCTCGGAGAGCGGGGTCGAGCGGAACGTTTCACCGTCACACAGCGGGGCCTCGAAGTTCGGGACGACATCACCCTCGGTCGGTGCCATGGCCTGACGTTGGCCGCGGGTGACAAAAAGCCCTGGTCGCCCTATTCGATCACTCGCAACTGCCAGGAGACGATTGGCACCGCCACCTACGCTTTTAGGACAGCGCCACGAACGCGGGCGTATGGTTACACTCTACCGACTCGAGGGCTGTCCGTTCTGTGAGATCATCGTCGACGAACTCGAGGCACTCGACATCGAATTCGACAGCGTCTGGGTCGAGGGATTACACTCGAAGCGAAACGAAGTCAAGCGCGTCTCGGGCCAGCGCCAGGTTCCCGTCGTCGTCGACGACGAGTACGGGGTGACGATGGCCGAATCCGAGCGGATACTCGAGTACCTCGAGTCGACGTACGCCTGAGCGCAGGTGGGTGGATACGTCCGCCGATACCGTCCGACGACGCGGTACCGATCAGTCGTCAGCGTCGTCCAGTTCGTGCGGATCGAGCCCCGGGTCCTCTACCGCTGGCGCACCGATCGCGAGCACGACACCTTCCTCGTCGCCGACGTTCCGATGGCCGTGGCCAATTTCCGGTTTCGCCACCCAGAACGTGCCCGGTCCGGCCTCGACGTACTCCTCCTCGCCGGATCGGCCGAGCTTCAGCGAGAACTCGCCCTCCAGGACGTAGTACAGCTCCTCTTGTTCCGCGTGGGCGTGGTACTGGATCTCCTCGCCGGGCTGGAAGTACCAGAGTTTGAGCTGGAGGTGGTCACTCGGCAGGAAGTCGTCGATGGCCCTGATCTGGAGATCGGGTGGCACCTCGTCGATCTCAGAGAGGTCCGTCAGCGGCACGTCGTCGGTGTGTACTACGTCGTACTCCATGCTATCTGTGACCACGAGACACTGGAGCAAAAACGTACGGACCACGGGACCCGTAGCGCAATCTCACTCGAAGACAACGGCTCGATTCGAGTCCGGAACGGTCGCCCCCTCCTGGTCGGCAAACGCCTCGTGCAGATGTGTGTACGTCTCCGCGAGCGCTTCGACGATCACCGTCGTGTCGCTGATCACCGGCATGAAGTTCGTATCGCCCTGCCAGCGCGGGACGACGTGCGTGTGGAGGTGATCCCCGATCGAGCCGCCGGCACCCTCCCCCAGGTTGAGCCCGGCGTTGAACCCGTCCGGCTGCAGGGCGGACTCGAGTGCATCGAACGTTCGCTGTTTCAGTCGGGCGTGATCGAGCAGTTCCTCGTCAGTGAGGTCGGCGTAGTCGCCGGTGTGACGGTGCGGAATCACCATGACGTGGCCTGGATTGTAGGGGTAGTTGTTCAGGAGGACGAACGCGTGTTCGCTGCGGGCGACGATGCGGTTCTCCCGGTCGTCGTCCTGCTCGGGGAACGCACAGAAGACACAGCCGTCGACATCGGGGGTTTCCTTGTCCCGTTTGATCCACTCGATTCGCCACGGGGCAAACACCTGTTCCATGGCGGAGCTAGCGCGTGACACTCCTTACTGGTTGTGCCTCGCGAGCGCTGTTACCTGCGATAGTAACAACTGTAACTAGGTACACACTGATCGCACGACCGCAGCGCGGTTCGGAGCGAGCGCGGTTCGGAGCGAACGAAGTGAGCGAGAACCGCGGAACAGCGAGCGGGGAGCAACGTGACCCGTGAGCGAACGAAGTGAGTGAGAACCGCGGAAGTGCGATCAGGTGTGCAGTGACTTGCAGTGGCTACTATATTTCTGTGTGCAATGGAAATCAGTAACGCTTTTATAGATGGTTGTTGACTCTTGTCTTGGTAACGGGTAGCTCGAATTCGATTGGAGGTTGCTGGACGTCGTATAAACGGTTTCCGCTTCTCTGAGGGCGTCGTTAGATATATCAGATGTTATGACTCAGCGTTCGAAATGAGACGCGCATTTAAGAGTTCACTGTAGCTACTCTTTCCTCAATGGCAACGACGGACGACTCTATAAACGGGCTTACCGAATACTGCGACGAATGCGAACTGAATACGCTTCATGAGGTTTCCGTACAGATTCGCACAGAAAGCGTCAAAAAGGAAAACGCACAGTTCTCCCGCGAACCGTACCGCGTCTGTGAGTGCCAGCGCTGTGGCAATCGGTCGAGCCAGCGGATGAACAACGCCTAACCTGTCGATTCGAACTCGACCGAGCGAATCGCTGCCGAAGTGCTCCCCGTCTGCGGTATGTCTCCTTCGTTGGACGTGACGACCGCACCGCTGTCCTCCCAATTCCGCCACCCGCAACCCGCCACTGACACGTACAGCAACCGGACGTGAGTGACTACTCCGTCGTTACTTCACACCCGTTCTCGGTGACGATCAGGGTGTGTTCTTTCTGACTGACGAGATGGCCCTCGTCTTCCTGCAATACCGGGTAGCCGTGGACGATGTTGTTTCGCTTGAGTCGCCGCAGCGCCATCTCAGCGCGGTCGGTCTCGAGCCAGCGGGTCGCAAACGGCAACGTTCGGAACTCCTCTGAGATCTGATCGAGCGCCTCGCGGGCCTGTCGGTTGCGGACAGTTCCCTCACGCTCGAGTGCGAAAATCTCCTCGCTCGCACCCTCGGTGACCTTGCCGCCGCCGTCGGTCGCGAACGGTTCGATCGCGACGACGTCGCCGACTTCGAGCGTCGTTCCCTGCGAAACCGCGCGGTTCGGGATGTTCGGACTGGTGTGCTGTTCCCAGTGACCAAGGCCGTGACCGGTCAGGTTGACGACCGGATTGTAGCCGTAGCCGTTGATCACGTCCTCGATCTCCGCACCGATTTCGCCGGTCTCGACGCCGGGTTCGACGACCTCGAGGGCGGCCTCGAGGGCCTGCTCTGAGGCTTCGGCCAGTTCGGGATTACCGGAGAGGTCGACAGTGATCGCAGTGTCCGCGAGCCAGCCATCGACGTGGACGCCGATGTCCAGGTTGATCATCTCCTCGCCGAACGTCGAGTCGTCGTCGATCGAGGGCGTCGCGTGAGCTGCCTCCTCGTCGATCGAGATATTGACCGGGAACGCCGGCTTCCCACCCAGTTCGCGGATGCGGTCTTCGGCGTACTCGGCGACCTCGAGGTGGCTCGCACCAACCTCGACGCGGTCGACTGTCTCTTCGCGCACCTGGGCGAGAATGTCGCCCGCTTCGCGGTGCTTCTCGTACTGCTCGGACTGGAGATCCACGTCCTCGGATTCGGCCATGCCTCCGGATTGGATCGGTCGACAAAAAGAGGTTCCGCCTCGGCTCGCCGTAGCCGTCCGGAAACAGCTACTCAGCACGCCGTGCCCGACCCGCGGTATCGACCGTCACCGCGTCGTCGCCCGCCCTGTCTGCATCATCGAACTGTTGAACGCCGATCCGAGCGTTCCACTCGAGTCCACTGCGATCACGCCGGCCGTCGATCCGGTGAGTTCGGCGAACTCGTCGATCGCGAGTTCGGCCGCTGCGTCGGCGTCGAGTCCGCGTTCGACGTGACGAGCGACCCGCCGAGAGAGCGTGACGCGGGCAATGTCCTCGCCGGCCCCGGTCGCGCTGACCGCAGCAGCGGGCGAGCAGTAGAAGCCGGAGCCGACCTGTGGGACGTCGCCGACCCGGCCCGCGAGCGCGAGCCAGCGTCCGCCGGTCGAGGTCGCCGCGGCGAGGTGTTCACCGTCGAACGCCACCGCACCGACGGTGTCGTGGTCCAGATCGCCGTCGCGTGCGCCGGTCTCCGTCTGGTCTGTTCGAGTTGCGCCACCGTCTTCGCCGGCCTCCTCGTCACGCCCACCCGGATCCGTCTGTCCGTACTGATCCTGGATCCACTCGAGTTCGCTCGCCGCACCACCGGTCGGCCGATCCTGCTCGGTCTCGGCCCACTTCTCGCGCGTGCGTTCGGACCAGAGGTCGACGCCGGTCTCGATGTCGAACGCCTCGGCGAGTGTGACGGCGTGCTCGCCGGAGATGAACCCGTGGGGGGTTTCCTCCATGACGACGCGGGCGACACTAACGGCGTGTTCGACGTTCGGCATCGAGCAGGCTGCGCCGACGGCGCGGTCGTCGGTCATGATGCCTGCATCCGTGCGGATCGCGCCGTCGCTCTGGACGGCACTGCCGACGCCGGCGTTGAACCGTGGCGAGGACTCGAGGACGTGAATCGCAGCCTCGACGGCGTCGACCGGGTCGCTCGTCGCTGCACCGGTTTCGGCCGCTTCGTCGAGGACGGCCTGTCTCGGGGCTGGTTCGTCGGGGTCGCTACCGGCTCCACCGTGAACGAGTACCTGCATAGGCGGGCTTTCACAGACGGATTATAACGACCTTTGGGTTTCAGCGATCCAGGCACGGCAGGCCGGTGACCGGTCATCACGGATCCGAATCGGATCCCCAGACCGGCCGAAACCCACACACTTACGGCCGACGCCTGAGAACGGATGACGACGATGACGCCAGCCGTGTTGCTCGCCGGGTTCTGTGCGCTGCTGTCGCTTCTCGCAGCCGGGCGGCTGGCGCTCGACGACGAGGCGGACCGTGTCGACCTCGGGTCGACTGTCGTCGTCTGCGGAATTACGATTCTCGCGACGCTCTGGGCAACGTATCGGGAAGGGTGGCTCTCGACTGAGTTTCAGTTCCTGCTCGGCATACTCGGGCTGGGAACTCTCGCCGCCGGTAGTGGACTGATCGCCCGGTACTGGCACGATACGACGCCGATTCGCGGGTCGAACAGCGGCCGATCACGTCCGGAACACGACGACAGAGACCGGGAGAGAGACAGCGGCTCCGACGATCTCCAATCCTGACTGCCGAAGCGGTTCTGACACGACAGGCTGTCAGCGGTACCGACAGCTCCGATCGTACTCGAGACGACCAAGTCGGCCGACTCCCGGCAGCGGCCCGACCTGTGCAATATTTGCCGTTCTCCGATAGAAATGGTAGCCCTTTTACCCCAGTCGAAGAACCGTACAGACGAGATGAGCTACGACAAGATCGAGGTCCCTGACGAGGGAGAAAAGATCACGCTGAAAGAGGGAAGCGAGACCGAACTCGAAGTCCCTGACAACCCGATTATCCCGATCATCCACGGCGACGGCGTCGGTAGCGACGTCGGCCCAGCCGCACAGCAGGTCCTCGAGGCCGCCGCCGAGGCGACCGGCCGCGAGATCAACTGGATGCGCGTCTACGCCGGCGAGTCCGCCCGCGAGATGTACGACGAGAACCTCCCGGACGAGACCGTCGAGGCGATCAAAGAACACCGCGTCGCCATCAAAGGCCCGCTCACGACGCCCGTCGGCGCCGGTTTCCGCTCGCTGAACGTCGGTCTGCGCAAACTTCTCGATCTCTACGCGAACGTTCGTCCGACCTACCACCTCGACGGCGTTCCGTCTCCTGTCTCCGAACCCGAGCAGATGGACATGGTCACCTTCCGTGAGAACACGGAAGACGTCTACGCCGGCATCGAGTGGGAAGCCGGCTCCGACGAAGTCGAGCAGGTCAAGGAGTTCGTCGAGGACGAGATGGGCGAAACCGACATCATCCACGACGGCCCCGTCGGCATCGGCGTCAAGCCGATCACGGAATTCGGAACGAAGCGCCTCGTCCGCCGTGCAATCGACTACGCTCTGGAACACGACCGTGACTCCGTTACCCTCGTCCACAAGGGTAACATCATGAAGTTCACCGAAGGCCAGTTCCGTGACTGGGGCTACGAGGTCGCAGAAGAGGAGTACGGCGACGAAGTCATCACCGAGGACACCCTCTGGGAGGAGCAAGACGGCGAAGCCGACGACGACACGCTCGTCGTCAACGACCGCATTGCGGACAACATGCTCCAGCAGCTACTGACCCGAACGGACAACTACGACGTCATCGCCACCATGAACCTGAACGGTGACTACATGTCCGACGCCGCCGGCGCACAGATCGGTGGTCTCGGTATCGCACCCGGCGCCAACTTCGGCGACGGTCGCCTGCTCGCCGAACCCGTCCACGGCTCCGCACCGAAGTACGAGGGCCAGGACAAGGTCAACCCGACCGCGATGATCCTCTCGGGCCGCATGATGCTCGAGTACATGGGCTGGAACGACGCCGCAGACCTCGTCCGCGACGCCGTCGAGGAGACCATCTCCTCGGGCAAGGTCACGTACGACTTAGAGCGCCAGCTCGAGGACGCCGAGAAGCTCGCAACGAGCGAGTTCGCTGACGAAGTCGTCAGCAACATCGAAAAACTGGCATAAGCCAGTTTTTCGGACAGTCAGGCCGCGAAGCGGTCTGACGCTTTCGAGAAGCTCGCATAAGCTCGCTTCCCGGACGCTGGCGGCGAAGCCGTCAGCACATTCCAACGCTCTCGGAGAACGTCTCCACCGTTCGGAACTCGATTTTTTGTCACGTCTCTCGCTCGAGACACGCTCACGGTTGTCCCCACCAGCCAGCCACAGCGTCCCGTAACGCTCTCCACATCACAGGCGGAACAGCAACACAATGGAGTCGAACACAGACGCAGAAAGCGACGGAACACCAATTGTCCGCGTTGCTACCGCACAGACCGAACTCGAGGACGCCTTCGACGTCCGCTACGATGTCTTCGTCGACGAACAGGACGTCGACGAGGAACTCGAGTACGACGAGCACGACGAACCGGATGCGGCGGCGGTGCACTTCGTCGCGTACGCCGACAGCGATGACGAGTCCGAAGACGACTCGAGCACAGCAACCCCCATCGGCGCTGCCCGCCTCCGCACCGTCGACCAGGCCACCGGGAAGGTCGAACGCGTCGCGGTACTCGAGTCCCACCGCGGCACGGGTGTCGGCCGTGCGCTCATGGACGCACTCGAAGCGGAAGCGCGCGAGCAGTCACTCGAGACGCTCAAATTACACGCACAGACGCACGCTGCAGGGTTCTACGAGCGACTCGGCTACGAGACGTACGGCGACGAATTCGAGGAGGCGGGGATTCCGCACGTGGCGATGGAGCGATTACTCGCGGACTCGAGTACGGGATCGGAGACGTGAGGTGATGCCGTCGTCCGCTTCGGCGACTTCTCCTGGCGATTCCGGGTTCGTTTCTGCCGACGTTACGCCGCGTATGGCTCTATAGAGCGCGTACCCAGCAACTGCACCCAGACCGGCGAGCGCCGAGGTCGGAACCGACCGCCGCTGGGTGAGTTTCGTGTACAGACTCGTCTCGGCGACGTGGCCCTCGTACTCGCCGCGTTCGGCGAGTTCGTCGCCCGCGGAGGCTTCCTCGAGGCCGCTGTCCGACTCGGCTTCGGTCCCCTCGCTAGCCGGTCGATCCCGTTGTTGCTGGTCGATGAACAGCGACTCCATAACGCGGTCGAGGATCCGTGGTGCGTACTGGCTCGCGACGGTGAGGGCCTTGCCACCGCCGCCGACGGTCACCTCGCGCTGTGGCTCTTCGGCCGCGTGGAGAATCGCTCTCGCAACTGTCTCCGGCGCGTAGACGGGTGCTGGAACCGTCGCCTCCTGGTCCATGTAGTTCTTCGCGTGTTCCGGATACGGTGTGTCGATCGCGCCCGGTTTGATCAGTGTGACTGAAATCGGCGCACCCTCCTCCTCGAGTTCCATCCGCAGCGCGTCGGTGAACCCCTTGACGGCGTGTTTGGACGCCGAGTAGCTCCCCTGCATGAGAAACGCGCGCTCGGAGGCGATGCTGCCGATGTTGATGATCGCGCCGCCGCCCTCGCGGTCCCGCAGGTGTTCGGCCGCCTCGAAGGAGCCGTAGAGCAGTCCCCAGACGTTGGTGTCGAACTGTGACTTGAGGTCCTCGAGTGGAACGTCTCGCAGTTTGCCGTAGATGGAGACGGCTGCGCCGTTGATCCACGTATCGTAGCCGCCGTAGGCGTCCTGTGCAGTCTGTGAGATGGTTCGGATGTCTTCGGGTTCGCGGACGTCGGCGACGACGTATTCTACGTCGTGACCCTGCTCCGTCAGCTCCTGGTGGAGTTCCTGCAGGGCGTCTTCGCTCCGTGCCGCGAGGACCAGTCGCGCGCCGCGGTCGGCCGCCATGCGGGCCGTCGTCAGTCCGATGCCGGACGAGGCACCGGTAATGACGATGACCTGCTCCGAGATTGGTCGTAGCTCCGGTTTCATGGTGTTCCCGGTCGCGACGTATCTGTTTGGCTACCCGGTACAGTTGGCGTGGAAGGGCCACCCGGTGACGGTACCCGTAGTGTCTCGTTCCGTGATCTCTCGTTCATAGTACTCTGTGTCGGACACCGTCCGCTACGGCTGTCGCGCGTTTGCCACTGGCACCTGTATGTGCCTGCCCGCCGGACGAGCCACCTGTTACCTGTTCGTCTATTACGTCGGTCGGTACAGAGCGTACTGGGACGATATAATACTGATAGAGATACTGAAGCCCCTGATAACCCTGATTGTCGGATGTGCCTACGAGGATTCATCAGTAACGCAATTCGGTACCCCAAGTAAACAACCTCGGGCGCGGTGGCCCGAGGCTTTTCTAGGTTCCCTCAGCCGTGCGCTAGCACTCCCTGTTCCGCGAGGAAACGGGATGAGGTTGGGCGGCTTACGCGCCCCGACCCGGACAGACGCACCACCCGCACCTGCGGTTGGGTTTTGTGAGTCCGGTAATTCGTCGTATTACCGTCGAGCTTCGTCTTCTCGCGCCACGCGATGTTCACCGACGCATTCCGGTCAGCGTGATCTTGCGCCAGATTACACTTGTCGTTCGTACAGCGGAACCGCCGTCCTTGCCGATACCCACGCTCACCACAGCACGAACACGTCTTCGAGTTGTAGTAGGCATCAACCGTGTCCGTAGGAACCTCCCGCCATGTCGCCTTGTACGAGACGAACGTCTCGAACTTGTGAAACGGCAGTTTGTGCAATCGGCGGTTCATATACGCCCCGTACTTGATTTCGTCGCGGATGCCGCTCATATCCTCGAACACGATAACCGGATTCGAGAACTGCGCTGCGAACTCCACGACAGCACGGGAAAGTCGATGCAACACCCACTCGGTGAACCGCTCCTCCTTGTCACCGAGTCTATGGTGGATGCTCGTTTTGCCGTGTTCTTGACAGCGAGTGGTGATAGTGTGGTAGCGTTGGCGTTCCTGCTTGACTCGTCCGTAATCGAGGGCGAGTGTACCTTTCGTCTGCATCGTCTCGCGGTCAAGGGCGGTGAGTGCGACGTTGCGCTCGTTGATGTCCACGCCGATCACAGTATCGGCGGTGTCGGGTTCGGGTACGTCGAACTCGCGTGTAACCGTGACGTGTAGGTAGTACACGCCATCGCGGTATCTCGAAGTGCGGGAGCACTTCGACGACTCGTCGAAAATCTTTGATTTTCGAGACAGGAGTTCGGCCTGTCCTATATCCACCTCATTCGACGTGAGGGCGTCTCGAAGTTCGTCCATTGCGTCCGGCTCACCGCGAAGATGGCCCTTCACCTTCTTGTAGGGTTTCGGGCTGATGCGGAACTGGACGCGGTTCGTGTTGTCGTTCACGGTGAGGCGGTAGCCTTCCGTGTGCGCCATCACAAGCGGGTAGGCACTAGATTTGTCCGTACTCGGCGGCGTCGGCTTCCCTCGGTCGGGGTCGTCTTGATTCTCCCACCAGTCTTTGAGTGATTGGTAGGAGTCCCATGTTTGGAGGGCTTTGCCGACGACCGCGCACTTGTTGTTCCGTAGGAAGTCGTCGCGGTCAACCTCCTTCTGTATCTCGGTGCGATTGTCCCCTTGTTGTTTGAGGCGGATGGTTTGGTTGAAGATTTCGCGTGAGGCGAGGCGGGCGTCGTGAAGCCACGATCGTTCACCAGACGCTATGTGGAGCCGCGTCTGGATCGTCTTCGTGGCTTCTTCACCCATGCATTGACAATCGTCCCAGATTATCATAAATGTAGGGATTAGGGATGGAAGAGTACCGCAGTCACGCACATTCGGTTAGTTCCTGTAAATATCATTTTGTCTGGTGTCCCAAGTACCGACACCCGGTTCTCAACGTGGTTGAAGACGATATACGAGAGTTGTTTGATGAGACTTCCGACCACTTCGGGCACAAAATTCTGGCGTTGGAGATTGCAGACGACCACGTACACCTGTTCGTCCAGTGCGACCCAAAACACAGTCCAGCCGACCTCGCCCGGCAGTTCAAGTCGTACTCGGGTAAGCACTTGCTGGAGCGGTATCCCGAGATTCAGGAGTCGTATTTCTGGGGTGGCGGATTTTGGAAGGTTGGGTACTATGTGGGAACGACAGGTTCGGTGTCGGAGGAAGTGGTTGAACGGTATATCGAAGAGGCGGAACACGCGCCGGAGTGACGCGCTTCAACCCCGCCCACGGTGTTGACGCAAATCAAAGATTTGCGAAAGCCGAAAACCTGCGGTTTTCGGAAGGGCGGGGAACTCGCGCTGCTTTTCGTTTAGATATTTGCGAGAGATATCTACACAACCCCGCTCCGCTTGGCAGAGGCCGTCTGAACCGGAGGTGGCTATTGGGTACGAGTTCAGTTTCGGCCTCTAAACCAGAGTCGTTGCCGTCGGGAGAGCCGATTCGGTTTCGGTTAGAACTCACAGCGATCGTTCTCGACACACTGATCTACCCACGCGGGCGTCTCGATGTCATCAATAGTGGGATCGGGGTCGTACTCGTATCGTACGTCTATCGTCGTTGTTTCGCCTAATCGAAGCAGAGATTCCCCGTACGATGACGCATTGGTCAGCTGATACCGCAGGGACGCTTCTCGTAAGACCCCTGTTTCTGTGTCGACGCTGAGTTCACCCGCCTCTGGAGTGGCATGCATCGTCTCTGTATTCACCGTGGTCCACGTCGACGACGGCACGTAGACCGTCCGGTCGTCCTGCTCGTTGCCCTGCTCGTACTCCAGGTTCTGCAGGTGGTGACTGGTCTGTGTGCGTACGAAAGTCATATCCGAGGAGTCTACGGTTCCGTTCTCTTCGGTTATCCGGACGACCCTGTCCTGGTGCTCTCCGAAGTGTCTCTCCTCCGCGTCGGTTGACCCGATCGACTCTATCCAGGCCTCGTCGGTGGCGTTGGTCTCATACTTCGTGTAGATCGTTCCGTCGTCGTAGACGTGTTCGATGGTCCTGTTTCCGTACTCAAACGTAAGGTGTGCGTCGTCGTCAGCGAGGACCGTCCCCTCGTGTGCGACTAGTACCCCATCGTTCTCCGCCGATATTTCTCCCGAGGTGATGTACGACTCGGACTCACCAAGCTCCACCGGGCTATCTGTCGAATCAACGCTCAAAGGGAGCAAAAACATGGATGTGACCCCAATGAACGCCAGTACGATTGCCACAGTTCCGACCAAAGCCCGACGGTTCATATCTGTGTAGTTATTATAGGATACTATTAATTTTCTCAAGAACTGTATAGTTCAGCGGCCTTGAAAAACGAGCAGGTCGTGGTGATCGAATATTGGGTACGATGTCCAGTCAAATCTATCCGACGAGCCTTTGCTTTGCCCGCTCACAGAGCCGTCCGTTCGTCGGGTTCTGGATCGGTCCCGTTCCCGCCTCCGCTCTGACGGCCAGGATTCGGAGTCGACTCGTCGCCGAGCAACGCTGTCGCCAACGAGCCGACGATCCGCGCAACACCGTTCGTCACGTGCAAGAAACTTAATCCCAGCACGATCCCCAGCGGCACCGCAAGCAGTGACTCGGCGAGTGTGTCGATCTCCCAGCCCAGCACGACGGTCGAACTCGAGAGCGGTGCAAACACGAGTGCGAGCGAGACGAAGCCACCGAGTATGACCAGAAAGAGGACGACGAGGGCGAGAAACGACCGCAGAACGAGAAAGCCAACCCCCTTCCAGGTAACCTCTGAGATGATAATCTCCTTCAGCGAGCCGAGAACACCGGCCTCAGTCCCGCGTATCGGTCCGCCGCCCGGCCGTTGGATCTCCGTTCCAAGCAAGCGGTTGGCGAGCAGACGCTCGAGTTCGGCGAGGTATCGCGACCCGACGATAGTACCAAGCAGGATTGGAATCCCAACGAGCATGAACGCGAGGATGAGTCCGCCAAAGAAGCCGAGCATGAGTCCGAACTGGTAGGCAATGCCGATCGGAATCGCCAGCAGGAGGTAGGCGAGGTTGCGGTAGGTCTGACGCTCAGTGGCGACGCCGACGAACGAGCGAAGTCGGTTTGCTCCGCCCCGGTGCGGGGCGTGATTACTCATGTGAGACGATTCGATGAACAGTCCCAAAAACGTTCGTCCGTTGTCCGTTTCCTGTTGCCTGCTGTCTGTTGCCAGTTGCTTGTTTCCTGTTGTCAGTTGCCTGTTGTCCGTTGGTTCAGTACCGTTCGCGAACGTATCGGACTGCAAGACCACACATCGCAAGCCCCATTGCGACCGCGAAGGCGACGACGAACAGCGAGGACAGTTCGCCGTTCATTGCGCCAGGGAGTTCCTCTTGGACGAACTCGGCAGCGAGAACGGTCGCGATACCGAAGAGAACGATACCGCCGAGGTTCTCGAGCCACGAGTTCGTCTCCGGGACGACATCGGGATCGTTGAGCAGGTAGAGGATCACGGCGAGTGCGAACGGCGTGCCGACGAGGCCGAACGCGAGCATGATTACGAGCAACTGGAAGAACGCGCCCTCGAGGAACACGCCGACTGCGGAGGCGAGTGCGACGACGACGATAGCGGCCCGGTAGCGTGGGTCCGCGACGGACTGCTCCCAGCCGAGTTTGTCCGCGAGGAGGTACGGCGGGACGATCGTGTTCCCGCCGAGCGTCGAGACGGCCGCACCGAGCAGTCCCAGCAGGAACACCCACATCGCGTGCTCGCCGGCGATTGGACCGAGCGCTTCTGCGGCCTGAATTTCGTCGATCGTCGCCGGATCGAGGCCGCTCTCGGGGAGGACGCTCGCTGCGACGAGGAAAACGGCGAGGCTGAAGACACCGAACGCGACGAGCATCGAGCTCACGACGTCGAAGAGAGCGATGTCCCGATCGGCTTCCGTCCAGCCGCGAGTCCGCATCGTATAGCTCTGCATCGTCAGTAAGGTGATGTGGACCGCACCGCCGAGAACGCCAGCAGCGACGACAGCGCCGCCGACACCGGGCAGTTCGGGGACGAGCCCGGTCGCTGCTGCGGTGGGATCGACCGGCACCACGAACAGCGAGGCGACGAACGCCAGGACGACACACGAAACGAGCACCTTGGCCCCGATTTCGGCGACGCGGTAGCCGCCGCCTGCGAGCCCGAGTGCGAGAATAATCGCCCAGAGAACGCCCCAGATCCGCGGATCAGCGAGCGCTGCAATGCCTGCGCTCGCGACCATCGTCGCGCTGACGTCCGCGAGCGTTTTCATGATCACGAGCTGTGCGAGCCCCGCCGCGAGGACGACATCGATTACGAGTACCCAGGCCCAGAACGAGCCGAGGTGGTCTTCGACGACGGAAACGATCCCCGCCTCGGTGAGCAGCCCCAGTCGCATCGCGAGGTACTGGCCAACAGTGCCAAGAACTGCTGCGAGAACGACGACCCACAGTAGCGTGTAGCCGTAGCCCGCGCCAGCAGCCAGCAAACTGACCATCGTCGCCGGTCCGGCTGCGATCGCACCCGCGAGCCACGTCGGTCCCAACCGTCTCACGAACGACTCGATCCGCCCGACCGCCCAGCCGGTCGACTCCGTCTCGGTTGCCATCGGCCGTGCTTGCCAACTGAGGCATATAACTCCGTGGTATCGGCGTGTAAAATGGCGATTAGTTGACCATACCACTTCCGTTTCTCTTAGTCCGATTGCCAGTTCGGATTCTCGCGTGGCGGGCTGAAAATGTCGATCCCACGAACAGTTTCGTCGCCGCGATTTTCGGCTGCGTGGGGCTGATCGCCCGGCAGCGCGTAGGAATCGCCGGGGCCGCAGACGATTTCCTCGTCGTCGGTCAGGAACGTCAGTTCGCCCTCGTAGATGAAGCCCGTCTGTTCGTGTGGATGGCTGTGCTCCTCGACAGTTGCGCCGGATTCGATCTCGAAATGCTGGACGTTCATCGACTCGGAACCGGCCATCAGTGCCAGGTGAACGCCGTCTGCGGCTTCGGACGCGTCGGTCTCCGCCAGGGATACGTGCTCCATACGCCTTGCACTCGGTTCGAGTGCATAGATTGTGGGGTCGGTGCAAACTGTGGGACCACGGGTGTAATTGGTTCGGTCCAACGCGACGGTCGCGGCGACACCACCACTGCCACCCTGCCTAGTTGGCCTCGTTCCTTTTACTGATACTGTCCATCGCACTGAACCATGACTCGCACAGTTCTTTGTGTCGATTCGACAGCGCGCGTCTCGTCCGTCGCGACCGCGATCGAAGCGGACGACTCGCTCACTGCCCTCGAGGCGACATCGGTTGCCGATGCAGTCGAACAGCTCGAAACCGAGCCAGTCGTTTGTGTCGTCACTGCCTACGACCTGTCCGACGGTACTGGCCTCGATATCGTCGACGCGATCCGTCAAGCGTCGCCACAGACACCGTGTGTCCTCTTCACTGACGTTTCGCCAGGCGATATCGAAACCGCGTCGTTCGAGGAACTCATCGTCGAATACCTCAACCGCGACCTGCCGGACGCAGACGACCGACTGTCGTTCATCGTGAACGACATCATCGACCACAGCGCACAGGTCGGCTTCCTCGCACCAGACGATGAAGACCAGCGCCTCGAGACGCTCGCGCAGTACGACATCGACACGCTCCCCATCGAGGAAAGCTTCGACCGGCTGACCGACCTCATCGCCGACCACTTCGGCGCCGCGGTCGCGTTCATCGGCCTCATCGAGGAGGACGAAGAGAACTTCCTCGCCTGTACCGGCGCTGACTGGGACTCGCTGACCCGCGAAGACACGATGTGCACCCACAGCATGCTTCAGGAAGACGTCATGGTCGTCGAGGACATCGCCGACGACAAGCGATTCAACAAGAACGAACAACTCGAGAACCTCGGTATCGTCTCCTACGCCGGCGCGAACATGACCGCCCCCAACGGACAGGTGATCGGTCAGGTCTGTGTGCTCGACCACGAACCCCGTGACTACTCCGCGAGCGAGCAGGACACGCTCGGTCAGTACGCCGAGACGGCGATGGAGATACTCGAGTTGCGCCAGTCGTTGCGGGATGAGCGCGTGAGTGAGGATGAAGTGGCCGAGACGGACGCACACCCAGAAACAAAGTCTGCAGCCGAGACCGAACTGGAGGCAGAACAATGAGCGCCACGTCGCAGCAGTTCGCCGTCGACGCGGACCCAATCAGCGACATCGAGAGCGGAACCTCGATCCTGTTGACAGGTGACGACAGTGCGACGCTCGCGTCCGTGTTCGCTAAACTCGTTGCCGCTGGTGAGGACGAACAGAGCGTCATCCTCGAGACGGAACGCTCCGGTGGCGCGATTCGCCGGACGTTGAATCAGACGACGATGGGTGCAGGGAGTCGCTCGTCGATCCTGGCCTGTGAAGGGCGTGAAAGCGACGATGGCATTACTGTTGTCGACGACCCGGCGGATCTGACCGGGATGGGGATGCAACTCTCCAGTCTGGTCACCACGTCACAGCAGTCCGTTGAGCGCTTCCGGACGGGAATCTACCTGTGTTCGACGATCTGTGACGAAGCCGAGGACGCCCGCTCCGTCTACCGGTTTCTCAACAGCAACTTCCTCACCGAACTCCGCCGGGGTGAGGGGATCGGTGTCTGTGCGTTCGATACGGATACGGACCTCGAGACGGACGTGAACAGCATGCTCACCGGGATGGAAACCTCGTTTACCGCACGAATCGACGTGGAGAAGACCGGGTTCAAAGAGGCACAGCTCACGGTTTCAGGACTCTCGGCTGTCGGCGAGACGGTCGATATTTCGCTGTAGCCTGCCTGCTATCTCGCTCGTTCCAGACCGCAAGCGTCACCTTGTCCCCTCATTTCGTGTCCAGGTCTGCAACGGGACTACCACCACCAGCGTCCGTCCACGTCCGAACGTTCAACTATCCACCACCCCTTCTCCCGAACACGAATGTACGCCGTCGTCGGCTGTAGCGAGTGCTCGAATCTCTGGATCATCGAAGGCCGCTCCGAAACCACACAATGTCCCCGCTGTGGTGCCCGTCGCCCCTACGAGCGCCGCAAGAAATTCGTCGAAACCGACGACGCCAACCACGCCCGCGAGGTTCGCGCCTCGATGCTCGCGAACCGTCAGGGACAGGGCGAGGCTTTCGCCGACCTCGACTCATTCGAGGCACTCGAGTCCGACGTCGCAGACGGGGTGGTCGACGACACGGAGTACCTCGAGGAGTCCGGCCTCGACGTTGACGAGGTCGAGGCGGCCGGTGACCGCGACCCACGCGGGTCCACACGCAGCGGGAGCAAGAAGGAAATCGTCGAGCGGGCGCTGGCCGAACTCGACGCGCCGACCGAGGACGAAGTCATCTCCTACGCCGGCGAGCGCGGGGTCTCGGCTGACTACGTTCGGCGGGCACTCGAGAAGCTCACGAGACAGGGAACGGTGAGCGAGAGTCGGGGAGAGTATCGGTTGCTCTGAGGGCTGGCGAACGGTCTAACTGGGAGACGCTGCTTGCCAGACTGGAACGGCAAGGCTTTCGTTCGGGCGCGAAAACGTCAGCGCAGACCCAATGGCCGAAATGGTGGACGTCCAGCAGGAGACGATCGGAGTCGGAACGGTAGCCGCGCTGGTGCTCTACGGCTACGGAACGTTCGTCGACGAGACGCTGTTCGGTTACGAGGCGACGACGCTCGCGATGTGGGTTTTCGTCGGGACGTTCGCCGCGATAGCAATTTTCCACGGCGCGTACGGCCGACGAGATTTCGCCGTCGCACACGGAACCGCGGCGCTCGGACTTGCAGTCTTTTTGCTTGCTTCGGATGGTATACAGGCGCTTCTGGGGCTGTTCTTGCTTCTCGGCGGTGGTATTTACATCGCGATCACGACGATTCGTGTACGACGGGAACTGAACGAAGCGGCCGGTTCAGAGTAGCCAAGACGTACGTTTTAGACTGAACGAGATAGACGGTCCTGCCTGATCTTACGATGCTGTCTCTGCGGGTTCTCGCCGATTCTATCGGCCGAGATCCTCGTGTGCACTCGCCAGATGACGCGAGGAGAGCGCGGCGAGCAAGGAGAGTTCTCCCGCCAGCGCGCTGACCGCGATAATTTCCGCCAGCGCGTCGGCGTTCGATCCGGCCGGGTTACCGCCGCCGCGGAGTCCGAGGACCTCGAGTGCCTCCGCTTGCGTCGGGAGCTTCGTCCCGCCGCCGACGGTGCCGACCTCGAGCGAGGCGAGCGATACGGCGGCGTAGAGGTCCGTCGTGCCGTCCTCGCGCTCGCGAGCCTCCATCGTGGTGATGGCGTTTGCGCCCTCGACGACCTGGGCTTCGTCCTGGCCAGTCGCGAGGAACGCCGCGGCGATCACGTTCGCCGCGTGGGCGTTGAATCCAAGGCTGCCGGCCTTGGCGCTGCCGGTCAGATTCTTTCGGGTGTTGGCTTCCGCGATCGCGTCGGCGGTCGTGTGCAGGCGCTCTTCGACGAGTTCGCCCGGAATTAGCACGTCGGCGGTGACCGAGCGCCCGCGGCCCTCGACGGCGTTGATGGCGGCGGGTTTCTTGTCTGAGCAGAGGTTGCCCGAGAGCGCGACGAGCGAGGCCGGCGTCTCGGCTTCGACGAGTTCGGAGGCTTCGCGGGTGGCGATGGTGACCATGTTCATTCCCATCGCGTCCTTCGTGTCGTAGGCAAAACGGAGGAAGACCGAGTCGCCGACGACGTAGGTGTCGACGGCGAGCAGTTCGCCGTGGCTGGTGGTCGACTCGGCGGCCTCCCGCAGGGCATCGACGTTGTCGTCGACCCACTCGACGGTTTCGGCGGCCTCTGCGACGCCCTCGACCCGAAACACGGGGGCGCGTGTCATGCCGTTCTTCGTCACGCGGGCGTCTGCGCCGTCGGCCGACCGGATCACCGAGAGGCCGCGGTTGACCGAGGCCAGTAGCGCTCCTTCGGTCGTCGCCATCGGCAGGTAGTGCTCGCCGTCGGCCGCGCTGCCGGAGACGTCGACCGGGCCGACGACGCCCATCGGGATCTGGGCCGCGCCGATCATGTTCTCGACTGCGGAGTCGGCCTGCTCGGCGGGGAAGGCGTAGTTGCCGGTGGTGCTGAGATCGGCTCCCGTCTCGCGTTCGACGAACAGGCGGCGGGCCTCGGCCGCGGTGTCGGCGTCGGTGTGCTCCTCGAGTTCGTGGATGCGGAGGTCGCCATCCTGTACGCGGTCGGCGAGGGCCTCCGGATCGGTCGTGGTCATGCGTTGGTGGAGACAGCGGTGTCTCCTAAGGGTTGCTGATTCGCGCGGCTGCTTCAGTGAGGACCCACCACTGAAGGGAGCACGAATCAGTCGCGTTCCAAACCGGTTTCTCTTTGCCCCTGGTTTCCCACACCACGACCATGACCGAAGCCGCCGATCTGTTGCTCACCAACGCGGAGATCCACAGCCTGACGGCACCCGACACCGTCTACGAAGCCGCTGCGATCCGCGACGGCGAACTTGTCCGCCTCGGTGATACCTACGAAATCGAGTTCCTCGAGGGCGTCGAGACCGAGGTCATCGACTGCGAGGGCCGCACCGTCCTCCCGGGATTCATCGACGCCCACACCCACCTCGACCACCTCGGCGAACACCTCGTCCACGCCGACCTCTCGACAGTCGACTCGCGGGAGGAGGCACTCGAGTCCCTCGCTGCGCGCGGAGACGAAACAGCAGGCGTGGGGGACGCAGTGGGCGTGGAAGATGAGACCGACAGCGCCGAGCATGACTGGATCCTCGGATTCGGCTACGACGAGAGCACGTGGGGTGGCGAAGGGGGAGCAGAGTACCTCACGCGCGAGGACCTCGATCAGGTTTCCGAGACGCGCCCTATCGCCGCGATTCGGGTTGACGGCCACACGGCGTCGCTGAACTCCGTCGCGCTGGCGCAACTCGAGGACGACCTGCCAGACGAGGAGGTCCACGTCGAGGCCGGCGAGCCAACCGGCGTCATCGTCGAGGACGCAATCGGCGTCGTCAAAAACGAGGTCGCCGCTAGCCGCGCGGAGATGCGCGAGATCATTTCGGCGGCCGCGGAGCACGCGGTCGAACTCGGCGTAACGGGCGTCCACGACATGGTGCAGCGCTCGACGGCCGCTCGGGCCTACCGCGACCTGGCAGCTAACGACGACCTGCCGCTTCGCGTGCGGATCAACTACTGGAGCGACTTCCTCGAGCACCTCACCGCAGCCGGGATGCCGACGAACGCGGGCAGCGAGCGCGTGCAGGTGGGTGCGATCAAGTCCTTCTCCGACGGCAGTTTCGGCGGTGAGACGGCAAAGGTGTACGAGCCGTACGTCGGTGCGGGCGGGGACAGAGACGGACATGGTGAGGAGGGTGCAGACACAGACGACGCAAGCACAAACGTAGACGCAGACACGGACGACGGACGCGGCCAGTGGGTCGTCAACCCCGACGAACTCGGTGACATCGTCGACCGCGCGGACGCTGCAGAGTTCCAGCTCTCCATCCACGCCATCGGCGACGAAGCCATCGAGGAAACGCTCTCCCTACTCGAGTCCACCAACGATCCAACCGACTCGCGCCACCGGATCGAGCACGCTGAACTCGTCGACGACGACCAGTTGGCCCGGATGGCCGACGCGGGAATCGTCGCCTCGATGCAACCTAACTTCCACCGCTGGGCCGACGAGGGGGGCCTCTACGACCAGCGCCTTGGTGAGGAACGGCGCAAGCAAACCAACCGATTCCGCCGTGTTCTCGAGGCCGGCGTCCCGCTCGCGTTCAGTTCGGACTGCATGCCGCTCGATCCGCTGCTCGGCATCCACCACGCGGTCAACGCCGGCACGGAAGAGCAGCGTCTCTCGGTCACCGAGGCGATCCGGGCCTACACGCGTGGCGGCGCGTACGTCGGGTTCGACGAGGATCGACTGGGAACCGTCGAGGTCGGCAAGCGCGCCGATCTGGTCGTTCTCGAGGAGTCGCCGTGGGAACAGCCCGAGGCGATCGACGAGATCGACGTGGCAATGACGCTGGTTGACGGCGATGTGGTGTACGACGCCGCTGAGTGACTGTAGTGACTCAGAGTGACTGGGGATGACCTGACTTCCGTGGACCGGAGCAACCGACAGTCCAACGGACAACGTTCGCAGTCAGTACAGCGACCGTTCGATTCTCACGCCTGTTGACCGATTGAAACGACTAACTGGCTGTACGAGGTAGCGAGCGCCATGCGCTCGCGCGGGCCGTGGTCGACGTGAACCTACTCGAGAGCCTCCGAATTAGCTGGCGGTCGATCACCTCCCACAAGCTTCGCTCGACGCTGACGACCATCGGCGTCATCATCGGTATCGCGGCGGTGATCACCTTCATGGTGCTCGGCTCTGGCTTCTCCGAGAGCATCGTCGGCGATATCGAGGACGATCAGGAGCCGGTGATGCTCGTCCAGACCCAGACCGAACCGGAGGACGGTTTCGGCATCATGCCGGTCGAGACGCCGATCTATACGGAGAGCGACATCGAGGCACTCGAGGAGATCGACGGCGTCGAATTCGTCGCGCCAGAGGGATCACTCGACGTGGTCCAGACCGAAACGGACGAAGAGCAGGTGACCGGCGTCGTCGACGTACAGGCGACGACGGACGACGCGTTCGAGTTCACGCCGTTCGTCGACGGCGAGACGTTCGACGGCGACGCCGAGGACGAGGCGGTGATCAACGAACCTGCGAGCCAGGCGTTCGAGGAGAACGTGTCGGCAGGCGACGAACTCACGCTCACCTTTGAGGACGGCGAGACGACGACCGTGACGGTAACTGGCGTCATCGAGGAAGAACTCGGCGGTCAGACGCCGCCACACGTCTACGTTCCCGCCGAGTCGTACTACACGACGACGATCGAGACGCCCGACGGCGACGACGAGCACGCGTATCCGCTCCTCCAGATCGGTGCTGAAGATTTTGAGGCGGTCGAGCCGACACAGGACGCTGTCACCGACTATCTTGAGACGGACTCCCACGCCGCCGAACTGAAACAGGACGGCGACCAGATCGAGGTCCAGACCGTCGAGGACGCCATCGACCAGTTCATGGACCTCGTGAACCAGCTCACCGGCTTCGTCGCCGCCGTCGCCGCCATCGCGCTCGTCGTCGGCTCCATCGGCATCGCGAACATTATGATCGTCAGCGTCACCGAACGCACCCGCGAGATCGGGATCATGAAATCCATCGGTGCAACGAAGCGAGACATCATGCAGCTGTTCCTCGTCGAATCCATCATCCTCGGACTCGTCGGTGCCGTCTTCGGCATCGCGCTCGGCCTCGGCGTCGGCTACCTCGGCGTGCAACTCATCGGGTGGCCCATGGTCTACCCACTCGAGTGGATCGCCATCGCGGCGGCGGTTGGGATCGGCGTGGGGGTCGTTTCGGGGCTGTATCCGGCCTGGCGAGCGGCGAGGGTGGATCCGATCGAGGCGTTGCGTCACGAGTGAGCCATCCGGTGTGCGTGACGGGTAAACTCTCTGGTGTAGGTGTCTGAACAGTCCCAAGCGGACGGCGGACGGCGAACGGGGCGAACCGCTACCGTTATGGTCACGAACTGAGACGTTCCGTCGATGGTTGGACCCGCACTGCTCCTCCTCGGCATCGCCGGCTTCCTCTACACCGGCTACCGACTCCGCCCCGCCTACCACGTCTATCGCGGCGACACCGACGACGTGATCGCCGCCGAGCGCGCCGACGGCCCGGTCGAACTCGAGGGCACCGCGAGCGAAATCACCGGCACCGTCGAGGCTCCGCTGACCGGCACGCCCTGTCTCGTCTACGAGTACGAGGTCGAAGAGCTCCGATCGAGCGGGAAGAACTCCTCGTGGGACACCGTCGACAGCGGAATGGGCGGGCTCCCGTTCCGACTCGAGGACCGCACGGCGAGCGTCCGCATCGAACCGGTCGGTGCCGACCTCGCTCTCTCCACGTCGGCCAGCACCAGAATCGACGGCGGCGAGCGCGAACCCGAGTCGATCCGACGGTTCCTCGAGCACGAGTCGGATCTCGAGTCCGAGAACACCTCACTCGATCTCGGGGTCGTCGAATTCGCGACGGGGAACGACCGAAAGTACCACGAACGCCGGCTCGACCCCGGCGAGGAGGCGTACGTCTTCGGCCAGTCGCGCTACGACGTAGAGGCTCGCGAGACGATGCGAGACATCAGTGCCATCGTCGGCGACGGACCGGACACGCCGGCGTTCGTCGTCGCAGACTCGTGTCAGGATGGGGCCGCCAGATTGCTCGTCAGACAGCAACTCTCGTGGCTCGCGATCAGCGCAATCGTCTTCGTCTTCGGACTCTGGATGACGGCTGCGATGGCGTTCTGAACATCTGCGGAACTGCAGACGTACGACTTCCGTGTACGGAAGGTACCTCGCCCGTACTTTGGTGTGACCAGTCGATAGCGCCTCACTTGCCAGTCTCGCTGAACGGTCGAGTACGATGTTGTGGGTAATACTTATGGAGTATTACTCCCTAACACAGAGTAATACATGCCGCGCGTCACCACCAAGGGTCAGGTCACTATCCCGAAGGAGATTCGAGAGACGCTCGGAATCGAACCTGGCGACGAAATCGCCTTCGAGGAGGTTGAGTCCGGGTACAAGATCCAAAAGAAGGAGCCGACGACGGCGGACGGTGAGGACCCCTTCGAGAAATACCGCGGTAGCGCTGACAGCGGTGATACCGGTGATACAATGCCCGAACGGATGCGCCGACTCCGTGGGGAGTACCCTCGCGATAGCGGCGACGAGAACGACGACGATGAGTCGGAGGCCAACGCGTGACGACAGCAGTCGATACGAACGTTCTTCTGGCGCTTCTCTACGAAGACGACTATGCGAACGCAAGCGAAGCGGAACTTCGACGAGCCTACCGTCGGGGCCGAATCGTTATTTCGTCGATCGTGTACGCCGAACTCGCAGCAGACGGTCACTTCGAGACGGCGTCCGAACTGGATCGGTTTCTAGCGGACCTCAGTATTCAGGTCGTCGAGCCGTCACGGGAGGCGTTGTTCCAGGCCGGCGAGGGGTTCCAGCGATACACTGATCGTCGACCTGATGGTCTCCAGTGCCCATCCTGCGGGACGAAACAGCGCGTTCACTGCGAGGAGTGCAGCAACGGTCTCTCACCGCGTCAGCACATCGCTGCGGACTTCGTCATCGGCGCGCACGCGACTGTAGATGGTGACGCGCTGCTCAGTTTCGATACCGCCTTCTACGAAACGTACTATCCGTCGTTGACCGTCTACCCCGAGTAGAGTTGCCTCATCACCTGACAGATGGGGCTGTAGTAGAGTGCCGTCTTCGCAGCAGAGCGCCACCACTCGAACGTGCAACCGGCACGGACACTTTTATCGATTCCCGCGTATCCTCCGAGCATGGACGTAGGACTCATGGTCACGTCGTTCGGGGACGTCGACCAGGCGGACGTCGCCGTTCGGGCGGAAGAACGCGAGTACGACGCCGTCTGGGTCGGGGAACTCTGGGGTGCGAGCGGCGTCGTGCAGCTCACGGAGATGGCCTGCCGGACCGACGAGATCGATCTCGGGAGCGCGATTTTGAACGTCTACTCCCGGTCGCCGGCCGTGCTCGCGATGACCGCCGCCTCGCTTTCGCAGTCCTCCGACGGGCGATTCAGACTCGGACTCGGAACGAGCACGCCGAAGGCCGTTGAAGATCTCCACGGCATGTCTTTCGATCGGCCCGTTCGGCGCGCCCACGAGACGATCGAACTGGTTCGCGAGTACACCACAGGCGACGGCCAGCCGGTCAACTACGAGGGACAACTTCTGCAGGCCGCGGACTTCCCCTCGATCGACGCGCCGGTGCCGATCTACCACGCCGGACTCGGCCCGGCGAATCGGCGCGTCGTCGGCCGGCTCTGTGACGGCTGGATACCGCACAACATCCCGTTCTCGAACCTCGATTCGGCCTTCGAGGAAGTCGCGGACGCTGCGCGCGAACGCGACCGAGATCCCGAGGAAATCACCATCGCGCCGTACGTTCCCTCGGTCGTCAGCGAGGACGCCGACGAGGCCCGCGAGACGCTGCGCCAACACGTCGCTTACTACGTCGGCAGCGGCGAAGGATATCGCCGCGCGGTCTCGATGGTCTACCCCGACCGAGCGGACCGGATCGCAACAGCCTGGCGCGAGGGCGACCGTGCGGCCGCGTCCGAGGCCGTCTCCGACGAGATGCTCGGAGATCTCGGTGTTGCGGGCACGCCCGACGACGCACGCGACCAGCTCCGGACCCTGGTGTCGGAGACCGGCATCGACCACCCGATCGTCGTCGTCCCGGAGCCGGCCTCGAACGCCGTGACCGAGGCGACAATCGACGCGCTAGCGCCGACGCAGCTGTAACCGGCCCTCTTCTACTCTAACTCCACCCGACAGTGCGTCTCCGCCGACTCGTACGCCGCCTCGATAATCGCCAAATCCGTCACCCCATCCTCGCCGTCCGGCTCCGGGTCAGTCCCCGTCACCACGCAGTAGCCGAAGTACTCGAACTCCTCTCGGACCTCGTCCACCGACGGTCCCGTGTACTCCATTCGCACATCGCCGCTCTCGACGACCATCTCCTGGGGCACCACGCCACCGAACGGTGACGCTATCGAAATCAGCCCGTCCGTCCCGATCAACTCGAGCCAACTGCTCGCGTGCGCGTCGAAACTCGCCGTACAGGCAGCCGTCGCACCCGTCGGGAACTCGAGTTGGAACGAGACGTGTTCATCGACCGCATCGAACGGCGCGGTACTCGAGTGCGTTCGTGCGTACACGTCGTCGGGTTCGGTGGTGAGGACGAAGCGGATGGTGTTCAACGGGTAGATGCCGAGGTCGACGAGCGCGCCGCCGCCGGCGAGGTCGGGATCGAGTCGCCAGGTGTCGGGGTCGGCGTGGTCGAGCAGTGGATGGGAGAAGCCGGCGTGGGCCTGGACAACGTCGCCGATGACGTCGTCGGCGACGAGCTCCTTCGTTCGGCGGACGGTGGGTTCGACCTGGAGCCGGTAGGCGGTCATCAGCGTCACGCCGGCATCGTCGCAGGCATCGACGATCTCCTGTGCTCGGTCCGCTGTCGTTTCGAGGGGCTTCTCACAGAGGACGTGTTTGCCGTTGTTGGCGGCGGCGATTGCGTAGCGGCCGTGGAACGCGTTCGGTGTCGCGATGTAGACGGCGTCGTAGGTGTCGATGTGGTTGCCGGCGAGATAGGCGTCGTAGGTGACGATGTGGTCGATGCCGAACTGTTCGTGGAGGGTTCGACACTGGTCGGTCGAGCCGGTGACCAGCATGGTCGTTTCGCAGTATCGCGACTCCGCGATCGCGGGCAACGCTCGGTTGCGAGCAAAGTTGCCGACGCCGACGATGGCGAGTCGGACTGTCTCCGGTGTCTCCGGCGCTGTCGGCTGGGCGTCCTCGCTCGCCCGTTCCCACTCTGTACGCTCCCAGTCGCGATGGGTGAACTCGTCGAAGGCGTCCTCGAGTGACATTGGTCTGATTCACTACGGTCTCTGGACCGAAAAGCGGCTGTTACCAACGACGGACCAGTCAGGGCCCGAACCTGTTCGGCGGCCTGATTTACGAACGCTTCCGTCCCAATAGCCGACTTGCCACTTTCGAATGTAACCGATGTGCCGTATTGAAGGAAAAAGTTATTCAATACGGCCGTGTGTTATCGATGTACCGACGGGTACCACACAATGGTCACGATGGAAACTGCGGAACTGGAAACCGACCTGAGTCTGTTCAAGTACGACTCGTTAGAGCAACTCCCGGCGGCCTACCGGGAGTTAGACGAGGCAGAACGAACGGGCCGCATCGAAACGGCACTCGCCGAGCTCGGCGACGACGTCGTTATTCTGGGACACAACTACCAGCGACGCGAGATCGTCGAGCACGCCGATTTCGTGGGTGACTCCTACCAACTCTCGAAGGAGGCTGCCGAGGCAGACGCTGAGTACGTCATCTTCGGCGGCGTGACGTTCATGGCCGAGAGCGCGGACATCATCACCGACGACGAGCAGACGGTGATCCTCCCCAGCATGGAGGCATCCTGTCCGATGGCCGGCATGGCCGAGGCACTCCAGGTCGACGCCGCGTGGGCGGAGATCACCGCCGCCGCGCCCGACGAGAACATCATCCCGATCACGTACATGAATTCCTACGCCGACCTGAAGGCCTTCTGTGCCAGCCAGGGCGGCCTCGTTTGCACCTCCTCGAACGCACACCGAGCCTTCGAGTGGGCGTTCGACCGCGGCGACAAGGTGTTATTCCTCCCCGATAAGCACCTCGGTGAGAACACCGCCCACCGACTCGGCATGGAAGACGCCATCGCCGAGTGGGACCCCTGGGACCCCGAGGGCAAGGACGCCACGGAAGTCGCCGAGAGTGACATCATCCTCTGGGACGGCTACTGCCAGGTTCACGAGCGCTTCCGCGAGGAGCACATCGAACAGGTCCGCGCGGATGATCCGGATGCGAACGTCATCGTCCATCCCGAGTGTCGCCGCGAGGTCGTCGAAGCCGCTGACGTAGCCGGCTCGACGGCGACTATCTGTGACACCGTCGCGAACGCCGAGCCAGGCGACACGTGGGCGATCGGCACTGAGATTCACCTCACCCGCCACCTCCAGCGCTGGCACCCTGAGGTGAACGTGCTTCCCCTCTGTGGCGACGCCTGCATGGACTGTAACGCCATGCGCCAGATCGATCCCAACTATCTGACGTGGGTCCTGGAGGAACTCGTCGCCGGCCGCGAGCGAAACGTGATCGAGGTCGCTCCCGACGAAAAAGAGCTTGCACAGGTTGCACTCGATCGCATGCTCGAGATCTAAGACGATGACCGACACACACTCCACCCCGAACGCAGCGACCGCCGAAACCGCAGCCGTGCTCGTCGTCGGTAGCGGCATCGCGGGCTGTTCGGCCGCACTCGCTGCCGCCCGCGAGGGGGCCGAGGTGCTCCTGTTGACCAAAGCAACGAAACCCGACGATGCCAGCACCGACTGGGCACAGGGCGGCATCTCGACCACCCGCGGCGACCCCGCCGCGCTCACGGAGGATATCATCGCAGCCAGCGACGGCACTGCCGATCCCGACGCCGTCGATGTCCTCGTCGACCACGCCGACGCGGCGGTCGAGGACGTGCTCATCGACACACTCGGTATCGAGTTCGACGAAACCGACAGCGGCGAGTTCGACTACGCCCGCGAGGCCGCCCACTCCGAGAATCGCATTCTCCACGTCGACGCGGCAACGGGCACTCACATCCTCCGTCCGTTCCTGAACCACGTCGACGACCACGATCGGATCGAGGTCCGTCAGGATACGGCTGCACTCGAGCTCATCACCCACGAAGGTCGAGTCTACGGCGTGGTCACGGACGAAGCACCGGCCGGCCACCCCATCTACGCCGGTACGACGATCCTCGCAACCGGCGGCATCGGCGCGCTCTACAGCCGCTCGACCAATCCGGACGACGCCACCGGCGACGGGATCGCGATGGCTGCGCTCGCCGGTGCAGATGTGGCCGATCTCGAGTACGTTCAGTTTCATCCGACGGCCTACGATTGCGAGGCGCGTAGCGCCTCGAAGCGAAGCGGCGGTGCCGCAAAGCAGGACACGTTCCTCCTCTCCGAAGCCCTCCGCGGCGAGGGCGCACTCCTCCGCAACGCCGATGGGGACCGGTTCATGCCCGACTACCACCCCGACGCCGAACTCGCGCCGCGAGACGTCGTCGCTCGTGCAGTCGAAACCGAGCGTGAGGCGACCGGCGAGGTCGTGCTCGACGTGAGCCCACTCGAGTTCGACGCCGAGTTCCCGACCATCGCCGCGAAGTGCCGCGACCGCGGCATTGAGGGCGACGAAATTCCCGTCGCACCCTGCGAGCACTTCCTCTGTGGCGGCATCGCGGTCGACAACCGTGGGCGCACGTCGCTGGATCGGCTCTACGCCGTCGGCGAGTGTGCCCGGACGGGCGTTCACGGCGCGAACCGTCTCGCGAGCACGAGCCTTCTCGAGGGACTCGTCTGGGGACTGCGGGCGGGAGAGGACGCGGCCGGGGCTGGAGCAGGCTCCGATCCCGACCCCACAGCCGTCGATGCGCCGGACCTCCTGAACCGCGATCCCGACCTCCCCGACCGCTTCGCGGGCGAGAAATTCGCGCGGCTCCAGCGGACGATGGACGAGTATCTCGGACTCAAGCGCGACCCCGACGAAATCGCTCGCGCGGGTGCCGTCCTCCGGCGACTCAAGGGAGAGGTTGACGCCTACATCCGCACGCGGACGGCGCGGGATCTGTACGAACTCCGGAACGCGAGCGTCGTCGCGCTGCTGATCGCACGCGCTGCGAGCGAGAACCCGGAGTCGGTTGGGTGTCATCACGTCGTCGAGGATGAACAGATGCCGGAACAGACGGCGGACGACTGACGACCGATGAGCACAGATCACCACACCCATCATCCACCATGATCACCGACCAACAGATCGAACGCTGGCTCCGCGAAGACGTCGGCCACCACGACGTGACGAACCAGGTACCCGGCGAGACGACCGGCCGACTCGTCGCCAAAGCGGACGGCGTCGCCTCCGGAATCGAGGCTGCAGCCGCCGTCTTCGAATACCTCGGCGTAACCGTGACGGACCAACTCGAGTCGGGCGCGCGACTCAAGGCGGGTGACGAACTGCTCGCCGTCGAGGGGAGCGCCCGCGATGTCCTCCGCGGGGAGCGCGTCGCGGTCAACCTCGCGGGCCACGCCTCGGGCATCGCAACGCGGACGCGCCGGGTCGTCGACGAGGCACGCGAGGCGCGACACGCTTCGAATACGCGAGCGGCTGCAGGCTGCGAGCGAGGTGCTAATACCGACTTCGACGACATCCGAATCGCCGCAACCCGGAAAACGACACCCGGCCTGCGCGGACTCGAGAAGCGCGCCGTCGTCGCCGGCGGCGGCGACACTCACCGCCTCGACCTCTCGCACATGGTCATGGTGAAGGACAACCACATCGCGGAGATGGGGCTCGAGGGCGCAATCGAGCACTTCCGCGAGCACGCGTCGTTCGCCACGAAACTCGACGTGGAAGTGGAGTCAGTCGAGGACGCACCGCGAGCAGCGGCGGCGGGTGCGGATATCGTCCTGCTCGATAACATGACGCCGACGGAAACGCGCGAAGCCGTCTCGCTGCTCGCTGAATACGAAGGCGTACTGGCCGAAGCCAGCGGCGGGATCACACTCGAGTCCGTCGCCGACTATGCGGCCACGGGTGTGGACGTGATTTCGATGGGATCACTGACCCACTCCGCGCCGTCGCTGGATTTATCGTTTCGAACGGGGGTCTAAGCCCGTGCAAGAGTGAGACCGTCGAATTCGGTACCGTCAGCGCCGGCGCGAAAGTGTGCTGACGGCGCGTCTCCCTCTCGATAACGGCATCTCTCAGCGCTAGTCCAGTTCACTTTCACACCGGTTGGCGCGAGTTCATGACCGTGCGAGTTCTACACATAGTGAGGAGTGCGTATGACCAGCTTTTCCCACCACAGACGGACGACAGCGGCGTGTCTCGCCCGAACTCGGCTACGGCTCGACAAGGATGGAGGCGATCGGATGACCGACCGACAGCGGGGTTCTGAAGACTACACGAATCGCGCCCGATCAGGGGACGCCGAAACGCACGAACCGCACGTCCACGCCAGATCAGCGACGCTGGATGAGCGTCGGGGAGGGCGAGGACAGACCAGTGAACCGACGGACGACGATCCCGCGCCGCTCGCCATTGAAATCGCGGGGCTCGTCAAGCACTTTGGCGAGACGAAAGCCGTCGATGGCATCGACCTGCAGGTCCCCGCCGGCGGGATCTACGGCCTCCTCGGACCCAACGGAGCCGGAAAGACGACCGTCATCCGCATGCTCGCGACGCTGTTACAGCCCGACGCCGGCACGGCACGGGTGTTCGGGGACGATGTTGCGACAGCGGGCGACGCGGTTCGCGAGCGAGTGAGCCTGACGGGGCAGTTCGCGTCCGTCGACGAGGATCTCACTGGCCGCGAGAATCTCGTATTGCTGGCTCGCCTGCTCGGCTACTCGAGAGCCGGTGCTCGCGAGCGGGCGACCGAGCTTCTCGACGCCTTCGGGCTCACCGAGGCGGCGACGCGGCAGGTGAAGACCTACTCGGGCGGCATGCGCCGACGGCTCGACATCGCGGCGAGCATCGTCGTCACGCCGGAGTTGCTCTTTCTCGACGAGCCGACGACCGGGCTCGATCCGCGGAACCGAAATCAGGTCTGGGACATCATCCGCGCGCTGGTCGCGAACGGCACCACGGTCCTCTTGACTACGCAGTACCTTGACGAAGCCGACCAGCTCGCGGACCGAATCGCGGTCATCGACGAGGGACGAATCATCGCCGAGGGAACCCCGGGCGAACTCAAAGCCTCCGTCGGTTCCGGCGTGCTGTCGGTCCGGCTGCGCGACCCGGCTCGACGGGAAGCTGCACGGGACGTACTGCAACCCGTGCTCGACGCGCCGGTCGTACGCGAGTCCGATCCGGCAGCGCTCTCGGCTCGGGTCACGGACTCCGGCCGGGTTACGCGGGCGTTCGAGGCGCTGTCGCACTCGAGTATCGAGGTGAGCGAGTTCACGCTCGGCCAGCCGAGTCTGGACGAGTTTTTCCTGACGGTGACGGATCGGTCGGGGCGTGCGGAGGCGGCGGCTGCTGACGGATCTGAGGGATCTGGGAGTGCTGAGGGTGCTGGGAACGCTGAGAGCGCTGCGACTACTAGAACTGTCGCTACTGCTGACCGGGTCGAGAATCGGTCCGGGAATCGGCCTGCGAGTGACTCCAAGAGGCGATCACAATGAGCAACGGTCCTCCCGACCCCGACGTCGAGCAGCTCCAGCTAGCAGTCTCGGATAGTCCGCGACCGTCGCGTCCCAGCGCGGTCTCCGCCTCACTGACGTTCGGCTGGCGCGCGCTGTTGAAGATCAAGCACGTGCCCGAACAGCTGTTCGACGTTACCGTCTTCCCGATCATGTTCCTATTGCTGTTCACCTACCTGTTCGGCGGTGCGCTGGCCGGGTCGACGGATGCGTACCTGCAGGAACTCCTGCCAGGAATTCTGGCGATGACCGTCGTCTTCATCACGATTTACACCGGCGTCACGCTGAACGACGATATCGACGAGGGCGTCTTTGACCGGTTCCGAACGATACCGGTCTGGCAGCCGTCGGTCATCGTCGGTGCCCTGCTCGGCGACGCCGTCAGGTACACTATCGCCTCGACGCTCGTGATCGTTCTCGGCGTCGCGCTCGGCTTTCGGCCCGCAGGCGGCATCGTTGGCGTCCTCGCGGCGGTCGCGTTACTCCTGGTGTTCTCGTTCAGCCTCTCGTGGATCTGGACGGCGCTCGGCTTCGTCATGCGGACGCCCGAATCTCTCATGGGCGTCAGTATGCTGATTCTGTTCCCGCTGACGTTCGTCAGCAACGTCTTCGTCGACCCGCGAACGATGCCGGGTTGGCTCGAAGCGTTCGTCGCGATCAATCCGGTCAGCCACCTCGTCACGGCCATGCGTGGGCTGATGCACGGCACCGCGACGGCCGGCGAGGTCGGTATCGTCCTCCTGCTGTCCGTGGCGCTCGTCGTCGTTTTCGGTCCGCTCACCATGTACCTCTTCCGCGCGCAGCAGTAGTCGGCCACTCTGCTGCTCGGCTCTCTCGGCGCGCAGCGAAAAAGTGATGGTCATCCTACCTGTCTACGGACCATGAGCGACGTACACGAACCGAACACTGCACAGTTCGAGGACGGCCCCATCACACCCGAGCGAATCGCTGCGGCGGTGGGACTCGTCGATATCGGTGTCTTCGCCGTCCTCGGCCACTTCCTGTTCGAGGACCCCGCAATCGGCGCGCTCGCCGGCCTCTTCGTCGGCGGCGGTATCTACCTCTTTCTCCCGCTGTTCATGTGGGCCGAGCCAAACGACGGTCTCGAGAATATGGTTCCCGAGAACGGCGGCGGTCCGTTTCGCTCGTTGCACCGGCTCGCGGCCGGTATGGCGCTCCCGCCCGCCGGCATCGTCCTGTTTACCACGCAGTTCGTCGAGCTCGATCCGTTCTTCGGACTCGCCGTAGCGCTCCTCGCCGGTGTCGGCCTCTACGTCCCGCTCGCGTGGCTGCTCCCGAACGCCCAACTCGAGTAGCCGGACGCTGCGCCAGCCTGTACCCCTGCTCGCCACCCATCCCGGGTTGCGCCTGCCGGTCAGCCGCTTTTGCTCACTGGTCAGGTAGGCCGACCCATGACGGAGCTTCCCCTTTCTCCCGACGCCGGAACCGACGCGGAGACCGACGGCTGGAACGCGCTGTACCTCGCCGGTAAGTGGACCGACCAGGGCGATCGCGACTCGATTTCCGTCGAGAATCCCTACACACGCGAGGAGCTCACGACGGTCCCCGCCGGCACGCCCGACGACGTGGACCAAGCCTACGAAGCCGCTGCAGCGGCACAAGAACAGTGGGCCGACCAGCCACCACAGGGTCGCGCCCAGGTCGTCACCGCCGCACTCGAGTTCGTCCGCGACAATCGCGAGGCGGTACTCGAGTTGCTCGCGCTCGAGGCGGGGAGCGCGCGGGTCAAGGGCGTCGCCGAGATCCAGACGGCGACGGGGATGATGCAGCAGGCGGCGAGTTTTCCGTTCCGAATGGACGGCCAGCAGACGGAATCGATCGTCCCGGGGAAGGAGAATACGGTCGAACGCGTCCCGGTCGGCGTCGTCGGCGTAATCTCGCCGTGGAACTTCCCGCTGCACCTCTCGATGCGGGCGGTCGCGCCGGCGATCGCGGCTGGCAACGGTGTCGTGCTCAAGCCGGCCTCGAACACGCCGATCACGGGCGGTCTTTTGCTGGCCCGCATCTTTGAAGAAGCGGGCGCGCCGGAAGGACTGATTAGCGTCGTCCCCGGTTCTGGCTCCGAAATCGGCGACGAAATTGCTGGCCACGATATCCCGCGCGTGGTCGCGTTCACCGGTTCGACACCGGTCGGCCTCTCCGTCGCCGAGCAGGCCGCGGGCAACTGTGCGCTCCCGGCGCTCGAACTCGGCGGGAACAACGTTCACGTCGTCACCGACCGAGCAGACGTCGAACAGGCCGCCGACGCCGGTGCCTTCGGCTCGTTCCTCCACCAGGGCCAGATCTGCATCTCGGCCAACCGCCACCTCGTCCACGAGGAGGTCTACGACGAGTACGTCGACCAGTTGGCCGAGCGCGCCGCGAGCCTGCCGACGGGCGACCCGACCGACGAGGAGACGATCATCGGCCCGATCATCGACGAAAGCCAGCGCGACCAGATTATCGAATACATCGAGGACACCGTCGCGGAGGGTGCCACACTCGAGGCCGGCGGCGACCACGACGGCCTCGTCGTCGAACCGACTGTGCTCGCCGACGCCGACAACGACATGCCCGCCGCCTGCAACGAGCACTTCGGCCCGGTCGCGCCAGTGATTCCGTACTCGAGTACTGAGGAAGCGATCGAACTGGCCAACGACACGATTCACGGTCTCTCGGGCTCGGTTCACAGTCAGGATCTTGCCCAGGCGCGCCGGATTGCAGACGGGATCGAGACGGGGATGATTCACATCAACGACCAGCCGGTCAACGACGAGCCCCACGTTCCGTTCGGTGGGATGAAACAGTCCGGGCTGGGACGGTACAACGGCGAGTCGATACTCGAGGAGGTGACGACGACGAAGTGGATTTCGGTGCAGCGCGAGCCGCGGGAGTATCCGTTCTGACCTGTTGGTGACCTGTGGGGTCTATCCCTGGCGGCCTGGCGGCTCACACAACCACCTCCACTAGAGCGTGTAGTCTTTCTCCGAGGCTGCAAACGGCATGACGGTCGCGTTTCGCTGGGCGACCCACGAGAGCCGCAGAACGAACGAGGCGAGGATCGCGAGCGGCGCGAAGCAGGCGATCATGGCGACGAGTGTCGCGCCGACGATGGCGGCCGCCGGCAGCGCTTCGATCGCCGCGAGGTCGTACACTGCGAGCGTCGCGGCGGTGAGAAACTGCGCTGGGAGCCCGACAAATAGCAGCGTCCGCGAGAGGAACGAGAGTTCCTTCGTGATGTAGACGGTTCGGAAGTACTTCCGAGCCACGTCGATGTGGAGCAGATGTTCACGGATCGACTCAAAGAGGTCACGCTGGTCACCGGATAGTTGGTCTTCGTACTCGGTTTCGATCCGCGTGAGTTCGTACAGTTGTTCGGCCTGCGTCGTCCCGAGCGTCGCCGCAATTGCCCCAAAGATCTGCTCGTCGGCTGCAGGTGTGTCGAGCGCTTGCGTCACTCGGCGAACGTCCTCCCGAAGCGCTCCGATGAGTTCGTCGAGTTCGGCCGAGAGGTCGTCTGACTCCTGACCCGTGTTCGTCTCGCGTAATTGCTGCGCCCGGTTCCCCAGGTTCTCGTGGAGGACGAGCAAGAACGAACCCGGCATCACTGGGCTCACCTTCCGGTCCATCACCGACTGGACCTCGTTCCTGTACTCGACAGCGTTTCGCGTCCGCTGCTCTAGGTCTCCGGGTGATCCGAGTTCTCGCGAGAAGACGAGTTGGTTGATCGCGATGACGACCGTGATCAGTGTGAGGTTGCCCCCGAGAAATGCGCTGAATAGCAGGTACAGTGGTTCGCCGGGCTCACTGGGAAAGAGATTTGCAGCGAGGAGCGCACAGAGGAGGACGAAAATCCCGCCGAGGAGCACGCCCGCGACCGAGAAGCGGTTTCCGTCGATAACAGTCCAGTGAAAGACGCTGCGGCCTTGTTCGTTCGCGTCGTCGGGCATAGCCGGAATTTCTATCGCGGCCAGTCTCGTGAAGCATTTACCGGCGATGCAAACAACCGCTGCTTGTGGCGCGTGTGGAAGACGTTGCTCGCGGAGCGTGTGGAACGAGGGCCGACGGACGAAGCTCGGTATGAATCTCCTGATTGTTGTGGGATAGCACGTTGCGAGGGAAGGGATTTGAACTACCTGAACTTCGGTCGCTTCGCTCCCTCGTTCCGTCGTTCAAATCCTTCGTTCGATTCCCGCTGCTCTCGGGTTACTCGCAGCGGTAATGCGAGGGAAGGGATTTGAACCCTCGGACCCCTACGGGAGCGGGTCTTAAGCCCACCGCCGTTGGCCTGCTTGGCTACCCTCGCACAAAAGGCACTCGTGGATATCCGCCCCGCTAAAATGTGCGTTTCGGTGTTCGTTTCTCACGAGCGCTCACAAACGAGCGCCAGCGGATGCTACCAGTCGACGCTCAGCGTCCCATCACCGTGTGGATCCGGCGCGATCTCCTCGTCGGTCCGCCGGTCGATAACGTGGATGCAGCCGTCGTCCTTCTTCGCCGGACAGATCTCTGCGGCGCGAACATTGTGATCCAGGTCCTCCTCGTCGATGAAGTATTCGTTCGGTTTCGCGATACCGGAGGCGAGCGACATCTCCCAGTTGTCACTGACTTCGGCACACTTGCCGGCCCCGAAACACTTGTTCGCCTCGAAAATGATCTTGTATGGCTTCTCCTCGATCGGTGGTGCGTCGGTCGATCCCACGTCGCTCGCACGCTGGATGCCGTCGTCGCCGTCGTCAGTCATTATATGGCTGTTCGGCTGGGTCGCCTTTCGCGTTACGGTTGTGGTGAGTCACTCGCCGATGTCGACGGTTCCATCGCCGGCCGGGGCAGATCGTACGTAACGCCGGTCAACTCCCGCGAAACGCTCCAGAGACGGTGGGCCGTCTCCTCGTCGTAGGACCGCTCCGAGGAGGCCTGCCGTGTCGGCGTGCCACGCATATTCGCGAGTCCACCGGGACCGTAGTACGCCCCGCCCTCGACGTCCGGGACAGTTGCAGCGTACAATGTCGGTAGCGCGCCGCGTTTGGACGACTGCGCAAGAAGAGCGTTGAGCAGCCACCGCACTGCCTTTCGCCCTCGCGCGCCCGTTTCTTCGGGACCGCGGTACTGGAGTTTGGTCGCCGCGTAGCCAGGATGGACAGCGATACTCCGTACGTTTGCATCCGCGGTGAGCAACCGTCGCTCGAGTTCGTACGCAAAGAGCACGTTCGCGAGCTTCGACTGCGCATAAGCGTCCCAGGGGTCGTACGACGACTCGTGGTGGAGGTCGTCGAAATCGATGTTGCCGCGTTCGTGCATGCCACTCGAGACGGTGACGATACGAGCGTCGTCCTCGCTCTCGACGGCGGCGGTCTGTACCCGATCGAGCAGCAGTCCGGTGAGCGCGAAATGACCGAGGTGGTTGACGCCGAACTGGGTCTCGAAGCCGTCTGCGGTCTCTGAACGCGGAATCGCCATCGTTCCGGCGTTGTTGATCAACACGTCGACCGGGTCGTCTACGCGCGCCGCGAACTCGCGAACTGACTCGAGGCTAGCAAGGTCACACCGTTCGACGCGGAGGTCGGCGTCCGGAACCTCCCGACAGATGTCGACGGCGGCCTTTTCGCCGCGGTCGAGGCTTCGGCAGGCCATGATAACGGACGCACCGTTGCGCGCGAGTTCGCAGGTCGTCTCGCGCCCGATACCGCTGTTCGCGCCCGTCACGACGATTGTCCGGCCGTGCTGGTCGGGGATGTCGGCGGCTGTCCAGCCCATAGGTGTCGAACGACCAACGATATCTTTAAGCACCGGTGTAAAGTACGCTTTACTGTAAAGCATGTCCGACACCAGACAGCAGGTGAACACGGTACTCGGAATCGGGAGGCAAACGTACGAACGATCAGTCTGGGGACTCGTCGTGATTGGTTGTCTCGGCCTTCTCGCTGGCATCCTCCTTCGCGAGCAGCTTATCGGAACCGCCACGTATCTCGTGACGGTGTGGGCGGCTATGATCGTCGCAGTGGCGGTTCCATACGTCAGCGACACGAAACTCGTCGACGAGCGCGACGAGCGGCTTCACAACCGTGCGAGCGGGCTGCTGATCGGCATCGCGTTCATGGTCGGACTCGGGATCGTTCCGGCGCTCTACGTGCTGAACGCGGGCAACTATATTACGATCTCACCGACGGTCTGGGGCGGAATCTACCTGTTCTCAGCCTTTGGACTCCTCTACGGTGTCTGTTATACGATCGTCAGCCGTCGCTCCTGATCACTTCAGCATGGAAAATCATCTCACCGAACGGCGGGAGGAAGCGGGACTGAGTCAGGGCGACCTCGCCGAGGCGGTCGACGTGACACGCCAGACGATCAACGCAATCGAGCGCGAACGCTACGATCCGTCGCTGGAACTCGCGTTCAAACTGGCCGCCTTCTTCGAGTGTCACATCGAGGAGCTCTTCGAACCGAACATAGATCTCGATCTCGTTTCAAACTCTGATCTCAAAACCGAGTGACGGCAATCTGTAGGGCCGTCGCAACCGAACTCCGCAAATCGAAAACTGAACTGGATTGAATTCAATGGAACTGGCCCAAGCCAGTCTGAGCTTACTCGTAGTCGACCGAAACCGACTCGAGTACGACTTCTTCGCGCGGCTTGTCGTTGCGGTCGGTGTCGACGCTGCCGATCTCTTCGACGACATCCATGCCGTCGGTGACTTTGCCGAAGACGGAGTGGCGGTCGTCTAAGTGTGGCTGGGCGTCGAGCGTGATGAAGAACTGCGAGCCGTTGGTGTTCGGGCCGGAGTTAGCCATGCTCAGGACGCCGGCGTCGTCGTGGCGCAGTTCGTCGTGGAACTCGTCGTCGAACTGGTAGCCCGGGCCGCCGCGGCCGGTTTCGGTTGGGTCGCCACCCTGAATCATGAAGCCCTCGATGACGCGGTGGAAGGCGACGTCGTCGTACAGCGGTTCGCCGTCGACTTCCTCGCCCGTCTCGGGGTCTTCCCACGTCTTGCCGCCGGTCGCGAGTCCGACGAAGTTGTCGACGGTGCTCGGTGCGCGCTCGTCGTAGAGTTCGACCTCGATGTCGCCCCGGTTCGTGTGCAGGGTTGCAGTAACGTTGCCCATACGTCGGGGTCGACGGGACGGGTGAAAACGATAGTGGTCTCGGCTCGTGTGAGGCAGTGAGTGCCGCTGCGTTTTGCGGGCCGCACCTACATACAACAGGCGGTTGTAGCCTCGAGCATGACCGAGACGGTGCATACGTCCGAGACGGTGACGCTCGCACGACTCCCGTCCGGTGTTCCGCTCACGACGACAGTGCACAGCTATCGTCCTGCTGGCACGGACACCGACGGGAGCGAAGCGAGCGAAACCACAGACAGGGACGCACCAACGCTGTACATCCAGGCCGCCCAACACGGCCGCGAGGTGAACGGCACCGAAACGCTGCGGCGATTTCACGAGCGGGTCCTGCAGGAACCCCTGTCGGGGACCATCATCGCCGTCCCCGTCGCGAACCCGCTCACCTTCGACCGTGTGTCCTATACCGCACCGGAGGCCTTCGACAGCGTCAACAGCAATATGAACCGGGTCTGGCCGGGTGATGCTGACGGCAGCCTCCACCAGCGCATGGCTGCCACCCTCTGGGAGTACGTGACAGAGGCCGACGCGATCGTCGATCTCCACACCGGCAGCCCCGACATGTACCCACACGTCGTCTACCGCGAGGGCGACGACCGCGCCCGCGAACTCGCTTCTGCGTTCGGGACCGACCTGCTCCTCTCTGAGGAAGCAAACGACGACGCCACCGAGGAGTGGCACCGCCGCGGCTTCGCCGGCAAACTCCGCGTCGCCGCCGCAGAGGAGGACGTTCCGGCGATCACACCTGAACTTGCACACAACAAACAGATCGTCGAGCGTGCTGTCGAAACCGGCGTCGACGGCCTCTTCAACGTCTGTCGCTCGCTCGGCCTGCTCCCGGGTGACGTCATCGATCACGACCAGACCGTCGCCCGAAACCACCTCGGAAAAGTGACGACACCCGAATCAGGCCTGTTCCGTCCCGAGCCGGCACTCGAGTTAGGTGAACTCATCTCAGCGGGGACGACCCTGGGAACGGTGTTCGATCCGGCGACATACGAGCCATTGGCGACGGCGACGGCGGAGCGAGCGGGAGTGTTGTACGCCCTCACGAAGGAAGCCACCGTCGTGGAGGGAGAGACGCTCGCGAGTGTCGCGCTGGTTCGGGAGTCAGAGACCTGATCGGGTGAGAGACGGGGCCAAGCGACTCAACGACACTGGGGTCCGGGTTGCACGCTCGCTTACAGACCAAGCAGTGCGAACCCGAGCACCGAGGTGGCGACGAGGACGACCGTCCACGCACCAAGACCGACCGTCAGCCAGGCGACGACAACCCGTGGTCGGTCGTCGACGATGAGGGCGAGCAGGGCAGTGAGGTGAATCCCGGCCAGGATCGGACCGGCAACGGCGAGGCCGGGGAGTCCGTACCGGTCCCAGATTCGCCGTGCGCGGCCGTATCGGCCGGTCGGTTCCGAACGCTGACTGTGCTCAGGTTCACCTGAGTCGACACCGGATTCGACACGTGACACGGCGTCGCATTCAGCGTCGTACTCGAGTCCCGGCGCGCTATCATCCCCCTGAGCCTGGCGACGAGCCCACCATCGTTGGAGTCGATACTGGAAGACGACGACCAGGGAGACGGCGGTGACGCTGCCGGCGAAGGCCGCGATGCCGGTGGCAAACGGGTCGAGTCCAAGGCCGATCGCTGCGGGAATCACGATGAACGGCTCGACTGCGGGCACCATCGCGAAGACGAACACGAGGAGGTAACGGGCGATGCCGGCCGACTCCTCGAGTGCCGTTCCGACATCGAAACTCGCGGTGAAATCGATGGTCGTCCCCACGTCTGCAATCGGTACCAGCGCCGAGAGCGAGGGCATTGTTCAGACACTCGGTTTGGGGAAACCAAAGCGATTTCGACTCGACAGAGTGTGACTGTCTCATGCGGCTGCAACTGGATCGCGTCGTGCTGAAACGGGACCCGCGTGACGGCGTTACGCCGAGAATCCGCCGTCGACGACCAGCCCATGTCCGGTCACGAACGACGCTTCGTCGCTCGCGAGGAAGAGAATCGCGTCGGCGATCTCCTCGGGCGTGGCGAGGCGCTTCAGCGGGTACTCCTCGGCCATCTTCTCGCGCGCTGCCTCGGGGTCGTCTCGAGTGGCCAGATACTGGTCGAGCAACTGCGTTTCAGTAAAGCCCGGACAGACCGTGTTCGCGCGGACGCCGTAGGGGCCAGCCTCGGCCGCGACAGCGCGGGTCATGTTCAGGACGGCACCCTTCGTCAGCGAGTAGGCTGCCTGCTTCGGGAGACCGAGGAGGCTCGCCAGCGAGCCGACGTTGACGATTGCGCCGTGGCCCTGCTCTTTCAGGTGCGGCAACGCGGCGTGACAGCCGTTCCAGACGCCGTTGATGTTGACGTCGACGACGAAGTCCCGGATGGATTCGTCGATGGTCTCCAGACTGCCGCCGGGGTGGCCGGTGCCGGCGTTGTTGACGAGGACGTCGAGTCCGTGCTCGGCGACAATTTCGTCGATCACGTCGTGGAACTGTTCGGCGTCGGTCACGTCGAGTTTATAGAACGCGGCGGAGCCGCCTGCCTCCTCGATCGCTTCGGCAACAGCCTCACCGTCGTCGTTGATGTCCGTGACGATGACGTGTGCGCCCTCCTCGGCACACCGCTCGGCGGTTGCCTGTCCGATCCCTGCCGCTGCACCGGTGATGACCACGGTTTTGTCAGCGAGTCGCATGGGTACGCCATCATCCGGACAATACATAAATTCGTTCATTGTTTGACCACTAATAGTTGCCGCTGTTTGGGAAACAACTCGCTTCAAAAAACAATGGTAGCAGTAGTCTACAGGCAGTCGGGTCGGTCACCTCGAGTCTGCGGTGACGACGCTGGCGGTGTCTCACGATCATCATTCAGGTCGTCCTGACTGTCGGTAGCAACGGCCACAGTGTCGATATCGCAGGGTCGTTCCGGGAGGATTCGATACTCAATGAGTTCGTCATCCGCGATGATCACAGCCAGAATATCACTCTCGGAGACGCTGTCGAACTCCGATCGCGGAACGACCAGTTGGTCGACGAGTTGCCCGTCCTCCTCGAGTAGCAAGACGACGTGTTCGCCGTCCACGATTCGGTCGACGACGGCGACGTATCGCTCGGTATCGGCCGGTCCATCGGTATCCGAATCAGTCTGTGTATCGATACTCCCAGCAACACTCCCGCTCCCAACCGCCAGGCCGGTTGCGAGCGCAGTCATCGTCCGGAGTGTCGCGCGTCGTGATGGCATCTGTTGTGAAGCCATAGCTTCGGTGGTTTCGTAATCGTATATAAATCGTCAGTCGTGATGGATCAACTCGACACAAGTAGTACTAAGGTGATGATTGAAAGATAGTACTATAGATCTAATTGTTATTTCTGTCGATGCTTTTGGAGACGATTATTGAATCTGTTATCTTTTGGGTAGTACGCTTCGTCAGTTCATCTCTCAACAGACTGTGGTCGTAGATGGGAGTGACCTATAGTGGTATAGCCATCTCCAGTTCACTACGCTAGTCAACCCGGGTCCTGATCACTACATATTTGACTCCATAGTAGAATGTTTTTATGATGGTTTTTACATGCGCGTAGCCAATCGTGGATTCGGTACTCGAGTACCCAACCAAAGCCAATCGTTCCCCTCCAAAGGTTTATCACTCGGCTAGGAAGTTATTCCAATGATGGCTACACAGGAGTCGATTGCCCACGAGGCGCGATTACGGGCGCAGAACATCGGTGGGATCGATGAGACGACAGTCGAACTCGAGTCGGGCATAACCGTCCTCGCCGGGCGCAATGCGACGAACCGAACGTCGCTTCTGCAGGCGTTCATGGCCGCCCTCGGCGGGGAATCGGCATCGCTCAAGGCCGACGCCGAGGAGGGGTACGCCGAACTCGAACTCGACGGCGAGACCTACACCCGCACGCTCACCCGCTCCGGTAACACCGTCGTCACCGACGGCGATCCCTATCTCGACGAGCCGAAACTCGCCGACCTCTACGCGTTCTTACTCGAGTCCAACCCGGCTCGCCGCGCTGTCACGATGGAGGACGACCTGCGCGAGATCATTCTCCGGCCGGTCGACACCGACGAGATCGAACGCGAAATCTCGCGGCTGACCGACGAGAAAAACGATCTTTCGAACGAACTCGACCGGCTCGAGTCACTCACGAACGATCTCCCGGGGCTCGAGCAGGAGCGCACCGACCTCGAGACCAAGATCGAGGACAAGCGCGACGAACTCGAGGCCGTCAAAGCGGCTATCGAGGAGGCCGAAGCCAGCGCCGACGCCCAGCAGGAAGGCCAGGACGAACTCGAGGAAAAACTGAGCGAACTCCGTGAGCGCCGCTCCGCACTCGAAGACGTCCGCTTCGATCTCGAAACCGAACGGGAGAGCCTCTCCGCACTGCGCGGAGAGTACGAGGAACTCGAGGACGAACGCGCAGACCTCCCTGCTCTCGACTCGCTCGATCGCGAGGAGGTCGACGACGAGATCGACCGCCTCCAACGCCAGTCGCAGTCGATCGACGGCGTCATCAGCCAACTCCAGAGCATCGTCCAGTTCAACGAGGAGATGCTCGAGGGCTCACACCCCGAAATTCGACAGTTGCTCGCCGACGGTGCCGAACACGAGTCGGACGCCGAATCGCTCACCGACCAGCTCGTCGAGGACCAGGAAACCGTCCGCTGTTGGACCTGCGGAACGCAGGTCGAACGCGACGAGATCGAGGGGACGATCGAACGCCTGCGCGACCACCAGGAGACGAAACTCGCAGAGCGCGACGACCTCGAGGACCGGATCGAATCCCTCCGTGCTGAGCGCCGCGAGATCAACCAGACGCGCCAGCGCCACGAACGCGTCGACCGCCGCCTCGAATCCGTCAGCGACGAGATCGACCAGCGCGAGGCCCGCCTCGACGACCTCTCCGACCGCCGCGAGGAACTGGAAGCCGAAATCGACGCACTCGAAACCGAAGCCGCCGAACTCGAGGCCGAAGCCGACACGGGAGACGACGAGAACGAGGCCGACGAGAGCCTCCTCGACCTCAACCGCCGCGCGAACGAACTCGAGTTCTCCCTCGGGCGACTCGAACGCGACCTCGAGACGACGACCGACCGGATCGAGGAGATCGAGTCCGACCTCGACGAACGAGAACGCCTCGAAGCGCGCCGCGAAGAAATCCGCGAGGAACTCGAGGAACTGCGCACGCGCATCGACCGGATCGAACGCGAGGCCGTCGAGTCGTTCAACGACCACATGGACGCCGTGCTCGAGGTACTCGAGTACGACAACATCGACCGGATCTGGATCGAGCGGGTTGGGAAGACGGTTCGCGAGGGGCGACGAAAGGTCGAGCAGACGGCGTTCGACCTGCACATCGTCCGGAGTACGGCGGAGGGACGGACCTACGAGGATACAATCGATCACCTGAGCGAGAGTGAGCGGGAGGTAACGGGGCTGATCTTCGGACTTGCGGGCTATCTCGTCCACGAAGTCTACGAGGAGGTGCCGTTCATGCTGCTCGACTCGCTCGAGGCGCTGGACTCGAACCGAATCGCGTCGCTCGTGGAGTACTTCGAATCGCACACCGACTTCCTCGTCGTCGCCTTGCTGCCCGAGGACGCAGCGGCGATCGACGACGAGTACGATCGCGTGACCGAGATTTAAGTATCGCTTGCTGGCCAATCCCGTAACACCAGTATCGGTGTTATGGGTTCGACATGCGAAACAGTTCGGTTGCTGGTGTGGGGTACTCGTTTCGGATGGCGGTGTTTTCGTAGCGCAACGGGGCAGGGTAGGACGGTCCGTTCGCCAGGCGTCAGGACTCGTAACAGTCACACGAACCTGCAGCCAGCAAGTCCGCGACGTCGTACTGTTTTCCACAGCGTTCACAGAGTACCTGTACGTCCGCAAAAACCCGGTGTGGGCCGACTCGGAGCTGGTCAGTATCCTGCAGTCGATCGAGCTTGCTCTCCGTAACGGCGACCGTCCGTTGGCGCAGGCCATCGATCGTGCGGGCCGTCGTCGCCGCACTCGTTTGCCCTTCGGTTGGCGGTGGTGAGGCGTTTCGATAGCCGGTGAGGTACGAGCGAATCGCACCGTAGGAGACGAACTCGTCGGTAAGCGACGACACGTCGACGCCCTGCCGTTCGAGTCGGCGCTCGATCTGCGTTCGTTCGCCGCGGCTTCCGGTGTCGCCGGTGAGCAGCGAGTAGAGCTGTGAGACGTCGTCAGTGACCGTTTCGACATCGGCGTCGGCGAGTGCCGCCCGTAACAGTTGTTCGTTGAACCAGTCTGCGAGCGTCCGCAGGCTGTCATCGGTGTCGGGATCCGTCCAGCGGCTCTCGAGTTCCGCGCCGATAGTTGCAAGTTCGTGCTCGTACGTTTCGATGAGGCGTGCGACTTTCGGTTTCGGTCCTGGGGTCGACGATTCGTCGGTCATAGCGCGATAGGGTCCCCCAGCGCTGGTGACTGGTGGGCGCGCCGGTCCCATCCTCGTCGAGTACTCTCGTGGTCCATCGGTTGCGACGACTTTCGGTCAGTCGCCGAAAGTCGTTTCGGTGGTGGCACGTCGATCCCGGACCGCAGCTGTTCCGCATGCCGGACACGTTCATCCGATAGCTGGGTCAGCTATGCTGGGGCGACTGGCGGTAATATATGCGATGGAGAGTCGATGGCTCACAGTCCGACACTGTGGGAACTCGTTTCGTATGTCGAAGACAGAGAGCACAGAATGCGTTCCGGTCGGACAGTTCGTGACGTGTTCGGGTCGGGTTGGATCCGGACCGCGTGTCTGTTCCGCAGAAACGAACCCAGTCTGCGTGCGTGGTCCGTCGGCAGAAGCTGAACGTGGGCAGAAACCGGATACTGCAACCAGTGTCTGCGGTCAGCCGTACGCCAGCGTCACTTTGATTTCGCCCGCCTTGTCCCAGAGGCGATTTGGGAGTTCCTCGTGGACGTACTCGTCCTTGAACCGACTCGTCGGCCCGAACACACTCAGCGCACCGAGCAGCGTCTCGTCCGGCGTATAGACCGGGACGGCAACGCCACGGAGGCCGGCCATGTACTCCTCGTTGTTCACCGCGTAGCCGCGCTCGCGAATCGTCTCGAGTTCGGCGTACAGTTCGTCGGGGGTAGTGATGGTATTGTCCGTGCTCGACTCCAGTCCGACAGCGTCGATGAACTCGGCGACGGCATCGTCGTCCCACTCCGAGAGAATCGTCTTTCCGGCCGCGAGTGAGTGGAGCGGACGTCGCTTGCCGATCATCGTATCGGAGAGGCTTCCATACCGGTGGATGTAGACGCCCTCGTAGTCCTCCTCGACGATGAAGACGGCACGCTCGTCAGTCTCCTTGCCGAGTTCGAACACCTTCCGTTTCGCCGCGGTGTAGCCCTTCTTGCGGCCCCGGGCCTGTTCGCTGATCTCGAGGAACCGAAAGCCGACGAAGTACGCGCCGTCGCGCTCGACGACGTAGCCGAGGTCGACGAGCGTCGAGAGGTGGCGGTAGACGGTGCTCTTGGTGAACGATGTCTCCCGTGTGAGTTCCGTGATCGTCACGCCGTCCTCGTCTGCGAGCGTTTCGAGGATTTCGAAGGTCTTGCGAGTCGTCGACACCCCCGCGTCGTCCCGGTCGGTTCGATCGGTGCACATAGCAGCGCGTTCCGGCGGCGCGCCAATGAATGTTCCGGAGAGTAAAACGATACCACCTCAACGTGAAACAGACGGTGTCACACGGAACAGCCACGCCCGTTTGCGATCTGTGTTGGTTGCTACCCTACTGCACGCATTTCAGATAGCGGCTGTGGTGTTTCACCATCCAACCAGATGCGTTCAATCTCCGGAACAGGATCGAAAAACGAGTGTGCAGAGACCAGTTGGTGATGGAGGCCAGTGTGGATGTCGGAAAAGAGAGCGACAAAGACAGAGCAAGAAGAACGGAAGCGACGGCAATCTGAGAGGCGAAGTGGAGTTGTGCCGGTGACGCCGGCGTCGGCGTCACCGTTGACGGTGGCGTTCGTTCACTGGTACGCCTTGATACCGGTCAGCTCCTCGCCGAGCACCAGCGTGTGGATGTCGTGGGTGCCCTCGTAGGTGTAGACCGTCTCCATGTTCGCCATGTGACGCATCGGCGAGTAGTCCGTGGTGATGCCGTTGCCGCCGAGCATCTCGCGGGCGACGCGAGTCTGGTCGCGAGCCATGCGGACGTTGTTGCGCTTCGACAGCGAGACGTGGTGTGGCTGCATGTCGCCGCGCTCTTTGAGCTCGGCCAGACGGTAGGCGAGCAGTTGGGCGAGCGTGATCTGGGTCGCCATCTCGGCAAGCTTGCGCTGCTGGAGCTGGAATCGACCGATCGGACCACCGAACTGTTCGCGATCCTGGGCGTACTGTCGTGCCTCCTCGAAGGCGTCGCGAGCTGCACCGATCGCACCCCAGGCGATGCCGTAGCGGGCCTGCGTGAGACAGGAGAGTGGCCCCTTCATGCCGGAGACGCCCGGGAGGACGTTCTCTTCCGGCACGTGAACATTGTTCAATCCGATTTCGCCCGTGATCGATGCACGAAGCGAGAGCTTCTCGGTGATCTTGTTGGTCGAAACGCCGTCGCGGTCGGTCTCGACGAGGAACCCGCGAACGGGGTTGTCTTCAGCCGAGCGGTCGCGCGCCCAGACGATGGCGACATCCGAAATCGGGGAGTTCGTGATCCACGTCTTCGAGCCGTTCAGGACGTAGCCATCGCCGTCGGCTTCGGCGTGGGTTTCCATGCCCGACGGGTTCGAGCCGTGTTCGGGCTCGGTGAGTCCGAAACAGCCGACGGCCTCACCCTGGCCGAGCTTCGGAAGCCACTCTTCCTTCTGTGCTTCGCTGCCGTAGGCGTGGATCGGGTACATGACGAGCGCACCCTGTACGGACGCCATCGAGCGCAGTCCCGAGTCGCCGGCCTCGAGTTCCTGCATCAGCAGGCCGTAGGCCGTCTCGGAGACGTTCGGTGAGCCGTATCCCTCGAGGTTGGGCGCGTAGAAGCCGAGCTCGCCCATCTCGGAGATCAATTCGGTCGGGAACGTTCCCTCCTCGAAGTGCTCGCCAATATCAGGCTTGACGTGCTCCTCGACGAACTCCCGGGCGGTGTCCCGGATCAACCGTTCTTCCTGGTCTAAATCCGCTTCGAGCTGAACGAAATCCAGCATAGATTGAACATCAGCCAACGGAAGCATAGGTATTGTGGTTTGCCTATCACACACATGCGTGCGCCTGATTCACGCTCAATTTTACAAGAACTGTGAACAGATTTCCTGTGTTTAGAGTTGTTTCGGTACATATATAATAATGGCTTACAGACGTGCATGGCATGGCACACCAATCTAGTGGTCAGTCCAAACTGACGAGTCGACGCGCAGTGTTGAGCGCCGCTGGTGCCGGCGTCACGGCAGCACTCGCAGGGTGTTCTGACAGTCAGGATGGAGACCCCGTTCGAATGCGAACCGCGACGGAAGGGACCACCGCCTACGCCGCAAATCAGGGAATTACGGCGGTCATCAACGAGTATACCGACGACCTCTTCGCCGAAGCGCAGACCAGTCCCGGAACCGAGGCCAACATCGGCGCGCTCGCGAACGAGGAAGCCGAGATGGTCTACCTCCAGAACTGGTCTGCACACGAAATCTCCGAGGGCATCGGCCAGCTCGGCGACCTGGACTTCCAGATCTCGCAGGTCTTTCACTACTACGACCTCCCGTGGTTCTTCTGCACCGCGAACGAGGATCTCGAGACCCTCGCGGACATCACCGAGGACCACGGCGTCTCCCCGACGCCAGAAGGATCTGGTACCGCGCCGGCACTCGAGCACGCCCTCGACGCGGCGGTCGACGACTACGACCGAGAGAGCCTCACCTACGGCGAACAGAGCAGTGCGATGCAGGAAGGTCGCCTCGACGTCGGCGTCGGTACCTACATGAACTTCGACATCGAGCCCGGCTGGCTCCAGGAGATGATGAGCACGGTCGACCTCTCGATTCTCGACGTCGACGACGATGTCCTCGCCGAGTGGGAGGACGACGACCGCCTGCTCATCGAGTCCTTCGACGGTGCGGAACTCGAAGAGGGCGAGTCCACGCCAACCGCAGTCCCTGAGGAGGTCCACTGTCCGACGTTCGCGTACAACTTCATGTCGCGGGCCGACCTCGACTACGACCTCGTCTATGACTTCTTGGAGCTCATGCACGAGCACCGCGCGGAGCTCGAGGAGTACAGCGCTGTGCTCGCGCCACTCGAGGACGAGGAGTTCTGGCTACAGAACGCCTACGACGATATTCCGTTCCACGCGGCGGCGGCTGACTTCTACGAGGAACTGGGTATCTGGCAGGACGAGTTCGAACGCGCCGACGAGCCCTGAGACTGAGTCACGATGGAACTCCCGATTCCACTTGCAGCTCCGATCAACGACCGGTTGCCGCCGTTCGTAGCGACGGATATCCCGCGGCGAGTAACGGTGACGCGGTTGCTCGTGCTCAACGTGCTGGTAACGCTGTTTGCGATTACCTTCACGGTGTGGACGGTCTACTACGCGTACTCGCTGATGTGGATGCGGCTTCGGTACTCGAACGTGTTCCTCGGTCTGGGACTTGCGCTGTACTACCTCGACGTGGTGAGACGGCGGTACAAAGCTGAAGCGGAGGCGGAAGCCGAGGCAGAAGCCAGCGTCGACGCCGGAGCTGATGCTGGTGCTGACGCGAGGACAGACTCCACTTCGGTCTCGGGGTCGAGACAGACGCCGGGTGTCGTCTCATCCCTCGGTTCGACCTGGGGAGAGCAGGTCGCTCGACTCAGAGCGGCGTACGACCGCATCGACCCCTACGTTGCGCTCTCGTTCGCCGCACTCGCGCTCCTGGCGACGGCCTACGTCGAACTCAACTTCGAACGACTACACGAGGACGTCCACCTGATGGGCCACACCCAGGTGGACCTCATCGTCGGCGCGCTGCTGATCGTTCTCGTCATCGACGCGACCCGCCGAGCGTTCGGGAACATCATCGCCGGCGTTACCGTCGTCTCGATCGCTTACGCACACGTCCTGTTCGCGACGATCCTGCCGGGCGTGCTCCGCCACACCGGCTACGGCTGGGAGCGCATCGCGCGACAGGGGGCGATCGATCTCACCGGTGTCTACCACGATACCCTGATGGGAATCGGGTCGACGTGGGTTGCGATCTTCATCATGTTCGCCGGGATCGCGAAGGCCTACGGCCTGATGGACTTCGTCCTCGACGTAGGACGGGAACTCGGCAAGACCTTACGCACCGGCGTCGTCCAGATCGCCGTCATCGCCAGCATGGTGATGGGGTCGATCACCGGCAGTGCCGCAGCGAACACCGCGACTACCGGGAGTTTCACGATTCCGATGATGCAGGATCAGGGCGTCCGCGACGACTTCTCCGCCGCGATCGAATCCGTCGCGTCCGCTGGCGGGCAGATGCTCCCGCCCGTCATGGGCGTTGCCGCGTTCCTCATGGCCGACCTACTCGGCGAGAGCTACCTCACCATCGTACAGGCCGGCGTAATTCCGGCCGCGCTGTTCTACCTGAGCGTCGGTATCGGGATCCACTTCGCAATCCTCAAATTCGGCTGGACGACGCCGAACAGGGGCTCGTTCGACTGGCGGCTGCTCCTGCAGGGCATCCACTTCGCGGTCCCGCTCGGTGTGTTGATCGTGACGCTCGTCGTCCTGCGGTACACACCGCTCTATGCGGGCCTCTACAGTATCGTGACGATCTTCCTCGTCGGCAGCCTGAAGCTCGTCGCGGTCGACATCCTGGAGGCACGAAAGATGAACGCCGAGTACTCGTCCATCGGCTACCGATTCTACTGGGTTTTCCGTGAGTGCTATCGCGTGATCGAACAGATCGCCCTCGGCCTCCGCCGGGGTGGACTCGAGATGGCCCCGCTCGTCGGCGTCCTCGCCGCGATGGGAATCATCATCGAGATGCTCACGTTCACCGGGCTTGCTCCGCGTGTGAGCACCGGTATTCTGGGCCTCGGCGGCGGACTGCTGGTCGTCGTGCTCGTGCTCGCGATGATCGCGAGTATCCTGTTCGGGCTCGGGATGCCGACGCCAGCCGCGTACGTGCTGGTCGTCGTGCTCGTCGTTCCCGGCGTCACCGAGATGGGCGTGCCGGACATCACGGCACACATGTTCGTCTTCTACTTCGCGATGCTCTCGGCAATTACGCCGCCGGTCGCGATTTCGGTCGCGATCGGATCGCGCATCGCCGGCACGGACTTCGTCCGGTCGTGTATCCAGGCGCTTCGTATCGGCGCGCCCGGATTCATCATCCCGTTCGCGTTCGTGACGAACAACAGTCTCATCACCTGGTCCCAGGAGACGCTGCTCGCGTTCCCCGTCGTCCTCGCCGGGACGGTCGCGCTCATCGTGGCCACGATCGGCTTCGACGGCGCACGCGACCTCTCCTACCCTGCCCGCGGGCTGTACGCTATCGCCGCGTTCGGTGCGATGTTCGGCTCGGTTGTGAGCGTCGCAATCCAGGTCGTCGCCGCAGCGGCCATCGTCGGCGCACTGCTGTACGCGAAGGTCGTCCTCGGCTACGACATCGACGCCGACGCCGGCGCAGACGCAGGAACTCAGACCGAGGCTGAAACCGAGACGACCTCGGACTAAGACAGTTGCCGGCAGCGTCGATCGGTTCTTCTGACTCTCTTTTCCGATTCTTGGCACTATCGCTCACTGCCTGTCGGTTCGTCTTTCTTATCGGTCTCTCATCGACCTCTCTCATCGGTCTCCAGTACCACTGCTCTCGCAACGAGAGTCGCGAAACGGCGACTGGCGACACCGCCTTCACACCACCGCTCGCACCGTCACCGCTACCGGACAGCAATCCTTTAGTAGTTCTCACGCAACTCACGAATAAGCGAATGACTAATCTCGTCACGACTGTCGCCGAGACTGTCGAATCGAACCCCGATTCTCCCGCAATCGTCTACGAGGGTACCGAACTCACCTACGAACAGTTCTGGATGCGCGCCGGCCAGTTCGCACAGGCACTCGAGAACAACGGCATCGGCGAGGACGATCGCGTCGGCATCTACCTCCCGAATCTGCCGCAGTTCGTGACGGCGTTTTACGGCACGCTGCGCGCCGGTGCCATCGTCGTGCCGATGAACCCGCAGTACAAGGCCCGCGAAATCGGCCACCTGCTGGGCGACAGTGGGGCGAAAGCCGTCGTCTCGCTGGCGGACAACGTCCCGAACGTCCGCGACGTGCTCGACGACACTGACGTCGAACAGGTCATCAGCGTAGGCGGCGACGCCGATGGCGCGACGGCCTTCGACGGCTTCCTCGCAGACGAGACGAAAGCGATCGTCGACCGTGCGGACGACGACGTGGCAGTCCAGCCCTACACGTCGGGCACCACTGGCACGCCGAAGGGCGTCCTGCTCACCCACAACAACATCCGTTGGACGACCGAAGCCAACGCCGACGTGCCCCACGGCGGCTTCCAATCCTCGGACCGCCTCGTCGGCACCCTGCCGCTCTTTCACATCTACGGCATGTCCGTCGTGATGAACGGCGCGATGTACAGCGGCGGTGCCTACTACCCGATCCCCGAGTGGGACGCACCGACCGTGATGGACCTGATCGAAGACGAAGACCTCTCTATCATGTTCGGCGTCCCGGCGATGTTCAACGACATGATCAACCAGCCCGACGCCGAGGCGTACGAACTCGAGGCGCTCCGGTTCGTCAACTCCGGCGGTGCCAGTCTCCCACACGAGGTCCTCGAGCGCTTCGAGGAACTGTACGGCGTCGAACTCTACGAGGGGTACGGCCTGACGGAGACGAGTCCGGTCACGCACGCCAACCGAGAGGGCGCGCGCCGAAAGGGCAGCATCGGGAGGCCGCTCGACGGCCCCGGCGATACCAGCGTCGAGGCGAAGGTTGTCACTGACGACTTCGAGACGGTTCCCCGCGTCGAGGAGGGGCCAATCGACGAAGAGGAGGCAGACCTCCACGAAATCACGGGCGAACTCGTCATTGCCGGCCCGAACGTGATGCAGGGCTACTACGAACTGCCCGAGGCGAACGCGGACGCCTTCACCGAGGAAGACGGGACGACCTGGTTCCACACCGGCGATATCTGCTACTGGGACGAGGACGACTTCTTCTTCGTCGTCGACCGTGAGAAGCACATGATCGTGACGGGTGGCTACAACGTCTACCCACGGGAGGTCGAAGAGTTGCTCTTCGAGCACGAGGCCGTCGCCGACGCCGCCGTCGTCGGCGTGCCGGACGAACGCCGCGGCGAGACCGTCAAGGCACTGGTCGTGCCGACGCCCGACACCGACGCCACACCGGAAGCCCTCAAGCAGTACTGCCTCGAGAGCCTCGCGGAGTACAAACACCCCCGTGAGGTCGAGTTCGTCGAGGAACTGCCACGAACGACGACCGGCAAGGTTCAGAAGTTCAAGATCCGCGACGAGGAGTAAGCGGACCCGCAGGCAAGCGACTCGAGTACAACCGAGAATACCACGATTCACGATACCAATCGCGACTGACACAACCTGCCAGTGTCGCCGCCTCTTGGCCGAGTGTCGGCACCGATAGCCACTCGCATATGATTCCTGAATAACTTTACAGTGGTAACAACTTCGGCAGAATCTTTTGCAGCGTTTGGAATCATCGAAGCTATTTTGTAACTTGCCCACGAGCATCCCGTATGGCTTTCAGTCTATCCGACGAACACGACGCGATTCGTGACGCCGTCCGCGAGTTCGGCGAGAACGAAATCAAGCCGGTCGCAGAGGAGTACGACCGCGAGGGGAAGTACCCGATCGAACTGCGCAAGAAGGCAGCTGAGTACGACTTCGTCGCGCCGGGCATTCCGATCGAGTACGGCGGTGCCGGCATGGACAAAATATCGAGTACGATCGTCACGGAGGAGCTCTGGCGCGCAGACCCCGGTATCGGCTCGGCCGTCGGCTCCGCCGGCTTCGGGACGAACATGATCCTCGAGTTCGGTGACGAGTGGATGAAAGAGGAGTGGCTGCCGAAGGTCGCGAACGGCGAGACGGCCTCCTGTTCGATGATCTCCGAGCCCGCACACGGCTCGAACGTCGCCGGCATCGAGACGGTCGCCGAGAAGGACGGCGACGGCTACGTCCTCAACGGAAACAAGATGTGGATCACGAACGGGACGGTCGCCGATGTCGGCGTTCTGATGGCCAAGACTAGCCCGGACGAGGGCCACCGCGGGATCACCGCGTTCCTCGTCGAGATGGACACTGACGGCATCTCGACCGAGAAGATCGACAACAAGCTCGGCATCCGCGCCTCGGACCTCGCGGAGGTCGTCGTCGACGACGTGCGCGTCCCCGAGGAGAACGTCATCGGCGAGGTCGACAAGGGCTTCTACCAGCTGATGGAGTTCTTCGCCGCCGGCCGCACGAGCGTCGCCTCCCAGGCGGTCGGCGCCGCACAGGGTGCACTCGACGCCGCGATCGATTACGCTGGCGAGCGCGAACAGTTCGGCCAGAAGATCAAGGAGTTCCAGGCCATCGAGCACAAGCTCGCCGAGATGGCGACCCGCGTCGAAGCCGCCCGCTCGTTGACCTACCGCGCCGCAACCGAAGTCGAGCAGAACAACCAGGACATCGCCGCGCAGTTCTCGAGTATGGCGAAGCTGTTCGCTAGCGAGATTGCGGTCGAGGTCGCCGACGAGGGTATCCAGGTCCACGGCGGCTCGGGCTACGTCACGGACTACCCCGCAGAGCGGTACTACCGTGACGCCCGAATTACGAAGATCTACGAGGGAACCTCGGAGATTCAGAAGAACATCATCGCGGATCAGTTGCTGTAAGCGGCTCCGTTTTCGATCGGTTATTCTCCGTGTTGTTTTCTGCCGTCAGGCTTCAGGAACCCGGAACTCAACTGCAGCTCCCTGTCCGTAGCCGACGCACATCGTCGACAGACCGAGGCCGCCACCCTGTTTCCGGAGTTCGTGGATCAGCGTGACGGGGAGCCGCGCGCCAGAGGCACCGAGCGGGTGACCCAGCGCGATTGCGCCGCCGTTGACGTTGAACACGTCGTCGTCGAAGCCGAGTTCGTCCTGGCAGTACAGCGTCTGACTCGCGAAAGCCTCGTTGAGTTCGACGAGGTCGTAGTCGCCGGCCGAGCGGCCGTTTCGCTCCCAGATACCCTGAACGGCTGGGACGGGACCGATCCCCATCACTTCGGGATCGACGCCGGCGACATCGTGGTCGCCGACTTCGGCCATGATCTCGAGTCCATTGTCCTCGGCGAATGCTTTGCTCGTGAGCATGACGGCCGCCGCGCCGTCGGAGATCTGGGAGGCGTTGGCGGCGGTAACGGAGCCGTCCTCTTCGAAGGCGGGTGGCAGCCCCGAAATTTTCTCCTGGGTCGTACCAGGCCGGAGACCCTCGTCTTCTTCGACGACCTGTTCGCCGGTGTCGATCGGGACGATTTCGTCGTCGAAGCGGCCCTCGTCGGTGGCCTCACAGGCGCGCTGCTGGCTACGTGCGCCGTAGGCGTCTTGCTCCTCGCGGCTGATGTCGTATCGGTCCGCGACGGTCTCGGCCGTCTGGCCCATCTGGAGGTCCGCCGCGTCGTACTGTTCGGCGATGCCGTCGTAGGAGCCGATCCCCTTCCGGCGCTCGGTGCGGCTCATGTTCTCGACACCGCCGGCGATGATGACCTCGCGCTGGCCCGCGCGGATGGCGTCGCTCGCGCTCATGATCGCCTCCGCGGAGGAGGCACAGAGTCGGTCGATGGTCGTCCCCGGCACGTCCTCGCCGAGTTCGGAGCAGAGCGCGATCACGCGGGCGATGTTGTTACTCTGCTCGTCGACCTGCTTCGCACAGCCCCACCGAATGTCGTCGACAGCTGCACCCGTGAGCCCGGTGCGCTCGAGCATCGTGTCGACCAGCGGGACAGACAGTTCCTCGCTGCCGGTTTCGGCGAAGACGCCGCCGTGTTTTCCCTGTGGAGTCCTGACTGCTTGCACGACTACTGGCTGGGTATCGCTCATCAGTTGTCACGGTGTTTCAGGGGGAGTGATAAAAATCGCTCCGTTCTCCGCAGACATCGCCTGCCTGCTTACGTTGCAGTCTGGTGGTCGGGGCGGGTACTCGAGTGCGAACTGAGGCTCATCCCGTCGCGAGTCCTAAAGTGGCCCATCATCCGTTCGTCTCTCGACGGCCTTCAGCAACTCACTAGCAGGCCCGATTCACTGCCCGGTTGAGGAGCGTTCTGATGACGCCATACCAGAGGGCTGTCGCACCGATGCCGCCGAGTGCGGCAACTGGAAGGTACAGGACGGATATACTCAGCCCCAACGTGTACCCGGCGGCGACGACGAGCGGCCAGCAGAGCAACAGCACGCCGTAAGCCGTACAGCCAACAACTCTCGCGGGCTGTGAGTCGTGATAGTGCATCGCCGTGAGTCCAAGATAGAACGCGTATAGCATGAACGAACTCAACGCAATCGGGTGGACGACGAAAAAACCGAATCCGAGGCTGGTTACGTCTCGCGTTTCGACAACGTACTGCTCGTCGTCGGCCTCGACGAGTCCGTAGCTATTTCCAGTCCGCGCTCCGGGATCCGTCATTCCGTCGTGCGGGAAATCAGGAGCTTCGTCGTAGGCCGGACAGACAAGCAGCGAGTCGTGACACACCGTCACCGTGACCGCTTGCCAGCCGGATTCGCCGTCCGTTAGTTCCGAGCGGGGCTCGTCGAACGCGCGCTGAGTCGCGGGCGAGAGATCGCTAACTGCCGTCGCGTTCTCCCTGTCGAGGTCGGCTTCAGCGACTGTCGAGTGAAACGCATCAGTCGAGTCGGTGGCGATACCGTAACTGTGGGACTCGAGTGGGACGTAGTACACGCCGGGTGACGCTATCAGTGCTCCCGGGAGCAGTATCCCGACGAGGAAGGCTGCGATCAGGAGGGCACGGGAGTTCATTAAGTTCGATTGATGTGTGTTCGATAAGTTCTTTTTGATGATAACTATATGACACCCATATACTGCAATAGACTGGCGCAGTGTGCGAACAGGAACGCTTTTGATCGACTCCCGTGTGGGTTTCGACCATGCAAGTCACGGTACTCGGAGCCGGCAGTATGGGCCACGGAATCGCACAGGTCTCCGCGATGGCGGGCTACGATGTCGTCCTGCGAGACATCGAGGACGACCTCGTCGAGAAGGGACTCGAGGGCATTCGCGAGAACCTCCAGGGCGGCGTCGACCGGGACAAATTGACTGCAGACGAGATGGACGCCACACTCGAGCGCATCGAGGGGATGACCGACCTCGCCGACGCCGTCGCCAATGCCGACCTCGTCATCGAGGCCGTCCCCGAGGACATGGACCTGAAGAAGGACGTTCTCTCCGACGTGGAGGCCGAAACCGGCGAGGAGACGGTAATCGCCTCGAACACGTCCTCGCTCTCCGTGACTGAAATGGCGAGTGCACTCGAGTCCCCCGAGCGCGTCGTCGGGCTGCACTTCTTCAATCCGCCGCATCTGATGGACCTGGTCGAGATCGTGATCGCGGAGCAGACCGACGACCGGACCGAGGAGTTCGCGGTTGACTACGTCCGCGAGATCGAGAAAGAGGATGTCGTGGTTCGCGACAGCGCCGGCTTCGCGACCTCGCGACTGGGGCTCGTGACGGGACTCGAAGCGATCCGGATGGTCGAGGAAGGTGTCGCCAGCCCGGCGGACATCGACGAGGCGATGAAACTCGGCTACGGCTACCCGATGGGCCCGATCGAACTCGGCGACCACGTCGGTCTCGACGTGCGCCTGCACATCGCCGAACATCTCCGCGAGGAACTCGGCGAGCGGTTCAAGCCACCGCAGGCGCTGCGCCGGAAGGTTCGCGCGGGCAACCTCGGCCGGAAGTCCGGCGAGGGCTTCTACGTCTGGGAGGACGGCGAGCGCGTCGGCATGAGCGGCGAGTGGGGTGCGGACGAATGAGTGACCTCGCTGCGCTCGAGACCGAACTCGAACTCGTTTCCGTCTCAGTCGGCGAGCACGCCGAGAAGGTCGCGACGGTCGCGATCGAGCGTCCTGACGCACGGAACGCGCTCAACGGCCAGGTTCGCACGGAACTAAAGGAGGCCGTCGCGGCTGCTGAGGACGACGATGCCGTGCGTGTGCTGGTGCTCACTGGCGGCGAGGGCTCTGGCGCGTTCGTCGCCGGCGCGGACGTGACGGAGTTCAAAGACCGCAGCCTCGTCGAGCAGCGCGAGGCCAGCGAGCGCCCGCGGGTCTACGAGACCGTCGACGATGCTTCGATCCCAGTCATCGCACGGATCAACGGCCACGCGCTCGGCGGTGGCTGCGAACTCGCACAGGCCTGTGACGTTCGCATCGCCGCCGAGGGTTCGAAACTCGGCCAGCCCGAGATTAACCTCGGCCTCATTCCGGGCGGCGGCGGCACCCAGCGCCTCGCCCGCCTCGTCGGTGAGGGCCAGGCGATGCGGCTGATCCTCTCGGGCGACCTGATCGACGCCCAGGAGGCTCACGAGATCGGTCTCGTGGACGAAGTCCACGACGCGGACGACCTGGACGACACCATCTACGACCTTGCCGAATCGATGGCAGCCAAGAGTCCGATCGCACTCGAGTTCGCCAAGAACGCGGTGAAGGCTGGTTCGCGGATGGGACTCGAGGAGGGGCTCGACTACGAGTCGGAGCTGTTCGTACAGCTGTTTGCGACCAAAGACAAGGACGAGGGCATCGAGGCGTTCCTCGAGAAGCGCGAGCCGGAGTTCACGGGCGAGTAATACTGCCGGACAGAAGTCAGTGAGAAGTCGGTCGCGAAGTCGCGGCCATCTCCGAAGGTGATGGCCGTAGTAGCGCGACCGATCTTCGAATAGTTCTGTCCGACAGTATACGAAGCGCGCCGCCGTTCTCTTCACAGCATTCTCCTTTCTGACACCACGGTCAATAGGTGCTCGATCAAATATGTCGGGCCTGGGGGTAGACGAGTAACTCCTCGATGGGAAGGGGTACTCAGGAGCGTCAAAAACACGTTCAGTGGATAATTGGTGTCGACAGACGACTACACAGGACAGGGATCTTAAGATGGTGATTTCCCGGCCTCTGACTCTCAAATTCAGCGTCCTCGATGAGGTCTGAGAGATAATTGACTGAATGAGTTGTCCATAAAATACGTATATTTGAGTAGTGATATCTCTGGCCGCTATCGTGATGGCGGAGCAGTCACTCCCGGCACGGTATCTTTCCGCAAAGGACGATCATTTAAGCCGCCGACGGGCAAGGGTCAGGTATGTCTCTGGAGCCGAGTGTCGACCCGGCCGCCGACCGACGTGCGACCTACGACTATCAAAGTTCGGACGTCGATCGGCCCGCACTGGTCGACGACCTCACGCGGCTCGTCGACTGCGACGTCCGTGCCGACTCTTACTCTCGACAGCTCTACGCGACCGACGCGAGCGCCTACGAGGTGACGCCCATCGCCGTCGCCTTCCCCGAATCGACCGCTGACGTTTCGGGGATACTCGAGTACTGCGCCGAACGAGAAATCCCGGTCTTGCCGCGCGGCGGCGGGACGAGCCTCGCGGGCCAGACGGTCAACCGGGCCGTCGTGCTCGATTTCACTCGCCACATGAACGCGATTCGGGAGGTCGACCTCGACGGGCGGACGGCGACCGTTCAACCCGGAACGGTGCTCGGAACGCTGAACGAGACGCTCTCCGAACACGGCCTCAAGTTTGCGCCGGACCCAGCCTGGGGCGACAAGAGCGCCATCGGCGGCGCGATCGGGAACAACTCGACGGGCTCGCACTCGCTCAAGTACGGGAAGACGGACGCCTATATCGAATCTGCGGAGGTCGTCCTCGCGGACGGGACCGTCACCGAGTTCGGCGAGGTCACCCGCGAGGAAATCGACGAGCGGGCAGATCCTGAGGGTGACCTCGAGGCGCGAATCTACGCCGAAGTAGCACACATTCTGGACGAGAAGGCGGATCTCGTCGAGGACGCCTACCCGGAACTCAAGCGCAACGTCTCGGGGTACAATCTGGACCGTCTCGTCGCGGAGGATCGCGGGGCAGACCTGCCCGGCGGCGAGACCGCAGGCGATACCGGCGAGCCCGGCTCCGTCAACCTCGCACGGCTGCTCGCGGGTAGCGAGGGGACGCTCGCAATCGTCACCGAGGCGACGGTCTTGCTCGAACCGGTGCCGGAAACGAAGGCGGTCTCGCTGCTGTGTTATCCCGACCTCCACCAGGCGATGGAGGACGTTGCGCCGATCCTCGAACACAGCCCGGCCGCCGTCGAGGTGTTAGACGACGTACTGCTCGACCTCGCGCGCGATACGGCCGAGTTCGGCCCCGTCGCCGAGATGCTACCCGAGGGAACGAACGCCGTGCTCCTCGTCGAGTTCTACGCTGACGACGCAGACCACGGGCGCGAGCAAGTCGCCGGCCTGTTCGCCGACCGCTGTCCCGACGCGACGGCCGAGGGCGAGCCGGCCGCAGACGCGCCGACAACGGATGCCGACCACCACGCGATCGACGCGTTCGAGGCCTACGAGAAGGCGGAGCGTGCAAAGCTCTGGAAGCTCCGCAAGTCCGGGCTCCCGATCCTGCTCTCGCGGACGACCGACGAGAAGCACATCTCGTTCATCGAGGACACCGCCATCCCGCCCGCGAAGCTCCCCGAATTCGTCGAGCGCTTCGAGGCCATCCTCGAGGAGCACGACACCTACGCGAGTTTCTACGCCCACGCCGGCCCCGGCGTACTCCACGTCCGGCCGCTGCTCAACACGAAGACCGATTTTGGCCTCGACCAGTTACACGGCATCGCGGACGATGTGACCGACCTCGTCGTCGAACTGGGCGGCTCCGTATCTGGCGAGCACGGCGACGGCCGCGCGCGCACCCAGTGGAACCGCAAGCTCTACGGCGAGGAACTGTGGGAGGCCTTCCAGGACCTGAAGACGGCGTTCGATCCCGACTGGATTCTCAACCCCGGCCAGGTCGTCTTCCGCGAGGAGAACCCGACCGACCTGCGCGAGAACCTTCGGTTCGATCCCGACTACGACTTCGAGGCTGACTTCGAGCCTGCACTCGAGTGGCAAAATGACAACGGCATGCAGGGCATGGTCGAGCTCTGTCACGGCTGTGGCGGCTGTCGCGGCGAGCAGGAGACGACCGGCGGCGTGATGTGTCCGACCTATCGTGCGAGCCAGGAGGAGATTACGGCCACCCGCGGCCGGGCAAATGCGCTACGGCAGGCGATGAGCGGCGAGATGGACGGCGACGAGGCGACCTCGGACGAGTTCGTCGAGGAGGTGATGGACCTCTGTATCGGCTGCAAGGGCTGTGCGATCGACTGTCCGAGCGAGGTCGATATGGCGAAGCTCAAAGCCGAAGTGACTCACGAGTACCACCAGCGAAACGGGGCGAGTTTGCGGGATCGCCTCTTCGCGAACGTCGCGACGCTCTCGCGGTGGGGCTCGCGGCTCGCGCCGCTCTCGAACGCTATGGCGTCGATCCCCGGCGCTCGAACGCTCCTCGAGGCGACCGTCGGCATCGATTCGAAGCGCCCGATTCCGACGTTCGAACCGGTCACGTTCCGAACCTGGTTCCAGGAACGCGGCGGCGCGCACGTCCCCGAAGCAGAGGCCGAACACAAGGCGGTCGTCTACCCCGATACGTACACCAACTACAGCAACCCGGCGGCCGGGAAGGCCGCCGTCCGCGTCCTCGAGGCCGCGGGCGTTCACGTGACCGTTCCCGACGAACTCGACGACACGGGCCGGCCGGCGTTCTCGAAGGGGTTCCTCGAAAAGGCCCGAAAGACGGCGCGCGAGAACGTCGCGACTCTCTCGCCGCTCGTCGCGGACGGCTGGGACGTCGTCGTCATCGAGCCTTCCGACGCGGTCATGTTCCAGTCGGACTATCTGGACCTGCTCTCGAGCGAGTCCGCGAAGCGACTGGCCGGGGCGAGCTACGGCGTCTGTGAGTACCTCGACGTCTTCCGACTGGACGATGCGATCGACTTCGCGTCTGATGCCGGCGCTGACGGCGACAGCGCACCCAGTCAGTCACTTACCTACCACGGCCACTGCCACCAGAAGGCCACGAAGAAGGACCACCACGCCGTCGGCGTCCTTCGGCGCGCCGGCTACGAAGTCGACCCGCTCGACTCCGGTTGCTGTGGCATGGCCGGCAGTTTCGGCTACGAGGCCGAACACGCCTCGATGAGCGACGCCATCGCGGATATCCTGTTCGATCAGGTCGACGACAGCGACGGCGACCGCGTCGTCGCCCCCGGTGCCTCCTGTCGCAGCCAACTCGAGGGCCGCTCGAGTACAGACGAAAAGCCGCCAACACCGATCGAACTCGTCGAGCAGGAACTCGAGAACTGATTCGGTAGCGCCCTGCGAAGACGTATTCTTTGCCCAACACTTATCGCCGATTAGACTGAACGGACACGTATGCGCTCCACGCTCTCGCCGAGAGCGAGACAGGCAGTCTCCGCTGCTGGTGTGTCCCTCGGTGGCGTCGGTGCCGTCGCCATCGTGGCTCTCGGCGGCTGGTCGCTGGTGCTCATCGCCGTCATCTGGTTCGTCGCGGTGAGTTACGGTGCCGTCTGGCTTGCACGAACGCTCGGCCGTGAGAGTGGCCAGTTCGACGCAGAACAGGCCGCACAGGCACAACAGGCACGCCAAGAACAGGAACATCGAGAGGCACGAAGCGCCACGCATCCGGAGAACGAGAAATTTGGCTGAGGCGCAGTTCGACGCTGCGGTCTGGCAGTGGCGGTCCGACGCTGTAGCAGGGTGATCTAGCGTTGCATCAGTGATCGTCCAGCACTGTCACAGTGGCCGTCTACCGCTGCGACGGTGGTGATCTGACGCTGCAACAGTGGCCGTTCACTCGTCGGCTGAACTAACGATTTCGTCGTACCGCGCACCCGTCTGTTTCAGCGTCTCCGTCGAGTAAAGCCGATCGTGGTCGACCGGCAGGTAGTCCGTCGCCAACTCGTCGATCTTCTCGTCGACGGCGTCAGAATCCCTGCCGTGGATCATCGTGAACAGGTTGTACGGCCAGTCCTGTTCGGGCCGGCGGGGTCGGTGATAACACAACGTCACGTACGGTAGCCCGCCCGCGCGCTCGCCCCACTCGTCGAGTTTTTCGTCCGGTACGTCCCAGACGACCATGCAGTTCGAATCGAAGCCGGTCACGACGTGGTTGATAATGCAGCCGATGCGCTTGATGCAGCCGTTTGCGTGTAGCCGATCGATTGCAGCCAGGACAGCCTCGACATCTGCATCGAGTTCGTCGGCCACGTCTCGGTACGGCGTCGCCGACAGCGGGAACCCGTCCTGAATTTCGAGCAGGAGGTCGGACTCGAGTACCGACAGTGAGCTGGTTGCGGATTCGCTGATCCGGGTCGCCGACGCGTCGGTCTGTGCGGTGAGTGACTCGCGGGCGAAGCGGTCGGTGTTGACGACGGGGAACTCGAGGTCGATGTAGTAGTCGGTGAGCATCGGGAGAGTGAGCACCGAACACCCAGTTTCTTTTTCGATTTCGTCGAGGATCGCGTCGCGTGTGGCCTGTGAGCCGGCGGTGACGACGAACCACATGTTCCACTCGTGGTCGCGGGCGTAGTTGTGGTTGACCTGTCGATAGTCGTTGATCGTCGCCGCAACCTCGTCGAACCGGTCCTCGGGGGCTTTAACGGCTGCGAGCGTCGAGGAGCCGATCACCGGCGGGTTGAGCACGGCACCGAATCGGCGGACGACGCCGGCGTCCATGAGCGTTCGAACGCGGTCGACGGCGTCGTCCGCCTCGATTCCGAGGTCGGCTGCGACTCGTCGGAACGGACGTTCCTCGATCGGGAAGCCGCTCTGGTAGCCGTCGATCAGCGCTGCGTCGACGTCGTCGATGGCGTCGCGCCAGGTCCCCGCCGATGTGGTCATTGGCGAATCTAGGGAAACGGGTACCGTATCGCTTTCGGGTCAGTGGTGGCCCGCACAACGGCTTGTTCCGTGGCCGCGTTCGGCGCATGATATGGATGGTGTTTTACCTGTTGGACGGATGACTTCGAACGATGTCGCGTGGAATCGGCGAGTTCGGTCCGATCCAGGAACAGATTCCCGAGTGGGCTGCCGTCATCATCGCGTTGCTCACCCAACTCGGCGATATCTGGTTTCTGGCGCTCGTACTTACCATCGCGTACTGGATCGGCTCGCCGAACCGCGACGATATCGGTGCCGTCGCGGGCGTCTGGCTGGCCGGAATGGGACTCTACAAGGGACTGAAGGAGATATTCCGCTTTCCGCGGCCGGACGAACCGCTTCTCGATCCGGACCTGCTCCCGGTCGGCGTCCAGCAACTCTACGAGGCGACGGCGTTCGCATCCGGCTACGGCTTTCCGAGCGGCCACGCAGTTAACACCACGATCGTCTTCTTCGGCCTGGCGCACGTGCTCACCGTGAGTACGCGCCGCCGTCGATTCGCCGTGGCGGCCGGCCTGGTCGCGACCGTCGCCTTCTCCCGCGTCGCCCTCGGCGTTCACTACCTCGTCGATGTCGTCGTTGGGTTCGCCGTCGGTGCGTTCTTGCTCCTCGCCGTGCAGGCGCTCTCGAAGTACCTCACCGATCGAACGACGGTCGCGTTCGCCGCCGCGATCGCCCTCGGCGGCTTTTTCGTCGTGACGAGCGACGTGGCGATGGAGTCGGTCTTCATTCTCGCGGCCTCGCTCGGCGCGTTCGCCGGCTGGCAGTTGATCGTACTCGGTCGCCGGCTCGTCGCCGTCGAGCTGCCCTCGCAGGCGGCTCGTCCAGTCGCGTTCCACGGCGGACTGGCAGCACTCGCGCTCGCGCCGCTCGTTGGGACGTTCGAACTGTTTCCCGTCCTCTCGGTGTACGTTGCGGGCGGACTCGCCGGACTCGCCACCGCACTCGTCGTCACCGTCCCCGTACTCCGTCACTCTCCGCACGCGCGCCGGGCCGGCGTGTCGCTTGCGTTCTGGCTTCGGGCGGCGCTGGCCGGCCTCGGACACCTCCTCTCGCCGCGCACCTGGCGACGCGCCCTCTCGGCGCTGAGAGAGTACGCCGAACGGGTTCGCAACCGCGTTCGAAACGAGTAGTGCAGTTCGATCCTGGTGAATCCTTTATGGACCTTCCCGTGGCCAGCCACTCGTGATGGTTCGAAAATCGACACGGCGGCGCATGTTACAGCTTGCTGGAACGGCGGTTGCGGCTGGATTCGTCGCGAGCGGGGCGGGCGCACAGTCGGACGAAGACGAGGGCAACGGGAGTGAAAGCGGAGACGACGACTACAGCCCGCTCGATGACGACGAAATCGACGACTCGTGGCCGATCGAGAACCGAGACGACGCAATGGCGGTCGAGGAGGACGAGGGCGAAATCGACACCGACGACGACGTCGTCATCGCCGAAGACGTCGAACTCGACGGCGACCTCACCACCGAGGGCTCGGTCGTCCTCGAACGAGATGCCGAGGTCGACGGCCACGTTGATGCGGGCGAACACGTTCTTCTCGAGGAGGACGCCGAAGTCGACGACGGCATCGAGGCCGGCGAACACGTCGCGCTCGAACACGATGCGAGCGTCGACGGCGACGTCGAGGCCGGCGGTGACGTGCTCCTGCGAGAGGACGCGGAGGTGGATGGTAGCATCGACGCCGATGGCGACGTGGTACTCGAGACCGACGCCGAAGTCGACGGGGACGTGACCGGACAGTCGGTCGAGCTCGCGGACACGGCGGAGGTCGACGGCGACGTGGAGGAGACGGGCTGATGCGCTCCGATGGGCCGACGGGGACGGCGCGACTTCGTTCCACCGTCGGTGTTCGGCACGGAGTCCGCCACCGGAAACGGGAGGCTTTTGCGCCGCCCGTCCCAAGTCGGTCGCATGGCTCAGGCATCCCAGGAGTTCGGTGAGTGGCCGCTAAAACGGCTGATGACGGAAGTCGTCGGCTCGGGACACAAGTCCGCCGACGACATGACTCGCGAGCAGGCACGCGAAGCGTTCCAGCGCATCCTCGCGGGCGAACCCGACGAGACAACGCTCGGCGCGTTCTGGCTGGCGAACCGCTGGAAGCGAAACAACCCCGAAGAGCTCGCGGCCTTCACCGACGTGATGCGTGAGGAGGCCGTCGTCACCGCCGAACCCGACGCCGATCCCGTCGACTGTGGCGCGAACTACGACGGCAAGCACACCTCCGCCCTGCTCGGCGTCGGTGCCGGCGTCGTCGCCGCGGCCGCGGGTACCCCCGTCGTCGTCCACTCCGGGGACGGCGTGCCGACCCAGAAGGAAACCGCCTACAAGCACGTCCTCGACGAACTCGGCGTCAGGACCGAACTCGCACCCCAGGAGAGCGCCGACATGGTCGACGAGACCGGATTCGGCTTCTACTACCAGCCCGAGTTCAACCCCGGCGTCCACGACCTCTTCGACCGGCGCGACCAGATGGGCGTCCGTACCTTCGTCAACACCATCGAAACCGTCGCCAACCCCGCGAACGCCGACGTCCACCTCGGCTCGTTCTACCACCTCGCGTTCGCGAAGAAGCTGACCGACCTGCTCAAAGAGAGCGACCAACTCGAGTACACCCGCGCGATCTTCTTCCAGGGAATGGAAGGCTACGACGACATCCGCCCGGGGTATACGAAGGTCGCCGAGTGGGACGAGGGCGAGGATCTCGCAGATTACGAGATTGAAACCGCCGAGTACGGCATGGAGATGGAGGGTGACGACCTCGCGGTCGACGACGTAACCGCTGACTCCGCCTCGATCACCGAGGCCGTCCTCGCCGGCGAGCGCGACGACCAGTTCGCCGATGCGATCGCACTCAACGGCGCGTTCCGCATGTACGCCCGCCAGGACGTCGACAGCCTCGCGGACGGGCTCGAGCGTGCCCGCGAGGTTATCGACGACGGCAGCGCCGCGGCGGTACTCGAGGACCTCCGGTCGTTCTGACCCTGCTACAATTGTTATTCTTTCCTGAGGGGTTGGAATACCAGTCCGAATGTACGCATGTTTTCTCCGGCTGAGTCGTTACTGTCAGTATCAGTTCCCAATCAGCGTGAATCCGCCGTCTAACACGCTTGTTTGGCCAAGTCCTACCGCTGCTGGTTTGTTGTGAGTGTACTGGGACTCGAGTACCGGTTGCAGCCGCGTCAGTCAAACCGTCGCAGCGACACCGTATCGCAACGGTCACTGACGACAGAGCACCGGTGAAGCTGTGACCAGCAGCCAGCGTCCTCGCTGGCGTTCACCACAATTCCTGTCTGTTACGAGTTATAGTATGATAGCGAACACAGAACAAAGTAAACACGTAATTCTGCTGTACCAGCGCGACCCCGTTAGCGGTCGTCGGTCGACTGGGAGCGATCACCCGACCGCGATCGGCGAGCGCCGTCAGTGGACGACGTTCGTCCAGTGGTACTCGAGTTCCCCGTGGACTGACGCTGGTTCTGGGTGTTGCTCCGGTTCGATGCACTTCCCTCGTTTGGTGCTGTCTCTCCGTCGCCGGCCGAGTCGTCGCTGTCGGTGTCATCGTCTGCATCACCGCCACTGTCGCTCTCCTCGTCCTGCAAGTCGGTGTCTGTTTGGGTCCGTCTGATCTTGGCCATCGAGCGGCCGAAGATCGAGCGACCGTCGCCGAACAGGCTCTGGACGCCGTCGTCCGAGTCGCGCTGTGCTGCACGGTGGCGTTCAAGCAGCCCTGGTTTCCGGAGGCTCTCTGTGCTGTCGGCGGGCGGACTATCGATGTCGACGCCGCGAATCGCGTCCGGCAGTGTATCGTCTGTTTCCTCCGTCTCTGTGGCCTCGATGATCGTCTGATCCTCGACCAGTTCCTGCCAGATCTCTCTGGGCGGCTGGCTCGACAGGTTGGCCGCCTCGTCGCGGCCCTTCTGATAGGCGAGATTGACGAAACTCTCGTCGTAGGTCGTCTCGACCTGATTCGTCAACCGATCGAGTTCGTCGGTGTACGTATCGCCGAGACGTACTGCGACGCCGAGGGCGTAGGCCCGTTCGACGACCTCCTCGCGGCCGTCGATCGACTCCCAGTCCGTGCCGAAGCTCTTGTCGTACATCGAACTCAGGTCTGGATCTTCGTGCTCGGATCGACTTGCAATCCGCGGTTCGTGAACTCGACTCCACGAATATCACAGTCGATCTCCGTCCCGCGCATCTTGATGATCTGTACCCCCCGCGTCATCCCACCCGCTTCCAGATAGTTGTGCATGAAGACGACCCCGTGGGCCAGGTAGTGGCCGTCAGAGTAGGACGACGGATCCGTCATCTCCGAAATCAAGATGACCGTCGCGTCGGCGCGCTTTAGCTTCGTCAGGAACTTGATCAGCGCGTTCAGGTCGTCAGAGAAGTAGTACTCGAGTAACATCGTCGAGTCGATAACCAGCCGGTCGACGTCGCGCGATTCGACGAAGGCGACGAGTTGGTTCGAGAGGTTTTCGACGTTCGATGGGAAGTCCCCGGAGCTTCGCGACGAGGACGAGAAGAGTCGCTGTGCTTCCTTGTCGAAGACGTTGAGCACCTTCACGTGGCCGGAGCTGACGGCCTTGTCGAAGCCGAACTCGTAGTTGGCCATGTCCGAGACGAGTTCCTGCTGGGACTCGTGGAGGGTCAGAAACAGCGTCGTCTCCCCGTCAATCGCACCCTTGGTCACGAACTGTGAGCAGAACGTCGTCTTCCCGCTGCCGGGCGGGCCGCTGATGACGTACAGGCGGTCTTTCAAGAGCCCGCCGCTGAGCAGTTCGTCGAACCCCGGTACACCCGATGGAATTCGCATTGTCGGGAATCAGGAACGTACCGACTAAATAAATTCTGGCGGCCGTCTTTCACGCCATTCGACAGTTTGGATGCCGCAGACGCCGCCGACAGCCGTCAGAGTTGCCGAACATCGCCGTTCGCACTCGTCACCGTCAACGTCCCGGTCGACGGATCGAACGCGAGCGACCGCCCGTGGTAGCCGCCGACATCAGTCTCGCGGATCTGGATGTGGGCGGCCTCAAGTTCGGTCGTGACGGCTTCGATGTTTCGCTCGCCGATCGTGGCGGTGAGCTGGGTGTCGAGCATCGCCGCGCCGCCGGCGACTTTGGCCCACGAGCGGGCGGGCGTGCCCCCGAGGTCGCGAAATGACTCGAGCATGGACTCGAAGCCGGTGTCGGCGAACTTCGCGTCTGGGTGGGTGCCGTTCGCGTCGGCGGCGGCTGGAAGCATGAAGTGGAGGAGGCCGCTGACGCCGGCGCGGTCGTCGTGGATTGCGACGCCGATACAGGAGCCGAGCCCGCTGGTTTTGAGCGTCGTCTCGTCGTCCGTAAGCGCGTAGTCGGCGATGCCAACGGGAATCGCGCCGGTGTCGTCGGGTGCTGAAGAGCGGTCTGCAGAATCGGGGTCTGTACGCAGGGTCGCGATAATCTCTTCTGTGATGTCCTCGGTTGACGGCGTCTCCGCTCGTTCTGGTGTGGAGTGGTCCCGACCGAGTCTCTTTTTATCCGTCATAGTCTGAATTGGTGGTTGTTCGGTTCCCGCAGTGTGCCACCACCCACACCTGTTGTCTGTGCCGCCGCCGTACTCGAGTACGATGGGCGTTGCTACAGCGTATCCACGTCGAGGATCATCACGACTTCTCCCTCGCCGAGCACCGAGGCCCCGCTGATTCCGGGTGCACCGCTCAGGACGCCTTCGAACGGCTTGATGACGACCTCTTCTTGCCCCATCACGTCGGAGCAGCGCAGACAGACCTGCCTGACGCTGTCTTTGATGCGAACGACCATGTCGTCCTCGTCGGGTTCGGTGTCGGGGACGTCGAGGCGGTCGCCAAGCGAGAGCAGCGGATACACGTCGCCGTCGTGGGTGACGGTCTGTCGGCCTTCGACGGATTCGATATCGACATCCTCGAACTCGGAGATTTCGTCGATGTTCTTGATCGGAACGCCGTAGGTCTCGTCGCCGACCGTCACGAACAGGACGCGGACGATTGCCACGCTGACGGGCAACATCAGCGTGATCTCGGTTCCCTCGTCGGGTTCGCTCTCGACGTTGATCGAGCCGTCGACGCCGCGGACGACCTGGTTGACCACGTCCATCCCGACGCCGCGGCCGCTGACCTCAGTCACCTCGTCGGTCGTCGAGAAGCCGGGGTGGAAGATGAGGTCGTACACCTCGGAGTCGTCGAGTAGCTTGACCTCTTCTTCAGCCATTACACCCTTCTCGACCGCCTTGGACCGAATCTTCTCGACGTCGAGGCCGCCACCGTCGTCTTTCACCGTCACGGAGACGCGGTCGCGTTCGCGCTCGCCGATGAGTTTGATCGTCCCCTCGCGGGACTTGCCCTTCCGCTCGCGCTCCTCGGGCGATTCGATCCCGTGGTCGACCGCGTTCCGGATGAGGTGCATCAGCGGGTCGCCCAGTTCGTTCAGGATCGAGCGATCCATCTCGATGTCGACACCCTCCATCTGGAAGTCGATCTCCTTGCCCTGATCGCGCGAGATGTCGCGGACGACCCGCGGGAAGTTGCCGACGATCTTCTTCAGCGGCACCAGCCGGATCTCGAGTACCGTATCCTGCAGACTGGCCGTGATCTTGCCGTGCTCCTCGAGTTCGTCTTCGGCTTCGACCAGTTCGTTGTCCTCGATGATCTTGCGGAGCTTGATCCGGCTCGTGACCATCTCTTCGACCTGGTTGTAGAGCTGGTCGACCTGTTCGACGTCGACACGGATCGACTCGACTTCCTTACTGCTGTGGGTGACGTTCGAACTGCTCCCTGCCGAATCGTCGGACTCGGCATCGGCGTCGTCCGAATCGTCTGCATCCGCCGTCACCGCGTCGATAATGTCGCCCGTTACGTCCGTGACGCTGGCACCCTCGACGTACCGGTTGTCGTCGAAGAACGCCTCGACGGCCTCGTTGTCTGCGTCGTCGCCCGTCGCCGTCACGTAGGCGTCGAAGACCGCATCGAACTCACCCGCCTCGATCGTCTCGTTCGTCGGCACCGTCCGCAGTAACTCGTACTCGTCACCGGCCGCATCGATGACGAACATCGCGTCGACCTGCGGCGAGCCACTGTCATCTAACTCGAGTGCCGCCCGGTAGACGGCGGTGTCGGACTCGAGTGCCTCGATGTCGACGTCGTCTGCGAGGTCTTCGAGCGGGACGTCGCGGTCGGTGTCGACGGCGTCGTCGCCAGTCGATTCGTCGGTCGTCCCTGCGGTCTCACCCGGCGCGGACTCGCCACCTTCGATCGACGCGCGGATCGCCTCGATCGTCTCCTCGGGGTCGGTGTTCGTCTCGCCGGTGTCCGAGATTTCCTCGACCATCTGGGCGAGGTGGTCGACGCCGTTGAAGATGAGGTCCATCCGTTCGGGGGTGACCTCGAGTTCGCCGTCGCGAATGCAGTCGAGCAGGTCTTCGATCGCGTGAGCGAGGTTGCTCGCCGTCGTATAGCCCATCACGCCGAAGTTCCCTTTCAGGTTGTGTGCGACGCGGAACACCGTCTCGATGGCGTCCGAACTCCCAGGGTCGTCCTCGAGGTCGAGCAGTGCGTTGTTCAACTTCTGGATGTCTTCCTGGCTCTCCTGGACGAAGGTGCTGGTCGCGTCGCTCACGCGGACCACCCCCGGAAGGCGTTGGTGATGCCCTCGGCGATGCGGTCCTTCGGGAGCACCATGTCGACGTCGACTTCCTCGGCTGCCACCTTCGGCATGCCGTAGACGCGCGAGGTCGCCTCATCCTGGACGAGCGCCTTCCCGCCGGCGTCTTTGATCGCGGCGAGGCCGGCTGCGCCGTCGGCACCCATCCCGGTCAGAATCACACCGGTGAGATTGCCGGTGACCGTTTCGGCTGCGGTTTCCATCGTTACGTCGATGGCGGGCCTGACGTTATGGCGTTTGGGGCCGTTGTCGTGAGAGACGGTCAGTTGCCCGTTCCGTTCGTTGGTCACTCGTAGGTGTGAGCCGCCCTTCGCCAGGACGCCCTCGCCAGGGCCGACGGTGTCTCCCTCTCGGGCCTGCCTGAAATCGTACGCCGTTCGTTCGTTGAGCCGTTTCGCGAATCGCTCTGTGTAATGATCTGCCATGTGTTGGACTACAAGTACGCGGAGGCCTGCCCGCTGTGGAAGCTCGGACAGCACTTGTTCGACGACCCGCGGGCCGCCGGTCGATGCACCGATGACGAGCGTCGGATCGCAGGGGAACTCGGAACTGACGCTGATCGTCCGGGACTGGTCCTCGCTGACCCGGCCCGTCTCCATCCCTGCAACGTCCGCTTCCGCGACCGCACGGACGCGGTCGACGATCGTCTCCTGCTGGGACCAGATGTTGACCGAGCCGTCGCCCGACGGCTTCGCCAGAAAGTCGACCGCACCGGCGTCCAGTGCGTCGAACGTCGCATCCGCGTTGCGCGTCGTCTGCGAGCTGATAACCAGCATCGGAATCGGGTTCTCGGCCATCACCTGTTCGATCACTTCGTGGCCCGTCAGTCCGGGCATCTGAATGTCGATCGTCGCCACGTCTGGATCGTGGCGCTCGATGAGTTCGACCGCCTCGACGCCGTCTTTGGCACGGGCGACGACGGTGATGCCACCATCCTCCAGAATCTTTCCGAGCGTCTCGCGCATCACCGCCGAGTCGTCTGCGATTACTGCATCGACCATCAGGTGTCCTCCCGCGACCCGGAGGTGTGGCCCGGTAGATTCGATTTCGATACTCGTCCGCTGGGCCGTCCGGAGTCAGCTCCGATGTCACACTCTTGCTCCCCAGTACGCTGTCCCAACGCGTTGAGCGCCCCCGCTTCGATTCGCCCCGCCCGACGAGCACCAAGACAATCCGTCGCGTCGCCGGCCTCGACGGCGTCGGCGCTCGATCCGTTCACTGCCATGGCACTGGTTTGTAATGATCCCCGCATAAAGCGTTCGGCCGGACCGGCCGTCGAGCGCCGCTCGATCCGACGAAAGCCACGCTCTCACCCCCACTGGCCGTGTGAGTTATGTAGGCAGAGTTGAAACGACTCACTCGAATGGCGGGAGCTGCTCGGCTGTGTGTGACAAATCAGAAAGGAGGCGTCGGCAAGACGACCGTCGCGATCAACCTCGCGGGTGCGCTGAACGAACTCGGACGTGACGTCCTCTTCGTCGATCTCGATCCGCAGGGGAACGCGACCGAAGGACTCGGCCTGCTCGAGGCCTACGACGCCGAACCGCCGTCGCTACTCGACGCGCTCGTCGAGCCGGCGGCTGTCGACTGTGACGAACTCGTCTCCACTCACCCGGAGATGGACGTCGTCACGAGCAACGTCGACATGAACGCCGCCGAGTCTACGCTCGTCCAGGAACCGGACGGCGAGACGCGACTCGACGCGCTCCTCGATCGACTCGAGACTGCAGGCGGGTACGACGTCACCGTCGTCGACTGCTCGCCCCACCTCGGTCTCCTGACCGACAACGCGCTGTACGCGACGGAGAACCTCGTAATTCCCGCGCTCGCCGAACCGACGAGCAAGCGGTCACTCGAGTTACTCTTCGATTACGTCGGGGCGCTGGAGATGGACCACGACGTGACGATCGAGCCGCAGGCGCTGGTGGCGAACCGGATCGAGAACACGCGAGCGGCGACGGAGATGCTCGAGTGGTTCGACGAGGCGCTGCCGGACGTGCCGCTGTATCGGATCCGAAAGCGTGTGGCGTTGCAGCGGGCGTTCGCGTCGGGGAAATCGGTGTTTGCGGTGGAGGAAGAGACGGATATGAGCGCGGTGTTCACGGAGATGGCCGAGCAGCTAGACGAGCAGTTGCCGAGACAGGAGATTCCAGCATGACTGACGACAGAGCACGTCGACTACGGGAGATGCGCAACCGTGCGGCTGGTGGAGCACGTGAGACAGCGGAGAGTGAGGAGACTGAAGAAACAGCGGTAACTGAGAAAACTGAGGAGACGGGGGAAACTGGAAAAACAGGGGCAACTGAGGAAACCGAGGAGACAACAGCGCAAGGCGAGGCGGACGAGACCGCGGCGGAAGCGCCGTCTGCGGACGACGACAGCGCAGATAGCGGTACCGAATCAGCAGGCGAACGCGACGGGCCAGCAACGAGCGGCGACGGGACCGCGGCTGACAGTGATGATGGTCACGTCGACAGCCAGCAGACGGTAGACGCTCCTTCCGAGGCAGAACAGGAATCGGACACGGCCGATTCGGAGACTGGTGCGGTGGAAACCGTCGAGCCCGCAGCTGCCGACGCGTCGGCAGAGACGGACGACGGCGATGTCTCGCTCTCGTTCAACGAGGGCGACTCGGTCTCCGACGCCGGGCCGAACGCCAACGCGGGCGGGCCGCTCGCCGCACTCGGCGGTGCCGTCGCCAGCCAGTCAACCGTCGCCGAACTCACGGGAACCGGCGCAGAACCGACCGTCGACGGCTCCGCGACGATGGCTGACGCCGAGGGGTACGGCGACGCGACCGCCGCGCGCAAGGACGCCATGTTCGAGCAGGGCAACACGCTGATCCACTCGACGCACGACGGCGAGTCGACGATCCAGATGCTCGAGTTCTACCTGAACGAGAACCGCTACGCCATCGAGATCGACCGGATCAGCGCCATCGTCGAGATGAAAGACATCACGCGCTTCCCGCGCGGCCCCACCGCAATCGACGGTGTGACGGACCTCCGCGGCGAGATCACGGGCGTCCTCGATCCGACGACGATGCTCGATGTCGAGCACAACGAACTGTCCGACGATCAGTACATCGTCGTCCTGGAACGCGGCGACGACAAACAGAAACTCGGCGTTCGCGTGACCGACGTTTCGCAGGCTGTGACGTATCACGATAGCCAGATCGACGAGACGGGCAGCGTCATGGACGCCGCCGGCGACCACCAACACGAGTGCGTTCGCGGCATCATCAAGAAGCAGGACGACGACGACCGGACGACGCTCGTCGCCTGGCTCGATATCGACGAACTCATCGCGAACATCGACTGAGACGGACTACTTGAAGTCAGTTCCGGCCCGACCGCGAGCCGTCCTGCGGTCGGATCGGCAAATCGGTACAGCAGACCGTATGACGCCTCGCTCGTCGATTCGGTCGTCTTCGTGCTCGGTTTGTTGGCCGATGCAATCGTCTTCGGTTTCGTTTTGCTGGCCGAGCCTGCGTAACCGTTCACCGAGAAACTGTTGCGTTCCGTACTGATCGCTGCATCCGTCCCGACTCTCAAACCACCGTATATGACTGTTGTGGCCGCCAAACCGCCCGCTTCTTCGAATCTGCAAAAACACTTATTTAGCTGACTCTCACTGTCACCACTATGCCCAGAACAGACGGCGGAGCGTCCCGTCTCGAGGCCGCTACCGACCCAACGGGAACCGGGTCGGCGTCGGTCACGGACGCGGACGTCGACGCCATTACGAACGCCGGCGTCGACCCCGCGAGCGTCGACCGCGCGAGCGACCTCGTGTCACTGGACGCCGACGACGAGGCCCGACTCGAGTCGCTCTCGGAACTCTTCGCCGACAATCGCACAGCCCTCGCCGCGGCATCCGCCGACGCCGCCTGCCGCGACCCTGCGGTTTCGAGTGCACTCACAGACCAGCGGGAGGCGAGCCAGGAGGAACTCGAGTCCGCCCAGGCTGCACTCGTCGACGCCGCGGCGAACGGGCGGGCCGACGCGGATGTGTTCGCAGCGCGGTTCGAGTCGCCGGCTGTCGGAACCCTTCTCGCGGCGGGTCCTGAAGCGTACATCGGCTCGTTCGGTGCGTACTACGAGGGCGCACTCGAGGCGATTGCTGCGGACGTGAAAGCAGAAGTTGGGGGCGAGGTCGAATCCGAGTTTGCAGCCGAACTCGAGTCCGATGCCGATACCGACGGCGAGACGGCGGACGATGTGGAGACGGCAGTAGACGACGCCGTCGAGACCGTCGTCGAACGGACCCTTTCGCTCCTGCGTCACAGTCTCGTCGATCAGCAGCTCGCGATGGAGACCTACGCCAGCGCACAGCACACACAGCGGGCGGCCGACAAGGAGCGGATCGCAGAGTACGAAGCACAGCTCCAAGACCAGCTCGAGACGAAGCGCAACCGTGAGGCCGTTGGCGACCGCATTCAGGAGACGCTTCGCGAGGTCGCAGATTCGACGGACGACGTGACCGACCGAACCGCAGAGATCACCGATCTCGCGGACGACCAGTCGGCGTCGATGAACGAGATCGCGAGCGAGGTGTCCGGGCTGTCGGCGACGGTCGAGGAGATCGCCTCGAACGCCGAGGAGGTTAGTGCGACCAGCGAGCGCGCCGAGGAGATCGCAAGCGACACCACGGAAACAGCGGAGGAAGCGATCGATCAGATCGAAGACGTCGAGGACGCAACCGACGAGGTAACCGAGGACGTCGAGGATCTGCGCGAGAGCGTCCAGAAGATCGACGAAATCGTCGACGTGATCAACGACATCGCCGACCAGACGAATTTGCTCGCGCTCAACGCCTCGATCGAGGCGGCGACGGCCGGCGAGGCCGGCGACGGCTTCGCGGTCGTCGCAAACGAGGTCAAGTCACTGGCCGAGGAATCCCAGGAGGAAGCCAAGAACATCGAGCGGATGATCGACCAGATCCAGGCAGATACCGAGGAGACGGTCGACAGTCTCGATACAGCAAACGAGGCGTCTCCACTGGTGTCGACCTGGTCGAAGACACAGTCGACAACTTAGAGCGAATCGAAGAATCCGTCCAGGAGGCGAGTACGGGCATCCAGGAGGTCGCGACCGCGACCGACGACCAAGCTGCGAGTACTGAGGAGGTCGCAAGCATGACCGACACTGCGATGGACAAATCCCAGCAGGTCGCCAACGGTCTCGAAGCCATCGAGCACCACGCCGAGACCGTCGACGAACTGGTCGACGATGTCGAGGGCGACGTTCGTCGTCTGTCGACGGACGACCACAGCTGAGGTGCGGCCTCTGCGGGTCACGACTTCGAACGCCGATTGCCGACTGCCGACTGCCGAACACCGATTGCCGAACACAACGCCGAACACCGAACTGCCATGGTATCCACGAATCAACCCAACGCAACACAATCGAACGCGACTGAAGAAACGAATACCAACGCCGACACCAACACAAACCCAAATACGAATACGAACACGAACACCAACGCCAACGCCACCAGCACAACCGCCAACGCCGACACCGACACCCCCGACGAACTCACCGTCCACGTACTTGAGTTCGACCTCGGTGAAAACCGCTACTGTGTCGACATCGGCTACGTCGCGGAGATCGTCAACACGGACGAACTGACCGCGATTCCGAACACTCCCGACCACGTCGAGGGCGTGATGGACCTCCGTGGCGAAACGACGAAGATCGTCAACCTGCGAACGATCTTTGGCGAGAACGACAGCGACGAACTCGGGAATCGAATCATCGTCTTCAAGCGAAAGCGCGATTCGACCGACCGGATCGGCTGGCTCGCAGACGAGGTACGCCAGGTACGCAAGATCGACGCGACAGCAGTCGACACCGCCGTTGACGGCGAGGGGATCGCTGGCATCGTTCGACAGGAAGACGAATTCGTGCTGTGGATTGATCCGACCGACGTTCGCGTTTAACGTTCGCTTCGGCCCAGAATACGATTCGCTGTGGGACTGGTTCGACACGGTGACTCGTTACGGTACGATATCACGGTTCCCTACGAGAACGCGTTTCGGTCGGTAGGCCAGCCCGGACTCGAGTACGATCGGCAAAGCGTCCACTGTTTTCTGCTACCACTCAGGTATCATACCCGATGAAACAGCTAACAGGCGGCTTGTTCTCCGTCGAAACATCGCCCTGCCAATAAGTATATGGATGACTCGACGGAACATCGAGACAATGCCGACTCACCAGACGGAGCGCCAGTCGCAGTTCAAAATCGACGAGAGCAACAGACGACAGGTCGATGGAGAATCACTCGCCGCACGGATCGGACTTGACCGTCGCGAAATCGAGTGGCGAAAAGAGTTCGTCGGCTTCGACAGCGCGGATGAAGACCGACTCGAGTCGATGGCACCGCTGTTCGAGGAGATTGCAGACGACCTCGTCGACGAGTTCTACGCCCATCTGCAGTCGAACACAGAGGCGACCGCTGTTCTCAATTCCTCGTCGAAAGCTGTCGACGCACTCGAGAAGACCCAGTACGAGTATCTACTCGATCTCGGGCGCGGCGAATACGGAACCGAGTACGCTGAGCGTCGTGCCAGAATTGGCAAAATCCACGATATGCTGGATATGGGGCCGAAGTTCTACCTCGGCGGCTATTCGATCTACTACGAAGGAATTCTGACGGCACTTGCTGAGGATGCGACGGACGAGCTTGCCGGTGAGACTGTTTCGGAGACACCTGCCACGGAGTCGTCTGCGTCTGCAGGCGAGGAACACACGCCAGACACGGCGCAGGACGAGCCACTCGTGCCGCTCTCGGAGGCCCAGGCGATGGTCGACGGCGTCGTCGAACAGTCGCTCTCCGTGCTCAAACTCCTGAACGTCGACCAGCAGATCGCGATGGATACCTACATCGACGCCTACGCCGATATCGAGGACGAACTCGAGCACCGACGCGAGGTCTCGAAGAACGTCCAGTCATCGGTCAGCGACCTTCGCGAGAGTTCGTCGGAGGTTTCGGAGCGCTCCGAGGAGATTAACGACCTGGCCGCGAAGCAGTCCAACGCGGTTGGCGAGATTTCGAGCGAGGTCGCCGGACTGTCGGCGACGGTCGAGGAGATCGCCTCGAACGCCGAGGAGGTCAGCGCGACCAGCGAGCGCGCCGAGGAGATCGCAAGCGACACCACGGAGACCGCCGAGGAAGCCATCGACAAGATGGAGGTCGTCGACGACGCTGCGGACGAGGTCACCGACGATGTCGAGGATCTGCGCGAGAGCGTCCAGAAGATCGACGAGATCGTCGACGTGATCAACGACATCGCCGACCAGACCAATCTCCTCGCGCTCAACGCCTCGATCGAGGCGGCGACGGCCGGCGAGGCCGGCGACGGCTTCGCAGTCGTCGCAAACGAGGTCAAGTCCCTGGCCGAGGAGTCCCAGGAGGAAGCCAAGAACATCGAGCGGATGATCGACCAGATCCAGGCAGATACCGAGGAGACGGTCGACAGCCTCGAGACGGCAAACGAGGAGATCGAAAGCGGTGTCGACCTGGTCGAGGAGACGGTCGACAACTTAGAGCGAATCGAAGAATCCGTCCAGGAGGCGAGTACGGGCATCCAGGAGGTCGCAACGGCAACCGACGACCAGGCTGCGAGTACTGAGGAGGTCGCAAGCATGGCCGACACCGCAATGGAACAGTCACACGAGGTCACAACCGAAATCGAGGCGATCGTCGACCAGAACGAGCAAGTCGAAGAGATCGTCGACAAGATCGAGTCCGAAGTCGCCCGACTCGCCGACGAGATGTCCTCGTCGTAGCTCACAGCAGTACGCTCGTCGCTCTCGAGTTCAAACTAACTACTGACACCGGTTCCGACACCAGTACCGGTTCCGACACCAGCACCGACACCGAAACCAGCAGCAGCACCCACAACCGTACCGCTCAGTCCGCAGACTGAACCGACCCAGTCGTGGCACCGTCAGTACTCGAACTCGAGTTCACCGCGGCTGTTGCGGGTCGATCGTCGGTGGCGTCTGCGAGTGCGTCCGTACTGCGGAGCACCAGTCCGCCGAAGCCGGCGAGCCAGACGATGTCGAGGTAGGTCGCGAGCGTCTGGCCGACGAAGGCGTCGGTGAACGCGAGGTTCTGTGCGGAGAGCATACCGGTTGCGAGCAGCCCGACGAAGACGAGGACGGTCAGGTTCCTGAGTCGACTGAACAGGAGCGTGCGCTCGCTGCTCACGGTCTGTGCCTGGCGTGCGAGCGGGCCGTACAGGGTAGCGCCCATTACGCCGACGCCGGCGACGATCGCGAGTGAGATGACGGTCCCGGCCGTGCCGCCGAGAATCCAGCTCCCCACAGTCGCCCAGAGACTCAGCAGAATCCCGCCGAGCAGGGCGAGTGTGTACCGCCGTTCGGCACCGGATATCAGCCCGATCACAGAGGCGACGGCACCCCAGGCGATCGAGTAGCCGAGGAACCGGGCGACAGACTCGTCGCGGCCGGTCGTCGAGACGGTGAGAACGCCCGCAGCCATCAGCAGGTACGTGACACACATCACGCCGGAGGCGGCGACGACCGCATACCCGAGACGCCGTGATCCGGCCTCGAGTCGGCGGACCCATAGCAGGAAGAGAGTCGTCATTGCTGCAAGAATCGTGCTCGTCAGTACGAAGGTTGTCGTGTGGTCAATCATTGTCGTGGTAGTAGTGTCGTAGTCGTGGTGTTTCGTGCTGTCGTAGTCGTAGTGTCGTCGCGGTATCGTCGTACCGTCGTCGTCGAATCGTCAGCAGCCATATACCGAGTGAGACGGTAGGAAAGCCACTCCAGAACCGCGATCGACGCCAGCGTTAGTCGTCTCCAACTCCCGCAGGGGCCGCCATCGCCGACTGGGCCTGCCGATCGATCGTAAACGTCTCCATCAACTCGTTCAGCCGCTGTGCCTGCTCGTCCAGATCGCCCGCCATCGTCGAGACGCTCTCCGTCGTCGCCGTCGTCTCCTCGGAGGCTGCTGCGACCTGCTCGGCCTGACTGCTCGTCTCCGCCGACACGCTCGTCACGTCGTCGACGATCGTCGCAAGCTCCTGTGCCGAACTCGCCTGGTCGTCCGCCGTCTGCGTAATCTCCTGAATACTCGCGTCCATCTGGTCCGCCTCGGAACTGATCGTCTCGAGTTGGGACTGCAGCTCGTCGACGCGCGTCGCCGTCGTCTTGATGTTCGAGTCGACCATCGTGATCTCCTCCGCCGTCGTCCCCGTCCGATCACGGATGGACTCGAGTGTCCCCTCGATTTCCTCGACGGCGTCCATGGTTTCCTCGGCGAGCGACTTGATCTCGTTCGCGACGACGGCGAAGCCGTCCCCGCTCTCGTCGGCGCGGGCGGCTTCGACGTTCGCGTTGAGCGCGAGTAGATTGGTCTGGTCGGCGATGTCGTCGATGAGCGAGATCACTTCGCCGATCTGGTCGGCCTCCTCGTTGAGTTCCTCGACCGTTTCGACGACGGTTTCGGTCGTCTCGACGAGCTGGTCGATGTTCTGTGCGGCGTCGGCTGCCGCATCCTGGCCGTCGTCTGCGAGCGTCGCCATCCCTTCGGACTGGGTTGCGATCTCGGAGGTCGTCGCTGCGACTTCCTCGGTGGCCGCCGAGAGGTCGCTGACCTCGCTGGCGGCGAGTTCGAGATCCTCGGTCTGGCTCGTCGCGCCGTCTGCGATCTCCTGGACCGACTCGGCGACTTCCTGGCTGGCTGCGCGGATCTGCTGGCTCGACCCCTGCAGGTCGCCGGACATCTCGTCGACCGTTTCGCTTGCGTCCTGCACTTCGGCGACGACGTCGCCAATCCGATCGAGCATCCGGTTGAACGACTCCGCAATCGCCCGCATCGCCTCGTCGTCCGTCTGCGGGTCGAGTCGTCGACTGAGGTCGCCGGCAGCACACTCGTCCATCACGTCCGAGAAGCGCTGGGCTTCGGCGACGAGTTCCTGATTCTGCTGTTCGGCCTGATGCTGGAGTTCCTGAATCCGCTCGCGTTCCTCCTCGAGCTGGGCGGCCTGCTCCTCGGCTTCCTGCTGGGCCGTCTCGGCGCGTTCCTGTTCGGCCTCGACCTCTTCGAGTGTCGTCTCGAGTGAGTCGCGCATCGCACCGACCGAGTCGTAGAGCTGGCCGATCTCGTCGACCCGATTGGTTTCGAGGTCGACGTCGAACGTCCCGTCGCCGATCTGCTCGGTTCGCTCGCCGAGCTGGCGCAGCGACAGGGCGACGTTTCCGCCGAGAACGATCCCGACGAGCCCGAGGTTGACCGAGAAAATAACGAGTAGGCCGGTCAGTCCGGCGATGGCGCGTTCCTGCAGTCCCTCGGTCGGGCCGTTGACGATGTGGAGTCCAAACAGGACACCGAACCCGATCGTCACGACGGCGACGAAACCGAGCGCACCGGCTATCTTGACACTGTACTGGCGGCGAATCCGTGCTGGTAGTAGTGAATCGAATTGCATCCCGTGGTCTCCCCTCTCGTACCGCTGGAGTCAGCGCATCTGATCAGTCAACACACTGACTCCCGCCTTGCAGTAGACGTCTCACTACCCCCACATAATCGTTATTGCCACCGCGGTCGCTTCCACCATACCTAGCTATCGCTCACCACATGCCACGACGAGCGCCATCACAATCCCGGAACTGTCCTACACGAATCTAACACAGCAATTCATAGCCACACCGCTTGCGCACTCAGTCGCTCTCCGTCGCGTTCGAGCCGGGTGTCTGTGCCCCCGTTCCACCTGTACCCGACCGGTCTCCACTCGAGTGTCCCGTGCTCGAATCGCCCACGCTCGACCCACCCCCGACCGCGCCCCACGAGACAAGCGGCCCGGTGGACGCGAGTGCCTCGGTGTTTCGTGCGAGGAGGAGCCCGAATCCGAACAGGAAGACGAGATCGACGTACGTTGCGGCGAGTTGGCCGACGACAGCGTCGGTGAGCCCGAGCGTCTGTTCGGAGAGTGCCCCGAGGACGATGAGGCTGGCCCAGACGAGCAACAGCAGGTTTCTGAGCTTTCCGTAGAGGAGCGTCCGCTCGGCGTGAACCGCGCTGGCGGCGCGTGCCATCGGTCCAAGCAGGAGCACTGTGACGCCGAGGAACGAACCGAGGATGAGCCCGGTGGCGAGCAGTTCTCCTGTCCCGCTCAGGATCCAGCTCGCGAGCGTCCCCCAGACTGCGACCAGATTCCCACCCACGAGGAGGAGTGTCTGTCGCCGTCGTGCGCCCGCGAGCGCACCGATAACGAGACTACTGGTCGTCATCACGACCGTATACCCGAGGAACCGGGCAGCCGATTCCTCGCGGCCGGAGGTCACGACGGTCAACGCATCCGCTGCCATGAGCAGGTACGCAGTGCCCATGCTGGCACAGGCGAGTGCAATCGCGTAGCCAAACTGCCGTGTGGTCGCTGGCAACCGCCGTGTGCCGAGTGTGAAGCCACCGGCCCCGAGGAGTAACAGTACCCCCGAGCCCGCGAGAATCGGCTCGCTCGCGATCATCGGTGGATCACCGAGGGGAGATAGCCGGCTGCGTGTTGTCGCTGTGCCCACCCATCGAGCGTCGGCTGTCGGTCCGTGTTGTCGACCCGATACCACCGTCCGTCTCGTCGACTCCGTCGCGGATCACTGAGTTCTGTCAGAGAGACCCACCCGGTTGTGATGGGTTGTCAACACACATAATGATTTGTGAATCTACACTTCTTGGCCGGTTTTTCAGCGTGAACAGCGCCTCGTTCGTTTCGACCCGGAGCCCGCCTGTGATTTTCCCGCGCTTGGTCACACATATAACAATAAAAACATATGCAGATCAACTACTACAGAGGTGTAAGAGAGCTACACAGTGTCGTAAGGTTATTATTGCACGGAATCTGAAAGTTGTGTATAACCGTGCCCGCCGATGACTCGTTCCGCGCTCTCCTCGACTATATGGAAACCGAACTTGGATTCTCGACCAGCCACTACAACGATAGCTACCTCGACCGACGAGTCACGGCCCGACTTCGACGGACGAAGTGCGACGACTACGACGACTACTTCGATCAACTTCGAACCGACCCCGACGAGCAGGCAGCCCTGCTCGACTCGATGAGCATCAACGTCACCGGCTTCTTTCGCAACCCCGAAGTCTGGGACGGCATCCGTGACGTCCTTCGCACCCTCTCCGCGCGCGAACGACAGGTCTCGATCTGGAGCGCCGCCTGCGCCGACGGCCGCGAACCCTACTCGCTCTCGATGCTCATCCACGCCGACCCCCAGATCGACGAATCCGCCGTCGACATCGTCGCCACTGACATCAGCGAGGACGCCCTCGACGTCGCCCGCGACGGCGTCTACGAGGAGTCACGAACGACCGATCTCGGCGGGGAACTCGAGTACCTCTCGAACTACGAGCAGTACGTCGACCACGACCAAGACGAGGGAGTCTATCGCGTGCGCGACCGAGTCAAGCGACCGGTGACCTTCGAGCGCCACGATCTGATCAGCGGGGCGTCGAAGTCCGGGTTCAATCTGGTGACGTGCCGAAATCTGTTCATCTACATCGATACGGAGTACAAGCGATCGATGCTCGAAACGATTGCCAACTCCCTTCGGGAGGGTGGCTATCTCGTGATCGGCAAGAGCGAGACGATTCCGCCGTCGTTGAAGTCGACGTTCGAGGCGACGGACAACCGCCATCGAATCTATCGGCGGACGTGAGTGACGGAACGCGGCCGCTGTCGGTACCGAGTCGTGTGCTGATCGACGACTGACACCAGATTGGTGTACAGTCGCGGGTAATTCCTGGTCCAATCGGTGGTTCTGTCGGGAGTGGCGACCCACAGTGAGCCGGCGATACCGAACGGATGCAGTTTGCTCAGCGGCGAGACCGTTTGTTTTGGACCCCCCGTTGATGTACTAACGTACACACCGACTGTATTATCAGATTTGAAACCGATTTATGCCCATACGGTTGTAAAGCTTGTGGCCGATCTGTGATTCAGCTGGTGGCCAAAAGCGAACCGACAGACACGCTGGAGGGTGTTTCGGGCTGTAAACGGTCTCGGAACGCTGTCAGAGCAAGTGCTGGTCGACTGGACGGTGATCGACTTTCCCGTCATCACTGGCCGTCCCCGACTGACTCTCGCCGTCTCCCGCTATCCCTGGCTATCCCCGGCCGTCTCTCGCCGGCCACAGCCACCATCCGTAGTAGCCACCGCAAGCAACTACACACCTGATCGCACGACAGAGGCACGTTCGAAGACCGCCACGCCGTCAGTGGATTCCAGTCGGTCGAGTGTCACCATCTTGGTCAATATTATTAAGTAATCTGCGTGTATTGACTCGGTCATGGATGTGCTGATCACGGACGACTCCGGCTTCATGCGGGATCTTCTCCGTGAAATTTTGGAAGAAGACCACACCATCGTCGGTGAGGCCGAAAACGGGGTCGAGGCCGTCGAACTCTATCAGGAAGAACAGCCGGACATCGTCTTCATGGACATCGTGATGCCGATCAAAGACGGCATCGAGGCGACCGACGAGATTACGGATATGGATCCGAGCGCGAAAGTCGTCATGTGCACCAGCGTCGAGCAGGCCGAGCAGATGAAAGACTCGATCAAGGCCGGTGCCGAGGGCTACATCACGAAACCGTTCCAGAAGGAAAGTGTCCTCGAGGAACTCAACAGCATCGCGGCCGGGTAATCCGCCATGGAAATCGATATTCGCGAGCTCGAGACCTACCAGGAGCTCGCTCACGACGGCGCACAATCGGCTGCCGAGTCACTCTCGCAACTGACGGGGATCAGTACGAGCGTCCAGGTGACGAACGTCTCGCTCATGTCCTCCTCGGACCTTCAGTACGAGTTCATCGGCAACGAGTTCGCCGGCGTCAACATCGACCTCTCCGGTGAAATCTCGGGCGAGGTCGTCCTCGCGTTCGACGAACAGGGACGGAAAGCGATCACGGACAAACTCGTCCCGGCGGACGACCCGGAGAAGAAAAAGAGCAGCATCGAGGAAGTCGGCAACATCATGTCCAGCGGCTTCGTCGACGGCTGGGCGAACTACCTGAACGCGAAGATCAAGAGTTCGCCGCCGTCGTACATTCAGGGCACTGGGACCGACGTCCTGCCAAAGTCCGCGACAACCGAAGACAACTATCTGTTCGTCTTTCGAAGCCGCGTCGAAGCCGCCGATGAAGGCGTCAACGAACCGATCGACTTCCGGATCTTGCTCGTTCCCGAATCGAGCTCACTCGAGCGCGCCTTCGAGCCGCGGACCGACGACATCGTCTCGGTGGAGAAGCTCAAGGTCTTCAACGACATGACCAAGGAGGGCGCAGAGAAGGCCGCAACGAACATCACGTCGATGACCGGCATCGACACGACGGTCGAAATCAGTCGCCTGACGCTGGTGCCGATCGAAGATATTCCGGCGGAGGTCGGCAACAAGCGCTACGTCGGGACCGTCATGCCGTTCGACGGCAAGTTCAGCGGGAACCTGGTCATTCTGTTCGACCAGCCGTCCGGACGGGCGGTCGTCGACTCCCTCGTCCCGATGGAAACCGACGAACAGTGGGGCTCCGTCGAACAGGGCGCGCTGAAGGAACTCGGCAACATCATGACCAGCGGCTTCGTCGACGGCTGGGCGAACGTGTTGAACGCCGAAATCAAACACGAACCGCCGCAGTTCGTCGCCGACACCGGCTCGTCGATCATGACGCCGATCACGTCCAAGATGGCCGAAACCGACGACCACGCGTTCATGCTCGACTCGAACATCCAGACCAACAGCGACCAGGTGTTCACCTGCCAGATGCTCGCCCTGCCGCGCCGGTCCGAACTCAAGCAGGCGCTCGGTGACCTGCTCATCGAGAACTCGGAGAACACGAGCGTCGATCCAGCGGAACTGTTCGACCGCCAGTAGTAGCGCGTCTCGAGTCACCTGTTCTATTTGGCCTCTGTCCCGCTTCACAGCACAGCGACAGCCGACGCGACCGAAGCGCACAGCTCACAGCCGCGGTTCGGTTCCGCGGTTCAGATCCGCGATTCAGTGCCGCGGTTCAGCTCTGATCTGAAGCGAACAGGAGTACAGACACAATCGAGGCACAAGGAGAGACAGCCACCACACCGCCACTACAGAACGCCCACCTGGCAAGACTCAGGCGTTCACGTCCTCGATCCGCTCGCTCACGATAATCCGCCCCTTCGACGTCAGCGACAGACCGCTTGCGTTCTCGAGTACCAGATCCTTGTTCTGCACCGAATTCAGCACGTTCGTCACGTACGCCGGGTCGCCGTCCAGCATGTTCGTAAAGTCGATATCGCCGCCAGTCGCGTGAATCCCGACCAGTACGCGCTTTTCGGGATTCGTCAGTTCGATGTCGGCGACCTCCTCGCGCAGCTCGTCGAACTCGAGTCGGAGGAAGCGCCCGAGCAGGTTGACGTACTGGCTCTTGGCGGGGGAGATAAGCGATGTCGTCGTCAGGCCGGCGTCGGTGTCCGTGTCGATGTACTTGACGACCAGCGTGACGCGGTCGGCGCTCTCGCCGAGTTTGTTCGAGCGCTGGATTCGCATCACAGTCTCGACGTCGAAGCTGAAGGTTTCGCGCTTGGTCGTCACCTCGATCCGTCGGTTTTTGATGCGGATCTTCCCGGGGACGACGGGCGTATCCTTCACGCGACCACCGACGCGTGCGGGGTGTTTGACCGCTGCTTTGCGGCCGTTGAGGAGACAGCGAAAGAGAATTGCGACGAAGGTGTCGACGGTTTCGCCCGTGCTCTCGATGACGGCGCTTCGGGTCTGGCCGTCGTCGTTGTAGCCGATTGTCACCGTGTCGTCGAAGAACTGCTTGACGTGGCTGGGGACGTTCCCGACGTTGACATCGATGACTGTGGAGAGCGGAATCGTCGTCTTATCGTCGTTCGTCGCGAGGACCAGGCGGCGTTTCGTCATGATGATTCGTCCCGACGTGGGCGTACCCGGAGATTCCCCGTGATTACGGAAGAACCGGCCGGTAAAGTCGGCAACGACGTCTTCTGACATGACAGGTCCTTCTCGTCGAAATCTCTTAGCTCTTTACACGTTTTCGTCGCCGCAGTTGCGAGGAAGAACGGCCACAGCCGCTAGTCCGGGCGCGTCACGTGGAACGGCAGGCCCTCGACACCGTCGCGCTGGAAGGAGTCGATGGTGTCGTTCACCTCGTGGTAGGCCAGGATGTTCTCCTGAATCATCCGCTCGATGATGTCCGAACGGAACTGCAGGTCGTCGTAGATGTCACGCGTGTCGGCGTAGCCGAGCAGGGTCGCGATCTGTTCTTCTAACACGTAGGAGTTGTTCATCCCCTGGAAGACGATCTCGTCCTCGACGGGGTCCCAGTAGAACACCTGCCGGGTGACGACGCCGTCCATCTGCTCGGAGTAGCCTTCGATCTCCTGGACCGAAGTCACGCGACGCAGGACGTCGTCGCCCTGCTTGACGCGGTTCTGGAACAGCGCCACGTCGGCGTTGTCCATGAACGTCTCGGGGACGTTGATCGGGTCCCCCGTAAATCGCTGGATCATCGAGACGATGTCGCTCGCGTGGAAGGTCAGCATGACCGGGTGACCGGTCTGGGCCGCCTGGAACGCCATGCGACCCTCCTCACCACGAACCTCACCCACGACGATGTACTCGGGACGCGAACGCAACGCGGCCTCGACCAGGTTGAACATGTCGACGTCCGCGCTGTCCTCGCTGCGACTCTCACGGGTGAGGAGCTGCTGCCACGTGTCGTGTGGCGGGAGCACCTCAGCGGTGTCCTCCGCGGTGTAGATCTTCGAGTCCCGCGGAATGAACGACATGATCGAGTTCAGCGTCGTCGTCTTCCCGGATGCCGTCTCGCCGACGACGAACACCGTTCGCTCGTTCTCCAGACAGAGCCAGAGGTACGCCGCCAGCTCGGGCGAGAGCGTCCCCCAGTTCGTAATCTGGGTGACCGAGAGGGGCACCTCGTCGCCCTGACGAATCGTCAGGGAGGGGCCCTTCACGCTCACGTCGTCGCTGTAGATCACGTTCAGACGCGAACCGTCGGGCAGCGTCGAGTCGACGATCGGCTCGGCGTCGGTCATCGGATTTCCAATACGCTCACCCATGTTCGAGAGCCAGCGGTCGAACTCGTCTTGCGTGCCGAAATCGACCGTCGTCTCGACCATCCCGTAGACGCCGTGATCGACGTAACACTCGTTGGGGCCGATCACGTGAATGTCCTCGTTCGCCGGGTCGCGCATGACCGGCTCGAGTGGCCCCAGGCCAACGATGTCTCGATTCAGCCGGTAGCGGATATTCTCGTAGGTTTCCTGTGGAATCTCCTGAATACCCGGATGGAAACGGACCTTGAGCCGTTCGACAATGTTCTCGACCTCGTTGCCCTTGATGTGGGTCGTCTCGCTCAGCAACTCCTCGATTCGGTCGCTGTACTCTGCGTCCTTCTCGGGTGCCACCTTGGTCGCACTTCGGCGAAGCAGCGAGTCTTTGACCGTCGAAAACACCGACTGTTCCTCGTCCGACAGCGTCGGCTCGACCGCGAAGTACTGCATCTTCGTTCCCACGTCGCCGTAAACGTGACTGTAGATCGGGCCACCGACCGGATAGAGGACGTTCGGATGCGGCGTCTCGTACTCCGCAGAGGGTTCGTCGATCAGCACCGGGAATTCGCCCGTAATCTGCCTGAACTTCTTCAGGTGCTCGCGCAGGTGTGGACGACGTGCAGCCAGCTCCTGAAGCTCGTCCGACGGCTTCGGCGTTCCCATTTCCGTCATGCCACGGTCACCTTCTAGGCAACACTCCGGTTCTCGATCACGATGCCTGTTCCGGACCGCACCGAGTACCCGATCCGGTCACCGACCTGTTCGCCCATCCCCGCAAATCGCTTGATGAACAGCTGCCGGCGGATGTCGTTCCCGACCTCGATCATCTCGAGTTCGATGAACACGTCCGCGATCGATCGGAACGGCCCGATCGCCTCCTCGCCGACGGTCGACGGGTCGACCGTTAGCACGACGATTTTCCCCTGCGAGATCACGTCGCGTAGGAACGAAATGATCTCCAGGGCGGCCTGGCGTTCTTCGTTCTGGCGAACCAGCGCCTCGAACTTCGGATCGTTTCGGAGAATCGCGTCGAAGGTGTCGATGATGATGACGTCGGCAGACCAGAGGGTTTCTTCGTCCATCAGATCCGTCAACAGATCCTGGCGCGTTTGCTCCTCGTCGGTTGACGAGAGCACGCTACCACTGTCGAGGTCGCCGTGGAGGAACAGCATATTCTCGAAGAGGAGGTGCTCCTCGACGTTATAATTCAACGAATCCATCTGATCGACGAAGCCCTTGACCTCGAGCTCCGTCGAGAGAAACGTCACGGACTTCTCCGTCTCACAGAGGCCGTACGCAAAGCGCTGTGAGATGGCGCTCTTGCCGGCACCGTAGTCGCCTTCCATCAGTACGATACTTCCAGTCGGGATACCGCCCCCGAGTTCCTTGTTCAGTCGGTCGCGGTCGTCGAGACCGAGTGAGAAGATATTTTTAAACTGACTCATCGTCTCTCGTCTTCGCCTTGACTCGTGGCTCGTTCTCCGGGCTCTTCAGTCTACTTGCTCGTGGCTCGTCCACGGCGATTACTGTTCCTGTTCGGGCTCACGAGCCTGTTCGCGCTCGTCAGCCGCCTCCTCGCGGTCGGTTCCACGCTCACGGCCGATGTCAAACTCCTCCGGGGCGAGCAGAAGCTTGATCCGCTCGACCTGCCAGCCCTCGAGATCGGCTGGCTCGTCCGAAACGACGAGCGGCTTTGCAATTTCGGCCCGGGATCCGCGGTCGACGCCACCGGTGGCCGCGCGCGTGTTGCACAGTCTGGCACCGGACTCCGAGAGCACGACATCCGAGTCCACCCAGATCATCTGCCCGCCATCCGTCACTTCCGCTGCCGGCTCGACTCGCTCGTCCGCCGGTTCGTTGCGGTGATCCGGATCCGTCGTATCCGCCTCTGCCTCCTCGATGAAGATTTTCTGTGCGCCGCTGGACTCGAGTTCGGTGTCGCCCGCCGTTGCGGTCGTCGCTGCTGTCCCATCGGTATCCGCACCCGAGGTCGAGTCGACCTCGCTGTCACCGTCGGTCTGGTCGGTCGAGGCGGTCTCGTCTCCCGCAGCCGCGAACGGATCGAGCGGTTCGTCCGTAGTGAACTCGAGTTCGATGTCGTCTGCATCGGCAGTGCCATCGGCACCGTCTTCGATAGATGTCTCGTCCTCGAATGTCCCCTCGGGAGAGTCGTGGGTGTCGTGGGTGTCGTGGGTGTCGAGTGCACCGTCAGCGTGCTCGCCGGCGTCCGTCACTGCAACCGATTCAGGGGCAGACTCGTGGTTGGTGGTGGTAGCAGTCGATTCGTCGAAGGTGAGTTCTGCGCCGGAAGCGCCGGCAGCCAGTTCGTCCGTCTCGGTTGTAGCCGACACGTCGTCGACTGGTGGCGCTGTGTCCGAGTCGGGGGACGTGCCGGTCTCGCTGGACTTGTCGGTCTCAGCCGTCTCCGCCTCTGGCCGGTGTTGCTCAGCCGCGGCCATCGCCTGTTCGACCGTGATACCTTCGTCTTCGACCCACACGTCGAACGGCCGGCGCTTCTTTTCCGGCGTCGCGATCTGGCTGATCCACCAGAGGCTTCGCTTGTGGTCGACGCCGAGCGAGGAGTGCGGTTCCGGGTCGCCGATGTCCGGGCCGCCGCCGAATCCGTTCAACACCGTCTGGAGGTGTGACTCGACCGACGTGCTCACCCAGTGGATCGACTCGTAGAAACAAAGCGTCCGGGCCGCGCCGTTGAGACCCAGTTCGGAGACCAGGTACTCGAGCCAGTCCATGACGACGAACTCGGTGTCGTACTCGGAGGGAATGGTTTCGAGATATGGGCGGCCGCCGTCGTCCCACACCGGGTGTTCGAGGCTGTCGGGGGCGTGTTCCGTGGAATCGTCGGTCGTGAGGGGATCGGCGTTGGTGTCGGTACCAGCATCAGCGTCGCCAGCAGCATCTGCATCGACGTCGTCGATCAACGAGGTCTCATCCGTCGACTCGTCATCGACTGCGAGGTCGTCAGCAAACGACTCGTCGTCGAGGTCGTCCTCGAGTGGATCCGTCCCTTCTGTGGCGCTCTGGTCCGCTGGCTCGTTGCCACCGTCCTCAGCCCCCGCCGCTGCATCGCCGTCCCAGTCGGCGTCGCCGGAGTCGTATTCGGATTTCAGTTCATCGAACGACAGGTCATCGTCACCACCGGAGTCAGCGTTCGCATCGAGGTCGTCGTCTGCGTCTGCGTCCATGCTCATATCGTCCTCCAGGTCGTCGAACTCGTCGTCATCCTCGAACTCCTCATCGTCGTCGATGATGCTCTCGTCCAGGAAATCGTCGGCTTCGGCGTTCGCGATATCCTCATCGATCGCCTCGTCCTCCTCGTCGCCGTCGTTACTGTCGAACAGACTCTGTCCGCCGAAATCGCCGCTTCCAGCGGCACCGCCGCCGGCCATCGAATCAGTGAGGGTATCGCCCTCGACGAACGGGTTGACACCCTGGGTCACCATCTCGTAGACCTCGAGGAGTTTCCGGATGTTCTCCTCGATATCGTCGAGCGATTCGCTGATCTTTTCGTTCTCGCTCTGGACGGTGTTCACCGTCGAAGAAAGCGAGCCGACGCTGTTCTCCATCTCTTCGACGCGCGCTTCGACCTCACTCGAGACGGTGCCGCCGCCGTCGTCCATGGCGTCCATCCCGTCCATCGACCCCATATCGTCCATATCACCCATCTCGGACATCTCGCCCATGCCGTCCATCGACATCGAGTCGTCGTCGAGGAAGTCATCCCCACCGCCGTCGAGATCGCCGTCGAGGTCACCGCCGAGGTCGCCATCGTCAAAGAGATCGTCGTTACCGGTGCCATCGCCGCCGTTCCCCCCGGCGGCGCTCTCAGTTCGCGCACCTGGGAGCAACTCGTCGTCGCTCATGCTGCCGGCGAGGTCACCACCGATGATGTCGTCGCTATCGTTCCCGGAGTTCGAGCGACCACTGGCGCCGTCGCCATCGCCGTCTCCGAGTATGTTGCCGATTATCGAGAGTACCATGGTGAACCTGTTCCGCTGGCGTCTACCGCTCGCTCACTCGTTGCCATCCCCGGTCGGCCACCGAACAGAACCCGCGTGCTGGCTCGGCGCTCCGGATGGCTACGAGTCGTCATTCAGGAAAACTATGACAACCTACGTATTAAGTAATTGTGGCCGATTGGACTGTTATAGTAACAACAGCAACTATTTACACACTGATCGCACGACGGCAGCGCGGTTCGGAGCGAGCGCGGTTCGGAGCGAACGAAGTGAGTGAGAACCGCGGACACCGAGCGGGGAACAGCGTGACCCGCGAGCAAGTGGAACGAGTGAGAACCGCGGAAGTGCGATCACGTGTGCATTGACTTGCAGTGGCTACTATAGGTTCCGAACGGCCGGATTCTCTCGCCACACCGCCCGTGTGTTCGCCGACCAGCAATTCCACCGTTCTCACGCCGCTCACCCGAACAAAGGTTTCTTTTCGATTGCCCTCGAACTCCGACTATCGATCGTTCCATGACAGATCGTAACGAGGGTGGCAACCCAGACTCGTCCGACGACGCCGACGTTCCCCCCGTGCTCCCAAGCGAGCAACCCGGCGGCAACAACGGTGGCGGCGTCCTCTCGCCCGACGAACTGGACTTTACCGAAAGCCCCTACGTAGCCGAGGTTTCCGACAGCCGATACGTCGTCTCAGCCGACCACAGCCCGCCGAACGTCCCCGAGGAGACGGACTCGAGTACGCGTGGAGAGAACACCAGTGCGCGGACGCAGTCTGGGTCTGGCTCCGGCTCTACGTCTGGCGCTGGAACAGCCGGCAAGGGCACGGAGAGCGACACAGACCGCGAGACACGTTCATCACAGCATGCACCAATGCACGGACAGGACGAGGCTGGGCAGGAGCACGCTGGGCAACAGCAACAGCAAGGGCGAGAGCGAGGCAACCAACACCAACGGCAACGTCAGCGCCAACAGCAACCGGCCCAGGACCACCACCAACAACCCACCCCACAGCCACCCCAGAGCCCCGAACACGCCCGCTCCATCCTCGCCGACGAACTCGAGCGCACCGACGCCCGACTCGCCGTCGACATCGTCTCCCGCTTTGGCAACGACACCGTCCGCCACCGTACCGCCTCCGACGATGTCGTCGGCACCTTCGACAACCTCGTCCTCTGGTACGCCCAACACGTCGCCCGCAAAACACCCACCATGCGAACCGCCTCCCTCCTGTTCGCCAAATCCGAATTCGCTCCCGAACTCACCGAGACACAGCTACGAAAAACCGCCGCGAAACACGGACTCGACGAAACCGATACCATCGGCGACCTGCGCGATGCACTCGAGTAGAGATCAGCAGAATCGAAACAGTCGGCCACGATATGGAGACGGATTCGGACAGCACGTTTCAAACGGCCGGCAGTGACACCGTCAGCCGGTTACCCACCGTTCAGGAAGATAACCGCTCCCATGAAAAACGAGAGGATCAGCGAGAACCCAAAGAGGAGCGCGCCGCTCTGTACCGATTCGATACCCCGTGTCGCCGCGTGAAATCGCTGTTTTCGATCGGAGCGCATGGGTGTCTGTCTCGTCGATTTCGCCGCTGTCACTAATTGTCTTGTGGCCGGTCACCTGGAGTCGTTCACCGGTCACTCGGCGTGCACTGTCAGTTGGCTACTATACAGTTGTAGAGGAAAGAGCGGGCAGTAAGCGACAGTCATGGCGATATCCATACCCATGACGTCCCAGACCAGACAGCAGTGATACAGACCGCGATCGATCACGGCGCAACCGATCACAGATCGACCGTGATGAGGACATCGACAAGTCGCTCCGTCAGCGTCCCCGTCACCGCGCCGATCCAGAGCAGCGCCGTAAAGTGAACGTAGGAGTTCCCGAAGTGGCCGCCGTCTGCCACCCGGAGCACCAGCGACGAGATGAACGCGTTGAAAATCAACACCAGCACGATCAGGTACCGGAGCACCGGCACGTTGTACTCGTCCGTGTGAATCAGCTGCCCGCCCATCTGGCCGTCGAGATCGATATCGAAACTCGAGAGCATCAGGGCCAACTCGAGTCCGATGAAGAACGCGAACGCCGAAGCGGCGGTGATGCCGTACATGACGCCGACGAGCGTTGTCGTCTGCTGCTTGCGCTCTTCGCGCAGGTTGATGATCTCGCTCATGTTGGTACTGATGAGTTCGCCGAGTCGCTTCGGGCCGCCACCCATCTCGCGGCCAACCAGGTACATTTCGCTGAACTTCTGGATCAGGAAGGTGTTCGTCTCGCCGGTGAAGTAACGCCAGGATTTCTCGGTGCTCAGGCGCATATTCAGTCGCCGGTAGAGGTCGTCGATGTTCTCGGTGAGCGGGCCAAAGTCCTTCGAGCGCAGCGTTGCGAGCACTTCGGAGGTGGTGCTTTGCTTTGCGCTCTCGCTCGTCCCGAGTGCGCGGATGAAGTTCGGAAACGCCCGGTCGCGTTCGAACGCGCGTCGTTCCTCGTACCAGAAGACGAGACCGGGGATCAACAGCGGGAGCGTTGCGATAGGCATGTGAAGCATCGAGGGCAGATCCCGGATCGGGAGCCCACCCGGTTCCGGAAGCACGTCGAGAAAGATCAGCCCCAGTAGGAAGACGGTGAGAACACTCAATCCGACGCCGACGACGGTCGAAGCGAGCATTCGCTTCTTCGTCGCCGTCCGATAGCCGTCTTCGAGGTACCAGATCGGATCGTCGGGGACGACTGCACGGATGACGAAGAAGAACCCGATCTGGATGAAGACGAACAGCACGATGACGATGCTGGTCGTCAGCGTCGGATCGTTGCCGGTCAGCAGCGGGAGGACGATCGCGAACACCAGTGCGAACGTCATCGAAATGATCAGCGAGAGATAGAGGTCCTTCAGCACGTCCAGGTTGCCAAGCGACTGCTTGTACACTGTGGAATACTTTTCGACCAATACGTCCTGCTCCTGATGGAGGAACTCGTCGAGTTGCTGGCCGGCACCGAGCGTGTAGGCCATCCGTTCGAAGAGGTCGGCAACGGATTCACTCGGCACCGCCTTCGCCCGGCGACGGCAGGCGTCGCCGAGACTCAGGTGCCAGACATCAACGAGGTCGACGACGCGCTGGACTTCGTCTGCCAGTTCGCCGTACTCCTCCTCCTGGGCGAGCTTGCGCAGTACCTCCATCCGGTCGATGTTCGTCGTCGACAGGATGGTCATGTGGATGATGAACAGGTGGAACCGGTTCTCCATCTCGATACGGCGCTGGTCGACTGCCAGCCGTGGGTAGCCCACCGCCGCAACGAAGACGAGGAGGCCGAGCACCGGAATCAGGAGCTTCACCAGCAAGAAGACGTCGAGGATCACCGCGATGACGATCGTCGCGAGGAAAAAGAGGAACGAAGGCAGCAACACTCCCGGAACGTACAACCGTGCCGGGAGATCCATCTCGTCGTACGACCGAATGATGGACTTGCTGAAGTCGTTGATCGCTGCTGTGTTATCCGCAATACCCATTGTGCGTCCTGCGTTCCTCCGTCCGCACCGCGTGTCTGCAGCGGTTTCGTCGAGCGCGGTCACGCGTCGACAGCCGCCGTGGCTCCCGACGACTGATGTCAACTGCGACCGCGTCGGTATCGTAGGCACTTCTTTGAAAGCTCAGCATACAAAACTTCTGGCTGGTACCGTCAGCCCGACGAACAGTGGCAAATCAGGTGTATGGAACGCTCTCGGTGTCAGGACGATCAAGGTACTGAGCGCAGAAGACGACACAGAGCCGCTATCATCGCCGGGTATCTGTCCTCGTGGCGGCGACAACGGACGTTAGTACTCGGGCTCGAACGCCGAGCCAGACTCGGATTCTGACTCGGACTGGGGGACGGGGTCGGCGTCGGGATCGGCTACAGACTCACACTCGAACGCAGATTCGGACCCCGACTCCCACACATCTGCCGTCGACTCCTGGCCGGACTCCACCCACGATTCGAGTCCAGAGTCCGACGCTGATTCCGACTCCGACTCCGGCTCCGACTCACCGGCAGCGGTCGACCCACCCGCAGCCACATCCACCCCACTCTGCTCTGCCTGGGCCTCCAACTCGAGTTGCGCCCCAGACTCACGCCCGGGTCCTTCGTCACCGTGTTCCGCGACCTCCCCGCTCGACTCGCTGGACTCGCTCGTCGCGGCGTCCGCTGGTCCGGACTCGAGTCGTGCATCCGATGTGGGGTCCGTCTCTGCGCTGGCCGCAGCGCCAGTTTCATTGCGGTCACCCGGTTCAGAGTGGGTATCAGTGCCAGTGTTAGTGCCAGTTCCAGTGCCAGCGTCACCGTCAGCACCGACGGCAGACTCTGTCGACGTTTCCACATCCGGGCCAGACACAACATCTTGGGCAGGTTCAGTACTCCGGACAGACTCAGCATCCGGGACAGATCCGGCGTCCGGCACATCACGCTCTGGCGTCGCAATCCCCGCAATATACCGCAAACTCCGCTTGTGCTCGTCGTTTCGCAACACCGACTTCGGCTCGATCTCCGCAGCCGCAAGCGGCGCATCGTCACCACCAAACCCGTTCAACAACCGCTGTAAGTACGTCTCCACCGGCGACGAAATCCACCCCACCGACTCGTAGTACGCAATCGTCTGTGCCGCCCCTTCGAGTCCCGCCCCGTCCACGAGGAACTGGAGCCACTCGAGTGTCGCCAGTTCGGCGTCGTTTCTGGCGGGGACAGTGACGAGGTACGGGAGGTCACCGTCTTCTCCGTTCGTGCCGTCGGGCGCTGCAGCAGATGGCGTCTGTGCTGCTGGGTCTGGCGCAGGAGGCTCGGAATCTGGCGCGTCGTCGGTAGTCGGTTCTGCAGGGTCTGCTTCGGCCTCGGTCTCGTCGTCCTCGTCGACGCCGTCCAGGGGGTCGTCGCCGAGCTCCGACTCCGTGTCCATCTCGACGCCGAGATCGTCGTCGAACGAGCTCTCGTCTGCTGCCAACTCGTCGTCGAAGTCGACGGCATCCTCGTCAGCATCGGCAGCGTCGGCATCGCCGTCATCGTCGAACTCGTCTTCCAGCACGTCGTCGCCGTCGTCGAAGGTGTCGACCTCGTCGAAATCGTCGTCTGTTGGCTCCTCCTCGAGGTCGTCGTCGAGGAAGTCCTCCGCCTCGGAGTTCATAATATCCTCGTCGATATCGTTGGCGGGGTCGTCCTCGCCGCCGAAGACGCCGCCCTGTCCTGCGGCGGTCTCGAACGCGTTGCCGAGTTCCTGGTCGCCGACGAAGGGGTTGACTCCCTGGGTGACGATTTCGTACATGTCGACGAGCTTGTCGACGTTGCGCTCGACGCTCGTGATCGAGTCGCTGATCTGTTCGTTCTCCCCGCGGACGGTTTCGACCTTGTTCTCGAGGGAGTCGACCTCCTTTTCGACCTCGTCGAGGCGATAGGTGAGCTCGTCGTCCATCGAGTCTTCGTCGTCACCGCCGTCGTCGAAGCCGAGGTCGTCGCCGATCAGGCCGTCGTCGCTTCCGAGAAGGTCGTCGCCCTCGTCGGCGTCGGTATCGTCAGCGTCGTCCGAGTCGTCACCGCCACCGAGTTGGCTGAATAGCAGTAGTGTCATGTGTGGGTTTGATTCAGTGTCGTTCTGTTCCGGTCCGTTCAGTCGTCGTCTTCGTCCCAGTAGAACGTGATCGTGTCTTCGCTGCCCGTGACGAGCACCGCCACGTCCGTATCGCCGCTTACCTGGTGGGTTTCGATCGTGAGCTCGACGACCCCGCCGGCGTCCCAGGTGTCGCTGTCGTAGTCGATCCGCTCGACGTTCGTCACGGGGGAATACGTCCCGTCGACAAGCGCATCGACGGCGCTTTGTTGTGCTGGAATATCCCCACTACCGATATTCTTCACGAGAACCGTGATTTCGTATACGCCGTCGGCGTCGTCACCGTCGGGCGCAGTAACCATCGCATCAGCCTGGGATTCGTCGCTGATGATCGCGATGTCGGTTTCGATCTCCTCGGCGACCGATGAACCGCGCATCTCGATCGAGTCGCTCACGTTGCCGACCTCCATGATGACCGTTCCCGCAACTGCCGAGGCAATCACGAGACTGCCGATGAACATGATCAGGTGGGTCGCCGAGACGCTCGACATTTATTCGTGCTCCATTCGTTGTGAGTCGTCCTTGGTTTGTCTTCTGGCCCGCGTTCGTCTGCACCCGCCGCGCGCTTGCGCCGGGTTCACTCCGATACCGTAATCCACGCCGTCTCAGCAACACCGCGTTCAGTCGTGATGCGGATACTGTCCTCGTCTTCGTCGCCGGTGAACTCGAGTTCGCCGTTCGCGTCGCCGCCGTCGGAGAGTTCGATATCGAGTTGCGTGCCGGGCGTCCAGACGTCGCTCTCGTCGCGTTCTGCCTCGCCGTCGACGATCGTCGTCTCGTCGTCGTAGCCCTGAGTGGGGTAGAAGTGGCCGTTGACGACGAGGTCGGTTTTCTCGACGGAGAGCGAGGTCGATCCCTCGTTGGTCACGACAACGAGAGCATCGTGTTCGTCATCGTCGCCAATGTACTCGAAGGAGTCGATCGAGAGGGCGGTGTTCTGCTGGTCCCGCAGTTGGTCGTTCTGGGCGGCGAACGCGTCGCCGGTCGCCGCGCCGACGCTGAACACCGTGGGGACGATGACACTGACGGCGACGAGGAAGCCAACCAGGATGACGAGAACAGCGCCGCTCGTACTGAACCCCATTACGTCTCTTTGAGGTATCAGATTCTTAAAAGCGCTCTGGCCAGTCGTGCCTTCAGGTGTCGATCACTCGGTTTCGGTGTGGAGTGGTGTACTCGAGTAGCTATGATCTGGTTGCAGCCCTCGTCCTGTTCGTTTGGGTATCGTCTTGTACTGCACAGGGCTGTGCTCGCTGCTGCTCTTCGCTTGTGCTATGTATTGAGCACGCACCGGCTAAAAAAATAAACTGCAACGCGGTCAGCTGTACCGACTTAGAGTCGAACTGCTTCGCCGTCCTCACTGAAGAGGTCAGGCGCGGTCAGCGTGACCTGCGTCGTTGCGGACGATGGCGAGACGATGTCGAGTTGCGACTCGTCTCCCTCACCGAACGGGTCACCATCTCCGAATGGCGTGTCTTCTGGGTTGAAGACGAGCGTGAAGTCGTTTTCTTCGTCAAGGACTGCGTTGGATGGGTCGACGTATTCATCCTCATCGTTTTCAGCAACGAACGTGCCACTTAGGTGCTCAACTTCAGGGTCATCGAAGTCAAACCCATTACTTCCATCTTCGTAGACAAGGTTTGCCTGTCCATTTGGACCCACAGCTTGGATGACCGTATCATCGAGAGAGATATCATCTGCTCCCGGTGCTGCAGTTACCCCAACACGAATTTCCTTAAGTTCACCGCGATCTGCACCGCCTTCTCCTTCGACTACGTCGTCATCAACGATACCGACGGCACTCGTCGCATCGATCCGCTCGGAAACCAGTTCAGTACTCTCTTCGCCTGTTGCTTCAGCCTGCGACTGCAGCATGCCTGCAGTGTTGATCAGGACGCCCGCAGCGATTGCGGCGACCAGCACCATTGCGATGAACACAATGAGGGTGCCGATCCCGACTTGGCCGCGTTCGTCAGTGTTGCTTTCGAACATTGTTATAGCCTCACCGATTCGTCATCATTCGTGATAGTCGTTGGAACACGAAGCTCGGTTTCCGTTGTCGCACCGGAGTCAGTCGTGAAGATAACGGACAACCGCTCACCCTCGCTCAGACGGTTGTAGTTGTCAATTTCACCGACGACACGAAACGTCACTTCTGCTCGGTCGGTACTGTCAGTCAGCACACCGTCAGTGACACCCTGAATGTCATTGACGTTCCGGGCATCACTGATAGCGACACTGTCTGCACCCTGCTCACCGATGAACTGAACAGATGTCTGTTCGAGGTCGATCGGGTTCGATCCAGGTGCCGTCGCAGCTACGAACTGTAGTTCGTCAACCCGGTTTTCGAAGTCACCAAGGTTACTAACCTGATCGATGCCAAAGCCATAGAACAGGACATCTTCACCCTCGCCACTGATTGCATCTTCGTCACCTTCATCTCCTGCCTCGAAGACAGTGTACGTTACTGCTTCAAGGCCAATAATCTCAACAGCATAGCCGCCCTCGTCTAGCGATCCAAGGTCAACAACTGCGTAATTTCCATCAAGTTCATAATCGGATCCACTACCCTCGTCACCGATATCAGTGGCGTCATTTACGATATCGTAGACGAAGTCGTTTTCATCCTCGAAGTCGCTTTCTGCATCTACATTATAGAAGACATCTTCGATGTCTCCGAGAGTTCTGTCAGCGTCTGTCGTACGAACTGCGAACTCTTCCTTCACCTCACTTTCGTCATACTCCTCATCGATGCTATCTGGAAGTTCGATGAGTGCTTTGACATCACTTGCGTCGGAGTCCTCTGGAAGTGCCGTGATTTGATCGTCATCGGTGAACTCAACCCCACCACCGGATGCTTCGGCAGTCTGAGCTACAATGGATTCTCCATCAACAGTTACAGCTAAGTCATCTGCCGGAACATTGTCAAATTCAACTTCAATACTTTCTCCGTCACCAGACTCTTCCGGGAGTTCTATGACTTTTGTATCCTCATAGCCTGCTACAGCACTTGTTGCAACAGATACTACGATATCTTCTTCTGCTATTTCATCATCAGCTATTGCTATCTCAGCGGTGATTGTTGCGTCGCTGAGTCCTTCAGCCCCAATTGTAGTTGGAGCAACGCTACCAGATTCACTCACGATCTGCAGGCGATCGCTCACCTGACTTGTACTATCCTCACCGGTGGCTTCAGCCTGCGTCTGCAAGAAGCCAGCCGTGTTAATCAGCACGCCCGCGGCAATCGCAGCGACAAGCACCATCGCGATGAACACGATAAGGGTGCCGATCCCCACCTGACCGCGGTCGTCGTCTGTAATTCGTTCGAACATTGGTATTATACACCCGGCGATACCGGGCAGTGGACACTGGTTCAGAGCGATTGTTATTAAGTCTACTTGCCAAACTTTACACTCTTAACTCTAACTGCCGATAGGTGGATATCTTAAACCTACTGGCCGAACTGCTGGACAGGTAATTAAACTTGGTGGCCGATCCCCCCGTTCCACCTCCGTCGGCTTCCAGTCGGCCGGGAGACTTATCTCCCCGCTCGAACGAATTTGCGGCATGAATATCGTTGACGGCGACAAGATCGAGTGTAGCCGCTGTGATGACATCGTCTCACTCGACGACGCCAATATTCTCGGCAAATCGAACAACCGCACCTACGCGAAACCACTCTGTGACGACTGTCTGGAAAACGTCGGCGTCCCGCGCGGTTACGAGCTCGAACGCGACGTGAGCTACCTCAAGAGCGAGTAAGGACCGGCTGACAACACACTGAGCACGACAGGAGAGACGACACAACTGGGGATGGGGAACACGCTGGTTTCCCACACTATTCTCTCGATTCGCTGGACAACTAGTCGCACCTGCCCGCTCTAATCACAGTATAGAAAGTGCCGAACGTACCACTGCGAACGTTGCCGACCGCATCCGTGTCACGCCTCACTTGTTATTCATCGCTTCACTCGCGATGTTCCGCCCGCGTGGCTTCAACGCGACCTCCCGCCGAACGCGAACCTCCTCTAACACCTGCAACTCGATCAGGCGCTCGTAAATCTCCTCGACCTCGTCAGTCTCGATATCCAGGAACTCCGGCACCTCGAACGGCGAAACACCCGAGTAGATCGCCATCAACACCTCCTCTTCCTTCCCGGAGAGGTCGATCTGCGAGGCGTTCTTCTCTGCCCCACGATCCAGCACGGACTTCAACATCGCGCAGTTCTGGCTCGAGCCCGAGAGATACGTCTGGACACTCGAGCCGCCCTCCGTGTGCTCGGCCTCGATCACGGGCCGTTCCTGTGACCGAACCGTCCGCTCGTCGCTCTCGACGGTCCCCACGTCGTCGACCTCGATCTGGACGAACTCGCCGCTCTCGATGGCGAAGTTCGCGACGCCCTCGTTGATCTTTACGCGCGCCTTGCGCCACGAGGAGTCCTGAACGACGCCGCCTTTTACAGCAGGGTGTTTGACGAGAACGATTTCGCCGTCCAACACGGCCTTCTGGATCTGGAGTTCGAACTCCTGGACGTCACCCATCGAAACGAGGTAGACGTTGGCCCCGTAGTTGATGCTGATGTAGTTCGAAACCTTCGCGACGGTCTGGTTCACGTCGTACCGGCCGCGAATCGACTGCACCTTCCCGAGCGGAATCGTCACCTTCCCGTCGTTGCTGACGATCACGATGCGCTTGTTCGAGAGGACGATGCGGCCGTTCGACCAGTTGGTATCCGAGAGCTTGCGGCCCTCGCGGACGACCTGCGTGAACTTGCCCGTTACGTCCGCCAGCTTCTGTTCACCACTGCTCATACTGCGTCACCAGCCACTGTGCCGACGCCACCGAGCTTCGAGAGTGCGGAGAAACCACGCTTTCGCAGCCGATCGCTATCCGTTCGTTCGACGAAACTCGAGAGCCGTCGCCGCGAGGTATCCGTCCCGATCTTCCCCAGGACGAACAGCGCCTTGACGCGCAGCTCCTCGTCTTTCAGCCCGTCCTCGACGAGTTCGAGTAGCCGCAGCTCCAGCCCGTCGCTGTCGAGCATCGAGAGGCTCGTTGCCGCGAACTTCGAAGTCATCTCGTCGTCGTCGCCCATCGTCTCGATGAGCGCGTCCTGTGCGGCCTCGGTGTGAGCGTCGTTGTCGTTCGCGACACGTCCGAGGAGCCACGCCGCGTTGCGCCGCTGTGCCGTCTCGGTACTCCGGTCCAGAATCTCGATCAGCGGGTCGATCACCTCGTCAGTGTCTGCCGCCTCGAGTTCCCCCACGATTTTCTCGCGGACCTGGTGGCTCGCGTTCGAGGGAGCCTCCGAGAGCAACTGGACGAGCGAGAACATGGCCGTCCGACGAACCATGTCCGTCTCGTCGCTCAGCGCGTTCGCGAGGACCTCGACGGCCTCCGTGCTGCCGAGACGGCCGAGTGCGTCGACTGCGATCCGGCGAAGCACCTCGTCCTCCGCGTCGGCAACGTCGATGAGTTCGCGAAGTGCGTTGTCCGTTCCGATATCCGCGAGCGCGTAGGCAATCTCGATCCGGACGGCGTAGGTGTCGGTGTGAAATCGCTTCGCAAGCGCGGGGACACTCCCCGCGGATTCGATGCGCCCCAGTGCGCGGGCGATGCGCTTTCGCACGCGTGCGTCCGGATCGTCCAGTCGGTTGACGAGCGCCTTCACGACGTTGTCCTCGCCGATCCGTCCGAGGCCGGTTGCGGCGGCCATCCGGAGTTCGGCCCGGTCGGCCGACAGCCCGCGCGCGAGCACCTTCGCCTTCTTCCACTCCGCGAGGTTCTCGAAGTCCTGCCCCGAGAGTTCGCCGATGAACTCCTCGAGTGCGTCCTGGCCGTACTGGTCCAGGGCGTCGATCGCTGCGGCCCGAACCTCGTCGTTCTCGTCCTCCTGCGAGGCGGTGATCAGCGCATCGACGACGTCGTCCCGAACTGATCGGGGCTGTCCCTCGGTGACGACGTCGTCCGCACTCGTCTCGAGACTGCCGAGGATTTCGGCAGCACGACGGCGGATATCCGGGTTGGAACTGGCCTCGAGGTGCCGGATGAGTTGTTCGAAGTTCGCGTTGCGCTCGAGTTCGAATAACGCCATAGCTACGGGATCACCGGTGGGGGCCAGAAGCCCGTCTCCGCGGTGCAGGTTCTGGTTGTGCTCTCACGGTGGCGGTTCGGGGTCGGTCGTGACACCGGGTGCACCTACTCGTCGCTTTCGGTGCCATTTGTTGTCTCGTTGGTGGATGAGTCGTCCGACGAGTCGTCGTTGTCATCGGTTTCGTCGCTCTCATCGGTCTCGTCCTCGGTGTTGTCCTCATCAGTCTCACTCTCCTCCCTACCCCCACCATCGTCGCCATCGTCATCAGCATCACTATCATCACCGTCGTCACCGTCGCTACCACCATCACTGTCGCCATCGCCGTCTCCGTCACCGTCACCACTCTCCTCATCCGCATCAGAATCGTCCACGTCTTCGTCGTCCCCCTCCGACAACTCACCGGCCCCTTCGTCGGACTCGTTTGCATCCGCACCCGGCTCCTCACCATCTTCGTACTGCTTCGTCCCAGCAATCGCGTTCCACAGTTCGATATCCGAGGCCTCTCCGTCGAGATGTTCTTCGGCCCACTGGGCGTTGACCGCCCAGCCTTTCACCTGCCCATCGAATCGGTCCTCGACCTCCGTGTAGAGATGGTTGACTTCTGCACCGCGGTCGATCATCCCCTCACTGAACACGCGGTAGATGAGCGCAATCTCGTCGTCCGATTCGACCGCATCCGACGCCGCAGACTCGTAGAACAAAATCCAGTCGTCGTCTTCCGTATCGTGATACAGCTCGTCGACCGCAATATCGTTCTCCTCGAGAAGGTGGTAGAACTCACCAGGCGTCGCATCCGGATCGTCACCCGGCTCTTCGGGATCGACCGGCACTCGTGTCTGGCCGATGTGGCGGATCGAATCGAGACAGCCCGCCGTCAATCCAACTGCTGCAGTCGTCACCGCACCCAGCGCAGTGCGGCGAGTCAGACCACTGTGTCCGGTACCGGTACTCGAGTGGGGAGTCGAACTCGAGTCGGCGTTGGTAGCGGTCCGTGTTGGTGGTGAGGCAGTCGGTGATCGATCTCGCAAAGAGTCCCGGTCACTCTCGTCGTCGCAAACAGAGCGCTCCCCAGGATATCGTGGCATCGTTACGATGCCGTCACACCAGACCGTGAAAAATTCGTCGGCCGTTCGGTGTGTACGGGTAACTGTTTCGGCCCCCTGCTGGCAGAACGTCGTTCGCGGGGCCGGCAATATGATATGAATGGATTTCCTACTGCTCGCCAAGAGCAACTCGACTCGATGTGGTTCGAGGCGACGCGGAAAGAAGAAACTATGACAGAGCAGCATTGGGACGCTGACGAACAGTCGGCGAGACGTCCCGTTGAACGGGCTGGAGCCGAACCAGCGACGGCAATGCACGGAACGAATACAGCATGACGAACGGGGACGCAACTTCGGACACTGAGTCGTGTTTGTGCTTCGGTCTGCGTGTCCCGCGATCACTCGGTGCGATGCTCGTGCTGACAGTGCTGCTCGTCGCTCTCGGTGTTGGGACAGCGGGTGCAACCGACATAGCCGGTGGGCCGACAGCAGAGACGAGCGGATCGACGACTTTCGATGGCCCCACACCATCACTACAGTCGGCTGTGACACAGCAGTGTACCGATTCGTCGGACGGCTACTCGAATACGGTAGTCGTTACGTTCGACGATGAGTACGTTATCACGGGTTCAAGTGCAGATGCAGAGTCGCTGCCCCCGGATCCCGTCGTTTCCGCTGACGATGAGGCGCTGGTCGTCGACCTCGATAGCGGCACCGTTGTGACAGAATCGTGTGAACCGGCCATGGTTGACGGTAATGAAGTCCGCGTCGTGGAGAACGACCCTGATCTCGTCGTCACAGATGGTGTCTACCTCAATGATACACTCGAACTCACCGACGACGGCACGGTCCAGACTGTCAACGGTGGCTCGACAGTCGAGGCGGACGGCGATACTGTCGAGTATACGGAGCACGATACGGTCGACTTCCAGCCCAATATTACCGAGACAAACAGCCCTGGAGAAGGGGAGACGCTCTCTATCACTGTCGAAGTCACGAATCCACACTACGGGTCAGATGACCAGGAACTCGAGCTCTTCCTGCGTGATGGCAACAACGAGATCAAAGAGACGCTGACGGACTCGATCTCGTTAGATGGTGATGACTCGGGGACGGTCACGTTCGACTACGAGACCGAAGAAGGCGACGACATAATCGAAAGCGCTCGTGTACGTACCGAGGATGGTACGGACACGGCCGATGTCACCGTCCACGAGGCCAGCGTCGATGTCGAAATCACCGACGACTGGACGCGATTCCCTGCTGCGGGCGACGAACTCGAGGTTCCCGTCGAAATTACTCGTCACGGCAACATCCCGGACGGCGAGCAGGAGTATATCATCGACTTCCTGATTGACGATTCACACGTCACAACGAGACCTGTCGCACTGAGTCCCGGCGAAGAGACCGTCGAGACGTTCACCTACGAAACCTCGGAGGATGATTCACCATCCGTCGAGGCGACAGTCAAGAGTGGCTACAATTCACACACAGCGTCGGTCGAGGTTCTCGGTCAGGCAACTCACGAAGAGAACGTCGAGGCGGCGTTCACTGATCAGAACGATCCTGACGAAGGCGAGACGCTCGAACTCACCGCCGAGATTGGATACGATCGATGGGACCGAATCCCTGACGAATCGCAGGAATATCCCGTTCAGTTCTACGTCGACGATAAATTAATCGAAAACCGAACAGTCGAACTAGATGGCGACCAACCTGTGACAGAGACGTTCGAGTACGAAACGGAGTCGGGTGACGCGCCACGCGTTGACGCTGAACTGGTCACCCCTGGAACTGGTGCTACTGACAGCCCACGCATTACTGGAAGCGGCTTTGAGGTGACGATTGACGAAATCAACGAGCCAGTTAATGCGAGCGAGGAACTCGTTACGACAGCCGTCATTGAAAACACGGGCGAAATCGAAGGCGAGCAAGAGGTCCGACTCCGGATCGACAGCGGAATCGCAGATCCGGACCGGACATTGCGACAGATTCGTGACCGAACGAACGTCTCGCTCGAGGTCGGTGAACAAACTACCGAACAGTTCGTTTACCGAACTGCTGAGAGTGATGTTCCGAAGGTGGAAGCTGCAATTATAAGTAACAACGACGAGGCGCTCGCAAACGCCACGGTTCGATCCAAAAGCTCCCACTACGAGCCACAGAATTTGAGCGGCGACTACACCAACGACACTGACCGCGAGCTAACTCTCTCTTCAGAGATTAACAACACAGGTACTGAATCCGGCGATCAGTACGTCGAGTTCATGCTCGATGACGAACTCGTCTACGTTGACCGGGTGACGCTCGGTCCGTGGGAGTCGACCAACGTTTCGACGACGATCGATGCCCCAGAAGAGATCGGTGCATACGATTTCTCCGTTGAGACGGACAATGCAACTGCTGCGTCGACAGTCGGTGTTGGTGTTGAAATTATTGATGACGAGCCAGCTACTGATCCCAGTGAGTCAGACGGACCGGATGATTCTGACGAACAGGACGACCAGTCATCTCCATCGTCCGATGGCGAACAGACTAACGAATCCGACTCGACGACTGAGCCACCGGAGGAGGAGGCCGGGCTGCCGTGGTTCCTCATCCTCCTTGGAGTGCTCGGCGTCCTCGTCTCCTCGCTTACCCTGCTCGTCTACCGCAACGATCCGGAGAACTTCCCGCCGGAACCGGCCGCCGTCCCAGGGATACTCGAGGAGGAGGGCACCAAAATCACGAATCAGATCCGCGCGACGAACCTCTCGATGCTCGTCGCGACTGTGAAGGGATTCGTCGGGCTTGGTGCAGGGACGCTGGTCGTCCAGAACAAACTGCCGCGGGCGGCGACGGTGCGCGTGCGGTGTCAGACGGCCGAGGACACGGTCTTCATGCAGGATCTCGAGTTACAGCCAGATGAGCGTCGGACGCTTGCCTCCCTGCCGGACGTGGACCAGTTCCGAGTGGGTGCCGGTGTCGACGATATTACGTCCCACGAAGAGGTGTTCCAGGGTGACAACGGCGACGTTGGTGTCGTGCTTCGGGCTGAAGGACTCGTGATTGCGAATCTGTCGTGAACTGGTTTTGCTAATAGTGCCATATTGAGAAGATATATCCTCTGAATACCATAGCTGGTTGTCTGTTCATCCGCTAGCAGTCACCCCCTCCCGGAAACGGACCCAGACGGCTGCAGCAACTGGGTATGGGAGTCGTGCGTCTCTGTATTCGATATCCAGTTTTGGTATCCTTATTTACTGCTAGAACGCCAACTTGCGTCCGCTCAAACCCAGAGACGCCGCAGTTGGAAATATTGTCCCTTTCTCCGAGCGGTAGTCTCTATTCAAAACATGTTTTCTCATTGCTCAGGGTGCTGTCACTCTGACTGCCTCTATTGTGATCGGTACTCGAGTACCTGATCAGCAGCTATCCAGATCGCTGTGAGAGCGAGAGCGGGGACGGTGGCGGGAAGGGCGAAGGGAAAAAGAAGCAGATCGGGTAGACAGAGTGCGTACTCGAGTACACCGTGGCTCAAGCGAAGCGAAGGAGTGCCAGAAACAGAGCCGACGACATCGCCGCTGGTGTCGAGATTGTCGCTTGTTGAGCTGGGGAGTCGTCGTGACCGGCGTAATTCTAAGGGAGTCGTCGTGACTGACCTGGTCAATCGTCGTCGGTCGATGCGACGCTCGATTCGATTCCGTCGGGTGACGGGCCGCTCTCGGTCAGGTTGCCATCACGCCAGGTGTCGCGCTTGAACCACAGGTACGCAACGACCCCGCCCACGATGTTCGAGATCGGGAACGCGATCCAGAGGCCCATTACATCGAGTGGGCCCGACGCGACCCAGGCGACTGGGAGCCGGATGAACCCGAGCGTTATGAGGGAGACGACGGCTGCGATCATCGTGTGACCGGCACCGCGGAAGCCACCGGTGTAGGCGCGCATGACACCGATGAACCCGAAGGTAAGCCCGGTCACGCGCAGGAAAGTCGTGGTGTGGTCGACTACCGCCGGATCTGGTGAGAAAATGCCGGCGATCGGTCTCGCGGCGAGCATGATGAGTCCGCCACCGATCGTGAGGAGGACGAGCATGGCACGCGCCCCGAAGTGGTTCGTCTCTTCGGCGCGGTCCAGTTCCTCGGCCCCGATGTTCTGGCCGGTCATCGTCTCGATCCCCTGGGAGACGGCGAGCGCCGGGAGGAAGATCACCGAGAAGATTCGCGTCCCGATGCCGTACGCCCCACTAACTGCGTTCGGGAAGGTCGCGACGACGACGAGAAGCAGCGTGATAGAGAGCGAACGGGCCGCACCCTCGACGGAGGCCGGGAGTCCGATGGTGACGATCGTCCGCCCAAACTCGAGATCCGGCCCCATCTCCGAGAGACGGATCTGCACGCCGTGATTGCCGCGGAACAGGATGGCCAGTCCGATCACCAGCGCGACCGCCCGCGAGAATACCGTTGCGACCGCAGCGCCGCCAATCCCCCAGCCGTCGAACCCGGTCGCGTCGAGTGCCGCCGCCTCGAGTCCAGCGAGTCCGAGGAAGCTAAACAGCGGATTCGCCTCGAAGCCGAAGATGAGAATCGGATCGAGGACGATATTGATGACGACCGAGCCGGCCATGACGTACATTGGTGTCACTGTGTCGCCGTAGCCACGCATGAGCGCCATAAAGACTGCAAAGCCGAAGACGGCGAACAGGCCGACCGCATAGATGCGCATGTACTCGACGACCAGCGGCGCGACGGTCTCGTTCACCCCGAGGAGGGCGGTGATGTCGTCGACGAAGACGTATCCCAGGATACCCAGTACGACAGAGATGATGGCCGCGTAGGACATCGTCTGTGAGGCGGCGTACGCGGCACGCTTCTCGTTCCCTGCCCCGGTGTGCTGGGCGACGAGGACGCTCCCTGCAACCGAAACGCCTAGCGCGAGCGAGATCATCAGGAAGACGATCGGGAACGCGAACGTAATCGCAGACAGCGCCTCGGTGCTGTGGCGGCCGAGCCAGAAGGTGTCGGCCAGGTTGTACAGCACCTGAAAGAGGTTCTGGATGATGATCGGCAACGAGAGGTAAAACAGTGGTCGGCCGATCTCACCCGAGGTGAGATCCAGATCTTCCGGTCCCTTGAACAGCGAGTTGACGGATTTTCTGATCCCCATCAGGTGGTCACCTCCGACGGCGTCTCACCGATGAGATACGTCTCGACGTACGTGCGCGCAGCCTCGTGAGAGCGCTCGAGCGGGTGCCGGACGGCGACGTGTCGCGTATGTGCGCCTTTGATCACTGTCGTCAGGAGGTCGGCGGCCAGCGCAGGATCGACGTGATCGTCGAACTCACCCGCTTCGATACCGGCAGCGATCGTCTCGCGGAGTGCCGAGACCAGTGTCGCATCGAACGCACTCAGCGTCTCCTGAATCCGTTCGTCGTACGGTGCCTGCGCGCGCACCTCGAGCATCGCGGTTCGAAAGTCGATGCCCGGTTCATCCTCCGTATCTGCGAGTTGTATCGTGAGCAACTCGTCGAGCCGATCTCGCGCGGTCGGCCCCGATACCTCGTCCAGCCGGTCCGAGTACCGCTCGTAGAGATACGTGAGAAACGCCTCGAAGAGGCGTTCCTTGCTGCCGTAGTGGTAGTGAATAGTCGCCTTGCTCAGGTCCGATTCGGTCGCGATTTGCTGCATCGTCAGGTCCGCATAGCCGTGTTCGCAGAGCACGCGATAGGTTGCTTTGAGAATCGTTCGTTCCGTATCGTCCATTCGAGTACGGTAACTTACTGACCAGTCAGTCAAAAGTGTTCGGAAGCCGGACGACTGCAACAGCCGTCCGGCTACCGGAGTGACTCGACTACTCGGTGAATTCGGGGGCAGATTATCTCGAACGCCGTGAACGGAACTGTAGAACGCCAAACCCGGCGTTACCGGGTGTCTAAGAAGCGTTCAGAAGCTGAGTGGCCAACCGGATTTGAACCGAAGGAAGACGGTCCAGGTCGCTCGTTACATTCGCTCCCGGGCTGCGACTTCCAGGGCTCAATTCCGAGTTCGATTCCATACTGGTGACTCGCGAAATTGCTCGTCACCAGAATATGGGCCAACTCGGATTTGAACCGAGAGCCTCCACCTTATCAGAGTGGCGCTCAACCTGATTGAGCTATTGGCCCGCGTCTGCACTCGGTAGTTGCTCGGTGGGATGTTTAAGCGTTTCTTTCTCCGTGCTCTGTGCGACGCGCTACCGCGCGTGGTGACTGTCTTCGTCGCTGTCATCCGGATTCTCGCTCTCCTCGCCCGCCTCGAGATCGATCGTGGTGCCGTCGGTAGCGCTGTCTCGGCTGCGTCCACCGTCCGTTTCGGAACTGGAACCTGTGTCTACCGAGTAGTCGTCGGTGCCGAGATCGTACGTGCCACCTGCGGTGCCGGTTCCGACACCGGTTCCGGTGGTCTCCTGTGTCGTGCCAGCGCCGCTTGCGTCCGGGTGGCCGTCGTCCGGGAAGCCGAACGTCCAGACGGCTCCGCTCGCGAGGCCGTCGGTCTTCTTGTCGGCGTAGGGGATGACCACGTACCGCTTGAGGGCGGTTCTGATCGGGATCCGAGTGATCGGAACCGCGATCAGGAACCCAATGAGGTCCGTGACGAGGCCGGGTGTGAGCAAGAACGCGCCGGCCGCGATCAGGAGCGCCCCATCGAGGAGCTGATTCGTCGGCGGTTCACCCTGGACGAGCGAACGTTGCATCTTCCGGAGCGTCCTGCGGCCCTCTGCACGGACGAGGAGCATCCCGACGAGGCCGGTGAGGACGACGAGAAGCACCATGCCGACCCAGCCGATGTGGCCCGTCTGACTGACGACGACCGCGAGAAGCACCGCGTCGAGAAACGGGATGAGCAACAGCGCGAAGATCCACCGGAGCATACCGCAATATAGCCAGCGAAGGGTGAAAACCCTTTACTCTCACTACACCTGACGAGCAGGCTCACTGCGACGGCCAGCACGGCCGAACGAAGGGCTTACCCCAGTCACTCACCCACCTCCGGTATGGGTATCGGTATGGACAGTGACCGCGACGACGGAACGCGCGTCGAGTGGCGCGAGTGGGGCCAGGAGGCCTTCGACGAGGCAGCGGAGGCAGAGCTCCCCATCTTGCTCTCGCTCACTGCGACGTGGTGTGACCACTGTCACGAGATGGACGAAGAGACCTACGCAGAACCGCGGATTGCAGCGAACGTCAACGATAGTTTCGTCCCCGTCCGCGTCGACGTCGACCGTCGCCCACGCGTGCGCGATCGGTACAACATGGGCGGCTTTCCCTCGACTGTCTTTCTGGCCCCCGACGGCTCGGTGCTGACCGGTGCGGGCTATCTCGGCCACGACGGCATGCGACAGGTCCTCGACAGCGTCCGCACCATGTGGGACACGAAGGGCAGCGGTGCCGGTCGCGTGCCGCGACCGCTCCGCGAGGATAACCCGCCCGCCGGTGATCTGACGCCGGACGTCGAGTCTGCCATGCTCGGCCAGCTCACCGAGGCGTACGACGAGACCGCCGGCGGCTGGGGCCAACAGCCGAAGTTCCCGCTGCCCGACGCACTCGAGTTCGCCCTGAAGCGTGACCGGGAGATGGCGCTGCGCTCGTTCGACGCGGTCAGCGCGAACTTGCTCGACGAGTACGATGGGGGCTTCTATCGCTTCGCGACGGACCCCGACTGGTCGGGCCTCCAGCACGAGAAGCTGTTGGACTCGAACGGCGCGCTCGTACGCGCGTTCGCGAACGCGTATCTCCTCACTGGGAGAGACGAGTACCGCGAGCCGGCCGCGCGGACGGTCGAGTTCCTGACGACGACGCTCTGGAACGACGCCGTCGACGCCTTCGCGAACAGCCAGGCACCGGGCGAAACGGACGCCCACAGCCTGGATGCGACGGATCGCGAGGCGGCAGCCGAGCCACCGGTCGACGACGCCGTCCTCGCAGGCCCGAATGCGCTCGCAATCGAGGGGCTGGCCACCTATGCGGCCTACACTGACGACGAGCGCGCCCGGCGGTACGCAACGCGTGCACTCGAGACACTCCAGACTGACCTGATCGATGAGGGCGTCGTCACGCATGCTCATCCCGAGACCGTCTCCGACGGCGCTAGTGCAACCGCGCCGTTGCTCGCGAACCAGGCCCGAGCGCTGTCAGCGCTGACGACGGCCGCGAGTGTCTTCGATCTGGATATCCTGTCGACCGCGACCGCCGTCGCCGACGCGACCATCGACCAGTTGCGCGATGGCGACTCGTTCGTCGACGGACCGGAGGCAGGTGCGGGACTCCTCGATCAGCCGCTGCGGCCGCTCGATTCGAACGTCGCGCTCGCCGACGCGCTGCTCGACCTCGCGGCGCTCACCGGCGACGAAACGTACCGCACCGTCGCCCGGGAGGTACTCGCGTCCTTCGCCGGCGCGAGCGATCGGTTCGGTGTCCAGATCGCACAGTACGCGACGGCAACGTCGCGGCTACTCGAGGGGCCGCTCGTTATCGCGGTCGGCGACGAGCCGGGGTCTGACTTGCACCGGGCCGCGTTGCGGATGGCCGACCACGAGAAGGTCGTTGTTCCTGACGCAGCCACGGTCGATATCGAGCCCGGAGTCGAGACAGGCACTGCCCGCGTGATCCTCGGTGACCGCAGTTCGACCATCGCTGAAACTCCAACTGAGTTGAGCGAGGCGGTGCAGTCCGTTCTCGACTAGTCGGGTGCTGAAACGGGCCGACTCGATCCGATCGCAAACCACCACAGCGTTTATGTTTCTCCGGTCGAGTGGACAGTATATGGCCAGCCTCAGGGACCTCGGGCTCTCGGAGTACGAGGCTCGAGCGTATCGAGCACTGTTGAACACCGGTCCGACAACGGCCAAAGAGTTGTCACGCGCCAGTGACGTTCCCATGGGCCGTATCTACGACGTGTTGAACAGCATCGAGCAGTACAATCTCGTTCGAACGCAGACTGCGAGCCGACCGAAGAAGTATGTCGCCGTCGAGCCCTCGACCGCACTCGACCGCCTGCTCGAGGACAAAAAGCGCGAACTCGACGAGAAAGCAGACCAGTACGAATCCATCGTCGACGATCTCTCCGACGAACTCGACGCGGCCGATCCGGTCGAAGAACAGTTCTGGACCGCCGCAGTCGGCCCGGAGGAGACGATCGACCTCCTCTTAGAGCGCCTCGCTGCCGCCGACCAGTCGATCGTCATGGTCGCCGCAGACCCCGTGCCACAGCGGGACATGCAGACCGTCGGCGACGATGTGCTGGCGACACTCGAGGACGCCCTCGATCGCGGTGTCTCGGTCGACGTGTTGATGACGCGCCGACTGGTCAATTCGCTCTCCCAGAACGTCGGCGAGCGGTATCGCTCGACGCTACAGGCGCGTGACGATTTCGACGTGCGGACGAGCGAAGAAGTGACCGGGTCGTTCAACCTCATCGACGACGCCGAGGTCTGTATTCAGGTGCCGAACCCGCTTTCCTCGGGCGACGCGTTCGGCATGATCGACCTCAAAGACCCCGAGTTTGCGGCGAACGTCCACGACGAGTTCGCGCCGCGGTGGGAAGATGCAGAGCCGCTGACGTTCTAACTGCGTTCGCGTTTTGCTTACTCGTCGGCTGCGATTTCCTCGCGCAGCGTCTCCATCTCGACGACGCGCTCGGCGTGGGCGTTGTGCTGGTGGATCGACTCGTCGTTCGACTGCTTCATCGTCACGACTGCATCGTCCGGCAGGTGCTCGAACTCGTCGACCACGCCCTCCGCAAGCGAGCGCACACAGTCCTCGACGAACTTCGCGTCTGCGTGGGCTTCGTAGGTCATGTGGTCCTCGTCTGGGCGCTTGGCCAGGTTGTAGATTCGCGCGCTCATCGAATCCCGCGCGATGTCGATGATGTCGTTCAGGTCCACGTCGGGGTCGCCGCCCGCCTCGACGGTGAGCGTCGCGTGTCCGCGCTGGGAGTGGCCCGGCTGTGGCACTTCCTCCAGGAACTGCGTGATCGTCTCGTCCTCGACGCCGAGGTTCTCGAGCGTCTGCTTTGCGCGCGCCGCGGACATTCCCTGCGAGCACGGACAGACTGTCATTCCGGTTACTTCCGCGCCGATCTCCTCGCGCGTGCCCTCCTCGGTCGCGGTCGCGGCGGCGATGATATCGACGGTGTGTTGGGTCTCGCGGTCGCTCGCCGGCGTCTGCTCGCGGCGCATGAACTCGGCTTCCATCGAGACCTGTGCTTTCGATGTGTAGTCGTGCTTCTCGAGGAGGCGCTCTGCAGCGTCGCCACAGACCTCCTCGACGCGGTAGGCTTCCTCGCGCGTGGCGTCTTCCAGAATCTCGTCGATGACCTCCATGTTGCGGCTCATGTCCGCGCCCTTGCGCCAGGCGGGGAGGTCGACGAAGACCTCGAACTCGGCGGTGAGGACGATCGGGCGCTTGTCCTCCCGGGCGAGTTTGACGAGCTTTTCGACACCGGTGACGCCGACCTGGCTCAGGCCGACGGTAACGTCTGGCGAAGACGCCTGTACGTCCGGCAACTGGTGACTCATTGCTCGCATTCAGGGGAGCGCGCGATTATGCCTTTCGGAACGGACAGTTCACTGGCGAATACCGGCGGACGGCTCGGTTGCGGTGGGGAACGGCGAAACCACTCCAGCACAACATCTCTTTAAGTGCTTCTGGTCACAAGGTGTAGATACGACGGGAGAACGTCGTTCTGCGGATCGCACTCTACACTGTTCTGACTGGAGAGACTGGGCTCCGTATATCGACCAATCACACATCGAGTCCGAACAGTTCTGCGGGGCACACCTTGAGTCTCCACAGGACAGACCATGCGCGGTATCTGTCCAAAATCTGCGTCGGCAGCACTTCAGCGGAGAGCCATCCGGTCCGCACTCGCATTTCACATCATCTCGAACTTATCCCGCCGGTAGAGGTCGATCTCGGTCACGGCGTTTGGCGGTTCCTGCTGTGCGGCGAAGACAACCGCCGCCGCGATATCCGCAGGTTCGGTGATCTCTCCCGGATCGTACCGCTGTTTCGATAACTCCGCCTCGTCGCGATACTCCTTGCCGAACTCCGTTCTAACTTCGGACGGATTGATGACCGTGACACCGATCCCGTCCGGGCCAACCTGTGCCGCCAGACTCAATGCGAACCCGCGAGTCCACCACTTCGTTCCCGCGTAGACCGGACTTCCCGACCGCGGAAACTTCCCCGCAAAACTGCCGACGAAAACGATCGTCCCCGCCGATTTCTCGAGATGCGGAACGGCTGCTCGCGTCGTGAAGAACATGCCGTCGGTGTTGACGTCCATCACGGTCCGGTACTGTTCGGTGTCCAGTTCGTCGATTCCGACGCCGCGTTCGGTTCCCGTTCCCGCGTTGGCGACCACTACGTCGAGTCCGCCGAAGGTGTCGACCGTCTCGGCCACCAGCTGTTCGACCGCCTCTTCGTCCGTCACATCGGTTGGAACGACGAGCGTGTCGACACCGTACTCTGATTCGACATCCGCCGCCAGCGCATCTAACTCATCGGCTCGGCGCGCCGCGAGTGCGACGTTCATCCCCTCGCGTGCGAGTGCCCGAACAGTTTCCCGTCCGATTCCTGCGCTCGCTCCAGTGACCAGCGCCGCCTTTCCATGCAGCGTGTTTTCATTACCCATACCACTGTCCCGTCGGGAACCACCAAAAAGCCTCGAGAAGCCGGAAAGCTAAGCGAGACGACCCTCAACTGCAGGCGGCGACTCGAGTACCGGACGAGATCCCGACAGAAAGAGAAAATAGGTTGTCGATTAACCCGTTCCCATCGTCGTTTAAGTGCTTCTGGTCACAAGGTGTAGCTACGAACGGCACTCCGCGGTCGTGCGGCTTCTTGTCGACTGGCGGCTTCGCTCCCGAGTTGAACGTCCCATGCCAACAGCGCCAGCAGCTTCCCCACGAGTATCAGCGCGTGTTCGAGCCACCGTCGAGCGGCAACTCGAGTGCATCGAGCGCGCCCACGACGTCAAGGTCGTGCTCGCCGTCGCCCGCGGAAGCCACGCCTGGGGTGGTGCGAGTCCAGCGAGCGACTACGACGTTGGATTCGTCTTCGCGCCAACCGATCTCCGGCAGTACGCACATCTCGAGCAGCCCGACGAGACCCTCGTCACACAGTACAGTGGCGAGGACGATGTCGACTACCAGGGCTGGAGCGTCCGGACGTTCGCGGACCTGCTCGCGGGTTCGAACGACGGTGCCCTCGACCTCGTTCGGAGCCCCATCCAGTATCGAGTCGCGTGTGAGCCGTCCGTTCTCGACGAACTCCGGGCGTACATCGAACACACGTACAACCCGATGGACCTCTACCACGCTTACCGCGGGATCGCGGCGAGTAACTACCGGAAGTATATCTCACACCACCTCGTGCGTACGGACGACGAGCTATTTCCTATCGTGGAGAAGCGTGCGGATAGCTACGTCGTTGAACGAGCGACCGGAGGTGAGTGCGACGACACGGCGGGCGACGACACGACGAGCGGCGACACGAGAACCATGACCGTCGCTGCAGACGACGAACGCTTCACCGAAACGCAGACGAAACCCACCGTCAAGCGCAATCTCACGATCTATCGCGCGGCGATGGCCGCACGCTATCTGCAGGCGACTGGTGAGCGTGGGGAGGCAGGTGACGGCCCCACTATCCCCACCAACTCCACCAGCCACGACCTCCCAGCACTCGAGTTCGAACAGTTTCTCACCCAGCAGGCACCAGCAGTCTTCGACGCTGAACGAATCGAGCGCGCGCAGGACTTGCTCGAGCGAAAGCGCCGCGGCGAGGGCGAGGAGGTGGTCGGCGATATCGTAGGTCGCGAGTTCGCCCACCCGCCGGTCGATATTGAGCCGGCGATTCACGCGCGTTCGGGCCCGGAGCCGGCGCGGCTGGACGAATTCACCGACGAGTTGCTCGCGGCAGTTCTTTAAGTGCTTCTGGTCACAAGGTGTAGATACGACGGGTCACCGACGCGCTGTTTTGCGTCGGTTCGTTCGAATCGGGTAGCCGGTTGGCTGTCCATCGACTGTCCACCGCCGTTCGTCCCGCGCCGGCAACGATTCTTTAAGTGCCTCTGGTCACAAGGTGTAGCTACGAAGGGCATTTTGCGGGACGACTACGCTTGCGGAGCGGGTGCGCTGGTTTCCGTTCGACTCGAGTACGACGTGACGAGTTACCAGCAACCAACTACCAGCTACCAGCTCTCGAAGAGCTGTCAGATCGTCTGTCAGTCGTCTTGAAACGCGCCGCAAAACGAGCGAGCCTTTTTCTGTCTCCCTGTCTGAGCGACAGACAATGTACGACGACGGTGCCGACCCCGGTCCAGTCCCCGAACGGGCGGGAGCCGTCACTGCCCGCCCTGATCACCCCGGAGAGCCACCAGAGCGCCCGCTGGAGAGCCGCCCCGGCGCGGGGACGCTCTCCCGTACGGCCGCGAGGCGAGACACGACGGTCCGCCAGTGGGGGATTGTCACGCCGAGTGCGACCGTCATCGGCCGCGCGGAATCACCCGATGCGGACCTCTCGGAGAGCGTTCGGCGGCTCCACGACGAACAACACGCCGCCACCCCGGGTTACAGCGAGCGTGCCCACCACCTCGACCGACTGCGGACGACGCAGGCGCTGTGTAACGCACTCGAGCTCACCCCCTGGCAGCGAGACCTCGCGCTCGGCGTCATGGACGAGATCGACCTGACGGAGTTCGGCAGCCAGCGGGCGATTCCCAAGGTCGCACTGGTAGTGATCCGCCACGTCGTCGATCTCGACCGCCGGGCCTATTTCGGACTCGACGATATCGACGCCCAGACGCTGTCGGCTGATCGAATGGACGAACTGTTCGGCCAGTACCGTGCTCACGACATTACCGACGAGCCGACGTTCAAACGCCTCGCAGCGGATCACGGCCTCGATACGACGAGTCTGAACCGCCTGCGCCGGGTGCTGAAGTCCCAACTCGACGACGAACTGCCGGCGTACGGACGGAACCCGTACCGGGATCCGAATCTGCCGGCTGCGACCGACGCGGATGCGAGTGGAGATGGGGACAGCGATATGGGCAGTGCTCCGGATGAAACGGCGAACGAAGCGCCGGGGAGCGGTGAGGATGGCGATACGGCCGGCGATGGGACGAGCGATTCCGGACCTGATACCGACCTCGATCCTACCACCGATACTGACTCCAGTGGCGACACACGACCCAACTGACCTACCGGCGCGACACATCGACCACCTGCGTCTGTGCCTTCCTCCCTGTCTGTACGTTCTTGCACGTTTCCTTTCGCGTCTACACGACAGACGGTGGTCCTTTCCCGCCAGCCACCCAATGGCAGCCAATGAGTACCGACAGCGGTAGCGGTGCCGCGGACACCCTCGTCCTGTACGCCGACTACGTCTGCCCGTTCTGTTACCTCGGCACGCGCACACTCGAGCAGTACCGCGAGACGCGATCAAACCCACTCGAGATCGACTGGCGACCGTTCGATCTGCGTCGTGGGAAGCGCAATCCCGATGGCTCGATCGATCACGACGCCGACGATGGCAAGGACGACGAGTACTTCGATCAGGCTCGTGAGAACGTCCGGCGACTACAGGAACGGTACGACGTCGAGATGGCACAGGAGCTCGCCATCGAAGTCGACTCACTGCCAGCCCAGCAGGCCTCCTGGTACGTCTCGCAGGAGTACCCAGAACAGTGGGCGGCCTTCGACGAAGCCATCTACTCGGCGCTCTGGCAGGACTGTCGCGACATCGGCGAGACCGACGTTCTGACCAATCTCGCAGCCGACGGTGGGCTTCCAGTCGAGGAAATTCGATCGGCGCTCGACGATACCTCACTTCGGAGCGAACTCGAGGAGCTGTTCCAGACAGCCCAGCAACGCCGGATTACCGGCGTGCCGACGTTCGTCGTCGATGGGACGGCCGCACGCGGTGCCGTCGCACCGACGCAACTCGCTCAGTTGGTCGAGTCGGGTAACGACGCTGAGAAGCTATGAGAGAGAGGGTGAACGGGCGACTACCAGTGTGAACGGGCAGAGACCGGTGTGAACGCCCACAGAAGGTCACCGTGACCGGCTCGACCGAAATCGTAGTCACTCGAGTTTCTCGAGTGCGGCGAAGAAATCGGACTGGGGACCGACGAGCGTCGTCGGTTCGGACGCGGTGGTGACGGTGACACTCACGGGCGGCTCGAGTTGCTGGCGGTCGCGGCCGTCGCTGATCACGAACGCGGTTGCTGCGTCCTCGACGGTGATCGTGATCGTCGCATCGGCGTCGACGACAAGCGGCGGTCGGCCGTCCGCAGCGGCCATCTGTGTGACGATGAGTGCGTCGGCGTCGGGGTGGGCGAGCGGGCCACCCTCGCTCAGGTTGTACGCGGTCGAGCCGGTTGGCGTCGAAACGAGGACGCCGTCTGCGTGTCCGGAAACGTACTGTCGGCCGTCGACAGCGACACGAATCGTTGCGCCGCCGCCGTGGCCTCGCCGCGGGCCGTGAACCACGATTTCGTTGAGTGCGGGTTCGAGCGTCCAGTTGGGTTGGGGTCCGGTGTCAGTTGATTCGGTTGCGCCCGTGGGTGCAGTGGCTCCATCCTCGCCACCAGCACCGGCTGGTGTCGCCGTCAATCGCCGCAGCGTTCGCCGCTGTGTCTCCAGATCGTCCGCTGCATGTAGCTGGGAGACGACATCGGGGACGATATCCAGCGCATCCGACGGTGCAACGGCATTGAGAAACCCAACCTCACCAAGGTTGACACCGAGAATCGGCGTCTCGCCAACCTCACGGGCGACGAACAGAAGCGTTCCATCCCCGCCGATACTCACGACGAGGTCGAACTCGGCCATCGCCGCGACGGGGACGCCGGGCACCGAAACGTGTTCGGCAGTCAGTTCGTCGACCGTGACGGTCGTCTCGACGGCGGCCCGGTTCTCGAGTGCAGTCCGGAGCGCTGTCACGAGGTCGTATGCTCGGTCGTTTGCTCGCTGGGCGACGATGCCGACATCGACGGTGGCACTCGAGACGTCTGCCATCGGTTCGAGTACCGCGGCCGTCGGCAAAAAGTCACGCCTGGAATCGAGAATTCGAGGACGAAGCGTGGGACCGAACCGCGGCTGCGTATGAACGGTCGGTGAAGCAGTGGGGCCGAAGTAAACCCTGACTAGGCGTTCGTTTGCAGCCCATACTTTTCCGAATCCGAGGGCACCAGCGAGTATGGCACAGCGCACGACAGTCGATCAGCCACAGTCACGGGACGAGCTTGCGGCCTATTTCGAGCAGCTTGCTGCGGAGTTCAGAGCCGGCGGCGAACACGTCGATATCGACGTTGGAAACAAGACGGTGGCACTTTCCCCGCCAGAAACGGTCGAGACATCGATCGACGTAATCGAGCGGTCGACGATGTTCCGAGGGAACCGGGAAACGGTACGGATCGAGTTGAACTGGAAACCGGAACAGTAGCTGTCGGTTTCATCGCTTTCGTCATTGCCGTGTTCGGTTGTTTCAGTCGTTTCGGTCGTTTTCGTCGGTTCTGCCGGTTCGGTTATTTCCGCCGTTTCCGTCGATAGCGTCGATCACCCAGTTCCAGGTACCTTCGTTGCTCTCACCACCAGTCATGTTGGTTCCGCTGGGAGAACAGCGCCTGAGAGGTAGATTAATATGAATACAGTCGATAGTGTGGTGAGATGCGTCGCTCGATCGTCATTGGAGCCATCCTGCTGGTAGCCACCATCGTACTCATCGGTGGCCCCTCACTCTTGTTCTCGCCATCGACAAGCGACGTGGCCCCCGAAACGGAGGACGAACCGACCCCTGAAATCATCACGTTCGACGACAGCGACAGTGGCTTCTGGCCGTATCTCAACGCCCGAGAGGCCCACGAACAGCGCAGCCCGCTCAACGTCGTCGTCCGCGGGGAAACCGAGACGATCGTTCAACTGCTGACCGCCTACGGCGGCGGTGACTGGGAGGAAACCGATCACGACCACTTCGATACGGACGACCTCGTCGGGTTCGCTCAGAACGAGAGTACAACAGACTCACAGACTCCCCCGAACTCGAGTACGACTGCACAGACCGAGACGGATGGCGGGAACGACACAGCTGAGACGAGCGAGGATGGCGACAGCTCGACCGGCGTCGAGCGCACTGAGAGTACGGAACCGACCGAAACTGAGCCCGAAAACGAGTCCGAGGCGGGCCACGAGCACGCGCTTCGCCCCGTCTCACCGACGGATATCCCGTGGTCGCAGGCCGACGGTGCGACCCGTTTTGCCTACCTCGACCCGGGCACAGACGAGCAGGCCTACTGGACGACCGAGACGCTGCAACTCGAGGACGGTGAGTACTACGGCTACCGGTATCACATCCGACTCTACGAGAGTCCGAACCCCGACGACCAGTGGGTCGTCATGCAAACGCACTCCGAACACTTCGACTGGTTTACCCTGCGACACCGCGTCGACGGTGTCGAAGGTGCGCAGTTGCGTCTCGAACAGGATCTGATGGCGATCCCGGGGGTCGACCAGCAGGAGGATCTCCAGCGGATCTACCTCGATAACAGCGGCCCGTCGGATGCCGACGGCTGGGCGACGAAGGTCGATCTGACGTTCTCACCTGCGCTCGTCGTGCCGTTGCTGCTCGGAATGCTCTTGCATCGCCGAACCGGTATGCGGTTCCGCAATAGCGCGCGGAGCGGGCAGAGCGAGCCTAGTACTCGTGGCTGGTCACGGCTGTCCTCGATCGACCCACGGGAACGCCCGCATGACGACGGGAAGCGACCAGCACAGCGGATCGAGGGGCAACTCAGTGCCGAACTCGACGAGCACCTCACCGAGAGCGATCGGGAGCGACTCGCCGCCGCCGCAGATCGAATCGAGGCGCGCCACCTGATCCTCGCGGGGACGATTCTCACGATCATCCTCGGCGTCAGGATCCTCGGCATCGCCGTCGATCGGACGCTCTCGTTCATGACCGTTCATATGATCGCAGCGTCGCTCTACCCGCTCATCGCACTCGGATTGCCGATTGCGACGTACGTGATCGCGAGCGGACTCGAGCGCCGACTCGATGCGGCGCTCGTGGCATCGACCTCGCTCGCGGTCGCTATCTGGCTCGATTATAGCCTGCTCGGCGTCGACGTACTGCCGCTCGACGTGATCGTCCAGCGGATGCTCGTCGTCGTTGCACTCGGGCTGATCGCCGGTGGCGCGACACGGCGGGCAACGCGCGAGAGCCGGTTCAACGACATGCTCCTCGTCGGTGCCGGCACGTGGGTACTGGTGCTCGTCGGGACGCTGTTCGGGTATCTGTGATCTCGGTTCGCTTCAGAAGTCACTGAACACACTGCTGTTATCCCTCTTTCCGAAGAGTTTTGGCTCCCAGAACGGTGGATAGGTGACCACTCGTCCACCAATTACCTGTGTGGACAGGATATTAGACACCTGTCCGCGTATGGCTGAGTATGATTGATCCACGACTCTCGGAAGCCGAACTCGACCAGCACCACGACCACATTACGACGTTTATTCGAAAGCAGATCGACACGGCAGGCGTCGATGGCGCTGTCCTCGGTCTCTCGGGTGGGATCGACAGCACACTCACTGCCCACCTCGCTGCGGACGCACTCGACGCCGAGAACGTACACGGCCTCGTCCTCCCTGCTGTCGTCAGCGGCGACGAGAACATGAGCGACGCAGAACGAGTCGCTCAGGAACTGGGACTCACGTACGACGTCATCGAAATCGAGCCGATCGTCGACTCGCTGCTCTCGGCGTATCCCGAAGCCGAAGGTGACCGCGAAGCCGTCGGCAACGCTCGTGCCCGTGTTCGGGCGGTCCTCAACTACCTCGTCGCAAACCACGAAAACCGTCTCGTACTGGGGACAGGCAACCGCAGCGAGGCTGCCGTCGGCTACTTCACGAAGTACGGTGACGGCGCGGTCGACTGCCACCCGATCGGGAACCTCTACAAGGCGCAGGTCCGCCAACTCGCGCGCCACGTCGGCGTCCCCGAGGAACTCGCCGCCAAGCCCGCGACCGCAGAGCTGTGGGCCGATCAGACTGACGAGGACGAGATGGGGCTGAGCTACGAAACGCTCGATTCCATCCTCATCGCACACGTCGATGGTCCACTCTCGGTCGCCGCGACCTGCCGCGAACTCGATGTCGAACCCGAAACCGTCGAACGCGTTCGCGGGATGTACGAACACAGCGAACACAAACGTCAGGTTCCGCCGTCACCAGACCCCCTTTTCTGAACCGCCGGACGGTTTGTTTCTCACCGTCTGCTGTCCGCTCTCCGGAGCCCCGCCTCGCCATCACGAGCCGTCCGACTGACCAGCGCCAGCAGCTCACTCCAGCACCGACTCGATCTCGTCCGCGTGCGCAGCCACCAGATCCGCGAACGCATCCGCCTCGCGTCGCTCCTGTTCCGCCCGCTCGCTGTCGTCGCGAAGCCGACGCTTCAGCACACTCACCGTCTCGCTCGGATTCTCAGCGATCGATGCGGCGACCGTGCGGGGATCATCTTCGATCCGCGAAATAAGCCCCATCCGAAGCGCCTCCTCCGCATCGACGGTTCGTCCGGAGAGCGCGAACTCGAGTGCGTTGCCCTCACCGACCAGTTGCGGGAGCCGGGCGGTGCCGCCCCAAGCGCCAAAGAGGCCGAAGGTAACGCCGGGTTCGCCGTACGTTGACGCGGGCGTGCCGACGCGAACGTCACAGGCCAGGGCGAGTTCGAGACCGCCGCCCATCGCGGGGCCATCGATGCCGGCGATGACGACCGCCGGAGAGGTTTCGATCGCACGGGCAACGCGCTGGCCGAGGCGGGCGAACTCGCGGGCTGCATCACGGTCACCGTCGAGATCGGCGACGGCGGTGAGGTCTGCGCCGGCGCAAAAGGCGGGCCCGCGGCCGTGGAGATAGATGACTGCGGGGGCGTCTGTACCCGCTGAAAGCGACTCGACCGTGGCGGCGAGGGACTCGAGTCCGTCGACCGTGAGGGCGTTTCGGGCCTGGGGGCGGTCGAGGGCGATCGTTCGGATGTGAGAGTGATCGGGGGGAGTGGATTCGTGAGAGGGGGCGGGGTCGTCGCCCGTACGAGAGCCATCGGTGTCCGCACTAGCAGCGGGGTCCAGCCCATCGAAACTGTCGATCATGGCGAGAGTCGATCCGGCGTTTCCAAAGGTCTTTGCCTCCGCCCTCGTAACGTCCCGCTAATGGACAAAGCCGACTCCTGTCGGCGTGCCGCCTCCGATGCTGTCGCGGACGTCGAACCGCCGCGATTGTCCGGGCTCGTCGACGCCGTTCTCGACGAGGCGTCGATGGTACCGGGAGCACTGACGATCGAGAGTGCGACGATTCACGCGCCGGCTGGTGACGCCGATGAGCGCACTACTGGGACCACCGACACCGCAGACACGACGGACACTGCTGGGGCTACCGAGACACCCGGCGGTGTCGACTCCGAGGCCCTGCACACACACGCTGCCGGTGTCCAACTGATTTACGAGGGACTTCGGCTCACGCGAACGCTCGCTCACGAGGAACCCTGGGAACAGCCGATAACAGCAACGGAAGGCGAGGTCTCGGACGGTATGGACCCAGAAACTTCCGATCTCGCGATTCTCGCCGCGGACATTCTCGTCGCTCGCGGCTTCTATCTCCTCGCACACACTGACGCCGCCGAAAAGGCCGTCCAAACCGTTCAGGCGTTCGGACACGACCAGACCAGGCGTAGCGAACTCGCCACACGGTCGCCAGCCGCCGCATCAGACGGCGGAACGCCGGTCAGCGAAGCGAACGTCGCCTGTGAACTCGAGGCAGACACTGGCGACATCGATACGGACGGCGGGACCGGTACTGATGTCGAGCCGAACACCACCGCTCACCCCCCATCACCAACGACGCTCGACACCAACCTCGAGCGTGACATCATTGAACTCGCCGTTCGAACCGGTGCCGCTGCCGTCGACGAAACCTCGTCACCGCAGGTGCTCGAGCGTGTTGACACGCTCGCCGCCAGACTCACGACGACCGCGCCACCAGCGTTCCCACCCGTCGAAACGTGTCAGTTCACACTCGACCCGACGGCAACCGACCACTCACCCGAAGAGTGCCCCACCGAGCATATCACGCCAGCGACGGACCCCTGAGACGGGATTACGTGAAACGGACTCGGACGGTCCACAACTGACCGACTCACGCTGACCTGGCACCGATTGAACGAGCCAGAACGGAACGAAACCGACCCTCAGATTTTCCAGTCCGATTCGTCCGGGTCCATCCAGTTGGTTCCCAGTCTGGACTGTCGCTTAACAGGTGTCACCAGAACCTAGTCGTGCCTGGATCGGCAGGAGTCTCTGTATTCTCCGTGCATGATGCAGTCGGGGCAGCGAAATCGTATCGACTAGTGACGTGAAATCGCCTGACACGGCTGCCGTAGATGGAAAGGGATATAACCCATGGCACTACTCAATCTAAATGCGCGCCTGGGTAGCTTAGCGGTAAAGCGCGTCCTTGGTAAGGACGAGAGCCCGGGTTCAAATCCCGGCCTAGGCTTCGAATTTTTCAGTAGCGTTCTAGTAGTGGAGAATCCCATTACACCAGTTAGCCACGCTGCTGATGACTGGTAGAAAGTGAGTTCTACAGGACCACGAAGAACGACAGCAAAAACCGGTGTGGGTGCAGCCGGTTTTGGCTTGGTGGGGAGTGGTGGGGTGAGCACGCCACCACCGTCGTGATGGGTGCACGGGAGACAATCTACTGGGAGAGGAGACCGTGTCACTGAGGGACGGTCGCCAATGGATTGTTGTCTCCCGTGAGAGGGTATCAATGCAATCAATATAAATATACAGGATGTTCTAGGACATGATCCCATTCAAATATTTTTTGTTGTACCATGTTTCCCACACCAGCGGCTATTGTCTTAGAACGTTCCAATGCCCGTAGCCGGGCGCTATTATTCAATCGGCCAACAAGTTAATGGACGTGTGTACGAACCGATGCACTGGCGAGGAAGCCATCACGGATTGTCGTTGCCACAACGAACACCCGACGAATGAGGTTCCTCGCCGTTCCGACGTCTTCAAACGGAGACACGCCATCCACATTCGGATGAGCGGGCCTGTGCTCGTCTCTGGGACTGGGCACACGCACCGAGTTGCTGGCAGGACGCTCACCGTCCTGCTGGCGACCGTGTTCGGCCTGCACCAGTGCAACCACTGCAACGAAAAGAGAATACTTGTCGCGACGACACAGAATTGGACAGGCTCGTAGCGACAGCGATCAAGCTGCCAAAATCGGAGGCCGTCCCATTCAGCAGCGGTGTGGCGTAGCCAGCAAAAGCGGTGTGCCTCTGAAACCGGTGGTGGAAACCGGTTACGGACTGCAAGCGGATACAGTGGGTGAGTACCCGCTCTGACCGTGCCCTGACTGTAGCGGTGGCAGTGCAGAGGAGTCCCCTGGACAGACTGGTCGTTCGATGGTAACGACAGTTGGTGGATGTGTTCCTCTGCACGTACCCATTCGAACGATTCTATGTAAGTATGTCGTATATTTTAATAATATCGTTTGGAGATTAGCCTACTAATCGAAATACGTCCACCAATCCCCGAGATCGTTTCGGCTGAGGGGTGGATCAGCCACGAGGTGTGCTAGTTGCGGTTGCTGCTCGAGTACCCTGGAGACAGTCTCCGACCAGCATCCGGTTCTCACCCGGACTCGAGTACACTCGCTGCGTTCAACACCGTCGCGTCGTCGAATCGCTGGCCGACGAGCATGAGTCCGGTGGGCAGGCCGTCGACGGATCCGGCGGGAACGCTAACGCCCGGATGGCCGGTGCGGTTGAACGGCGTTGCGTTGTGGATCAGGGAAGATTCGTGCAGGCGGTCGTACTGATCGCGATCAGGGTCGTGTTCCGGCGGTTTTGTAACCGCTGTCGGCATCGCGAGCAGGTCGACGGTTTCGAGTACCGAGTCGTATCGTTCGGTGAGTTCGACGACGAGATTCATTCCCTGGGCGTAGTACCGCGAGTGGTACTCGCTGTTCGTGTACGCGCCCATGAGTAACAGGAGTTTGAGCCGTGCGGGGAGGTCGTTGCTCTGTGCGCGACGCGCCTTGCCGAAGCTCTCGATCCAGGACCGACTGTACCACGCCTTCCAGCCGTGGCCCAGCCCCTCGCCGAGCATGGCGTCGAGCAGCCCTTCCGACGTACAGACGTCGTGGATATCCTTCGCGTCCGAATGCATCGGAACGGAAACGTCTTCGATCGTCGCCCCCGCCGCTTCGAGGTCGTCGATCGAATCGCGGACCGTCTCGAGTACCGCTTCGTTCGCGCCGTCGATATCGAACCCCTCCTCGAGGACACCGATCGTGAGATCGGAGACGTCTCCGTCGAGGGCGTCCTCGTACCGTTCGGTCGGCACGGGGGCGTGCGAGCGGAGGTCGCGTTCGTTGCTGCCGGCGATGACGGTGAGCGTTCTGGCGACGGTCTCCACATCAGGTCCCATCGGGCCCGGGTGGTCGATCGCGTGCTCGATGCCGATACAGCCCGTGTAGGGTACGAGTCCGTACGTCGGCTTGTGACCGACGATGCCACAGAAGGCTGCCGGGACGCGGACGCTGCCGCCCTGATCGGAGCCGATTGCGGCGTCGACCTCGCCGCGAGCGACGGCGACGGCGCTTCCGCCGCTCGAGCCACCCGCCAGGTAGGCTTCGTCGTGCGGGTTCGTAATCGGGCCGAACGCGCTGTGACCGGTCGATGTCATCGCCATGTCGTCCATGTTCGTTTTCCCGACGATGTCCGCACCGGCCTCGAGAAGTCGCGTCACGATCGTCGCGTCGCGGTTCGGCACGTAGCCTGCGACGACCTGCGAGCCACAGGTCATCTCGACGCCGGCGACGCAGACGTTGTCCTTAATGGCGATCTCCCAGTCGCCCAGGTCACCGCCGTCGTCGCCGCCGACGTAACACGCGCTCACCCAGGCGTTGTGCGGGTTCTCCTCGGGCGGCACCCGCGTCCCGCCGCTTCGCTCGCGCCGCTCTGCCCCGCCGAGTCGCGGCGTCGGCTCGTAGCGCATCACTGTCTCGTAGGCGTCGCGTTTCTCGTTGGCTAACTCGACGAAGGACTCGAGTTCCTCGTTAGTCAGGTCGAGAAACAGTTCGTCGCCGAGCTCGTCGAAGATGGCTTTCGTCGGCGGTCGTAGGGGCATACCCGAATAGTTGGCCGTTTGGCCCCTGTGCGTGCAGGTGGCACGCGCAAGCAACGGGGATTCGCGGCTTCCAGCCGTACACATTCATCCGTTGAACATACCACCCCACAACAGTACCCGCACGAACGCCGATCGAACGACAGTGCAACTCGAGTGCCAGCCCGCTGACTCTCTGTCACACCCACCGCTCTGCGACAGCTAATGCAAAAGAGTATCGAGGTCGAGTACTGGGTCGTCGATAGCGATGGAGCGCTCACAGCGCCCGGTGAACTGGTCGATATCTCCGAATTCACCGAGACGGAGTTCGTCGACTGTCTCTTCGAATTGAAGACCCCACCGTGTGAAACGATTGCCGAACTTCGACGGACGTTCATCGAACAGTTGTGCGAGGTGCTCGACCGGGCAGCCGAACTCGATAAATCGCTCGTCCCGCTCGGGACACCGCTCAACAGCGAATCGATCGAACTCCGAGCCGACGAACGCGGCCAGATCCAGCGCAAACTACTTGGAACGGACTTCAACTACGCAAAACACTGCGCTGGAACGCATCTCCACTTCGAGAAGCGAAACGTCACCGACCAGCTCAACACGCTCATCGCGCTCGACCCGGCGCTTGCACTCTGTAACTCGTCGCCGTACTTTCAGGGCGAGTACGTGGCGAGCAGCGCTCGCGCGTACATCTACCGCAAGCGGTGTTACGCAGACCTGCCGAATCACGGCCAGCTCTGGAACTACGTCGAGACCGTCGCCGAGTGGCACCGCCGACTCGAAGACTGCCTGGAGGAGTTCACCGAACGAGCGGCGGCGACGGGGATCGACGAGGCACAGATTACGGACCACTTCACGGCCGACAACGCCGTCTGGTCGCCAGTCCGACTCCGTGATGAGATGCCGACCGTCGAGTGGCGCTCACCAGACGCGACGCTGCCGAGTCAGCTCTTGCAACTCGTTGCGGACGTCGACTCGATCATGGAGGACCTCCACCACGCAAACGTCACCATTGGCGGCGAAACCGCAAAGCGTGACGCAGACGAGATCGTACTCCCCACGTTCGACTCACTGCAGGAGTACGTCGACGCCGCGATGATCGACGGCCTCGACTCGCCGGCAGTCGTCGACTACCTCGACCGACTGGGATTCCAGCCGGATCGCTACGAGCCGTTGACAGCGGAGTTCGATACGGACAGTTCCATCTCGCTCACAAAGGCACGTGACCTCCGACTCGAGTACGCAACCCGACTCGAGCGCGACGTCGAACAGCTACGGGCGAGCGTGTAACCGAGCGCGACAACGGGACAGCAACACGGCCCGCTCACCACGTCTCGATGCGCCCCTCGCGAACGTCCTCCGCACAACCCTCACAGTCCGGATGTCCCGCCTCGTAACACGCCGGTCGATACTCCTCGTCGAGCATCGCCGCTCGCCGCTCTGCATACCGCCGGCAGACCAGTTTCACGCGCCCCTCATCGTCCGAGGGGAGCTGTCGTGCATTTTTCGCCACTTCGTACGCCTGCTGTGCCTCCTCGAGCTGTCGATCCGTCGACTCCCGAAACTGTTCGTACTGCTCGCCCGCCTCTTGCAATTTCGACCGAAGGAACCGCTCGAGCCGACGCTCATCCGACATACTAGTACTGGTTCTCGTTCGGCCGCCTGCCACATAGGCCCGTCGCTGCTCATAACTACGTGGACTGTGGAAGGGTGTACTCGAGTTCGGTAGAGAACAGAGTGCACAATCGGCTCGATGTGTGGCCAGACGATGCCGTCACGGAAGTCGGAGAGTAAGGGTTAACTACAATCCCCGTTTTCTTCCGCGTAGACGGGGCCCTTAGCTCAGTCTGGTTAGAGCGCTCGGCTCATAACACGACCGGCTCTGTTCGGTTGTGTGGGATACCGAGTGGTCGATGGTTCGAATCCGTCAGGGCCCATTGCTCAGAAGAATTGGCGTAAGAGGAACTCAGGGGGACAAAAACGGTGCTTATTCGATTATAGAACACTTCGATCTGACGGGACCATCCAAAATGTGCGGGTTCTGAGCTAGCCGAATTCGGGACGGTGACGCGTGTATGATTTACTGACTTCGATCCAGAGAAACTGGATCCGCTTTCAAGAATCAATGAGGCTTCTGAGCTGCTTGTTTGTGTAGAGACTACACCTTGCTTTGGAGTCGCTCGCGGCGTTCCTCGAACTCTTCATCCGAAATGTCGCCTCGGGCATAGGTAGCCCGCAGTTCCTCAATCGCAGTATCTTGCTGTTGCGTGCTGGGCTGGCGGATCACACTGTACAGAAGATACCCTACACCAAGAAGGATAAGTAATGGTACCAGCGACATGAGTAGCCACATCCACGCGGCTCCCGTCCCGTCCCACACCCCGCCATTCCACATATGTCCCCCACCCCATAGGCCCATCATCGGCATCATGAGTGCCATCATTAGGATGGGGACGAGTACGATTGCAGCGACGACGATCACGATGGTCCGAACGAGAGAGTATTCAGTTGCCATATCGACTAGTACAGCCTCGGACGTTTTTTATTCACCGCAAATTCCATGTCGTGGGAACATGTGGTTTGATTCAGATGACAAGGAGGTCTATTGCCACTGAAATGGTTCTTGAGGGACTGACGCAAGTGAAACGAAAGAGATTGCAACTGAATGTTGAGCCAATATCAATAAGTTCGATAGACATGTCTATTAGCCAAGGAGGGTCTAAAGCATGATTTCATCCATCCTCTCGACCGTGGGGGACGCACTCTGGACGACTGGTTACTTCCTCTGGCAGTCGCTGTGGGCCCTTCTATTCGGGTTCATGCTATCCGGGGCGATACAGGCGTTTGTCTCCAAGGAAGGGATGGTCAATTACATGGGCGATGGGAGTCCAAGATCGATTTTCTACGCATCGGCGTTCGGATTTGCTTCGACATCTTGTTCGTTCGGGGATATCGCAGCGACAAAAACCCTCTTCAAGAAAGGTGCGCACATCATTCCTGCTGTCGCCTTTTTAATTGCCTCGACAAATTTTGTGATCGCACTCACGTTCCTCATTTGGGCGCTCCTCGGTTGGGAGTTCGCACTCGCACAAGCAGTCGGTGCGCCGATCATGATTGTAACTGCGGTGATACTCACGCATTTCCTGATTCCGTACGATAAGGCCGCCGAAGTGAGAGACCGTCTCGTGAGAGAGGAGCAACCCGTCGTCACTGATCCCGTTTGCAAGATGCGGATGAACCGTGAGAATGCCCTCGCTGTTGAATTTAAAAACGAAACCGTCCACTTCTGTTCGGGCCAATGTAAATCGCTCTTCGAACAGAATCCAGACACGCACACGACGTCTTGGAGGGAGAAAATCTCGTCGCTGAACGGCTGGGTGGAAGCCGCGAATCAAACCCGAAGGGACGTTAAGATGCTCGGAAAGCCCCTCTTAGCAGGATTTTTCATCGCTGGGTTTGCTGCGACAGTAATTCCTGATTGGGCGTGGGCGGCCTTCTTTGGAGCAGGTGGTGAGGGTTTCACGGAAGTGCTCTACAGTAGTGCGGTCGGACCGCTGGTATCGCTCGTAGCGTTCGTCGGGTCAATGGGTAACATCCCGCTCGCAGCGGTACTGTGGGGGTCAGGATTCCTCTTCGCTGGTGTCATCGCGTATATTTACGCAGATCTGATCGTCCCACAGCTCATCCACATCTACCGACAAATATTTGGGTCGAAAATCGGCAATCGACTGACCCTCATCCTATACATATCGATGGCGACGGCCGGATTCACGGTGTACTACCTGTTCGCAACGCTCGATCTGATACCAGAGGCAGCAGTTGCTGACCCCGGTGCCGGTATTACGGTGTTCGGTGTGGATCCGATTTTCATCATGAATGTACTCTTCATTCTCATCGGACTCGGATTCGTCGGTCTGGTCCTTCGAGGTCGCAAAGCAGCACCCGGTGATCAAGACGTCGAAGATCCAGTTACGGGGGCAGAACTCACGGTAAAGAACGCCGATTACTGTACCGTATATGACGAGTCGATCTACTACTTCGAGAGCGACAACTCACGAGAACAATTTTTGCAATCTCCAGAGTCATATCTCTAACTAGACCAGAACACCATCGATTTCAGCCCTAGAGCATCACCGTCTCCCGGAAACAATCGCCGATCCGGAATCAGGGTATGTCTTGGAGATTCCTACTGTCTGAAAAATACATCTGAAGACATCAGATGTGAAAGACTATTTTTCGTGGTAGATGAGAATATCGCCTTCTCGCAACTCAAATTCCGAGTCTGGATCGAGATATAGCTCGTCTTCCCGGGCGATGCCGATGACACGAGTGGGTTCCACCGAACAGGGATTAACCTCTGAGCCGTTCACGCGTGTAATCAGGACGTTTTCACCGCCGTGAATCGGTTCGGCAAGCACAGTAGCAGCGAGCATCCGGCCGGTAATATCTGGGAGTTCAAGGACGTAATCAGCACCGGCTCGGTCAACCCGACTAAGAGCGTCACTCTCCGCTACTCTAACAAAAATTTCAGCAGTAGCGTTGAGATCTCGAATAAGCAACGTCGAATATACCGCCTGTCGATCCTCAGGGAGTGAAACGATAACGGCGTCGGAGTTCTCTACGCCCGCATCTAGCAATGTGTCTTTCTCAGTTGCATCACCGACGATGTCGACGTGGTCGCCTTCATCGGTATCCACGACAGTTGGATCCGACCCCCACGTTTCTAGTGCAGATCGAACTGTTTCTCCCACCGTTCCATGACCGAGGATAACGATCCGGTCTGACGTTTCTCCAGTCGTTATCGGATATCGTGTGGCAAGCGATTGTCCGATGACCCGTTGTGGTTGCACAATGCGATCGACTCCAGCCGAGCGGAGATACGGCCGGTGCATCTCGTCGGCGAGCGTTGCGGTTATGGGAACCGTCGGGGCTACGTCGCGGATCGCAAGCGCGACATTTACTGTCATTTGGTCGTCACCTGCCACGATCGCAGCCTGGGCACTTTCAACTGAGGCGTTTCGGAGATTGGACTCTGATTCAGGGTCGCCGTGGTATACCATGTGGCCGAGGTCGTGAAGGGTTGCCGCTCGATCAGCGTCGGGTTCGATAATCACGTACGGATGTGGATGGTCATGGGACTCGATCTGTGTTAGAAAAGCGTGGACGTGTGGAGTGTGTCCTGATATGACGATGTGATCTTCGAGCGGCTCAATTTCGTCAAACCGTCTTTGCTGAATCAACTCTCGAAACCAAGGGACGATGATCAGTGGGAGCAGAAGAAATAGAAGCAGAATGCCGGTAAACTGCATCACTATCGTAAACAGGTTCATGATTGCCGTCTCCCACGGTGCGTCTTGCCCGTATCCTGTCGTCGTCAACGACTGGACGACAGTCTGGAGGGCACCACCGAGAGACAGATTTCGATCCTCGTACGCGGCCATTCCGTACCAGTAAGCGGCTGTGTAGACGCTCACGATTACGGCCACGATGACGACGTACAGTGCGATGCGTTGTCCGATACTCAACTTCCGGAGCCGACGTGTCATCTTCAATGACCACTGGCTGAGTTTCATGCGCATGCCTCTACTCTCGTCTTCTCGACGAATTTGAGTCGTTCATAGGGATTAGCCGTTACACGAGTGTTATTTGTGACTTCCGTCTTCCTCCCTCATTTCAAGCATATTTAAGTGCATAATGTGCAGGTGCGTCCCGACGCTGTACAAGAGCAAACCGAGTCCGACGAATAGCGCGGGCATCACCATTACATCGTATATCGGAATCAGGTTCGGAACCGCGAGCGCCAGCAGTCCGACGAGGAAGGTCAGGACGATGATGCTGAATCCGGCCTGAAGATACCGGTAGCACGTCTTCGAATCTGGTAACAGCTCGATTTTATATTTCTCTCCCATATTCCATCTATTCTGTCAGCAATGCTTTCAACATCATCATTATCCCTTGCGACCACCGATCAGAACGAGGATCGGAACGACTCGAACCCTCGGTTAACGAGGAGCCGTAGTCGAAATTGCCGGTATCGATAAAACACGTTCGCGTACACCCAGACGAACAGGGTGAGTATTCCGGCGTCCACCGTTATTTCATCGATGTACTGCGTGTGACCTTCTTCGGTCTCGGCGATTGTAATGGTGTGATCCCACTGAGATACGAGCATTCCCTCACCGTCGTCTCGAATTTGGTATCGCTGCTCTCCGGGAGTCGTCTTGACCGTCGGCTTGGAGACGTCTATCCACTGTTTTCCGAGCGGAAGGATTCCAAGCGCACGTAACGAAACCAGGTATCGCCCATCGTTCCAGATCGTTGGAAACGACTCTGGATCGAGCGGAGTGAACGTCATCAGCGGCCACGAGACGAACAGCAACAACTCGGGTCGGAGCACTTCAACCCACGCTCGTTCTGGCGTACAATCCAGTTCCGTCGTGATACGTGCCTGCATAGTGGAAGTACTAAACCATCCCGGCTACTGAATTCGTGAGCGTCTCTCACCGTCTCTCAACGGTCTTCCTCGCCAGTAAGCAACTGATCGAAGTCCAACTCATACTGTGAGATCAGCCCGCCGTAGGAGTTGGGCGTTGATTGCGACGATAACAGTACTCGCCGACATCAGGACGGCACCGATAGCTGGTGAAAGCAGAATGCCGATCGGAGCCAACACGCCAGCCGCGAGCGGCAGCGCAAATACGTTGTAGCCGGCCGCCCACACGAGGTTCTCCTGCATCTTCCGGTAGCTCTTCCGACTCAAACGGACGAGATGTGCGACGTCACGGGGATCGTTCTCCACGAGGACGACATCAGCGGACTCCACGGCAACGTCAGTCCCCGAGCCGATCGCAATGCCGACGTCAGAACGCGTCAGCGCGGGCGCATCGTTCACCCCGTCACCAACCATCGCTACCAGTTTCCCCTGGTCTTGGAGTTCGATAATCTTCTTGTCCTTGTCTTCGGGAAGGACTTCAGCAAAGTACGTGTCGATGTCGAGTTCCTCGGAGACAGCGCGAGCGACGTCTTCAGTATCGCCGGTGAGCATCGCAACCTCGACATCCATCTCATGGAGCGCGCCGATCGCCTCGAAACTCTCGTCTCGGATCACGTCCGCGAGCGCGACCGCGCCCACTGCCTCGCCGTCTCGAAGCAGATAGACAACCCCCTGGCCCCGCTCACCGGCTTCGTCTGCGAACGCTTTGAGATCGGGGTCGGGTTCAACATCGAGGTAGCGTAGCAGGTTGGGTCCACCGACGTGGACCGTCTCGCCGTCTCGCACGCTATCCCCGTCCACGCCGGGAGTCGCCGCCGCTTCGACTTCGATGGTCGCGCGAACCCCGCGGCCTTCGAACGCTTCAAATTCGCGCACACTTGGTACGGAAAGCCCTCGTTCATCGGCCTCCTCACGGATCGCCTCTGCGATCATGTGTTCGGAGTCGCCTTCAGCGGCAGCCATCACTGCCAGCAGTTCGTCCTCATCCCAGTCGTCAGTCGTGGCGACATCGACGACTCCCTGCTCACCCTTCGTGAGCGTACCTGTCTTGTCGAAGACGATCGTATCCAGGTTGCGTGCCTCCTCCATGGCGATCCGATCACGGATGAGCATCCCGTTGCGCGCTGCCATCGTCGTGTTGATGGCAACGACCAGCGGAACGGCGAGTCCCAGCGCGTGTGGACAGGCGATCACGAGGACGGTGACGACCCGCTCGACGACCGCCAACCCGAAGCCCGCGGCGACGGTCCACGCAACGGCCGTGACGGCCGCCACGGCGATCGCCGCGTAGAACAGCCAGCCCGCGGCTCGATCGGCGAGCACCTGCGTCCGCGATCGGCTCTGCTGGGCCTCCTCGACCAGACGCATGATCCCCGAGAGCGTCGTTTTCTCTCCCGTCGCGGTGACGCGAACGCGAAGGCTGCCGTCGCGGTTAGTCGTCCCGCCGATCACTTCGTCGCCAGGTTCCTTCTTGACTGGTCGGGACTCGCCGGTAATCATCGCCTCGGTGACGTTCGACTCACCTTCCTCGACGACGCCATCGGCGGGAACGTTCGCACCCGGTCGCACGAGCACGAGGTCGTCTTCAGTGAGGTCGCCAACGCGGACTTCTTCGGCCTCACCGTCCTCGGTGATCCGTTCGGCTGTGTCCGGCATCAGCTCTGCTAACTCATCGAGCGCGCCCGAAGCGCGCCGGACGCTGCGCATCTCGATCCAGTGGCCGAGTAAGAAGATAACGACCAGCGTGACGAGTTCCCAGAAGAACGGCTCGCCGATTCCGAACGCGACCGCGGCGACGCTGTAGACGAAGGCGACGGTAATCGCCAGCGAGATCAGCAACATCATTCCCGGTTCGCGGTTCCGTGCTTCTACTGCGCCCATCCGAAGGAATGGAACTCCACCGTAGAGGAAGACGATCGTACCGAGAACTGGTCCGACGAACTCGCTGCCGGGGAACGTCACGGCCGCGTAGCCGAACCAGTCCTGAAGCATCGGGCTGTAGTATAGTACCGGAAGCGAGAGTACGAGGCAGACGAAAAAGCGCTGCTTGAACATCTCTTCGTGACCGGCGTGATCGACGTGTGCCTCGTGGTCGTGATCAGCGTGATCTTCGTGTGCGTGGTCAGACGGCTCGTGAGCGTGTTCCGCATGCTGTTCCTCCCGAGATTTGTGTCGAGCCGGCGGCTTTTCAGAACGGTCACCCCTCTCGGCGGTCAGTCCACAGACTCGACAGCACGGGCAATCACGGTCGGTCGGCTTTTTCTCCCGTGTTTGCTCTTCATGGACGCGATGCGAATCGGGCGTGTCCGCGGGATCGTATTGTGACATGGGTAGTGCCTCCCTTGCAGCCGTTCCCCAGATTCATCGGGTCCTTCACTGGAGAGAGTCCGCGAGGAACGAACGGAACGGTTCATTAACGGCCGCTGTTCTTGTTGTTCGTCGCACAAAATCCTAATTATTGGGGTGCTACCTCCTTGAATGGCCAGAAGCACCTCCGAACGAGACCAAGTTGGGGGTTGTAAATCAACAATCCCAGTCGTCTCGCCACTCCTCCATCAGTTCAATCTCTTCCTGCTGGGCGTCGATAATATCATCCGCAAGATCGGCAACGCGCTCGGATTCACCTTCGTCCAAAACGTACTCGGACATCACGACGGCTCCTTCGTGATGGTGGATCATGTGTTCGGCGAACAGGCAATCGAACTCCTCGTTTTCGGCGCGACGGAGTTGCCGCCTGTCGTCGTGGGTCATCATGTGTTCACGTGGCATCATCTCCCCCATCTCGTCGGGACCCATTCCATCACCCAAGTCGTCGTCATCGTGCATTCCGTCACCCATGTCATCGTCGTGCATCTCATCATTGTCGTGCATCCCGTTCCCCATCCCGTCGCCGCGCATCATCTGTCCCATCTCGTGGGGCATCATGCTTCCCACCTCGTCACAACCGGCGACGCCGGCATCGTCGAGCAATTCACACATGAGATTGATCTCCGCTTCTTGCTCCTCGATGATCTCTGTCCGGAGATCGAGCAATTCCTCCCGGTCGGTTCTCTCCGGGATGAGTTCGGCCATCTGGATCGCTCCCTCATGGTGCGGAATCATCATCCGCACGAACATGATGTCCACAGCGTTGAATTCGGTGTCTTCGTCCTCATTCTCGTCGTCCTGTGTTCCAGCGGTTACGTAGCCTGCGAATCCGACCGTGCTCGCCGCACCAGTCGCACAGAGCATCTGCCGTCGTGTTGGGTTATCCACCATAGTTCTATGATCCCACCCACCAATCTAGTAAAATGCGGACTGGAATACGCAACCTTTTGTTGTGCTCGACTATCCGTGAGCGATGGCACCACCGGAATTCGAGTTTACAGTACCTGAATTCGGACAAAATTCGAACAGTGGCTCCAGCCCGACTGGCTAACGGATCGATCTTTGTAACATGAGACTCCTGTGTGCAACGTAGCAGAGCACACCGGAGGACACAGTAGTCTGTGTGTCAATAGATTTCTGTATGCCCAGTATCACGGCCAACGTGGACGACGACCTCAAAGCGCGAATGGAAAACCACCCGGAGATCAACTGGAGCGAGGTCACACGACAGGCCATTCAAGCGAAGATCGAGGCGCTCGAAATGATGGACGAACTCACCAGCGAGAGCGAACTCACCGAGCGCGACGTTTAGGAAATCGCCGACAAGATCAACGAACGTGGACGCAAGCGCGTCGAAGAAGAATCGGAGTAGACTCGACGAATGAAGCTGGTCATTGACGCCAACGTCGTCATCTCTGCACTCATTGCTGATTCGAAAACGCGGGAACTCATCGTTACACTCGAACCGATCTCTTGACGCCCGCGTTTGTCCACGACGAAGTCGAGAACTCCGAAGACCTGATCGTGGCGAAATCCGGAATGGAACCAGATCGAGTGGTACAGTTCATCAACCTCCTGTTTCAGTACATTGAGATCGTTCCTGCCGACGACTTCTATCCGGCTATCGAGACAGCCGAAGCAGCAATCGGTGACACCGACCCTGACGATGTACTGTACCCCGCGTGTGCGATTGCCAGCGATGCTGCCATCTGGAGCGACGATTCTGACTCCGACGAGCAGAACATAGTCAATACGTACTCGACGAGTGATGTAATCAACTATTTAACACGATCTAATTCGGCAGATCCGTCTCTCAGTATTACGACCGCTCACGCAGAGATGAATAGTGATCACCACCAGACCTGGTTCAAACCGTTCAATGCAGGCGAAGACAGTAACACTATGGTAGAGTGGAAAGCGCAGCACCGCGAACGAGCGAAGCGAGTGAGCGACCTTTTTCATCGACTTCTTTGCGCCTCGTGATTTCCCCCTTTGCTCGCAACCGCTCAGCGCAAAAACTTTGGTAGGCATTTTCATATAACGGATAGTTCTGATCACTGGCGGCATTAGGACGCGGGAATTTGCTCCAAATAAAACGACACCAACGACACCGCAACGAGGATCAGTAGCATCAATACCGTCTGTATTGAGAGGCTGCTTGTAAGGCCAAACACGCCAACTGCAAATAGCGCCACACCGATCAGCAGAATCGCAAACTGGTGAAATCGTAGGATAGCCATTGAACCAATTTATTTTATGCACTTAATTGTCAGGAAGGTATTGCCGTCGCTGCCGTAACTTTTCACGTTCTGATCGCTGATCATAGTGGCGGTCAAGAACTGCTTCGCTGGCGTCCATTCGATCGCTCACGACGTTCTTGGGAACGTCAGATTTGAGAAAATGAGTGCTCGCGCCACGTCGGATTGGGTGTGGGCTCAACGAGGAAGGACACGCATGTGAACGCTCGGTAGGTACCGCGTCACACTCATCAGGTTCTCTGTCGTGAGGACAGTTATCGGTGTATACGCACGGACGCGTGTACTGATAAACTATCGTTCGGCCACGGGTTCGGCTCAACCGATCGATTTTCGTCGCAAATAGTGGCTCCCGGTTGTGCTGATCAGCGACGCCAGGATGATTGACCGAGAGCCAGTCATCAAGCACGTCACAGACCGGCTCACTCAGTGCGACGAGCCGTTCGCTCTTCCGTCCATTCTTGAGCGAGGTACCTTCCTCGGATCGGTGGACAAGCGTCAGGTACTGTTCGTCGCTATTGTAATCTTCAATATCAAGCCCAATCGCTGCGCCGATTCGAAGTCCAGTGTGCCAGAGGACCTCCATTAGCGCGTGTTCTAAGCGCGCGTAGCGATATTGATTGAGAAATTCTAAGATCTGCTGGGCACGATCTGGGTTCAGTAATTCGGTGCGAGCATCGTCTTCAGTCGTCGTCGGGAGAATGATTTTTTCGTCGAGCCCTGGTTCGACTGCATCGATCGTCGCACAGAATCGGAAGAACATCCGCAGGGTCGCCAGCTGTCCTTTCATACTGGCAGTTGCGAGCTCGTCTTCGTTTCTGCGTTTGACGCGGAAACGATGGATGTCTCGTCCTGTGAACTCGTTGAGATTGTCGATGCCATCCTGTTCACACCACTGGACGAACTGCTGGAGCCGATAGCGGTGTGATTGGATCGTCGCGTCCGCGAGTTTGTGACGTCGTTCGTCGAGACACATCTACATGGCCTCCGCTGGTGCGAGGGGTTCGAGGTTTTCCGTCATTGTCTCTCACTGAAGGCCGAAGACAGCGAGTTCTAAACACCATCATAGGCGCTTCTCACCCGCACTAACAGCTGGCTGAGACTCTCGAAGATTCTGGACGTTCCCCGTCAGGGCTGACGCTCTTCCTCACCGTAACCGAGACCGACAGTGTGCACTCACACTAACTCGAGTACGGTTCTCAGCACGGAACACAGACAAAAAACATCGTGAGGGGAGAAAGCGGCCAGCACGGAGAGCGAGACCAGCGTTCAGTAGTGACTCACGAAGAGGAGTTACTGCCATTTTGAACGAAACCAGACCGAACCGGGTCAGACCGGCGTTCCGAAGGCGTACATCGTCTCGTGGGCCGTCACTTCGAGATCGACGAAGTCGCCGGGCTCGAGTCCGTACTCGCTCGCGTTCTGCACGATGAGCTGGCGGTACGCGGCGTCCCGACACTTCACGGAGTCCGCAGTCCCCTCCTCGACGACCAGCACGTCCTCGCGGATCTCGCCGACCATATCTCCGTAGGCCTCGCCAACGATATCGCGCTTTACCGCGCTCATCTCCTTCGAGCGGTCCTTCTTGATCTGCCCGCCGAGCCCCTTCATTTCCGCTGCGTCAGTACCCGGCCGCTTCGAGAACCGCGTGACGTTGATCTTCTCTGGACGCGTCTCGCGCAGCAACGCCATCGACTGCTCGTGGTCGTGGTCCGTCTCCGTCGGGAAGCCCACGATGAAGTCCGTCGAGAGCGTCCAGTACTCGAGTACATCGTCGAACGTCTCGATCACCTCGAGATACTCGCTCACCTGGTGTTGGCGGCGCATGTCGCCGAGGACGTCGTCGCTGCCGGACTGGACGGGGGCGTGCAGGAAGTTGTAGAGTTCGTCGTTGGCGGCGAACACGTCGGCCAGTTCCTCGCGGATGCCGTGGACGCCCTTCGGATTGGCCATGCCGACGCGGACGCGGAAGTCGCCGTCGATGGCACAGATTTCGGAGAGGAGTCGGTGGAGCTTGCGCTCGCCCTCGTCCCAGCCGTAGACGCCGGTGTCCTGGCCGGTAATGCGAATTTCCTTCGCGCCGGCGTGGATGAGCGCGCGAGCCTTTTCGACGTTTTCCTCGATCGAGGGGGAGTCGATCTTGCCGGTCGCGCGCTTGGTGATGCAGTACGAACAGTCGGACATGCAGCCCCGAGCGATGGGGAGGATGCCGACGACGCCGTCCAGAATCGGCTCGGCGTCGGGGGTCGTCGTCGGACACTCGCCGTTGGTGACGGCCTCGGGGACCTCGTCCCAGTGAAGCACCTGACCGTCGACGTCGGCCTGGGCGAACTCCTCGCCCTGCGCAAGGGCCATACAGCCGGTGATGAAGAGGTCCGCCGTCTCCGCAGAGAGCTCCTCGGCACGGCGAAGCATGTTGCGCTCGGTCTTCTCGACGACGGTGCAGGTGTTCAGAATGGCGACGTCGGCGTCGTCCGGTCCGTCGACCCGGTAGTGGCCGGCATCGCGGAGCCGTCGCTCGATCTCGCGACTTTCCCCGCGATTGGACGTACAGCCGTACGTTTCGATGTGATACCGGGCCATCGTCGTACACCGGTATCGGATCCGGGCGGCCAAAAGCCCGACGGATCGCGGCCGCGGTGCACGCCGGTTCCATGCCGGGAGATGACCGTCACACAACATTTTTGGTAATTCATTGCGAACCTACAGGAAATCCCCTCCATGCGCCTCCGCCTCCGGATCGCTGCCGTCCTCGGCGTCTTCGTCGCGGTGAACGCCCTCTTCGTCCTCGCAGTCGTGTGGGCGTACGGCGTCTTGCTCCCGGCGATCGTCGGCGGCACGTTCGTCCTCCTCTCCGACGGCCGACTCGCCCTCTCACTACTCCAGTTTCCCGTCTCGTGGCCAACTGCCCTCCTCCTCGTCGGCCTCTTTCTCGCCGGCCAGCTCTACTACGGCTATCGGCGAGTACTCGCATACGCCGGCCAACAAACCGGCGACCGGGGGGCTGGGACGGGTGAGACGGACGACCACACGGCGGACCGTATCGTCCGCCGACTCTCGATGACCGCTGACATCCCGGAACCCACGCTCCGCGTCGTCGACGACGACACCCCCAGTTGTTACACCATCGGCCGGTTCACCGACGCAACCATCGTCGTGACGACGGGACTTATCGACCGTCTCGATGCAGCCGAACTCGAGTCCGTCCTCGCACACGAGGTCGGCCACATCGCAAACCGAGATGTGACGCTGATGACGGTCACGACGTTGTTTCTGGAGATTACGGATCGGGTCTACCATAGTTCGATGGTTGCACGGCGCGCGGTGTTGAATCCCGGTAGCCTCTCGGAGCAAGACCGGGCGGCGCTGACGTGGTTCCTGCCGCTCGTCGCGCTCACGTCGGTGTTCGTCGCGCCGATTCTCTGGCTGTTTCCGCGGGTAGCCGACTGGGCGACGCGAACGCTCTCCCAGACCCGGGAGTTCGCCGCCGACGCTGCAGCAGCCGAAATCGCCGGCAAGCCGCTTGCCCTCGCGACGGCGCTAATCGACCTTACGGACGCGGCGGAGACGCCCGCGACGGACCTCCGGACGGGCAAAATCCGTGCGTTGTGTATCGTTCCCTCGGAGCTCGTGAACGGCCGCGAGAGTTCGTCACCGCCGCCACTCTCGGCGGCGCCGGACGACGACCATCGCGAACAGCGAGTTCGAGCGTGGCTCGACGGAGCGACGCCGTCGTCGGTCGATGTGACAGGGGGTAAAACACGAACACATCCGCCGGTCGACGAACGTGTCGAACGGCTCGCCGCGCTCGCGGCCGACGAGGAGTGGACACGAACGCGGGTGGGAGAGGCGTGAGTGATGCCCGACGACTCCTGTTCGTCGCGGGCTGTCTCGTCTGCCTGCTCGCAGCCGCCAGCGCGCTCCCGGCAGCCGATCCCCGACTCGATGCGCCGGGGAGCGAGGAGAACGTGACGACCACGGGCAGCTGGGACACCCTCGCAGAGTCCGCTGATCCGATAGAGATGGTTACCAACACCTCAGAGGGAGGTGACACAGAGTCCGATGAGAGAGACGGCGATGGGCCCACAGCGCCGATCGAACTGGACGGCGCGCCCGAACCGGGAAGTCAACTCACGGTTCGGATCGGTGATGCTGACCACATCACCGATCGAACGGTCGAAGTCGACGGCACGGAGGCCGGCGAGACGGACCACAACGGTCAGGTCGACGTTTCCGTCCCATACGCCGAGGAGATGACGATCGAGGTCGTCGAAACGAACCAGTCAAAAACGGTCGACATCGAGACGGACGCAACTATCGAACCAGCGCCCGGTGCGGCACCGAACCGAGACCTCGAAATCGCGGCGGCTGTCGGAACGACGCCGGTCGCGAACGGAACGGTCTACCACGACGGCGAACGGGTCGGGACGACCGCCGAAAACGGAACGGCGACCGTGGCGTTACCGGATGTTTCGGGTCCGACGACGGTGCGCGTCGAACGCGGCCCCGTGAGCAGCGAGCGGACGATCGACGTGCAGGAACCGACGGTCGAGTTCGCCTCGCCGTTGTTGTTCCCCGGGATGCCGGCACCGGTTCAGGTCTCGGCGGATGGTACCGGAGTGCCCAATGCGAGCGTCGCAGTCGATTCGGGCGACTCGGCGACGACCGGTGCCGATGGGACGGCACGGGTTCGCCTCCCGTTCGACGACGAGGCGACCGTGACCAGCACGGTCGGCGCAGAGACCGCAACAGCCAGCGTCGACGACCTCTATCTCCGGCTGACTACCCTCGTCGTGATCGTCCCCGGCTTCGTTCTCGGTGCGGTCGTGACGTACGTCCGCGTCGTGCCGTCCGGCTACAAGGACAACCGACAGCAGCTTTCGGCTCTGTTCGTCGGCCTCGCCGGCGTGTTCGACGATCTCGCAACTGTCGCTGGCAGGCTCTCTCACGGCCTCCGAAACCCCTCCTGGCCCAGGATAGGGATCGGGTCCGCGTTGAATCGGCTCCGTTCGCGTCCGCGTCTCGGACTCATACTACCACGTCTCGTCCCGTCGCTCCCGTCCGCTCCGCCGGTCGGCAGCCTACTGTCGTCGGTCTGGTCGCTCGACTGGGGCGGGTCATCCGAGCGAAATCGTCGCCTCGGCTCGATTCTCAGCCGCGACAACAACACCGACACCGACGACGATCGCACTGCCGACGACCACACCGACGCCGAGTCAGCCGCCGCTACCGGCTCCCTGTACAGCGAGGTACCACTCGAGCCCCGCTCTCCTCGCTCCGAGGTGCGCGCGATCTGGCACACCGTCCTCGACCGAGTAGGAGTGCACGACCGCGAAACACAGACGCCAGGCGAGGTCACCCGCGACGCACTCGACCGAGGGTATCCCGGCGTGAGCATGCGCCGACTCGCGACTGTCTTCCGGGAACTCGAGTACGGTGATCGCGAGCCGTCCGCGGATCGCGTGCTGAGTGCGCGCGCTGCGGCAGCGAACGTGGTGGAGTCGGATTCGGACGAGACCATTGCGTCGGGCGCGTCCGGTGCCGGTGCTGGTGCTGGTGCCGGTGCGTCCGCCGACACGACGGAGGCCGACGAGACGGACAACGCCGACGAATCGGAGGGGGCGAACCAATGAGCCGGAGTCCGCTGCGTGCGGTACGGCGACTGCGAGAGCGAGCGGGCGGGATCGAAACGGACTGGCTCGCGATCGGACTCGTCGGCGTCGGCAGCCTGGGAACGATTGCAGTGATTACATTCGGCGGGTATCTGCCGGGAGTCAGCTCGCAGTTCGTCGGGGTTCTGTATCCGCTCGCGCTGTTGTTTCCCGCGTTCGGACTGGGTGTACTCGCGCTCACGCTCTGGTGGGTGTGGAACACGAGCTACGTCGCCCCCCAGCCGATCCACCGCGGACCGCCCCCCGAGCGGGGGGAGACGGGTCCCCTCGAACCGGTCGGCCGAAGCACGGAGCACAGCCTCGAAATCGCGTCGATGGCCCAGTATCGCTGCAACGGCACCAGTTCGGCCTACGAGATTCGAACCCGACTCACCGAGAACGCGATTCGGATCGTGCGAACGAGACGCGGGCTCGACCGCGAGACGGCCCGTGAACGAGTTGAAAATGGAACGTGGACCGACGACCCGGTCGCTGCGGCGTTCCTTTCGACTGAGCGACCGCTTCCGCTCGCCGAGCAGGTCCGAAATGCGGTCGACCCCGGTGATGCCTACTACCAGCGAGTCGATCGGACGATATCGGCGATCACAGCCGTCGAGTACGACAACGGCGCTGTGACGAGCGAGCGGTCCGGGTCGGCGACCGCGATCACGACGGCGGACGAACTCGCGTCCGAGGAGGTGAGCCGATGAGCGAGCGAAGCGGCGAACGCGGACGGAGCGAGCACAAATCTGATCGAGGACATCGGGTCGACCGGGGTGAGTGGGCGCTGTTCGCCTCGCTCGTACTCGCGGGGACGGGGTTACTCGTGGGCGCGCAAATCCTCGTCGCGGCGGCGACGATTCCGCTTTGCTACGTTGCGGCGGCGGTGTTTCGGACGCGACAGGAGTCCGCGGTTCGGGTGCATCGGACGTTCCAGACGGCAACCAGTGTCGACGCCGGCGGTGACTCACCGACGGGGACGGATCGACCGGCACCAGACTCGAACGGAGTCGGTTACGAAGCAGTGAGCGAGCGCCACGCAGCGCCGCAGGTCGGTACCGACGGCGGCGTCGCTGTCGCCACCGAGAGCGACGCTGCCGACACGAACACGACCCTCACCGGCGGTCCCGGCGACACCGTCACCGTCCGAACCACCGTCGAAAACGCCAGCGACACAGCGCTCGTCGACCTCCGAGTCGTCGACAGCGTGCCCGACGCCCTCCCCGTCGTCGACGGTACGCCGCGGCTGGCGACGACACTCGAGCCCGGCGCGACGGCGACACTCAAGTACGACGTCGAGCTACGCAGGGGCGAACACGAGTTCGGCGCTGCAGCGGTCCGGACGCGTGACCTGACGGGGACGGTCACAGAGACTCGAACGGAGTCGGTTACCGGTGGCACACGAGTGCGGTGCTGGCCGACGGTCGAGGACGTGCCGGTGACGAGCGGGATCGACGAGTACGCGGGTGACGTACCGACGACCGAGAGCGGGAGTGGGATCGAGTTCCACTCGATTCGGGAGTACGCCGCGGGCGATCCGGCGCGGTCGATCGACTGGCGACGGTACGGCCGGACGCGGGAGTTGGCGACGGTCGAGTACCGAGCGGAACGGTCAACGCGGGTCGTCTGTATCGTCGACGATCGGACGAGTCAGCGACGCGCGGCGGCCGTGCGGACGCTCTCTGCGACAGCGTTATCGGCAAGCGCAGCAGAGCGAGCAAGCGAGTCGCTGCTCGATGCGGGCTATCCCACCGGCCTCGTGACGCTGCACGTTCGGCGAGTGTTCGGCGTCTCGCCCGGGAGCGGAACGGAGACGCGCCGACAGATTACGGAGCATCTCCAGCACGTCCGAACGCAAAAAACGAGCGAGAGCGACTGGCTACAGTCGCTGTTCGGGTCGCCGGTCGAGTGCTTGCCGCGGGTGCTCCCCGGTGAGGCGCAGGTGGTGTTCTTCTCGTCGTTCGTCGACGACGACGCACTTGCAGTCGTCAAGCGGCTGCGGACGATGGGGTATGAAGTGCGAGTTGTGAGCCCCAACGTGGTGGGGAGCACGCGAAGGACACGAGGGACACGGAGTGAAACCGCGGACAGCAAGGCTGGTGACTCACCTGGGACGAACCGCGACACTGGTGCCCGTCTCGAGGCGCTCGATCGCGATGCCAGACTCGCCAAGGCGCGGGCGAACGGCGCTCGCGTCATCGACTGGGACTTAGAGCGACCGATCGGACTCGTTCTGCAGGAGGCACTCACGGAGGTGCAGTCCCGATGAACGAGCGGACGCGCCTCCCGCAGACGACCGCACGCGCGATTGCGGTCGTCGCCGGTGGGGCGACGGTCGCGCTGGCGAGTGTCGTACCCGCGGTCGCCGTCGCCGTCCTCTGCGGACTGGCACTCAGCGCGACGGTGATCCGATTCGGACGGTCACACCGACAGATTACACTCGCGGCAGCGCTGTTGCCCGCGCTCACGCTGGTAACCACTGCAGTCGTCATCCAGCCGGCCACGCGGGCTGTCGTCGCGCTCACCGTCATTGGTGTCCTCCTCGGGGCTGGCGTCGGCGGAACACTCTTCGGATCGTCCGCAGCCGTTGCCCGAGACCGTGCTGCAGTCGCGATGGTCCTCGCCGCAGTGCTCACCGCCATCACTGCACTCGCCAGCTTTGCGGTCCGGGAGTTCGGGAGCCTGCAGGCTGTACTCGAGTTCCTGCTCTGGCGAACCGGCGACGGAGTGGGAGGGCTGTTCAGCGCACTCGTCGTGACAGCGCTGGCGGGCGTCGCCGCCGTCGCGGCGCTTCCGGACGCGATGTTCACAACCGCACGGCGGCGCGACCAGGCGAAAGTGATACGATACGGGATCGCGCGTTCGATCGGCGTGCTGCTAGTCGCGACGCTCGTGGGTGGGACGGCGCTGATCGTCCTCGGCTGGTATCTGCCGCCAGTCGACTGGCTGGTCGAGGTGGTACTCGCCAGCGACCTCGTTCGCGGGGTCTTCCTCGGGCTCACGGTCGCGAGCGTGTTCATCGCGGCACTCGGCAGCGTTGTCCGTCGGTTTTGGAACCGGACGAACGGTGCGAGCGAGACATCTGCGATCGTTCCGATCGTGGTGGGTACCGCGATCGGCACGACACTGACCGTTCTGCTCGCAGGTGGGGTTGGGATGCAGCGGGGATCGGCGGCAGTCGAGACGGTCGGCGCGTTGTTCGCCGTTACGATGATCGTGTTGGCGATCGGAAGCGTCGTCGTCTGGCACGTGGGTGCGCTGGGTAACGGGGCGCTGTCGAAGTCGCCGTACATCGTCGCCACGACGCTCGCGACGAGCGGCCTCATTCTCGGCGTGCTCGCCGAACGGGAGCTAGCGGGGACCGGACTAGCTGCGGTCTGGGCCGGACTGCCGACGTTCGTCGTAATCGCTGCAGCGCTGATGTGTTACGATCTGGGCCGCCACGGCCGGAGTCTCACACGAGAGATCGGAGCCGCCGGTGCGTTATCGACGCCGCAACTCGTCCGAATCGGCTGGAGCGGCGCTGTCGCGAGCGGTGGCGTCGTCGCCGCCGTCTGTGGCTTCTGGCTCGCGACGGTGTTCCGGCCAACGCTGTCCGTGCCAGCGACGATCGGCGTCGTCGTCGGCTTCGGTGTGCTCGTCGTCGGCGCTCGCGTCCTACTGCGTTGAGGGAGATTCTGCGCCCGATTCTACCGCTGTCTCCGTAGCAGCGTCCGCCTTCATGGCCGGAACTTCGACGGTATCGAGGACGCTGTCGATGACGGCACGACGGCTCAAGCCCTGCATGCTCGCCTCCGGATCGAGAACGAGTCGATGGGCCAACGAGGGACCGGCGATGCGCTTGACGTCGTCGGGAACGACGTACTCGCGGCCGGCGAGCACGGCGCGAGCGCGGCCCACTTCGAACAGTCGCTGGACGCCGCGTGGAGAGACACCAACGTCGACACGCCCGTCAGTGCGCGTCGCACGACAGAGGCTGCCGATGTACTCTCGGAGCGGTCCCTCGACGGTGACGGTTTCGGGCACCTGCTGGAGCGAGCGGACGGTCTCGCGGTCGACGACCGACTCGACGGTTGGATCCGGCCGGTCACGGTCGGCACGGCGGTCGATCAGTTCTCGCGTCCCGTTGGCGTCGGGATAGCCGAGCGAGGTCTTGATCATGAATCGGTCGCGCTGGGCCTCCGGCAGTTCGAAGGTCCCCTCCTGCTCGACGGGATTCTGCGTCGCGATGACGATGAAGGGGTCCGGCAACTCGTGGGTCTCGCCGTCGACCGTCACCTGTCCTTCCTCCATCGCCTCGAGCAACGCCGACTGCGTCTTCGGCGGCGCACGATTGATTTCGTCGGCGAGAACCACGTTCGCAAAGATCGGTCCCGGTGTGAAGTGAAAATCCGCGGTCTCCTCCTCGAAGACGTACGAGCCGGTGACGTCCGCTGGCATGAGATCCGGGGTGAACTGAATCCGGGAGAACTCGAGTCCGAGTGCCGTTGCGAACGAACGGGCGGTGAGGGTCTTTCCGGTACCCGGAACGTCTTCCAAGAGCACGTGGCCGCGGGCGAGGATACCAGCGACGACGTCTTCGAGCACGGCGCGGTCGGCGACAACGGCGGAGAGGATCTCCTCGACAACGGCGTCGGCCGTCGTCGCGGCGTCGGGGACTGACTGCGTCATACCGAGCATCGGTGCGCCCGGAAACTTATACCTCCCGACACGTCTGCTGGGTCGGGTGGAGACAGACACACTCACGGCGTCTCCAGTCACGGTCTACAATCACGGCGTCACGTCATCCCGTGCTCTTCCTCGAGCCGGTCGTAATCCTCGTCCAGCACTTCGAGGACGGTGATCAGCGCACCGACGACGACCGGCCCGAAGAACAGTCCCATGATGCCAAAGGCGTAGATACCGCCAAGGACGCCGAGAATGATCACCGCCGGGCTAATCTCGGCGTAGCGGTCGACGACGACCGGGCGCAGATAGTCGTCTGCGACACCGACGACGATCGCGCTGTAGATCGCCAACCCGGCCGCGAGCAGCGGCTCGCCGATCACCACGAGGTAGATCGAGGCGGGGATCCAGACCAGCGGCGCGCCGATCAACGGCACCAGCGAGAGAATCACCATGATGAACGTCCAGAACGCGGCGTTCGGAATTCCCACGACGAACAGGGCGAGCCCCGCAATCACACCCTCGATAATCGCGATCAAGACGTGGCCGACGAGAACCGCCCACATCACGTCGTTCAACTCGCCGTAGAGATCGTCCTGCACGTCCATCGGTAGCGGCGTCATTTCGCGGATCCACTCGAGTAGGTCGTCGCCGTTCTTGAGCAGGTAGTAGAGCAAGAACAGGGCCAGTCCGAGCCCGATGAGGGCGTGTGTGAGCGCGCTGAACCAGGCGGTCGCCTGCTCGAGGACCATGGTGCCGACCTCCTGTGCGGAGTCGGCGGCCGTCGCGAGCAGGTCCACTTCCATCCCGGTCTGCTCTTCGATGGTGGACTCGAGTTCGCTCACCTGCAGCGTGTCCGCGTCGAGCGATTGCAGCAAGTTCGCCGCGTCGTCCGCGATGACGGCGGCGACGAGGAGAAACGGGACGATGAAGCCGACGATGGCGAGAAGAACGAGCGCCAGTGCGGAGAGCATCGGCGAAATGTACGATTCGAGCCGTTGCTGGAGCGGAAACAGGAGGAACGCGAGGAGGACCGCGAGCAGGACGTACTGCAGGAAGGGGACGACCAACTGCCAGGAGAGGTACGCGAAGATGAGCACGAGCGTCAGGAGATAGCCCTTGCTGATGTTCACGGACGTGCAGACCACGAGCGACGGGATAAAACCGGGCCCGGCATCGGTCTGCGAGCAGCGCGTAGCGTGTCGTAACTCGTGCTATAGTAACAACTGAAACGGTTTACACACTGATCGCCGATCAGTCCGGCGATCAGGTGTGCACTGACTTCCAGTGGCTACTATAGGCGATGGTACTGCCACGCCACAGCATGGTCACGGAACAGCCACGACAGGCCCACAATCAACAGCGACATCTACAAGACGCTCGCTTCAGTACCTGACACCAATCCAATGAGTCCTGGTCCTCACCAGCGCGTACTCGAGTGGCTCACGGACGAGCAACTGCGAGTGGCAACGCTCGTCGGGTTGCTCGCGATTCCGTTTCTCATCGGCCTCTCCTGGGGGACGGTGAACGATCCGACCACGGCCGCCGGAGGATCGATTTCGGGAGCGCCGATCCTCCTGTCCGGGTTCGTCGTCGGCTACTACTACAGTGACCGGCCAACGCCAACTCGTCGGGCGGGCGTTCGAACCGGACTCGTGAGTTCGGTCGGTGTGCTGGTTGTCTACCTCGGGACGACGTACACGACGATACTCACGGAGTCGGTCGAGATCGCAATCGTTGCGTCGGTCCTCACACCGATTCTGGGACTGCTCGGTGTCGGACTGACGGTCGTGTTGACAGTAGTTGCGGCGGTTTTCGGCGAGTGGTTCGCGAACGGTGGTGCACCGGGTCCGAGAGGAAACCAGTCGGACGCCGACGCGGCAGCGTCGACGACGGAGACCGACTCCGGCCACACGGTCCAGCGCTCACGCGGGTGGCTGTTCGTCGCTGCCTACGGTGTGATCGTCCCGCCGGCCCTCGTCTACACGCTGGTCGTGAACCCCGAAGCCGGACCGGGAGTCGCCGTCGTCGTACTCGCGATGTTCGCGATGGCGTTCGGATCGGTGGGAACCCTGCTCGCACTCGCAAAGGATATCGGAACGCTCGGTACGGCGAGAACCGCTATATGGGCCGACTGGCGTCTGCACGTCCTTGGCGCGGCCGGGCCGGCCACGGTCGTTTACGCCGTCGCATACTCCCAGGGCGTCTCGTACCCACCCGGCTACGCCATCTTCACGTTTATCGGTGCGGTCTGGCTCGTCGCCGTTACCTATCTGGTCTGCCGGCATCGATACACTGGGAACCAACCGAATAGCGTCTCTCCGGCAGGGTAACGGTTCGTCGGTCGTCCCCACCAGATTCCGTTCTGGGCCGTTCGATTCCGTCCTTTCGTGGCCTTTTCCGTTCGTTTCATTTTCTCCGTGTTTTGTCACTTCCGTCTCGACCCGTCCGCTCACTCGGCAGTCTCGACAAGCGTCGCAGTTGGAACTGCCCGCCGAACCCCACGAACCGCGCGCTCGGCGTTCGCCCGAGAGGTATACCCCTCGCCGCTGTCGGCGATGATATTTCCGTTCCAGTGCACCAGTCGCCACCGCCACTCGTCGGCGCGATCCTGATACACTTCGAAGCGACTCGTTCGACTGCGTTCGGCTGTCGACTCTGAACCAGTCTCGTCAGTCGCCGCGCTGTCGTCGGGTGAGTCGGCAGCCGCAGTCGGGGAGAGAACGACCGGCTCCGATGCCGGTTCCGGTTCCGATTCCGATTCTCGCTCCTGCTCAGTTGCTTCTCCCTTCCCGTCTTCTGTCTCCTCTTCTGTCTCCAGTGATTCAACCCGCACACTCACGTCGTCGACTGACTCGTCCCACTCGAGTTCGATCTCGAGTTCGTTGGTGACAGTGTGGCGGCTGTCGGTGTCGTCGGCTTCGGTGGGTGTGTCGGTGTCTGTGTTGGCGTCCTCGTCCTCATCTTCATCCCCATCTTCGTCTTCATCTTGATCTTGATCTTCAGCAACCGACTCGTACTCGCGTTCGATTTCGATTTCGAGGTCGACGCGCGAGGGGATCGTCACGGAGACGGCCTGGTCGTCGTCGAGGAGGTGGAGCGGCCGCTCGTTGTCGATCGCGACGGCGAGGTCGTGAAAGAGAGCGACGAGTGCGTCGCGGTCGACGGTGTGTTCGTGTTCGATCTCTACCTCGTCCGGGCTGGCGTCGTCCGAGTCGGAGTCGGGGCCGAGGTCGGAGTCGGACGCCTCTGCAGGTGTCTCGTCGGAGTCCATAGACGTCCTACGACGGTAATCGACGTAACGGTTGCCGGCGATGTGCCGGGTTCGGGAAATCGCCGCCGAACCCGGACCCCGAGCGTGGAGAGGCCGGAGCGTTTTTGTCGGCGCGCTGTCTTCGCTCGCTCGTGACTTCCCGCGAGCGCCGCGTTGATGCAAATCAGATCCAGAACCAGGACCAGGACCAGGACCAGAACCGGACCGTCGTATTCGACCGAGACGAGTACACCTGTCAGCACTGTGGACAAGCGGGCGAGGACACGTCGCTGCGGGTACTTTCAGTCAACGACGTGGCAGCAGCGGGAACCGGAACCGACGACAACGCAACCGCCGAGTCGGGACATAGCAGCACGTTCGCGACCGTCTGCGACTCGTGTGCAGCGATACTCGACGGTGGAGAGGCGACCATAACCGAGGAACTAGAGGGGGCCGAACAACTCCAAGAAACCGACGTACCGACCGACGCCGACACAGGAGCCACGACGACGAGCGAGCAACTGTTCGCCCTCGTCCGCGAGACGACCCAGCAACAGGGAGAAACCGTCTCCGACGTCGCCTCGTTTGCCTCACTCACGACGACGCTCCCGGCGAAGATCGCAGACGCCGGTGCAGCGAACAGCGAGACTGAACCGGGTTCCAACGCCGACGATAGTAGCGAGACTGACAGCGGAGGCAGCGAAGATGCCAAAGACGGCGAGGACGGCACAGACACCGACGGCACCGAAGACACCGAGAACGACCAGTCGAACCCGACCACCGCACTCGCCGAAACCGCACAGGAGTTCGTCGCAACCCGGCGCTCCCTCCTGCTCGCCATCGCCAGCGTCGACCAGCGACTCGCGCGACTGGACGAACTCGAGTACGATGCGCCAGCGGCAACCGGCGACACCGGACCCAGTACTCCGACGCCCGCGCTCGCGGCGTTTCTCGAGACGGCAACGGAGTTACAGGAAACGCTTCGAAAACTCGTCTCGCTCGCCGAGCAGGTAACCGCGGGGCTGGGCCGGTGTCACGGCTGTTTCGGTGGTCTATCCGAGCACGAGATTCCGGTGACACCGACGGCGTGTCCGACCTGTGGACGGACGAGTGCGGAGACGAGCGAGTGGCAGCAGTCGGCGGCCGATTCGACGACCGTCGACTTCGAGCGACTCTTTTCGGCGATGAACGAGACGCTTCGGGAAGCGTCCGCGACGACCGAGCGACTCACTGATCGGACGACGGCGCTCGCGACTGAACTGGTCGCGGCACAGTAACGCCAAACAATCGTCGTGACGACCGGCTACAGTTCGGTGGCCGACTCGAGTGCGATATCGATCGCGCGGGCGACGTTGTTCTTTGCCTTCTCCGGCAGTTCGTCGTCCTCAGTGTCGGTTCCCTTCTGGGTGCCTTCGACGAGGTTGCCGTCGACGGTACAGATTGCGCCAGCGCGAAGGCCCTTGCGGCGGGCGAGCGTGAAGATTGCGGCGGCTTCCATCTCGACGCAGAGCAGGCCGGCGTCCTCCCAGTCGTCGACTGCCTCGTCGGTTTCGGCGTAGTAGGCGTCGTCGGAGGCGATCGGACCGACGTGGATGTCCTCGTCGTTCGCTTCGGCGGCGTCGACGAGCGATGAGAGCACGTCGTACGACGGGACAGCCGGGTACTCGACGTCCTCGTAGCGCTTCGACGTGCCTTCGTTCTTCGCCGCGCCGCTGGCGACGACCATGTCGCCGATTTCGATACCGGACTGGAGCGCACCGGTCGTGCCGACGCGGACGAACGTCTCGACGCCGACGTTCGCGAGCTCTTCGATCGCGATTGCCGCCGACGGGCAGCCGATCCCGGTCGAACAGATCGTCAGCTCTCGGCCCTCGTAGGTGGCGTTGACGACCTTGTACTCACGATTCTGTGCGACGGTTTCGGCCTCGTCACAGTGGTCTGCGATGCGGTCGACACGGCCCGGATCGCCCGGAAGCAGTGCGATATCGGTCAGGTCTCCCTCGTCGACCAGCAGATGCGGTTGCGTTGCCATACCGTCGCCTTCCGCGGGTGACGAGAAAAAAGGTTCGAGAATGTGGCGTCTGCGAGCCGTAAATGCGAGCGACCAGCGGTAGTTCGAGCCGATTGCGGGCGGCGAGCGATCAGATGAGATTCGAGTCGGCTGCGGGCGGCAAGCGATCGGAACGCTTCCGAGTTGATTGTGGACGACGGACGACGACCGTCAGTTCGAGGCGACGAGTACTTCGTCGGGATGCACCGTAACGACGGCATCGCCGACGTGGAACGTCACCTGCTCGACGGTCCGCTCGCGTCCCATATTCGTCGCCTCGAAGAGGGAATCGAGGGCTTCCGGGTCGACGTAGTCGTACAGTCGGGTACTCGCCTCCGTCACGTCCTCGTCCCGGTACTGCGCCAGCGCCGTTGCAACGGCGATACTCGGCGGTTCCGATGCTGTGCGGTCGTACCGGACGCGCCGACCGAATTCGCATCCGTGGGAGTTGCGTGGCCTGTAATCTGTCATGTCTCTCCGTCACGTCTCCGTGACTATCTATTCAGGTGGCCAACGGCGCCGCCCATATAGCTACCGTCAGACAACATGGGGTGAGAACCGCACGACGGCACCGTAATCGGCGTCAGACGTTTGTATGACGTATTTTGCGATCAGAATCTCGTACTGAGAAAGTCCGTCACCCGCGACAGCGACGGCGCGCTACGGGCCCCTTCTTCACTCGCCGTCAACGCACCGCAGGCGTTTGCGAACTCGAGTGCCCGCTCGATATCGACACTCGAAATTGACGATACCGGGGGCGCTGACGGTTCCGACTGACCCGCTCCGTCCTCGGACCCGAGGGACGTGCCCGCACACTGCTCGAGCAGCGTCGCGATGAAGCCTGCGGCGAAGGCGTCACCAGCGCCGGCCGTGTCGACGGTGTCGACGTCGAATCCGGGGTGGACGTAGGAGCCGTCGGGCGTGTGGACCTCCGCGCCGTCGCCGCCGTACTTGACGGCGACGATCCGGTCGTCGAACACCGAGCCGACGTACTCGTCCTCGAGAAGGCTGGCGATCTCCTGATCGTTCGCGAAGACGATATCGGCGACGGCGAGCGCGTCGGTGTAGTCGCGGTCGCAGAGTCGCCGTCCTGGATCGAAGCTGACGCTGACGCCGGCTTCGTTCGCCGTCTGGGCGATTGCACCGGCAGTCTCGGGTCGCTGACTCGTGAGGTGGACGTGATCCGCGCTGCGAATCCGATCACGGTCGAGATCCGCGGGCGTGACGGCCTCGTTGACGCCATCGTTCCCGAGGACGGCGACCTCGCCCTCGTCGTCGACGAGCAGATACTTGACCGCGGTGTCCGCGCCCTCGACGACCCGGAGCCCGTCGAGTGAGACCCCGGCGGACTCGAGTTCCCGACTGGCGAGCAGGCCGTTGTCGTCGTCACCGACGCTGCCGATGAGCCCGGTCTCGAGGGAAAGGTTTGCGAGTGCGGCGGCGACGTTCGCGGCGCTGCCCCCGCCGGAGCGGTGTTGTGAGCGGATTGCGGACTCACAGTCGGCTTCAGGAAGCCGATCGACACGAAGGGTCACGTCCCAGTTGACGTGACCGGCAGTGAGCACCCTGACCATTCATCGGAACGACGACCGCGGATGAGAAAAGTCTAGGCAACTGCGAACAGGAGCACGTTGTGTACGCCCGGGCCGAGGCCGACGGCGGCGATGAACGCGAGCACGAGTCGCGCCTGTCGCGGTGCCTCCTCGACGTACTCGCGGAAGAGACCAAGAACGACCATCGCAAGCGCGACTTTGACGACGATGAACAGCCAGCCACCGCCGATGTACTCGGCCGTTGGCAGCGCGTGGCCGGCGTCGAGGATGAGTTCCGAAAGCGGGACTTCCTCGCCGGCACCGAGAATGTCGTAACCGATCGCGGTCGAGACGCCGTCGAGCGCGTGGCCGAAGACGACGAGCACGCCCGTCGCCCCCGTGACGGCTGCGACGTCAGTGAACCAGAGACCGAGGACGAGCCAGGCCAGCGCGGTGACGACGCCGGAGATCACGACGGCAATCACGGGCCAGAACGGCTCGAACGTACCGAGTTCGACGCTTTCGAACAGCAGAAACATCGTGAAGACGGCGAAGAATCCGGTGCCGACCGTTCCGAGCGGCCGCTCGATCGTCGGCTGCAGGCCGCCGCTGTAGAGAAAAATCGACAGCACCCAGACGAGTCCTGCAACCGTCGCCGTTACCAGGTAGACACTCGGCGCGGCGAACAGTACTTCTATCGAGTCGGGATACGCCTCAGTCCGGTGGAGAACGTGCAACGTCGACCCGAACAGCATCCACGGCGCGAACGCAAGCACCGTCCGATCGGTGACTGGCGGCCCCAACGTCCACAGCAGCGCAACGACACCCCCGAGCACGGCGAGAAGTGGCACGAGAAGGTACCACGCCGGGAGGACGAAACCCTCAGGCAATACCATACCCCCTACTGTCGACACCAGTAACTAACACTTTCCGATCAGTGTCGATTCGTCTGACGGCCAGGACCTACTCCTCCCAGGGTTCTGCCGTCGTCTCGCCGAACAACTCGCGCATCAGCGTGACGATACTCTCGGGTGGGAACTGCCCGCGTTCGGTGACGATGGCGTCGATGTATCGCGGCGGCGTCACGTCGAACGCGGGGTTTTCGACGGTTAGCCGGTTCTCGTTCTCGCTACTGGCTTCGTCGTCGGTCCCGTTTCCGGCAGCCGATCGGGGCATCTCAGTGGAGGGCTCGATCTCCGCTCGATCCGCCGCCGAAAGCACCTCTCGCTCGTCGCGCATCTCGATCGCAACCGTATGCCCCGTCATCGTGTCCGGATGCAACTTGATCGTCTGAGCCGCCACCATCACCGGTACACCGCGTTCGCGTGCGTTCACCGCCAGCCCGCTCGTTCCGATCTTGTTGATCACGCTCCCGTCCGCCGCGATGCTGTCGGCTCCGACCAGCACGTGATCCGCCTCATCCAGATATCGCCGCGCCGCGTTGTCCACGATCAGCGTCACCGGAACACCCAGTTCGCGCAACTGGCGCGCCGTAATATGGCCCTGCTTTCTGGGACGTGTCTCCTTGACTATCGCTTCGATCTGTTTGCCGGACTCGAGTGCAGCCTCGATACACGCCAGGGCATCCGTCGAGTGGCAGTGGGTCAGCACGACGTCGCCGTCGCGGAGTCGGTTCGCGCCGATTTCGCCGAGTGTGGACTGGGCCTGCTCGAGTTCCGTGCGAAACGTGTCGGCGCGCTCGATGGTCGACGCGCGGAGGGCAGCGACGGTCTCGCCCTCCATCCCGCGGAGGACGTATCGGAGGGCGTTCGGCAGGCTGACGGCGGTCGGACGGGTCTCGTAGAGTTCGCGTGCGCCGGCGCGGAGGTCGCGCTCGAAGGCCGCCGAGTCGGGTGCCTCAGAACGTTCGGCCTGCGTCGCGAGCGCCGCCGCGGCAGCGTCTGCGATCGTTGCAGCGCCGCGAATCCGCATCGCTGCGATGTCGTCGGCCGTACTTGTGACGGCCGGGTCGACGACGGGGTGGTTGGGGTCGGGGTCCGGGTCCGAGTCCATGTCATACCGTTACACGCCACCGGCCAAAAGTAATCGGGCGGGTTTTTGATCGTTCGACGAGTCGGTCCGCTATGGCTCCCGAACTGGATCGCGACGAACTCGCGCCGCTGATCGATCACACCGTCCTCGGTCCCGAGACGACGACCGCCGACGTAGCCGCCGTCCTGGAGGAGGCAGCCGAACACGGCATGAACGCCTGTATTCCGCCCTACGCGGTCGAGGACGCCGCTGCAGCCCACGAGGACGTGACCATTGCGACGGTCATCGGCTTCCCACACGGCCAGCAGACCCACGAGATCAAGCGCCGCGAGGGCGTCGACGCCTGGAAAGCCGGCGCGGACGAACTCGACGTCGTCATCAACGTCGGTCGGCTGAAAGCCGGCGAGGACGACGTGGTCCGGGCCGAACTGGCCGAACTCGTCGCCGCGGTTCCGATTCCGGTCAAGGTCATCATCGAAACCGCACTCCTCACCGAGGAGGAGAAACACCGAGCCTGCGAGGCCGCCGTGGCTGCAGACGCGGCGATGGTGAAAACCTCGACCGGATTCGCGAGCGTTGATCCGGAGGATCAACGAGCGAACGGTGAAACCGTGAGCGGTGGGGCGACGATCGAGGACGTCCAACTGATGAGCGAGTACCTGCCAGTCAAGGCAAGCGGCGGCGTCGGCAGCTACGACGAGGCGATGGCCATGGTCGAGGCCGGGGCCGAGCGAATCGGGGCCTCGAGTGGGGTCGAGATTCTGTCGGGTGCGCCGACGGCGGAGACGGAGTGAAGGGAGGCAACGAAACGGAGAACGAGAAGGGCGAACAGTGCCGAGGGAATTAGCTCAAATCTGCGGATTTGAATCGCATGTATCCAACGGCGAGCGGTGCGACGATCCACGCACAGAGAACCACGGGTGCAAACTCCGGCTGGACGTAGAACGGCGCGTCGGCTGGCGGGAGACTACCCGCCGCGATGTCAACGTCAATCGTTCGTGTAATCTGAAAGAGCGCTTCGCTGGGGAGGAGTTGCGAGACAAAACGGTACAGCATGGGCGCTTCGGCGAAGCCGAATACGTCTACGTGGAGCCGCCGTACCAGATACCCAGCCGAGACGAACAGTGTGAACACGTTGAGTGTGACGTACACACCAAAGCCGGCGGCCGCTGCACGGGCCTTACTGGCGACCGACGCAGAGATACCGATCGCGATGGCGACGTAGATGACAGCGTAGAGTGCCATCACTCCCATCGCGACGAGATACGTTCCGACCGGAAAGACCGGATACAGCGCGAGCAGTGAGGCAGCGACGACGAGCGAGGCGAAAATAACACCCAGTACCATCACCGCACTTCGGCTCACGAACTTGCCCACGACGACATCCCGGCGCGTGTTCGGCAGCCCGAGCAGGAACGCGATACTGCCGGTCTCTCGCTCGCCGGCGATGGCGAGGTAGGCCACGACCAGCGCGACGACGGGAATCAGGAGCGAGCCAATCGTAGCGACGCCGGCCAGAACCGAAACGACACCCTCGCGGGCAGTGTCGTGAAACCGTACCTGGCTTCTCTGTATGAACATGAAGAATCCGACAAAACCAGCGTAGATGGTAACGGCAAGCCAGACGATTTTCGACCGACGGGCGTCCAGAAAGTCCTTCCGAGCAACGTCGAGCGCACTCATACGGACACCTCCGTGGACGACTGACGACCATCGGCAGTTCCGTCGTCGTCAGTAGCGTCACTACTCCCACAGCGACCACTCTCATCACTTCCACCACTCCCACCGCCGCCACCACCACTACCGCCCCCGACAGGCACATCTCCCGTATACTGATTGAACAACTCCTCCATCGAGGCCGGCTCAGAGACGATATCCGCGACCGTCGCCCGCTCGTCGACGTGCCTGACCACGTCCACCTTCGCAGCTGCATCGTGGCAGTCGACACGGAGTTCCGCCCCCTCGAGTACAACCGCCTCGACGACAGGTAGTTGGGACAGTTCAGCGGTGATCGACTCCGGCACTGACTCGAGTGCCAGCCGAATTCGAGACGATTGCTCCAGGTCGTCGCGGAGCGTCTCGATGTCGTCGAGCGCGACCAGCCGTCCCCCGGACATGATGGCGACGCGGTCGCAGACGGCTTCGACCTCGGAGAGGACGTGACTCGAGAAGAAGACGGTCGTCCCGTCGGCGGCGAGGTCCTGAATCGTCGCCCGCAGTTCTTGAACGCCGGTCGGATCGAGACCGGACGACGGCTCGTCGAGTACGAGGAGGTCCGGGTCGCCGACGAGCGCCATCCCGAAGGCGAGTCGCTGGCACATGCCCTTCGAGAAGCCGCCGGCACGGCGGTCTGCTGCATCGACGATGCCGACCCGTTCGAGGATAGCGTCGGGATCGTCGGCTGCGTCTTTCGTTCGGATGACCCACTCGAGATGCTCGCGAGCGGTTAGTCTGTCGTAGAGGCTGTAGCCGTCGGGGAGGACGCCGATTCGTTCGCGGGTCGGCGCGAACTCGCCGCTAACGTCCTGGCCGAGCACCGTTGCGCTGCCGGCGGTCGGCGAAACGTAGCCGAGGAGGATGTTGATCGTCGTCGACTTCCCGGCTCCGTTCGGGCCGAGAAAGCCGAATATCTCGCCCTCGTCGACGCTAAAGGAGAGGTCGTCGACGGCGAGGACGCCGCCTGGATACGCCTTTCGCAACCCGGAGACTTCGATGGGGACCATACTGGTGCTCGCCGCTATAGTGACAATATATTTTCGAATGAGTCTGAAAGAAAGAGAGGTATGGAACGGCGACCCACCGGGTCAGCACGTCAGCACGCAGTTATTGGAGCTACTCGGACTCGAGTAGCCGCGAAACCACAGGCGACTCGTCGGATCCGAGCGCCGACCGGACGAGCAGGTGGCCGCCGAGTTCGGCGAGGCTGATGACGTCGTCGGCGCCGGCGCGCTCGAGTTTCGCCGTGTTCTCGCGGTCGGTCGCGGCAGTGACGATGCGAACGTCCGGGCGGAGTTCGCGGGCGGTGAGAACCGCCAGCGCGTCCTCGGCGTCGTTGTTCGTCGCGACGAGCACGGTGCGTGCGCTCTTGATCTTCGCCCGTTCGAGTGGCCCCTCGTCGCTCGGGTTTCCGGAGAGAACCCGGATATCACGCTCTGACAGCTCGCTCGCAGCCGTTTCATCTCTGGTGACGACGAGGAACTGCTCGTCGGCGTCGGCGAGTTCGGTGACGATCGGTTCGGTCAGGTCCCCGTAGCCGAGGACGAGTACGTGGTTCTCGAGGAGTTCGAGTTCTGAATCGGTCATAATTCCGAGTGTCTTTGAGATTCGGGCCTGGATTGCGGGGCCGACGAGCGCCCCGATGGCGATACCGAAGCTGGCGACGCCGAGGACGACGACGGACATGGTAAACAGCTGTGCGATTTCGGTTGTCGGGCCGATGTCGCCGTAGCCGACGGTGCTCGACGTGATCAGGGTGAAGTAGAAGGCGTCGAGCAGGTGTTCGATGCCGTCGAAGTCCTCGCGAAGCGCGTACGCGCCAAAGGTGCCGTAGGCCTGCACGCCGACGAGCGCGCCGCCCGCAGCAAGTTGTGTCGTCGTCAGCGAGAGCGAGCGGTCGAACCGCCGACGCGTCAACAACAGCGTCGGCATTGAGACGACCGAGAGCACGACGAGCGGAAGCGAGTACGAACTCGCCTGGAGGAGCCCCTGCACAGCCGTCAGTGGCAAGAGGAGCAGTGTTGCCCACCAGCCGGCCCGCAGTCCGCGTCTGAGTGCAAGTACGCTCCCAAGCATGAGAAAGCCAGTGAGTGCTCCGGTGAAGCCGACCGCGTTCTGCACGGCGACGGGAACGTGTGGCGCGAGCGGGCCGAAGTCGGCGGCCGCCTGGTCAATTCTGAGGATACCGGTCGCAACCGACAGCAGTGCGACGAGCAATGCAAGGCCAACGGCTGCGCGCGTCGTCACGATCCAGCGCCAGTTCTCCGGCAACCGTTCGGTCACCCGTTCGCCGACCATTCTATACACACCGTTCCAGCCTGGGTGTAGTTAAGCGTCTCCGTCCGTCACGGTCCGTCGGGCAACCGTTACGCAAGAGAACACCTCGACCAACAGAACACCTCGATCAACAGGGCAGCGCTACTGCACACCTCGGAGCGGTAGCTACTTGCCTTCGGCACCGATATCGCCACCTATGCCAACGGAGTGGAAACTGTTCGCAGACCTCGCCGAACGCGCCGGGGACAAACAGGTCACCGTCGACGCATCGGCCGGTGACACCGTCGACGACGCGCTCTCCGAACTGACCGCGGACCGACCCGCCGTCGGCGACCGCGTCCTCACCGACGACGGCGACCTGCGATCGCAGATCAACGTCATGCGAAACGGGACGAACGTGCTCGTCGAAGAGGAGGGACTCGATACGGTACTCGAGGAGGGCGACGAACTTGCGTTATTCCCGCCGGTCAGCGGCGGCTAACTAGAGCGCGCCGCTGAGGACAAAGTCCGGCTCCTCGGAAATCGTCGCACCCGCGTAGGAGGCGTCGCTGACGACGGCGGCCGTCTCCGGGATCAGTACTCGCGTCCGATCAGCGCCGAGAGCAGCGGCGTCGCGGCTGAGGGCGGCGAACAGCGATCGAGTTGCGTCGACGTCCTCCCAGGCACCGACGCCGTACTCGGCCCAGGTTTCATCCTCACCGTCGTCGTTCTCGCGCTCGTAGGTTCGGAGTCGGTAGGAGGCACCGACGTATCGACCGTCGCGTTCGACGGCGAAGACCTCGGTGTCGTCGTTCGCGTTGATCGCATCGTTCGCGTCGGTCCTCCCGTTCTCGCCGCCTGAATCGGACGCGAACTCCAGGAAATCCTGTCGCGTGAGTTCGCGCATGGACCACGTCTCCTCCGGCGCGTAGCCGAGCCCGTTCAGGTGTTCGCGAGCGTCACTGTTGGTCCAGTACCGCCAGGCGGCACTGGGGTCGTTCGTCACCGTGTCAGGACCCGAGGCGTCGGGGTTGGGTTTCGGATGTGCAAACCGGAACTCGGTCGCTGGTTCGAGACCACTCTTTCGCGCTGCACCGAGCGACGCTGCGTTCCACGAGAACACCATCACGCGGCCGACGGTTGCGCCCTGCTCGCGCGCCCACTCGAAACAGGCGTCGTTGAGCCGCCCGCTCAGGCCCTGACGCTGGTAGTCGGGATTGACCCGCATTCCCTGGAACCAGGCCTCGTCTGGCGAGACCATCACGGCCTGGACGATCCCTGCGACGTCGTCGCCGGCGTCGGCGAGGAACGTCTTCTTGTGATCGTCGTCCTCGTCCTCGAGCCAATCGTGGTAGACCTTCGGGATGTAGTCGCCGCCGCGGTCCGTCCAGATCTTCTCGGTGAAGGCCTTGACGCCCTCATAATCGTCGTGCGTCGCTCGCCGGATGTGAATACCTACTGACATCGCGATCACTCCCAGGGAACCGACCGCTCCTGCAGTTCGCCGGCGATCGAGGTCTGCATCGTCTCTGTGACGGAGTCCTCGTTCGCGAGCGCCCACATCAGCTTCACCTTTGCCGTCCCTGGGAGAGTGTCGCCAGCCTCGATGACACCGGCGTCGAGGAGGTCCCGACCCGTATCGTAGACACGGTCACAGACTCGACCCTCGAGACACTGGCTGGTCATAACGACAGTCGTACCGTCTGCGACCAGTTCCTCGATTCGCGGGATCAGGTCCGTGTGGACGTGTCCGAGTCCAGTTCCCTCGATGACCAGCCCGTCGGCACCCTCGACCACGTCGAGGAAGGCCGGATCCATTCCCGGCGTAAACTTCAGCAGTTCCACGTCGGACTCGAGTGCAGCCGAGAGTTCGAGGTCGACCTCGCCGCGTTGCTGGTAGTCGCGGCGGAAGCTGACGGTTTCACTGTCGTAATCGACGGTGCCGAGTGGCTCTGCACCGATGGTTTCGAAGGCGTCGCGGCGGGAGGTGTGGTTCTTTCGGACGCGGGTGCCGCGGTGGAGCGCGCAGCTGTCGTCCGACTCGGAACCGTGCATACAGACGAGGACCTCCGCGCAGTCGCTCTTTGCGGCTTCGACGGCTGAGACGGCGTTCATCACGTTGTCCGAAGAGGGTCGGTCGGCCGAGCGCTGGCTGCCGGTGAAGACGATCGGGACCGGCGTCTCGAGCATGAAGGAGAGCGCCGAGGCGGAGTACTGCATCGTGTCGGTGCCGTGCATGACGACGACGCCATCCGCGCCGTTCTCGATTTCCTCGTGGACCGCCTGAGCGAGGTCTTGCCAGATCGGCGGCTCCATATTCTCGGAGAGGATGTTCGCGACGACGCGCCCGCGGTAGTTCGCGCGGCCGGCTAGGTCGGGAACGGCACGCAGCACGTCCTCGGCGTCGAACTGAGCGGTCACCGCGCCAGTCCGGTAGTCGACTGTCGAGGCGATGGTGCCGCCGGTCGAGATCAGCGAGATGGTCGGCAGGTCGTCGTCGAACTCGACTTCGTCGCTGGCGTCGTCGGCAGCGTCTTCTGCGGCGTCAGCGTCGGCGTCGTCAGCAGCGTCGCCGTCGATCTCGTACACATCTTCCGCAAGAACCGAAATGTCGGCCCCGTCTCGGTCGACACCGACGTTGTATCCACCTTCGAGTTTCACCACGAGCTGCTCGTCCGTGCTGGAGGGAAGCAACACGCCTTCGTACGTGCGATCCGCGCGGTCGACGCGAACGTGATCGCCTGGATTCATACGAACGGGTTGCGCGTCGGCGGACTTGAAGGCACGCTTTCCGCCCAACGGCAGCCGACTCCACACCCGATCGCTAGCCGGCGACGCCGATAACGACGAGTCCCAGCCCGGCGAGCAAGAGAACGCCCGCAATCATCGCCGTCAGCAGCCGAACCGTTGCCAGCGCGTCCTCGGACAACTCGAGTCGGGGGTAGAAGTGGCGGGCAGCAGAGAGTGCCCCCAGCCCGATCGCGATGGCGATAATTCCGAAGGCGACCAGATCGACGTTCACACTCCCCTCTACCAGCCCGTTGGTCATAAACGTCGTCCGTGTCGGTGACGACGGTCACGGCAAGAAACTGAAAGCGGAACTGCATCCGTCTCTGGCAGGGGTACTCGAGTACCCAAACACGGACGGGGAGTGACCCGGTCACGAAAGGTGACAGGACAGGGAAAAGACCATGGTGCCGGCGACCCAGCGTTCGTATATGAACGACCGCTCGGACGAGGTGACCGAGCAGCGAGACGGCGACCCCCGCTCGACCGACGACCTCCTCTCAGAAACGGAGCAGTTGCTTTCGGAGACGGGTGGTGCTGGCGATGGTGGTACTGGTACTGGTGCTGGTGCTAGTGGCCCCGGAGAGCCCAGTCAGGCTGCCACCAGAGACGCCACGTCGAGCACCGCCGCCGATGCAGGAATGGACGACCTCTCGAGGTTTGGTACCGGTCCGGAACCGGAACCCGAAGCACGCGAGCGGACGGCGGCCGACGCAGGTGGCTCTCGCCTCGGCAAACTCACGGGCGGGCGCTCCCTCGAAGAGTACTTCTCTCCGAAGGCGTTTCTCGCGCTCGTGCTAACCCTTGCGGTCGGCCTGTTCGCTGGCGGCGCGGTGATCCCCATCGCCGGACAGCTCATCGGTATCTTCGCCACTGCCTTCCTGATCGGCGTCATTACGTCGAAACGGCGGTATCTGGAGCTAACGGGCGCTGGAATCACCGCCGGGATGGTGACGACGCTGGACCCGGTCTACTTCGCACTCGGCTCCGGCCTGACGCTGCTCGGAATCGGTGCGGCGATCGGGTTCGTCGCCTCCGTCGCCGGCTACTACTTCGGTCGCGACCTTCGCGACGGATTGGTTCGAGACGTTCCCTAAGTCGCCACTCGTATACTCCTGCGTCAGGTTTTGGATAGTACCACATGCCCCATGAGTACGACAAACTCGTTCGAGACAATATTCCGGAGATGATTTTGGAAAACGGAGAGACGCCAGTCACACGAACTGCCAGCGATGCGGAGTACGAAACGTACCTCTGCAAAAAATTGCGCGAAGAGGTCGAGGAGTACGTCGCTGATCGGGACGTGGACGAATTGGCCGACGTACTCGAAGTGCTCCACGCGATACGGAAGTTCGAGGGCGTCTCCGAACAGGAACTGCACGATCGGAGAGAGCGAAAAGCCGACGAACGGGGCCGATTCGACGAGCGACAGATTCTCGAGCGCGTGACGGACTGATTCGAGGGCGTGACAAAATAACCGGACGGGAGCTACCCGTTCGTCGTCAACTCCCAGCCGCGCTCCGTTCGCTGAACGACCCCCTCGTCTGCCATTGACTCTAACAGCTCCGCGATGACCTCTCGCGGCGCATCGAGTTCTCGACCCAGTTCGCCAACCGACTTCGGCTCCGTCCGAATTGTCGCCAGCAGGTCGGCGTAAATCCGACTTTCCGGGCCAGCACCGACGGTTTCCGAAATCTGGTCGAGAACGTCGTACAGCTGACTCTGCACCCAGCGCTGGGCCAGCGACAGTTCGTTCTCGAGTCGCTCCAGGTCCTCGAGTGCACCCAGCAGTTCGTCGAGTTCGTCGAGTTCGTCGCAGGCGACATCGAGGGAGAGGTGCCGACAGGTAGAGATATCGAAACTGTTGTTGGTCGGGTAGGCGCTCTTGCTGGCGAAGCCGTAAGGGGAGACGGTGACCTCGAGGCGGACGTTGCGAGCGATGTGGAAGTACTTCCGGCGCTGGTCGTCGACGTGGCTCTCGATCAGGCCGGCCTCCTCGAGTTTGCGGAGGTGTTCGATGACTGCCTTGGGACTAACGCCAATGTATTCGGAGATTTCAGTCACATAGCAGGGTTTGCGAGCGAGAAGACGGAGGATACGCCTCCGATTCTCGTTTCCCAGTAGATCCAACAAAGCGGCGGAGTCCATCGGTGGAGGGTATGGTATCACCGCTGAAAAGCGTGTCTGCTCGGGGGAGGAGGCGTGACGTGCTCACACACGGGGACTCCCGAGCAACGGTGATGAAATTGGGGAGGTGTCTGTGTCTGCGTCCGTGCCAGTGTCTGTGTTCACGTCGATATCTGCATTTCCGCGTTTGTGTCTGTGTCCGCGTCGATAGCTGTATCCACGTTTGTGTCTGTGTCGTGCCTGTATCAGTTCCGACACGCAATCCAGCAACAGTCACGCAGTACGATGAGCCGACTTCGATTTCTCCCGGCTAACGACTACCCGCGTTCTGTCGACCCCGCGGACGAGGACGTGTTCGGCGCTTGGTTGCCGTTCTCGGCCGTCGAGTCGCCGCCGCGATCGGTCATATCGGTCCCGGAATCGCCCGATGAACTCGAGTGCTCATCCGACTGGCCAGGGGCGGTCTCCGAATCCTGGGAGACGTTCTGACTCGATTCGTTCGCGTGATTGGCGTCCTGTCCGTTCCCCTGTCCAGCGCGTTGATCGGGCTGGTCAGGGCCAGATTCAGACGTTTCGTTAGCACCGTTCCCCTGGTTCTGATCCTGTCCCTGTCCCTGGCCCTGATCTGAACCCTGACCAGGCCGCTGGTCCTGATCAGGATCGGGTCCGGAACCAGCGCCAGCTCCCTGGTTTCCGGGCGAACTGCCAGTGTCTTGCTGTTCGGCACCGCTATCTGGGCCCGCGTGTGCCGGTGGACCGCCACCAACGCCAGGATGGTCCTCGAAGCCAGGAAGCCCCCGTGCAGTCGTCGCAACCTCCGGGCCAGTGAGTTGCGAGGCGTTCTCCTGAAGGGTTTCGAACCGCGTTGGGTCGTGACCGACCGCGACGCCTTTCGGCTTCGTTCGCTCGATCGAGTCGTTCAGCGAGGCGATTTCGACAGTCAACCGCGTCAGTCGTGCCTGGTACGCGGCCGAGGAGAGTTCGTCCTGTCGCTCACGCAATTCCTCGCGTTCGGCCTCGAGTTCGGCGAGACGAGTGTCGAACGATGTCGCGCGTTCATCGACGAGCCGTGATTTCGAATCGTTGTCGGCCGTCTCGTACGTCGCGTCGAACAACCCGTCGTCAACCGCGTGTTCAGCCTCCGCGGATGTCGACTGCATGAAGTCGGCAACGGTCGTGTTTGGACTCGAGTTTGCGTTCGCGTTCGTCTCCGATCCGGACTCCGATCCGTCGGTATCACTCGTCTCGCTTGTCTCGTTCGTCTCACTCGTCTCGCTTGTCTCGCTTGTCTCGCTCGCAAACAGCGCCGAGACGGCGTATGTCTGTTCGTCCGTGTCCCCCATCTCGTCGGGCGTCGCAGGGACGACAGCCGCGCCCGCAACGGGAGCGATCGTCAGTCCGATGACGGCAAGAAGGACGAAGCCGACGACCTGAGTAGTACTCATCGTGTTCGCTAGCTGCTTTCTCGGAACGTCCTAAAAAGTCGAACCTTCGTTCGAACCGTTCAATCACCAACGGTGATCGATACACCACGTTCTGAACGGTTCACCGGCTATTCGCGTCGAGTTCTGAAACCCGCATCTTCGGCAAGAACAAGGCGAAATCAGCGACTGAAACCGATGTGAAACGTGAAACAGTACCCCATGTGACGGTTGGTGGACGTGAAAGGCCTCTGATAGCGGACCGGGATAAGCCTGTCTGCCAATAGTTATGTCACTTCGGACCATGGGTACTAGTGTCATGTTCGAGGCCTTCTCGCGGAACTACTACCTCGGGCGACTGTACGTGACCCCGACCGACGGGGACCGCGCGCTCATGCACAGCGACCAGCACGAGCGGATCAACGAAGCGGTGTACGCAACCGGTGACGGCGTCGAACCGCTCGATACACCGCTCGTGATGAAACTCGAAACCCAGCACTTCCCCGTCCACGGCGACGCTGCCGTCCCGACGGACACGCTCGCCCTCCCAGAATCCGTACTCACAGACACCGAGATCAGAAACCCGCCTTCGCTTCGGGAGGTGCTTCTCGCACGCCGTGAATGTGCCACGCAGTTGCTGTCGTTCTTCCCGGGACTGAGGCAAGCGAACGGGAGCCAGCATCGTAGCGGCACCGACTCGAGTCTCGAGGACGACTTCCCGGGTGCCGGAACCTAGATTTAGAAGTACTCTCGGATCACCTGTTCGGTCAGATGCTCGACGAGTTGCTCGGCCGCGCGTCGCTAAAGGAGCGCATCGACGAACTCGAGGAGGAGCGTGACAATCTGGAAGCGCGCTACGAAGCCGAATCCGAGCGCCGAGCCGACGCCGCGACGGCCAGACAGGAGGCCGAAGCGGAGGTCAACCGGCTCGAAGACCGCATCGCGCAACTCGAGGGCGAACTCGAGCGCCTGGAGGACGACGACGCGGCGACGACGGGACTCGAGTACACCCGCCAGGAAACGCTTCGCGGCGGACGACTCGAGGAGGTGCTGGATCGACTCGAGTCGGTTCGCACGGAGCCTGAGGGGGCGTTGACGGCAGTGGTGTCGGATGAGGACGATCTGCGGTCGACGGGGCAACGCGAGCGCCATAGTCCGCAGTTCGACAGCGATCTCGCGGCTGTGCTCGGCGAGCGAACCGTGCTCGTGGACGAGGCCGCGCCGTGTCTGCTCTGTGTCGACGACGCGGGGCTCGTTTCGGTGGTACTCGAGCCGCCGGTGTTGCCGGCCGAGTTCGGTTCGGGCGATGGGGAGCGGAGTGGGACTGGCAATAGCAACAGTACCAGCAACGCCAGCGCCGGCACTAGCGCAACCACCGCCAGTGACTTCGAATCCGGCTGGCGAGACCGCTTCGTACTCGAGCGCGAGTGGTTCCTGCCGAGGGGACACTCGGTGCTCGCCCTCGTCAGAACCGATCTGTTCGCGGTCGGAGTCTACGACGGCGACGACCGCATCGCCTACCGCGGATTCGAGAGCGACGTGAAGGGCAGTCACTCCAAGGGCGGCTTCTCGCAGGCCCGTTTCGAACGGATTCGTGACGGCCAGATCGACGACCACCTCGACGATTGCCGTGACGCACTCACGGACGTCCTCGCAGACGAACCCGACGCACGGCTCTTCCTGACGGGCCAGCGCGGCGTCATCGAGACGTTGGCCGACGAATCGGACTTTGCGCCGGATGCAACCGCAGCCGTCGACGCGACCGGCGATCCGAAGGATGCACTCGAGGACGCATACGGCTCGTTCTGGACGACTGAACTGTCTGTGTTGTAACGGCTGAGCGAATTGGGAAATCGACAACTCGTGGGAAAGCCGTGGGAAGAAACAGTCATCGCCTGCTGCGAACTCCATCGTTAAGTACCCCCCAGTGCATTCGTCGGTATGCGCGTCGCAATTCTCGCACACGAACAGTTCCCCGGACGGGCCAAGACGGCGCTTGGCATCCTCCGGTACGCCGACTACGACGTGGCCGCGGTCCTCGACCGCGACACGGCTGGCGACCGGGTAAACGACTACGTTCCTGACGTCCAGGACGCCCCGATCGTCGAAAGCATGGACGCCCTCGCGGACGATGACCTCGACGCTCTCATCATCGGTATCGCCCCCATCGGTGGCGGTCTCGAGGAAAGCTGGCGCGACGACATTACGGCCGCACTCGAGTCCGGCTACGACGTCGTCTCGGGACTGCACCACTTCCTCTCGGAGGACGACGAATTCAGTCGACTGGCGGACGAGCACGGCTGTGAACTGCAGGACGTGCGCAAACCACCCGAAGACCTGACCGTGAGCCAGGGCATCGCGGACGAGGTCGACGCGGAGGTCATCCTCACCGTCGGCACCGACTGTGCGGTCGGCAAGATGACCGTCTCGATGGAACTCGCCCGCGACGCTCGCGACGCCGGTTACGACGCGGCCATCATCCCAACTGGCCAGACCGGCATCATGATCGAGGGCTGGGGGAACCCGATCGACCGCGTCATCTCGGACTTCACCGCCGGCGCGGTCGAGGAGATGATCCTCGAGAAGGGCGACGAACACGATTACCTCTTCGTCGAGGGTCAGGGCAGCATCGTCCACCCGGCCTACTCGGCGGTCACCTGCGGCATTCTCCACGGCGCGATGCCGGACAAACTCGTCCTCTGTGACGAGGTTGGCCGCGAAGCCATCCACGGCTACGAATCGGTTTCGCTCCCACCGATCCAGACCTACGTCGACCTCTACGAGGACCTCGCTGCGCCCGTCTCCGAAACAGAGACCGAAATCGTCGCCGGCGCGCTCAACACGGCCGACCTCGACGACGACGAGGCAGCCCGCGAGGCCGTCGAGGAGTACGCCGACGACCTCGGCGCACCCGCCGTCGACGTCATCCGTCAGGATACCGACGAGGTCCTTGAGGTGCTGCTATGAACCTCGAGACGAGCTTCCAGCGGCGCACGCTGCCACTCGAGTACCCGTTCACCATTTCCCGCGGGACGAAGACCGAGACGGAGACCGTCACGGTCCACATCGAGGACGACGAGGGCAACGTCGGTATCGGCGGCGCGGGGCCGTCCGAACACTACGGCGAGACGCTCGATACGGTCGAGGCGCTCCTGCCGGACCTGCTTGCGGTCGTCGAGGACGAAAACGATCCACAGCAGCTCGCACGTATCGAACGTCGGCTGCGCGAAACCGTCGAGCGCAATCCGTCGGCCCGCTGTGCGGTCAGCATCGCGCTGCACGACCTCGTCGCGAAACGCCACGACGAGCCGCTGTACCGGTACTGGGGACTCGATGCCGAAGAGACGATCCAGAGCTCCTACACCATCGGAATCGACGACACGGAGACGATGCGCGAGAAGACCGAAACCGCCGTCGAACGCGGCTACGGTACCCTGAAGGTCAAACTCGGCACCGACCGTGATATCGAAATTATTCGGACGCTTCGCGAGGTCGCGCCGGACGCGCGCCTCTACGTCGACGCCAACGAGGCCTGGACGCCTCGCGAAGCCGTCTCGAAGATCGAACGCCTCGCCGAGTTCGACCTGGAGTTCGTCGAGCAGCCGATCCCCGCGGAGAACGTCGAGGGTCAGCGCTTCGTCTACGAGAACGCCGCGCTGCCGATCGCGGCCGACGAGTCCTGCATCACGGTCGACGACGTGCCCCAGATCGCAGGTCGGTACGACATCGCGAACCTGAAACTGATGAAGTGTGGCGGCCTGCAGGAAGCAAAGCGCATCATCCACACCGCCCGCGCCCACGGCATGCAGGTGATGTGTGGCTGTATGAACGAGTCGAACGCCTCCATCGCGGCGGCCTGCCACCTCGCGCCGATGCTCGACTACGCCGACCTCGACGGCTCGCTGCTACTCGAAGAGGACCCCTACGACGGCGTTCCGATGCCGAACGGCACCATCGATCTCGCCGCACTCGACGTGCCAGGAACTGGCGCCCGACTCGAGTAGTCGACTCACTACGTCGACGAACGCCGTGGTGTAGCCATTTCTGCTGACACGCGCTTTCGATAGAAAAGACGGTCTCGCTGACCGCCAACATGGTTTACAACGCCAGTTGCTGTGGTGATGCTGGCATGAGTGAGGACGACCAGAAAGGGGAGTACGTCTCTCGGCGGACAGTACTGCAAGCATCCGGGAGCGCCGCTTCACTCCCGGTTTTCGGTTCAGGGGTGGTGAGCGCAGACGGTGCGAACGGCGCTGGCGAGGCCCACGCGGCGTTCGAGCGCTGCCCCGACGCGACGATCAGGCCGAGTATGGGTCACTGCGAGGGAGCGAGTATGGAGGGCTGTGCCGACGACCATCCCGTGACGATCGAGCTTCGAGACGCAGTCCAGCAGACCCTTGAGACCGAGTACCCGGACGCGGGTGCGTTGCTCGACGCGGGGTTCAAACCGTACTTCGATACCCTCGACGTGGCCGACGAGGACGGCTGGTCCCACTGGCTCAACCCGGAGTTCATCGGCGACGACGAGGTTCTGCACCCGGAGCGACCGGAATCCGTTCTCGTCGACAACAGCTCCTGGCGCTCCATCGGGGTCATGTTCATCGCGACGCGCGACGGTGAGGCGGTCGAGCCGCCGATGGTATACGACGAAGGCGGTGATGGTCGGGATGACGAGAGCGAGGACGACGACCACGGAGCACATCACGGGGACGGAAACGGGGAGGGGGACAGTCACAGCCACGGGAATGAAGACGGGGATGGACACGAACACGAGCACGGCGATGATGAGCACGGACACGGCGATCACGGGCACGACGAACACGAACACGATCACGGAGACGAAACCGACACCCGCTGCTCACCCTGGCACTACCACGCCGGACTCCCCGGTCGCTTCGCGTGGTGGTTCTACCAGCAGGCCTACGAAACCGAGTTCACCGACGGCGAGAAGACCCTCCCCTGTCGCACACCCTGTATGATGCACGTCTGGACGATCGACCACCCCGAGGGCGTCTACGCACACGACGCCCCGCCAGCCGAGTACCGCGAACAGCCGCCCGTCGCCGAAGCCGGCTTCGAAACCGACGCCGACCCCGGCACGGACGACCTCGGCTGGGACGCTCTCCCGGAACAGGAGCGTCCCGCCCACCTCCCGCACGAAATCGAACTGCCATTGCTGGACCGATTCCTGCCATAGAGCACCGATGTGCCGTTTTCACCGGTGACCACGTAAACACGCACACGTCCCTTACACCCACGAGCGGACCGCAGCAGCCACGCGCTCGACCGCCTCCGACACCGAACAGTCGTCCGTCTCGAGTCGCACGTCCGCAGCCGGCTCGCTGAACTCGCGATACACCACATGTACTCCCTGCTCGTCGATTCGGTCCGCTTCAGCGCGGGCACGGTTGCGCGCCAGACACGTCTCGAGGGTCGCTGTTACGTAGACGAATCGAACCTGAATATCCGGCAGCGACCGAAACCGCGTCTGCCAGCGCCGCCGGTAGAACGTCCCGTCGACGATCGCAATCTCGTTGCTTTCGGTCTCGCGAACCGCCTCGTAGAGCCGCTCGTACGTGCGTCGCGAGTAGTCATCCGAATGAAAGAGGGAGAGTGTGTGGGCGGGGTACTCGAGTACCAGCGTCTGGTGAAGCCGGGTAGCGATACTCGTTTTTCCGGCACCTGGCGGCCCGCAGATGACGACGATCACGGCTGTCGGGTGGGTGTAGGGGGTGAGGGTATAGGTTGGTGTTGATGTTGGCGTGGGTTGGGTTTGGGTTTGGGTTCGTCTGGATCTGTATTGGTGTTGGCGTGGGTTTGGGTATGGGTGCGGGTACTGATCTGGTCAGTGGTGGTGTCGGCATCAATGCTGCTGTTTCCGATGCTGCTGTCGGTATTGGTGTTGGCACCGAAAGCGACGAACAGTCGCTGGCAAGCGCCAGAGACCAACGATGGAGCGGATAGCACGAACGGAATCGGATCGATGCGAAAAACGGGCCGAAACAGGCGACCCATACCGGGTATCCACACCAATTTAGGAATCGCAGACGGAGAGATAGCCATGGGCTACGATACTGCAGCAAAAACTGATCCAGAGTCGGTCGTTCCCGAAGAGTTCGGCGGTATGTGGTTCCTCAAGGACGAACTAGGAACCGAGGAACTCGGGCTCTCGATTCTCGAACTCGAGCCCGACGGCAAGGGGAAAGAACACGACGAGACTCAGACGGACCAGGAGGAGATCTACTACGTCGTCGAGGGCGAGATCGACGTCGATCTAACCGACCGCGAGGAGACGGTGACACTCGATTCCGACGAGGCCATTCGACTCGATCCGGAAGAGAGTCGCCAGTTGCACAATCGTGGCGACGAGCGAGCGAAGCTGGTGTTGGTCGGCGCACCGCTGTAGGTGAGTGACAGCTGGCGGCGATTGCGTATCGGGTACCGAGTAGTGCGTATCGAGCATCGGGTATCGGGTACCGAGTAGTGCGTATCGAGCATCCCATTCGTCCTCGACGGTACTAGAGGATCGACAGCGAGGTCTCACCTCGTAACCGGATGAGCCGGATGCCGAGACAGTGCGAAGACACGAATGAAGGCGGCGACAGAGACAGGTCAAACCGCCGTTGTAGTTAGAAGGAGAGCTATACGCCCGTTTCACGATTGCGTCAGTATGGACCGCCGAACGTATCTCGCCCTCAGCGGGGCCGGGCTCGGGACTATCGGTGGCTACGTCGGCTGGAATCGACTTCGCTACCCGACAGTTCCCGACGGGATGACTGTCGACACGCTGTCGCTCAGTCGGAACGTACTCGAGTCCGACGAACGGCAAGTCCTCGCTGCGAGAGAAGAACGCCACACCGTGATCGAAACCGAAGCGGCCGCGAGAACCGAAATACGAGCTATCGAGTCCGCTACCGACTTCGTAGCCGCCACTACTTTCGAGGAAGCGTTTCTCATCGTCGTTCAAAACGGCATGCGATCGGACGCTGCACTCGAGTTACAGTCGGTCGGGCGAACGGACGACGGGCTGGACCTACAGATCACTGTTGACAATCCGTTGCTCCCCGATCACGACGATTTAACGACACACTCACTTCTGGTGCGGGTCACAGACGAGAAATGGAGGGTTCCAGGCGACATCGCTGTTGCTATCGAGGGGTATCGCTAACAACGTCTCATACGCAACCACCAGCGATGACAGGAACCATCACGGTGTGCTGTTGATTCAGGGATGGCAACGGCGCGTGCGAACAGCGTTCGTCGGCGACCACCATGTTTATTCCCCACCACAATTGCATGTAGATATGAACCGGGTTTCTCGCCGTCGGTTTCTCGCGACCAGCAGTGTTGGACTCGCTGCGGTCGCTGGGTGTCAGAACCCGCTTGACCGAGACGCCGAGACTTCGGAGATTTCAGTTGGGTATTCCGTGACACGTCCACCGGAAACCGACGCGGGTGAGCCCGGCTGGATACTCATCACTCGGACAGAGGGTGCGTATACTGTGACGTTCGACATGCGAGTGTGTGGGTCTGTCGAAGAGGTTGTTGCTACTACGTCGAGTGAACAGGAGTATACAGTCGACCTCAGTGGGGAGTTGAGCGACGCCGAAACGTGCCAACCCGAACGCGTCCTCGGGACGGCTGAGGTGCCAACGGAGACGCTGCAGCTATCATTTCGGGTGACAGTCAATGGTGAGCAGTTGACGGTGATCGAACGAGGCGGCACAACCACGTCTCTGCATCAGATACCCGATCTTCTCACGGAAGAGACGAGTGGTGAGTGACGGTGTCGGCGTTGGTGTCGGTGCCAGTATCTATATATCAGGCACGAAAGCACTCAATACGTCACTTTTCCACCGGAAACGTTGAGCGCCTGGCCCGTAACCCGATCCGCGGCGTCCGAGCAGAGATAGGAAACGGTCTGTGCGACATCGTCCGGCGTGACGAACGAGTGGGTGAGCGTCTTCCCCTCTTTCTCGGCGACAATTTCTTCGCGTGATTTCTCGGAGGTGGCCGCTTCCTCGTCGATGACGGCCTCGATCCGCGGCCCCTCGACTGACCCCGGACAGATCGCGTTCGCCGTGACACCGTGTGGCCCGCCCTCCGCTGCCGTCGTCCGCGTGAGACCAAGAATGCCCGCTTTCGAACTCGTATACGGACTCCGTTCGGGAACCACCCGTTTGCCAGACGCCGAGGAGATGTTGATGATACGGCCGTACTCGCGGTCCTTCATCCCGTCGAGTACTGCCTTCGTACAGAGGAACGGCCCACGGAGGTTGACTGACAGCGTCTCGTCCCACTCCTCGAGGGAGACGTCCTCGATCGGAGCCGTCGGTCCCGCGATCCCGGCGTTGTTGACGAGGATGTCGAGCTTGCCGACGTGATCTCTGGCCGTCTCGATTGCGTCGGTGATGCTCTCAGGATCGGTGAGGTCGAGGTGTGTGTCGATCGCCGACCCGCCGGCAGCCTCGATCTCGGCAACCGTCTCTTGCCGGGCCGATTCCTCGAGATCTGCGACGACGACCGTAACACCGTGACTCGCGAGTGCGAGGCTGATCTGTCGACCGATACCGACGCTCCCACCGGTAACGAACGCTGTTTCGCCGTGGATGTCCATGACTACTGCTCACAAGACGGCAGCTGTACATGTGCCTTGTGACCAGTCGGCAATAGTCGCCCGTTGGCGGGTTGAAGGGTTGAAAGATTGAAGATGTCAAACACAAACGAACGTTGCAATGGGGGCACCAACGCAACTCAGCCAAGATCCTCTTCCCGCTCGGACTCTCGGAGAATGAACGGCCCCATCGCGAGCGTCCGCTTTGCGATCGTCGCAATTCGAAGAATGTACGCGATAAACAGTACGAACGGCGAAATGCCGATCACGAAGCCCGCGCTGGTGAGCCAGACGAGGTTGTCGACGCCAAGCGTGGTTCCCGGGAGCGCGCTCGCGTCGATGTACATGATCATAATCGCCATCACCGTTAGTGCAGGCACCGCGATATAAAGCAGTCCCCGCGAGAGGTTGATCAGTTCCCACTGGAAGTAGAGCGTTTTGAAGTGCTCACGAGCCGGCCCGAACAGTTTGAGCGTCTCGATCATCTCGTCGAGTTTTTCGCTCGCTTCCTCAGAGAGTGAGTCCCGGTGGTCGACGCGGATCTTGCGTGCGTCGTAAATCTTCCGCGAGTAGTTGTACCTGAGCGCACCCCAGATCACCTCGAACGTGCCGAACTGGGCCTCTTCGAGGTCGTCTTTGACGTGATCCGCGTTCTCACGAACGTCTCCGGTATAGTCGTTGATCGCTTCCCGTAGCTCCTCGTCACGCTCGTCTTCGACGGCGGACTCGAGTTCGTCCGCTCGCTCCTGCACACCGTCGACGAGTTCGAAGAGGAAGCCGGCCGGCTCTGGGGGACTGATGTCCTCGCTGATCGTGTCCTCAGTGTCCTGTCGAAAGTCGACGGACTCCTGCATCCGGCTGCGCTGGCTCCCGACTGCACCGAGTTCCTGGGAGAGAACGAGCTGGTTGATCGTGACGACGATCGAGGTGCCGGTGATGATCGCGCCGATGAACGAGGAGAAGAGGAACTCGATGCCGTCCTGGTTGGCCACAATCTCGCGCAGCGGCGTCAGGCCGATTTGACTCGTGACGATCAGGATCACGAAGACAGCACCGAGAATGCCCGCGGTGAGCGTAAGTCGGTTGACCCGGAGTAAGAGCCATAGTTTCAGGCCACCGAGTCGTTCAGTGCTTTCTGTGTCCGCCGGCCCACTCGCCGACCCGTCGTCTGCCGCACCCGAATTCGCGTTGCTCATCGACTGTAGCGGATCCACCACGTCGAGTGACAAAAACCGTTGGCAGGAAGTCGTCGGGCGCACGCCGCCCGAAAGTATCCATATCGGCAGCTACTCAAGCCCTACCTCGGATCCTCGGGTTTGACACCGTAGAAATCCTGCACACGGTCGACGATGGTATTGTGAAAGACGACGAGCAGCGCGACCGCGACGACAATGATCGCCCCCTCGAGAAGCGTCGACATGAGCCCCAGTGCGACGATAAGCGTCGTCGCACAGGCTGCGGGATGGTTCGTGTTCGACCAGAGCATACCGACCGTCGTGAGCAGCATCGCGACGATACCGCTGATGACGAGCCTGCCAACCTCACTCGAGAAGGGTTCGCCCTGTTCGAAGGCGTCGACGACGACGATGCCGTCGGCGAAGAGGACGTACGCGATGAGCCCACAGATAGCCGCGACGGCGTGGCCACCAATAACATGGTAGGGGCCTTCTGCACGGTCTTTTTCGCCGGTTGCGAGGAGGTACGCAGACGGCCCGAGACTCGGAAAGAGAAACGGTTGCCCGGACGCCCAGGCGAGCCCGCCGAGAAAGAGAAAGTGAAGGGTGACGTTCGTACCAGCGCTCAAGTCGTCTCGAACGTTGATCGTCTCTTCCGTGCTGGCACGGACCTTGTTCCAAAAGCCCATCGACTGTTGGTGAACACGACCGAGGGTATAAGTGTCAGGCCGGAACGACCGCCGAACGCGGGTGATCGATCCGTCGGCGAACTCGCGGGGATCCACAGCACACGGCCACTACTCGAGTTCCTCGCTTCCCGAGGTGGAAAACGGGCCGCTATCTGGCTCTTTCTGGGGCATCATCGGCCCGACTGATGCGGTGCGGCGCGTAACGGACGCGGTCCGGAGAATGTACGCCGCGAGCAGGGCCAGCGGCGCGACCACGACCGCGATGAGCGCGCTGACGACGTACGGCAGATAGGCGATAGTCATACTCGCGCCACCGAAGTCCGCGTAGATGAAGCCGATGAGCATCGCCGCCAGGATCGCCGGCACGCCCGTATAGATCGTCAACTGCGAGAAGCGCGTCAGTTCGCGCTGGAGGTACGTCGTCTTGAAGTGCTCGCGGGCAGTCGCAAACAGCGTCAGGTCGTCGATCAAGTCGTCGAGCGCACCGATAGACTCGTCCGAGAGCTCGTCCTCGTAGCGATTTCGAAGCTGGCGGGCGACGTACAGCTGCCACGGCGCGTTGTAGCCGATCGCCGCCGACAGCGCGGTAAACGCGTCGAGCTCCGAGTGTTCGAGTGTATCGTCGAGACGGTCGCTGCTCTCGAACACCGACTGCGTGAACTGCCCGATCAATGTTTCGAGATCCTCGTTCTCGTGGCCCGCAGCCGATTCGGAGAGTGTCGACGCACTCGAGTAGATCGACTCAGCGAGCAACTCGAGGAAGGCTGCCGGTGATGCCGGTGGTGCTGGTGCGCCAGCGGTGTCGGAGACGTCCGTCCGAAACGAGAGGACGCTCTCGAGTTGGTTACGAGCGTCACCGGCGGACGCGAACTCCTGTGAGAGGATGAGCTGGTTGATCGAGACGACGAGGGTGACGAGCGAGAACGTCCCGGCGATCATGCCGCCGGCCAGGCGGGTGATCGAATCGTCGTTGACGAACGAAATCAGTCCGAGTTCGTTCAGGAGCAAGAAGAAGACGAAGACACTGAGCGAGATGAGTGCTGCGACGAGCAACCGGTCGCCGTCGACTAGCAGCCACTCCCGAACCCGAGTCAGTGAGTTCGTTCGCTGGCCCATATCCGTGCCATACGACTCGAGCGTCTCGTCTGCCTCCGGAGCCGCCATAGGTGGCGTTCCACCGATGTGACAATAAGCGCCTGCGTTGCATAGCCTGCTCGCACGAATCGTGAGCGCTCGAGTCGGCTGTGTGGGCCGGAGAGTCAGGGACGACCGGTGAGGGAGCGAGAGTGTGAGAGCGTGAGAGCACACGAGTACGAGAGTGCGAGAAAGCCAGAAAGTCAGAGAACAAGAAAGCAAGAAAGCCAGAAAGCCAGAAAGCCAGAAAGTGAGAGCCACCGCGAACACAACCAGGCTGACGGTTCAGGGCCTACACTAAAATGCGTCGGCAGTGTCGCTCTCACCAGCGATGCCCCTATCCGTCCAGAGAGAACGACTGGTAGTCTATCGGCGGTGGCCGAGATGACGCCGCCAAACACACCCAGTTATCGTGGTCGTGATTGTGGTCATGATCGTGGTCGTGAAAACCGAACACCGACACGACGACACCTGCTTACCGCACTCGGCGTCGGTATCCCCGCAGTCCTCGCCGGCTGTACCGACGCCGGCCTCGGTATCGGCGTCGAAACCGGCCCGACGTACGAGGACGGAACCGTCGATGTCCCCGACGATGCCGAAGAGCGCTCCGTCGAGGAAATGGCAACCGCCGAAGCGCTCGCCGAACTCGAGAGTCAGGAAGGCGTGACCCCGCTCGAACGACTCGCCATCGTCGACCACGAGTTCGCCTTCGAGGACGACTTCCGCGGCTCGACCGTCCAGGGAACCGTCGAAAACACCGACGGACGGGTCGAACTCGTCGAGGTACGCGTCCGCGTCTACAACGACGAGGGCGAACAGATCGGGCGCTACCTCGACACCACCGGCGACCTCGATCAGGGCGGCGAGTGGGCGTTCGAAGTGATTCTACTCGAGTCACCCGAGGATATCGCCTCCTACGATATTGCGGTTATCGGGACGCCGACGTAGGCGTCGCTTGCGAACAGAATGGAGTGTGAGTCGTTACGAGTTCTCTTCGTCCTGCAGTTCCGCGAGTTCGGATTCGATTTCGGAGTCGTCGACATCGGTGTCGAGGTCTGACTCGTCGAGGTCGACATCACCGCTGGGTTCGGCGGCCGCTTCTGCCTCTGTCTCGGTCTCGACGTCAGTTTCCGTTTCGATGTCCGCCTCGGCTGCCCCAGCATCCGCGGCGGTCTCACCCTTCCCCATATCGGATTTGAGCGTCTCGAGTTCGGCCTCGACACCGCTGCCCGTCGAGAGGTCCTCGAGTTCGCGGTCGATCTGGTCCTTGTCGGACATGACGTCGTCGAACGCACCGGTTTCGTGGAGTTCGTCGAGGGCGGCCGCACGGGCCTCCATGTCCTCGGTCTGCTCTTCGGCGCGCTCGATGGCCCGGCCGACGTCTTCGAACTCCTCGCCGGTCGCAGTCATCGCTTCCGAGACAGTGGAACTCGCTTCGGCGGCCTCGTAGCGCGCTTTCATCGTCTCCTTTTTGGTGCGGAACTCCTCGATTCGGGTCTGGAGTTCGTCCTTCTGGTCGATCAGGCTGTCTTGCTGGTTCTGCAGCTCCGAAATCTGGCGCTCCAGATCCTCGATCTGGTTCATCTTCGTTTTCTTCTTCTCGAGTGCGCGTCGAGCCAGATCCTCGCGGTCCTGCTGGACCGCGGTTCGTGCCTGTTCGTTGTGTTTCTCGACGTTCTCCTCGAGACGCCGCTTTTGCATCTCGAGGCGTTTCTTCTGGGTGGTGAGATCGGCAATGCCGCGTTTGACCTCCTGAAGCTGGTCGCGCATCTGCTCGTACGAGTAATCAAGCGTCTGCGTCGGGTCCTCAGCCCGGTTGAGCAGGGAGTTGATCTTCGACCGGATGACGTAGGAGGTCCGAGAGAGGATGCCCATACTCCTACGTAACGCTCGTCACCCTTAAAAACATCACATCAACGACAGACTGAGACGAAATTCCGGTCGGTGCGTCGTCTCTCGCCGATTTGATTAGGCGCCGACGCGAACGACTGGGTATGACCGACAGTGACGTGCTCGTGCCCGGCGCCCGAGACGTACGCGGGACGCTCACGGAGCCAGCGGAGGGGGCGAACGGGAGTAGGAATTCGATCGTCGTCGCCTGTCCACCCCATCCCCAACACGGCGGCTCGCGAAGCGACAGCCGACTCGTCGCCGTCGCAGAGCGCCTGCAGGAGAACGGCATCGCCTGCCTCCGATTCGACTACGGCGCGTGGGACGAGGGCTACGGCGAGCGCGAGGACGTGCGAAACGCCATCCGCTGGGCCGCCGACCGCTACGAGCGCGTCGGCGTCTTCGGCTTCAGTTTCGGCGCGAGTCTCAGCCTGCTCGCACCGGCCAGCCTCGACGGCGCGGACGACCCACGAGTTGTGGCTATCGCCGCACTCGCACCGACCGCGACACTCGCACCCGACCTGGATTCCACGGCGGCACTCGAGTCCGTCTCCTGCCCAGTCAGAATTGTTGTCGGTGAGCGAGATACGACGGCAGAGTGGGAGCCGGTGGTTGAGCGGGCACAGGAGCTAGCTGGTGAGGATGAGGCTGGTGATGAAAACGAAGCCGAAGACAGGGACGGAATCGAGGTCGTCACCCTCCCTGCGGATCACTTCTTCGTCGGCCAGACGGACACTGTCGCCGAGACTGTGGTGCCGTTTCTCGAGTCGGCGCTTCGCACGGAGTAAATCAGTCCCGGCCGTGTCGTGTCAAACACGTCGAGAGCCCGATCAGCTCGACGGGTTCGGAGTTGTCCGGCGAGTAGACAACCATCTGTCCTTTCTCCATGTAGGGCACCTTCGACTCGAGGTTGCTCGGAATATTTACGCTCTTGATCGCGTCCTCGTCGCCCAGGTTGAGCACGATAGTCGTGTTGATCTGTTTGAATACTGCGTCGTGGATGTCCTGCGGGTCCTGCGTGATCAAGAACAAGCCGAGTCGCTCCTTGCGGCCCTGTTTTGCGGCCTCGGTGAACTTTGTGATGACCTTCCCGGCCTGCACCGAGTCCGCGTCGGTGAGGAAGTTGTGCGCCTCGTCCATGCCGAGAACGAGCGGCGTCTCCTTGATCCGGTCGTAGGTCGGGTCGTTCGAGAGCTTCTGGTCGATCAGCAGCGAGGAGAGCGCGAGCACGATCGTCTCCGTCGCCCGCGTATCGTTGATGTGGTAGGTCGGCACCACGGTCAGTCCGCCGGGGCGGACGAACTCGTGGACCAGATCAGTGATCGGTCGTGCGTCCTGATCGAAGACGTGCCCGAAGCCGAGCACACGCCGGCGGACGGCGTCGAAGGTGGCCTCGTGGACGCGACCCGACTCGTCTAGCTCCTCGCGCAGGGCGGGATCGTCGAGGAAGCGCGTGAACTCGTCGTAGGTCGCGTCGTTGCCGTACTGCTCGCGGAAGCGCGGCAGGAGCACGCTGACGAGCGCGCCGTACTGGTTGTCGTTCAGCCCGCTGCTCGCGACCAGCCACGGATTCTCGTGGACCATCGAGAACGGGATCGTGAACTCGACCTGTTCCGCGCGGTGGTGGCCCGCGGCGTAGGACGACGATCCTATCTTGGGGACGAACGCCGTCGTATCGTCGACCCCACCGTAGGCGACGCCCTCACGCTCGAGTCGGCGGGCGAACTCGTCGTCCATGTCGGGGTTGTCGTCGTGCATCTGGGCGTACTCGTCCTGCGGGTCGAACTGGACGACGGCGGGGCCGACCTCGCGGCCGTCTTCCATGGGGTATCGGCGCTCCTCCGCGAGATACTGCCGGAGGACGTTCTTCGCGCCGTGGGTCTTCCCCGACCCCGTCCCGCCCGCGACGAGCGTGTGGCGGAAGACGAGCGGGTCGCCCGCGTCGTAGTCGTCCTTTAGCCGGTAGTCGATGGTGGGTGGTGAGGCGGCGGTTCGAACCTTCTCGCCGCCGACCGAGAGGTGGCCGAGGAAGACGCCGTCGTCGGGCATCTTCAGCCCGGTCTTGATCGCCTCGGTGTCGTCTGCCTCGCGGATCACCGTCTGGGGCTTGGGAACGCGGTCCGTCATCCGGCGCTTGAGTTCGCCATCGTCGTCGTAGAGGATAGCGACCGGCTCGAGGTTCGCGACGAACTTGTAATCGGCCTCCTCGATACCGTCCGAGCGCATCGCACGGCGCGCGTGAATCTCCGTCGCGTCGTCGGCGTGATACTGCTGGGCGTACTCGAGTCCGGTGATGCGACAGAACAGGGTTTCACCGGCGCCACCTGGGTACGGCGCGAGCAGATAGCTGCCGATGCGGACCGACGAGCGGTTGCCGCGGGTGACGTAGGCCCGCAACTCGGTGTCGTCGCTGTCCTCGGCGATTCGTAGCCCCTGGGAGACACAGAGTGCGCCGATGCCGACATCGTCGCCGCTCGGTTCGACGGCTGTCGTTTCGAACGTGTCAGTGTCGGCGTCCGAGGGGGGGTCAGCGTCAGAGTTGGACCCGGACCCGGTCGAACTCGAGTGTGTGCTTGGCGACGTGTTGGCAGGGTTGGTGCCGCTCGGCTCGGACGGTGATGTGGCGTCCGCCGCGTTGCCGGTACCGCTGCCGTTGCCGTCGGTGTCGGCGTCACCGGCATCGGCATCGGCATCGGCGTCGAAATCACCAAAGTCACCCAGATCAGTCATACACAACTCATCTGACTGGTTCCTAAAACGCGTTTCCCTCCTGGCCAGAGTGTTCAATCAGCTACGATATCCGGCCCGTGTGCCGGGCAACGACGACCACGAGGGCACAGAGAACCCCGAGGGAGAGACCGACGAGCGCAGTTGCGAGGAGCGAACCGTTCCCCTCCGACACTGCCGTCATCACAGCCGAAACGGGACCGCGTTCGGAGCCACCCGCATCAGTGGTGCCGGTGTCGGCCGCGTCCGCGGACTGGCTCTCCCCGCTCGCTGCCTCGTCGTCCTCGATCACAACCGTCGTCGGCCCATCCACGACGGGGACCGGCCACTCGCTCTCCAGTTCGACAGCTGTGTCGCCGAACTCGAGTGCCGTCTCGCCGGCAGGGGCGTCCGGGTGGGCCGTGACGGTCACCGTCGCAACGGTGTCCAGACCGGTTGCGCCGCCGGCGACCGGATCGCGCCACTGCTCGAGGAGTGCCGTTCCCTCGTCGTGGGCCAGTGTCCCTTCGGCGTGGACGGTCGTCTCAGTACCCTGTTCGAGCCACGGGCCGCGCTCGATGTCGGTGATCTCGAGTCCGTCCGGGTCGTACGCCGCGACGAACTCGAGTGCGACGACGCCGTCGTCGCCGTGGCCGCCTTCCGCGTAGAGGTCGACGTCGATTGTGGTGGACTCACCGGGCTCGAGGGAAAGATCATCCTCGTCAGTTGAGAGGATCGCAACCTGATCAGCGCCGGCAGCGGGGCCGACGGCAGTGATGATGCCGAGAAGGAATGCACCGAGCAGGAGCGAACTGACGAGATAGACGGAGACCGTGGATCGATTCGGCCGGGTGCTGGCGAATCGAGAGAGGAGTGAAAACAGCCGCGAACGGTGGGGAACCGGTGAATTGGACCCGGACATGCGGTAAGTGTTCGTGCTCCGTCGACATATGATCCCCGACGGTCGGAGTTGGTCGACGGACGACTGGCAACTGGTCGTAACGGGCAGACAGTACGTACAGCAGGGCGCGGTTGGTGTCGCTACAGTTTCACGGCTGGGCGCTCACCAGTACAGACCGGGACAATCGTCCCCTGCACACCCGAACTCCGCTGCCGGTGCCGGCCCAACAGCGACAGAACCCGGAGCCAACGCAACCGAACACGCCGTCTCGAACGTCCGACTCAGAGTACATCCGTCGACGCGTCCGCGGGCGACACCTGCCCTGCCTCACGATCGTAGTCGATCGCACCGATCTCGGCAAGCGCCGGCAGGTGGTTGTGGTGCAGTTCGATCGTCGCCTCGTAGGCATCGGTCGGACCGACCGACAGCGTCGTCGCGAGCGCCGTCGCCAGGTCGTCCACCGACAGCGACTCGTCTGCGTTCTCGATGTACTCGAGTAGCCCCAGGCGGACGGGGTGGACGAGGCGGTCGAGGAGGAGTGCTTCGGTGCCCGACCCAGTCTCTACGAGCAGTGAGAGGATATCCGGCGAGATGGGTGGCTCCTCGATGAGGGTGACGGTGCCGTCGGTGGCGTCCGTGTCGCGCTCGCCATCGGCTGGCGACCAGTCGACGAGGCCGTGTGCGTCGAGACGCGGTAGGTGGTGGTGGACGAGGTCGATGCGAATCTCGTGGCGGCGCTGGCCGGTCGAGACATCCGCACCGGACCGCTCGACGAGAGCGGTGGTTAGTTCCGACAGCGTGTGCGTGTAGTCACGTGCGTCTGTGAGTAGCGAGAGAATACGGACACTGCGCGGGTGTCGGAGCACGTCGTACCGCTCAGGTGGCACGTCGGCTAACGGATCCGGCTCCCCAGTACCGCCGAAGTGAACGTCGGAACTCATCACCTGAAACAACCGCTGCAAGGGGGATAAGCACATTTCCAAAACGATTTGGGCACCACATATGATATTACTCGCCGAATACGCTCATTACCGGAACAGCTGTCGGAATTCGGCCCAGGGATCGGACGTATATTCTCGATATACAGTCATAACTGACTGATTGTCAACTCATCAGACCAGTACGAGTGGGGTGACCTGACTCGCGAAATAACGCTACGCTCATCGTAGTCGATGATTACCAGGTTCAATACGATAGTTGAGACGGATAAACAGTCTGTACTCGAGTGCGGCGAGTACAGCAAGTGATGCAAGTGAGCGAGCACGGCAGGTGCGACAAGTGAAGCGAGCGTAGCGAGCGCTCGACAGCTCCAGCGAACGCGACGAGGAATCAACATCAACCAGCGCGGCCGAACAGGAGCGGTTGAGATGAACCGATACTCGATCGGAAGACACCGTGACAGACGTTGTCTCTGCCCGCGAAACCGTGCAGGAAGCTTTTGCGTTGGGGACCCGTAGTGAACGTATGCTCATGGTACGCGGTCGTGCAGGTGGGACCGAGCTGACGGGGACGCTGTACGAACGGGGCGAGCAGGCCCCGACGTTCAAGGGTGCGCCGAACGAGGCCGCCGCGTACGTCTGGGTCTGTGACGAGTTCTACGAGGTCGACAGCGGCGGTTCGAGCCAGTTGGTCGACGGCCGTGAAGTCAACCTCGCCTTCGAGTCGCCGATGCCGCGCGGGTTCGATACGCGCGAGCAGGCGGTCGACGCGGCCAAGGAACACGTTCGGACGCAGTTCGCACGGATCGGGGTCGATCCGGCAAGCGTCGAGTTCGAAGTGGAGAAGGCGGAGTTGGAGACTGATCTGTAGCGTCTCTGAAGCTAATTTGGAGCGGTTCTGTAGCGGCTCTGGAGCGGTTCTGTAGTGGAACTGAATCCCCTTCGGAGCAACGCTAATACACCGAACAGGACAGGGCACTCACAACCGGCCGAACGGCGACTGCTTAGGCTTCTACTGCTGACCGCGATTGTGCCTCGAGCGACGGAAACGGCGGGCCAGAGCGAGCGAGCCGCCCCCGAGGACCGCCCCGGAAAGAAGCGCAGTGAAGCCGGGGACGGAGTCAGTTTCGGCGTCGTCAGTAGCCGCCTGTTCGTCGCTCTCGGTGACAGCAGTGCTCCCGTCGTCAGCATCGCCGTTACCGTCACCAGCGCCGTCGCCATCGCTGGTACCAGTATCCAGAGACTCGCGGTCGATATCCGCAAGATCCGGGTGATCGAACGGCTCGACGGCGTCCTGCTCGTCGCCAGCACCGTTACTGCCGTCACCGACCGTCACCTCGATACCCTGTGCGTCAATTGGCAGCGGCCAGTCGCGGAGCAGGTTGATCCTCGTCTCGGCGAACGAAATTTCCGTCTCCACGTCGGGTGCGTCGTCGGCGACCTCGCCGGTCACCGTGACGAGTTCGCCGTGGCCCGTCGCCCCGTCGCCAGCCGGCTCGCGCCACTGCTCGAAAATGGCGGTGCCATCGTCGTGAGCGAGCACCTGGTCGGTCTCGATCGTTGCCTCCTCGCCTTGCTCGAGCCACGGTCCGCGTTCGATCTCGGTGATCTCGAGTAGCTCGGGATGATACTGCGCGGCGAGTGCGACCTCACTGACGCCTTCGCCGTCGTGGCCGCCCTCGGTGTAGAGGAGGACATCGACGGTGAACTCCTCGCCGGGTTCGGCGTCGACGGTGTACGGCGTCGGCGTGAGGGTCGCGTACTGATCGCCGGCCGCGGCGGGGCCGACGAGGGCTGTTCCCGCGATGGGCGTTCCGATCGCGGCGAGGACGAGGAGCGCGGCGAGTACGCCGACGCTGGCGACGGCGAGCGATGTACTGCGGGCGGCTGTGTTCCCGTCGGTCTTCGTGGGACCGGATCCAGTGCGTGTCATAGGCAGATAGCTGGGTACGTATTGCGTGTCTCACTGCAGCGAGCGCGGTGAACCGCTTGAACCGTTCGTAAACGGTCAACGGCGGTGAATCACGTCAGTTGATTACGCGTTGCGGTCGTCGTCGCGCACCGACTCCGACGCCGTGTCGTCGCCGGATTGCTGGCGCGCGTAAAGATACGTTCCCGCAGCGCCGCCACCGAGTGCAGCGAGCGGACCGAAGCCTGGCAGTCCGTCGTCTGGGTCGGCATCGTCGCCGTCTGCACCCACATCGGTATCGGTGTCATCGTCCGTCTCCGCGTCGCCGTCCGCATCCGCTCCCTCATCCGCTGACTCGTCACCGTCCGACTCCTCGCCGAGCACCGCGCTCGCGCTCACATCCGACTTGAGCTTGAACCGGTCGTAGCCGTCCGAGGTCGGCACCTCGAACTCGTAGTCCCAGGCGTCCTGATCCGGTTCGTACTCGCCGAACAGGCGAAGCACCGGCTCGTCGACCTGTTCTGCGAGGGCGGCCAACTCGTCCGCATCGAACGTCACGTCGACCGTCTCGCCATCGGCACTCGCACCCGTCGCCGCAAGGTCGTCACCCGTCCGGATGACCGCACGGAACGACTCCTCGGCGATCTCGGCCGCACCGGACGGCACGTCGATCGTCAGCGTGATCGTCTCCTCGTCGTGGGCGACAGTCGCCGCAGCAACTTCCTCGTCCACCCGAAGCATCCGGTTCTCGCGTTCCGGGGCGACGGTGTCTTTCTCCTCGAGTTGGTCCAGAATATACGGCCCCTGGAACTGGCCGGACTCGAGTACGAGCTCGCCTTCGGAGAGGATGTCCGAGTTGCCGATCGAGTAGTCGTTGTGCGCGAGATAGTAGGTCGCCTCGTCGTCAATCGGTTCGCCGCCAACGAAGACGTTGTCGACCCAGACCTCGTCGGCGTGGCCGGACCACTCGTAGGAGACGCCCGAGACCTGGATCGCGGGCTGGGCACCGAACTGGTCGTCCGGGTGCGAACGGACTTCGGATTCGAGGTAGTCGCGGACCTGCTCGCCCGTGATTTCGACGACCTCGATCTCGTTCGGGAACGGGAGGATGTCCATCACGGCGGTGCCGGGAATCTCGCCGGGACCGTGGGTCGAGTCGCCGCGGATACCGCCCGCGTTCTGGGCGGCGATGTCGACCTCGATATCGCCGATCTCACCGACCGAGCGCATCGTGTCGGTCATCAAGTTCCCCCAGTTGGTCTCGACCGCGTAGTTGTCGAACGTCGCGTCGAGTTCGACCTCGCTCTCGAAGGCCGTCTGTCCGAGTTCGGCCTCGAGTTCGGCCGACCACGACTCGGCGATGTCGGCGATCGTCTCGTCTTCCTCGACCTCGTCGGTGTAGCGGACGGAGATTTCGTCGTACTCCTCGACGACCGGGAGGGGGTCCCACTCGGGCAGCAGGAGGTCAGTCCGCTCCCAGTCAACCAGTTCGCCGTCGGCGTCGAGCGTGATCGCACCGACGTGGTCGAACTCGTCGCCGAACTCGCTGATGACCGTGTCGCCGACGATATCGGGTTCGTCGAAGACGACGCCGGAGTGCGAACCGACGATGGCGTCGAGACCCTCGACGGCCTCAGCGAGCGTGTAGTGAATCCCGGTTGAAACGTGCGAGGCGAGCACGACCACGTCGGCACCCTCCTCGCGGAGCGCGTCAACCGCCTCCTGGGAGCCTTCGACGTAGTCGAGCACCTGCCACTCCTGTGGGTAGTCCGTCAGCGAGTGGAAGTTGCGCGAAACGAGGCCGAAGATGCCCACCGTCAGGTCACCCGCCTCGAACGTCTTCCAGCGCTCGGTGCCGGGAACGGCGTCGCCGTTCTCGTCGAGCAGGTTCGCGACGACCCACGGGAACTCGCTCTCCTCGAAGCGCTCGGTCGCGACCTCGGCCCCGAAGTCGTACTCGTGGTTGCCGACGCCGACGACGTCGACATCCATTTCGTTCATCGCCTCGATCATGTGCTCGCCCTCGTACTCGAGTCCGAGCATGGACGGCGCGAGGTCGTCGCCGTTGCCGACGAACAGCGAGTGGTCGTGGTCCGCCAGCACGTCCTCAACCACCGTATAGTAGCGCGCGAGGTTCAGTTCGTCCTCCTCGGCGTCGAAGAAGCGCCCGTGGAAGTGTGTGTCGTGGACGAGCGTGACGGTGTCGTCGGCGTCGGCCGCGGCCCCGACGCCGGTGCCAGTCTCGGCCGCGCCGGTCGCGGCCGCCGGCAGCAACGCACCGGCGGAAATACCGGCGGTCGTGCCGAGGAACCGTCGGCGGCTAGCTGTGTTGCCAGCGTGGTCGTCCTGCGTACTATCGCTCTCCCGCATCCCGGAATCCCGAGCCATGCCAACAAACGGTGAGAACAGACACAAATACGTTTACAATTTCCACTATGTATGTCAAACCATAGTACGGTAGCCGTTGGAACTGGATTCAGACGCGATACCAACGGCAGCGCCAGTCTCTATCTCCCGGCTACCCGGTTTTCCATTCCGAACGGGAGACCCCATTGTACGGGGCACGCCACCCCATCGTACGGAGCCAGATTACGCGCCCATCCGCGAATACCCAGCCGACACATCGGCAAATAGTTTGATACGTTCACGCTGCGTACCACGGAGACGATGCGGGTGTTACTCACGGGGGCGTTCGGGCGCGTCGGAACTGCAGTCATCGAACACATCGGCTCCGAGCATACGTTCACCTCTCTCGATTTAGACGCGAAACCCGACCCTGCACTCGAGAGCGACGCAGAAATCGATACCGAGAGCGATGTCGTCGTCGCCGACGTTGCGGACTACGATTCGATTCGGCCGGCGTTCGACGGGCAGGACGCCGTCGTGCATCTCGCGGCGGCACCTCGCGTCGACGATCCGTGGGAGGACGTACTCGAGAGCAACATCATCGGCACGCACAACGTGTATCGGGCGGCCCACGAGGCGGGCGTCGAGCGAGTGGTTTTCGCGTCGACGAACCACGTGATGGGGATGTACGAACGCGAGTACGCGCCAGAGTTGTACGGTGACGATGTCGATTTCCGACTCGATCACACGGATCCGGTGCGGCCGGATTCGGATTACGGCTGCTCGAAGCTTTTCGGCGAGGGGCTGGGTCGGTATTACGTCGAACGCGAGGGGCCGATCAACTACCTGCACGCGCTTCGGATCTGTAGCGTGCACCCGCCGGCGTACGACCACCCCTACGGTCCCGCGGAACGAGGTGTCGACGAGGGACAGTGGGAGCGCGACAGCGAGGCGTACCGCCGCCGCGTCGCTCGGCAGAACGCGATGTGGCACTCGCGTCGCGATCTCGCGCAACTGGTTGACTGCTGTCTTCGCTCGACTGAGCCGGGATACGACACGTTCTACGGTGTGAGTGACAACGCACGGCGATGGTTCGATATCGAGCACGCTCGCGACGCGATCGGCTACGAGCCGCTCGATAGCGCCGACGACTGGACGGCGCCACCAGCATGAAATCGGACGAATCAGCGCCGTCGGAGACCGCCCGATCGAAAATCGATCGCGAAGGAACTGCGGCCACGACCGGTGCAGACCGATGGGCGAACGTCGCCTACGAACAGCGCCGGCCGGCTGAAATCGTCTACGACCAGTACTGGAATCACGTTCGACACGTCGAAGAAGAAATGTGGGCGTACACGCGCATCTGGGCGCTCATCATTACCGCCGTGTTCACGGTGCTCGGCTCGAGTATCCCGATCGAAGCCAAACTCGGCGCTGCGTTCTTCGGTGTCGTCATGTCCGTACTCGGCTTTTTCATCGTCTATCTGCTCCGGGTTCCGTTTCTCGATTTCTTCCTGACGACCGAACTCATCGCAAAGAACGACTTCGAACTCCCGGCCAGTCACAGACGCACCGACGATATCACGGACTTTCGCATCGACAAGGGTGTCGATATTCCGGACGTCCTCGTCATCGTCTACGCGACCGTGACGGGCGTGCTGATCGCGAGCGGTGGCGTCCTCGTTGACCAGACGCACCTCGGTCTGGGAGCGGGAACAGTCGTGACCGTCTCGCTTCTGATCGTCTACCGACGGCACATCGTCCCGAAATACAAAGAGACCGTATCGGACCTGCTGAAGAGCTTCGACGAGGAGTGACGGAGTCGGATTCTACTGTGTGTCAAACTATATATTGGTGATTGTTACGACTGTGTCCGGAGACGATAGTACAGTATAGACAGCAACACAGAACGACACTATTGGCGGATATCGAACGACACCCGCACTCGCTCGGCCGCGTCCTCGGGAATCGACTCATAGCTACGAATCATGACAGAGCCAGTCTCTGTCTCCCAACTCTCCGGCCCCTGCCACTCCGAGCGACCGGCTTCGTCGTACCGGGGCCGGACTGCAGTGTGATCGTCCTCGAACTCGACAACGATAGGTAGCCCAGTCGTTGCGTCCGGATCAAACGATACTCGCGTTTGCACTACCAGCAGATCCTCTCCGCTATCGATACTCTCTTGCAGTCGTGCTGTGGTGACCTCGGTGAGCTCGTCCCATCGAAATACCTCGTGGTCACGTTCGCGTTCGTCAGCAACCAGTGCATCGTTCAGAAACACGTAGGCATCAACCGGCCGACGCTCGTCCGTCAATGAGTCGATTAGCACCGGGTAGTCGGCCGGTTCAGTATACGACCTGCTCTCGGGTTCGCTCGTCTCGGTTACGGCCGAACAACCAGCAACCGTGCTTGCGAAGGCAGTTCCAAGACTACAGCGGAGAACAGTGCGACGGGAGGGCATACCAGATAATATCTAAGTTAAGCCATAAAAATTTTTATTTGTCACTTTTCGCGTCAGAAATCCCCCTCCCACCGATGGTCGTCGTACGTCCGGCGCTGTGACGTCTCGAACTGGGACTCGAGTGTCTCTCGAAGCGAGCGCTTCTCCGTCGCGCTGATCCGGGCGAGCTCGTCGGCCTTCTCGACGATGGTCGGTGGGCCGTGGGAAACCGCCACGTCTTGCAAAACCTGCATCGTGAGGCGCTCGCGAGTCTCCGGATCGCGAGTGAACGCGTAGGGAGCCTCGACGCGGAAGATGAGGTCCTCGCGCGGGTCGTAGACGACGAAGAAGGTGACCTCGTACTGCTCGCGGTCGAGGCGGCGCTCGACGCCGAGTGCGTCGCCCTCGATCGACAGCGGCCGGTCGACGCCGCCGCGCGAACGGAACCAGTTCGTGTACGTGAGCGCGTCCGTGTCCCGTTCCCAGCGGGTGCCCTCGATGTCGTCGACGAACTCGCCGCGCTCGAGGAGCCGGGTGAACAGCGCGCTGTCGTCGGCCCAGGGAACGCTGACGTCCACGTCCCGATTGCGCTTCAGCGTGCGCGTGATAACCCGCGTCGCGGGGTTCTTGACGAAGCCGATCAGGGGGACGCCGCGGTCGACGAACGACTCGACGAGTCGGACGTAGTTCTCGAGTACCGTCGTCGGTCGCGGGTCTTCGAGCAGGAAGTCGGCGAGGTCGGGGTGCTGGTCAGCCCAGCGCAGCAGCCCGCGCGGATAGAGCGGGCCGTCTAAGACGAGCAGGTCCGACACGTCCTCGGCGTAGGCGAGTGCGTGCTTGCTCTCGGCGAGGTAGAGCGCGAGCGCGTGGACGACGCCCTCGGCGAAGCGGGGCAATGGTGGGATCTTCACGGCGCGGCTGCGGCTGTAGCCCTCGTCGAACTTGCCCCACTCCTCGTCGACGGTCATCGTCTCGTCGTTCGAGTGGACCGTCATCACCGTGGTCCGCGAGCGGTGGAGGTCGAGGTCGCTCGGCGTCGTGCTCATCGCCGCCTGCGCGATGTCGATGACGAGGCCGTTCTTGAACGTCGTCGGATTGATCGTCCCCGCGTCGAGGCCGTGGACGGTCGGGAACTGGCGGTCCTGCAGGGCGACATCCTCGCAGTCGACCAGCCGGCGAGCCTGTTCATCGACCGGCTCGAGTACCGTCCGCCCGTCGTGGTGGAGAGGGTCGAGGAACGACTCCCAGACGGTTTCGGCGAACTCGCGGCGATCGCGTTCGTCAGCGCCGTGGTCGATCCGTCTGGCGAGTTGCGCGATGCCGTCGAAGTGAACCGGATCGAGTGTCATGCCCGTTGGCTCCCGCCGTGAGCGCAAAAAGCCAATGGTCGGTGCCCGTGAGGACGGCGGTACTACCTGGCCACCGGTTGCGCCCCGATATACACGGAACCTGTTAACTTGATGCCGGGTAAATTATCATCAGAAAAATTATATGAGGTAGTCGCATGGATGTCACTGTCCCGATGTCACACCGAGGTATGGAGACAGGCGAGCGCGAGGAACACGCGGTCAACTGGCGGCAGACGAACGGAAGCGTGACGCTCTACGAAGACGAGAATCCGGACGCCTGGATCCGACTCGAATTCGAAGCCGGCGTCGACCCGGCGCATCGACTCTACATGATCTGCGACGACTGCGGTGCGGTGTTCGCCCAGCGGTGTAAACCCGGAAAGAGCACCATCTGCGGCGACTGTGGGGCGACGTTCGACCACGACTCGGAGTACTGAAAACCACCTGTTTGTTTCTCGTCAGTTTCTCAGCTCTCTCCCGTCTCCTTCAGAGCTGCATCGATCGCCAACAGCGACAGCTAGTTACCCCAGGCCGAATATCGCCAACACGTACACATGGACGCCGCGTTGATCGTACTCGACGGCTGGGGACTCGGCACCGACGACGGACGGGATGCCGTCGCCGCCGCCAACACGCCGACGTTCGATCGGCTCGCAGCAACCGGCGCGACCGGCGAACTCGAGGTCGCCGGCCGCCGCGTCGGCCTGCCGGACGGACAGATGGGCAACAGCGAGGTCGGCCACCTGAACATCGGGGCCGGTCGCGTCGTCTACCAGGAGTACACCCGCATTGCTGACTCCATCGCGGACGGCTCCTTCCGGGAGAACGACGCGATCAACACCGCTTTCGAGAACGCGCGCAAGAATGGTGGCCGCGTCCACTTCGTCGGTCTCGTCAGTGACGGCGGCGTGCACGCAGACCAGGAGCACCTCCACGCGCTCATCGAACTCGCAGCAGACCGCGAGGTCGAGGCGATCACGCACGCGATCACCGACGGTCGGGACACCTCGCCGACCGGCGGCCGCGAGTATCTGCGCGAACTCGAGTCCGTCGTCGCTGAACACGGGACGGGTCACGTCGCGACGGTTTCGGGACGGTACTACGCGATGGACCGCGACCAGAACTGGGAGCGAACGAAGCGGGCGTACGATGCGATCGTCGACCGGCGGGCAGAGTATGAAGTCGACTCCGCAGTAGCGGCAGTCGAGGAGTCCTACGACCGCGGTGAGACGGACGAGTTCGTCGAGCCGACCCTCGTTGCTGACCAGCCAGCACTGGCAGACGGCGATTCCGTCGTCTGGTTCAACTTCCGCTCGGACCGCGCGCGCCAACTCACCCGCATGCTCGCGGATATCCGCCCCGAAGACTGGGCGGACGAGTTCGAAACCAGCCCGCCAGACGCCGAGGTCGTCATGCTAACCCAGTACGACAAGACGTTCGACCTCCCGATCGCCTACCCGCCGAACCAGCCCGAAAACGTGCTCGGCGAGGTGCTCGCAGACGCGGGCAACACGCAGCTTCGGATCGCGGAATCCGAGAAGTACGCCCACGTCACCTACTTCCTGAACGGCGGCCGCGAGGTCGAGTTCGACGGCGAGATCCGCGAAATCGTCGAGAGCCCGGACGTGCCGACCTATGACTTGCAGCCGGAGATGAGCGCACCCGAGGTGACGGACACCGCAATCGAAGTCATCGAAAGCGACGATCCGGACGTACTCGTTCTCAACTACGCCAACCCCGACATGGTCGGCCACACCGGCGACTACGAGGCCGCGATTGAGGCCGTCGAAGCCGTCGACGAACAACTGGGTCGGCTCACGGACGCACTCGAGTCCGCCGGCGCTGACGTGCTCATCACGGCGGACCACGGTAACGCCGACGATATGGGAACCGAAGCCGAGCCCCACACCGCACACACGTACAACGAAGTGCCACTGGTCTACCTCGCGAGCGACGGGACGGACGGCGGTCGAACCGTCCGCGAGGGCGGCACCCTCGCCGACATCGCGCCGACGATGCTCGGGTTAATTGGGATCGACCAGCCGCCGGAGATGACCGGCGAGTCGCTACTCGAGTAGGTACTGAGACGAGTTTCCTGCGACTAGTTCGAGCGCATCAGGAATCGTCATCCGAGTCGGTGGTCGGGTCGGCAGTCGAGTTACTCGCTGGATCGGTACTCGAGTTGGTGGTCGGATCCGCGGTCGAGTCACCGAGTGGATCGTCGATCCAGTTGTAACACCGAAACGACGACGGCGCTGCGTCGGACGTGAGCATCTCGAGTGGGATGAACCCCTCGCCAGCGCGAGCGCCCGCGCGGCGTTCGTCGGGGTCGTCCGAGAGCGTCATCAGTTTCGCGTTCAGTGAGAACGTTACCTCGAGGGTTCCCGTGTGGGTACTGGTATCGGTGCCAGTGCCGGTCTCGGTATCAGTGCCAGTCTCGGTGTCGTCGGGTTCGAACGAAATCGAAGCGCCGCCGCTTCCGACACCGAAGATAGCAATTTCGTCGGTCGTCGAGACCGCGACATCGTGGCTTTCGAGGCCAGCAGCGAGGTCGGCGAGCCAGTCACCCAGTTCGTCGCGGTCGAGTGACTGCTCGAGATCGAAGCTCCCGTCTGCCGCCATCTCACCGTCGTCGAACGCGAACTCGGGATAGGCGAGTTTCTCGTCGGGAAGGACGTGAGCCGTCTCGTCGGGATCCGGCGGACAGTCGGGGACATCGAGTTCGTCACTGATAGCAGACCGCAGTGCCGGCGAGTCGGAGTCACTCTCATCATCGCGGCCACGGCCACGACCGCGGTCACCGTCGCAGCCACGGTCACCGTCACCGGTATTAGCAGTATCGCCGTCGGCTCGGACATCCCCGTCGGTCAACCCGTCGTCGGTCATCGGCCAGTTCATTCGCGACCGCGCACTTGAAACTGTGCGCCGCGCTGGCGGTCTCGATGGCGACGAAAGGGGACTCGAGTACTGCGTGTGAGTTTCCGGTTGGGTGTCGGGTGCCGGGTACCGACTGTCGAACGTCGAGTGTCATCTGTCTCGACCGATATTGCAGCTACTCCCAGCTTTACGTCTGTTCGCTGTGAGGTTCTCCTATGGGAGACGACACCAACGAACGGCGGTTCGCGACGAGCAGCATTCACGCCGGCCAGGAATCGGATCCGACGACAGGGGCGCGCGCCCCGCCACTGTACCAGACGACCTCCTACGAATTCGAGGACACGGACCACGCCGCGGCCCTGTTCGGCTTAGAGGAGTTCGGCAACATCTACTCGCGGATCATGAACCCGACGAACGCGATGCTAGAGGAGCGCATCGCCGAACTCGAGGGCGGCGTCGGCGCGCTCGCGACCTCGTCGGGAATGGCCGCGTTCGACCTCGCGACGTTCATCCTCGCGGACGTGGGCGACAACATCGTCTCTGCATCGTCGCTGTACGGCGGCACCTACACCTACCTCACCCACACCGTCGCAAAGCGCGGTATCGAGACGAAGTTCGTCGACACGCTCGACTACGACGCCTACGCCGAGGCGATCGACGACGACACCGCGTTCGTCCACCTCGAAACGATCGGCAACCCTGCGCTCGTCACGCCTGACATCGAGCGGATTGCCGATATCGCGCACGAACACGACGTCCCGCTGTTCGTGGACAACACCTTCGCGACACCCTACCTGTGCCGGCCACTCGAGCACGGCGCGGACCTCGTCTGGAACTCGACGACGAAGTGGATTCACGGCGCGGGATCGACGGTCGGCGGCATCCTCGTCGACGGCGGCTCGTTCCCCTGGGACGAGGGCGACTATTCCGAACTGGCCGAGCCGAATCCGGCCTACCACGGCATCAACTTCTTCGAGACGTTTGGCGAGCAGGCATTCGCCATTGCCGCCCGTACCCGCGGGCTGCGCGACCTTGGCAACCAGCAGTCGCCGTTCGACGCCTGGGTCACGCTGCAGAAACTCGAGTCCCTTCCGCTGCGAATGGCAAAACACTCGGAGAACGCGATGGCCGTCGCGGAGTACCTCGAGGACCACGCCGATGTCTCCTGGGTGAACTACCCTGGACTCGAGAGCCACGAGACCCACGAGAACGCGACGGAGTACCTCGAGGACGGCTACGGTGGCATGATAACCTTCGGCCTCGAAGGGGGCTACGACGCCGCGGAGACGGTTTGCAACGAGGTCGAGCTGTTCAGCCTGCTGGCAAACGTCGGCGACGCGAAGTCGCTGATCATCCATCCGGCGAGCACGACTCATCAACAGTTGACCGAGGAGGAGAAACTGGCGAGCGGGACGACCGACGACCTGGTGCGCATTTCGGTCGGCATTGAGGACGTCGACGACATCATCGCGGATCTGGAGCAGGCGATCGAGCAGGCCTGACGAGGTCGTTCCGGGCCGTACGATCGCTATTCGGACACAGCGTGTTCACTCGCCGAACTGTGCCCACGCGATTAAGGTGTCGGCGTCCGACACTCCGATATGGCAACCGGGCTTCTCACTGCAGCAACAGCGGATCGGATCGTGACCACCTGCCGTACCGCGATCGGCGACAGCCTTCGATCGGTCACCTACTTCACCCGCGACGACTACGAACAGCTCTATCTCCGCGAGGACCTCGAGCGCGACGCCGACCTCTCGACGTTCATCGGCCACGAGTGGCGCGGCTTCAAGACCGTCCAGACCGCCTACGAGCGGTCCGAACTCGGCCAGTACAACTACACCATCCGCGTCTTCGACAACGGCTTCCTCCTCCGAGTCACCACCGAGAGCAAGGGCGTCATTATCACGACCGACGGCCTCACGCTGAAGGATTTCGAGGAAGTCGCAACGGCACTCGATACGGTTCTCGGCGACATCGACGACGCGGTGTGAGCAAGAGCGGAAGGGCCCAAGAGCAGCTGCCGAACGAACACAGTTCAGTCTCCCAGCGACACCTCACGAGCGCCCGGTATCGAAATACAAACGAACGACAAAAGGAGGCTGTTCGTCTTAGCTAGTGCCCGGTTCGCTATCGGCGTCGTCATCTGGCGCGCGCGACCGGGATGACGCGTCGTCATCGCGGGCCGGAGACGGTCGCTGGTCCGAAACGGCACCGATCGGGAGGCCAGAGCCGAGATCGCCATCAGTTCCGAGGAGACGCGCAAAGCGACGACGTTCAGCAGCGTGTCTATCGAGATCCATGCCAACGAAACACGTCGGGATCGGTTGTAGTAATGCACGTCGTTTCCACTGGAAAGAGGTGACTACGATCATGAAACGGTGCCACGCCTGCGTGCGGTTGTGACCTGTAACAGTTCCCTACGAGCGACACTCGGGACGAGTAACAATTCCGTTCTCCAGACAGTTGCACTCGAGTACGACGGTCAGTGCGCGATCCCCGGCGACCAGACGGGGCGACCACGGGGACACCAGCCACGGACGACAGCGGACTGTTGTCCCACGAACGCAACACCCTTTTCGCCGACGACCCTTGCTTGCTGTACGAACATGACGTCCCTTCCCGACGCGATCGGCCGCGAACTCGCGGCCCACGATGCGTTCGATCCAGCCGAGCCGACCACTGGGGTCACTGAGGCCACCGAGGCCACTGAGGCCCCCGAACAGTACGAACTGACGACTACCGTGTTCGACGCGCGCGTGAGTGCAATCGACGCGCCAGAGCCGCGTGACGGCCGGCTCTCCGTCGAGGTCACAGTTCCAACCCTCAACGCCGCCGTCGCGGACGAAACCGTCGCCCCCGTCGTCGAAGACGGCTGGTTCGAAACGCTCGAGCGGCGACTCGCAGACGCCTTCACCGTCGCACAGACGGACACCCACGAGGAGCCACGGGTCGAGCGACACGACGAGACAGTGACGGTTGAACTCGAGTTCACCGCGTGGGACGCGGCCAACGGCGTCGCGGATGCGAAGGCGTTGATCGAGTACGTCGAGGGAACCTACGCCCAGGGAATTATTCCTGGCTACGAGTACGCGGGGCCGGCGGCGACGCTGCTAGAGAGTGCACAGAGTCGCGGTCAGCAGGCGGCCGATGGGGCGTCCGGACCGGAACAGGGACCAGACGACCACGGCCAGGGGAACGGCGGCGCTCCGCTGTGAGCGGCAGACGAACTGGCAGTGCAACGAGAAGGTGGCGAGCAGACACCGGTGGAATGGTGCGCCGGTGGAATGGTGCACCGGCGGAATAGTGCTCTCCGACGTATTCGGGTGTGTCGATTAGTCCATCGCGATATACGTCTGCGTATCCTCGACGCCGTCGATTCCCTGGATCTGCGTCGCTGCAATCTCCTTGACCGCAGCGGGCGTCTCGACGCTCGCCTTGGCGATGAGGTCGACGTCACCGGCGACGATGTGCGCCGACTCGACGCCGTTGATTCCCGTAATATCAGTTCGAAGTCGATCCGCTTCACCGGTGTTCGCTTTGATCATGACGAATGCTGTGACCATTAGTTGAGTCCTCCAGTCGTCGTATCCGCGTCGATCGCCGTCGCAGCCTCGCTCGATCGCTCACCGACCAGCAACTGCCTGACCTCGCTCAACACGTCGAAATCGGCGAGCACGACGAGTCGATCGCCGACCGCGAGCGACTCGTCCTCGGAGGGGATCTCGAGTGGCTGTTCTTCCTTGCCGAACGCGAGGACGGTTGCATCGCCGGGCAGTTGCAGTTCGCTGATGCTGTAGCCGTTAACGGGTGCCTCGTCAGTGATCGTCAGTTCGACGATCTGGAGATGCTGGGCGATGTCCGCGATTGCGCGGATTGTGCCACCCAGGAGGGCGTTCTTCGCGCCGATCGCGCCGAGACGTTCGGGATAGATCACCTCGTCGACTTCCTCCGCGTACTTGCGGTAGATACCCTCGCGATAGGCTTCGTCGATTCGCATGACCGTCCGACAGCCGTGGTGTTTGGCGATCATGCAGGCGGTGAAGTTGACGTTCAGGTCGCCGGTCAGCGCACCGAGTGCGTCGGCGTCCGCGACGCCGGCTTCCTCGAGAACCGCTTCGCGGGAGCCGTCGCCGTCGATAACGGTGAACGACTGTGTGCGAGCGCGTCGGATCATCGCCTCGTCGCGCTCGATGATCGTCACGTCGTGGTCTTCCTCGCGCAGGACGCGCGCCGTCCGAAGGCCGACTCGGCCAGCGCCGATAATCACGAACCGCATGGCAGGGGATACGGTCGCACCCGCCAATAAGGTTGCCCCACAGTATCACATCACATGGATCGTCGAACCGAGACGCATCGTCGATCGTGATAGAACAAACAGCGAACACAAGACAGTTGGTTTAATGACCCCACACCCGGAACAGGCAACTGTCCGGGTCGGCAACAATTTACCACCGCCACCACCTACCGGCCACCCGGACGTTATGCGGCTCCTGCTGCCGACTGTCTGTTCGAGAGCCACCGGTTCGGGCAACTCCCCCTGTTTGCTACGCTGTGACTCAGAAACACTCCGGCCGACCACGGTGGCTCCAATATCGGCCGACACCGTCGCATCGATAGCAACAACGGAAATTATAGTAACAACTGCAACTAGTTACACGCTGATCGCCGAGCCGTCTGTCGATCAGGTGTGCAGTGACTTGCAGTTGCTACTATAGGTGTCGGGAGTTGCGAGAGACCCAATAGGCCCGTTCGACACGGGACGGCTGGTTCCCTCCCGGACCACACCTGCCCAAAGCGACTGCACTGATGAGTATGGAACTCCGACCGACGCGCTATTGACCGAGTTTCACTGGCGTTGTACGACGGCAACACACTGCCACATTTTGGGCGGAAATCGCCCATACCGGTGGAATTCACCAATCGCTACGACCTATCGACAGCGGCCACGGGCTGCAGCGGAGAACGGAGCGATCTGAACGCACTCGGCAGTCAGGTATCGACGTACTGGCGTTCCCACTCCCGCCGATCATCGATCACCTGCCGTCCCTCGTCACTGATCGCGTAGTAGTTCGTTCGTCGATCGAGCTCTCCCTTCTCGACGAGTTCCTTGTTTACGAGCGTGTCGAGATTTGGGTACAGCCGTCCGTGGTTGATCTCGGCGCTGTAGTAGGTCTCGATCTCGTCCTTTACGTCTTGGCCGGAGGGCTGGTCCGCTCCTGCAATGACGTACAGGAGGTCCCGCTGGAACCCGGTCAGATCGTCCATGTTTCACCCATACGCTCACACCACGACAGCGACTATTTGTTATCTACGGCGTATCAGGCAATAGACCGGAGTTTCAGGCAATCTAACGTGCGTTTTCGGTCACTACTCGAGTTGCAATACAGAATCGATCTGTGCAGAGAACTGCCCGATGATGTTCGGATAACGTGCCGAGATGACGACAGACAGCCGGTCTCGGCGGCAGTACCGAACGGCTTCGATATCGAATGTCTTCATTAGCGGGTGCGTAGGTTCACCCCAATCGGAAACTGACGCGCTCACTCCGGTCCCATCGGGGGATAACTGGTCACAGGAAAGTCTGCCGCGGCTGTCACCAGTGTTACCACCACTGCTGCCACCGCCACATCCCCTACCGCTACTGCTGCCACCGCTACTTCTACCACTGCCACTGCTGCAACCGCCGTCACCGCGACCAGCGACGAGCCGTACAAATAGCATCGTTTAGGGGCACTCGCCAGAGAGACCGCGGGTATGGACCACCAGCAGGGATCCGACGATGCAGCGACATCGGCACGAGAGCAACGCCCGGGATCAGCGTCAACGCCACCAACAGCACCATCGGCACCAACACCGACACCGTCTATCCCACAAGTCTCACTCATCGGCCTCTTCGTCGCCGCACTCGTCACCGCCCAGGTGACAGCCGCGAAGGTACTCGAGTTCTCGCTGCCGTTCGCGCTGCCGGTCACGGGTGCGGAGCTCGTGTTGCCGGGTGCAGCGCTCGCGTACGCGTTGACCTTCCTGGCGAGTGACTGCTACGCCGAACTGTACGGTCGACGGGCAGCACAGGTCGTCGTCAACGTTGGCTTCGCACTGAACTTCGTGGTGCTCGTGCTCGTCTGGTCGACGATCGCTGCCCCGGCACAGGATCCGGCAGTCGCGAGCGAGTTCGAAAGTGTGCTCGGCGCGTCGACGAACATCGTCATCGGGAGTCTGCTCGCGTACCTCGTCAGCCAGAACTGGGACGTGTTCGTCTTCCACTGGATCAGGGATCGGACCGGCCGCGAAAAGCTCTGGCTGCGAAACATCGCCTCGACGGCGAGCAGCCAGGCGATCGACACGGTGATCTTCGTCTCGATCGCGTTCGCGATTGCGCCGCTGACCCTCGGCGTCGGCTTCTACCCCGGCTTCGAGGGCGTCATCGGCCTGATCATCGGCCAGTACCTGCTGAAGCTCGCGATTGCGGTTCTCGACACGCCCGTGGTCTACGCGATCGTCTCGTTCGTCCGCTCGCGCAACGGCTCTGCAGCGGTGTAAGCGTCGCCCTGAGTGGATCCAGAACTCTCGACTCGGCGGTACGTGTGGAGCCAAACGGTGACGACTTTATGGAACCACTCACACGTGCCGGTATGGACGAACGCATTCGCGAGCACGCGGACGTACTGGTGGACTGGAGCGCACGCGTCGAGGCCGGCGACAACGTCGTTCTCTCCGTCGGTCCCGACGCCCACGAACTCGCCGTCGCCGTCGCCGAGAAACTCGGCGAGCGTGGCGCGAACCTCCTCGCAACCTACAGTTCCGGCGAGGTCACACGCGCATACCTCCGAGCTCACGACGACGAGTTCGACGAGAATCCGAGCCACGAGCGCGCGCTTATGGAAGAAACGGACGTCTACCTCTCGATTCGCGGCGGACGGAATACGAGCGCAACGGCCGACGTCCCCGGCGAGACCCGCACTGCACACCGCCAGGCTCGCGACGAGATCCGCGAGGCGCGCTACGACACGCGCTGGGTGTCGACTGTGCACCCGAACCGCTCGCTCGCCCAGCAGGCCAACATGGCCTACGAGGAGTACCAGGAGTTCGCCTACGACGCTATCCTGCGCGACTGGGAATCACTGGCCGACGAGATGGCGAACATGAAGGAGCTTCTGGATGAGGGCTCCGAAGTCCGACTCGTCTCCGAAGGAACCGACCTCACGATGACTATCGAGGGCCGAACCGCAGTCAACAGCGCCGCCTCGGTCGCCTACGACTCGCATAACCTCCCGAGCGGCGAGGTCTTCACCGCGCCCGCCGCCACCGAGGGCGAAGTCACCTTCGACGTGCCGATGACGCTCCGGGGAGAGGCCGTTCGGAACGTCCGACTCGAGTTCGAGGATGGCGCAGTCGTCGACTACGACGCTGACCAGGGTGCAGACGTTATCGGTGATATCCTCGACGCGGACGAGGGTGCGCGTCGTCTGGGAGAACTCGGAATCGGGATGAACCGCGGCATCGACCGCTATACGGACAACATTCTCTTCGACGAGAAGATGGGCGATACGATCCACCTGGCGCTCGGGCGAGCCTACGACGCCTGCCTGCCGGAGGGTGAGACGGGCAACGATTCAGCGGTTCACGTCGACATGATCACCGACGTGAGCGAAGCGTCGCGGCTCGAAATCGATGGCGAGGTCGTCCAACGCGACGGACAGTTCCGCTGGAACTGGGAGGACGAGTAGGGCGAGTGGGGGAATTCACGGGCGAACGTAGTGAGGCGACGGGATCAGGGCCGGTACTTTGCTTAGGGCGGCCATAGAACAATTTCGCCCGGCACAACGGGAACCTAAACAGTCGGAACTGCGCGCATAATAATATGCGATTCCGTGCTCGGATCGAGTACCGCCTCACCGGTGGCGGCGAGTAACCGGTCAGAGAGTGCATCCCGGCGTCCAGTTTCCGTCATGGTTTGGCCGCACTCTCCGTTTCGACAGTTGTCTGCCCGCCCCGCCGGAGGCGGTAGATATCCGGCACTTTCAGTTCCTGACGCCACCAGTGCGTTCGACTAGACAGCACCATACCGCCCTCGTGAGAACCAGCCACCGACACCCTCTCCACTCTCCCCCGAATACTGACCAGCAGACACCCACCTATGCGCGACCACCTCCGGGCCGGCATCGCCATCTACAACGACGGCTTCTACCACGCCGCCCACGACGCCTGGGAAGACCACTGGCTCGACCTCGAATCCAGCACCGACGACGAACACCTCCTCCACGGCCTCATCCAGGCCACCGCCGCCGTTCACCACGCCCACACCCGAAACTGGGAGGGCGCGATTGGGCTAGCTGACAGTGCACTCGAGTACCTCGCCGATCTCCCGGACAGCTATCGCGACGTTCGGCTCCCACCGCTGCGCTCGTTCCTCGCCGCGCTCGCCGCTGACCCCGAACTCGTCGAACGGCGTCCACCCGCCCGCATCGAACACGAAGGCGACGTGCCGACACGCGAGGATCTCGGCTTCGACGCGACGGCGATCGCCGCGCTCGTGCTTGCCGACGAACTCGGCTACGAGGTGGGTCCAATCGAGCAGGCACTCGAGTACGCCGAGCGCGATCTGGCGGCGGGCGAGGACGATAGCGTGTTCATCTCGCTACTGTTCGATTTCGTCCGCGAAGATGCTCACCGCGGAATCGTCGCTCAGCGGTTGGCTGGACACGTCGAGCGTCGACAAGCGAAGGAGTCGGATGTGGAGGGGCTGTTCTGAGGGTGCGCGAAGAGCGGGGAAGAGTTGAGAGAAGAGCGGAGCAAATGGAGAACTCCGGAGACACAACGAACGCGACTCTGATCAGTCGTGCTGTGCGGAGTTGTCCTGCGGTTCGTAGCCGAGCGACGCTTTCGCGCGGTCGATCGAGTAGTACTTGCGGTCGTTGTCGGAGATACCGTAGACGATTTCGAACTCGTACTCCGCGCGGATGCAGCGGTCGAACAGGTGTGCGCAGTCGCGGTAGGAGAGCCACATCGCCTGGCCGCGCTCGTAGTCGATCGGCGGATGGTCCTTCGTGAGGTTGCCGATCCGAACGCAGGCGACGGAGAGGCCGTATTCGTCGTGGTAGTACCGCCCGAGGGACTCGCCGGCGGCCTTGGAGACGCCGTAAAGGTTCCCCGGTCGCGGGAGTTCCGTCCCGTCGAGCAGGTAGTCGTCGTGCGCGCGGTACATCTCGGGGGTGCGTTCGTCGGTTTCGTACGCGCCGACGGCGTGATTTGAGGAGGCGAAGACGACCTTCTCAACGTCGGCGTCGACTGCGGCCTCGAAAATCGTCTGCGTGCCGTCGATGTTGTTCGTCAGGACGCTATCCCAGGGCGCTTCCGGACGCGGGTCGCCCGCGAGGTGGATCACCACGTCGATCCCTTCCATCGCGTCGCGGACGGTTTCCTCGTCGGTGATATCCGCGACGACGAACTCGCCCGGATGGTCCTCCGTCATCGGGTCGCGATCCATCAGCCGCCACTCGTGTTCGTCCGCGAGGTCGGCGAGGATCGCCGTTCCGACGCGCCCCGCAGCCCCGGTAAGCAGGACCGACTGTGCCATTCGTTCGGTGTGAGGGAAAGCGTCGATAAGAACCATGCGGTTCTGGACCGGGGCGCACGTCAGTGTCACACCGCGACCAGATGGGTGGAACGCCGGAGCGGAACGGCCTTCCATCGCGCCCGCGAACCTGTGACTATGAGCGAGAGCGACGACGAGCCCGAGTCAGCCGACTCGGAAACGGCAACAGCATCGACAGCTACGACAGCCCCGACAACCGCCGAAACCGCCTGCTTCGAAGCCGGCATCAAGTTCGGCACGCTCTACCACCAGTTCGCCGGCACACCCGTCTCACCCGACAGCGCGCCGAGTCTCGCCCGCGCGATGGAAGACTCCATCGAGAACCAGCCCCACTGCGTCGACGTGACTGTCGACGTGCGTACCGACGCACTCGACTCCGAACTCGCTGGGTCGGCGGCCGACTACACCGAGCTGACCGGACGGTTCCTCGAAGTCGAGATCGTCGTCGACTACGAGGGCCACGAGGTCGTCACACAGATGGCGATGGAGGACGGCTATCCGCTGATGAAGGTGGTTTCCGTGAGTGGCCGCGACGCGGGCGACTGAGGGGGTGGTGAGACGGGAGGGGGCGTGAGGGACGGAGAGATGGAGAGGCAGTGAGACGGGAAGAGACAACGAGAGTGGAGAGGCAGCAGACGGGGAGAGACGGTGCAAGGGAAGAGACAAACGGACCGCACAGCGCACAAACGACCTTCCTTTCGAAACCCACGCGCCGTTCGGACAGTACCGATTCGCTCCCGGCCATTTTCACTTTCACTTTCGGGCGACCTTTTAACCTCGGTGACCGTGAACGTGGTGACATGAGCCAAGCGACACTCGGCGACGACGAGGAACTCTTCGGCGAAGCGGCCAACGAAATGCGCGAGGACGTCGAATCCTCGCTCGCGGACGCCTGGGACGCCCTCCCCGACTCGGACGACGTCTGGGAGGCCGACGCAGATAACGTCCTCGGCGTGCTCAACGCACTCAACTCCGCGCTCGACGCCGGCGACGCCGAGGACCACCTTCGCGACGCGAAGAAGTGGTTCACCATGGGCCAGCGCGCCGACGCCTTCGACGACGCTGACGACCTCGAAGCAGAGATTGCCGACCTTGAGGAGACCATCACCGATATCAGCGAGGCCGGCGAGCAGGTCGGCGATCTCACCGCGACGATTCCGGCGCTACGCGGGGCACTCGAGGACGCCGGTCCAGATGCAGCTGACGAAGACGAGGCCGAAGAAGCGGAGGCGGCTGATGACGGCGACGAAGGCGAAGACGAAGACGACGAAGAATAACGTCGTTTCAGGTCCGTTCGCGACACCGGCTACAGCTACTCGCTACCTGCTACCAGCTGCACGCTACACGCTACAGACGACAACTACCGGCTATCGGGCACCGACACATCCCGCTCCGCAACCGCATCCAGCAACCGCGCCAACGACTCGGCCGCCAACTCGAGTAGCTCCTCGCCTCGTTCCTCGTCGCCCTCGGCTGGATCCCCGACGACACCGTTTTCGCTAAATTGTGCGGAATCGTAGGCCAGATTCACGTAACTCGTCCACTCACCCCAGCTATCGGCAGCGCCGTCGCGCGCTTCTTCGATGCGGTCGTCGCGGACCAGTTCGGGTTCGATGTGTCGAAGGAGGGCCGTCTCGAGTGGCCCGCCGTGACCCATATCGGCGGAGTGCTCACCGACTGCGTTGAACCAGGTGAACGGAACCGTGTAGGCGTCGCCGTCGCGGGTGAGTCGCGCGCCGACCTCCCGGAGGGCGTTGACGTTGCCGCCGTGGCCGTTGACGAGGACGACGCGCTCGACGCCGTGGTGGGCTAGACTCTGAACTGATTCGCGGACGTAGCTGCGGAACGTGTCCGGCGAGACCCACATCGTGCCGGGGAACTGGCGGTGTTCTTCGGCAACACCGATCGGAATCGCTGGCGTTCGGAGCACGTTGCGGTCGGTGCGCTCGAGGCCGGCGTCGGCGACCGCTTTGGCCGTGAGCACGTCGGTACCAAGCGGCGCGTGCGGGCCGTGCTGTTCCGTGCTGCCGACCGGGACGACCGCGAGGTCGGCCTCGAGTTCCCCCACATCGGTCCAGGTGGCGCTGGCGAGATCCATAGCAGCATAGGCTCGGCGTTCGGACATGAAACCGTCGGTGACTCGTGACCTGTGGTGCGTGACGCGTGACACGCCGTTCGAGGACCGGAAAGATCACGTATACGCCACCGTGGCGAACGCAAGGTCAACCGGTTTCCGACCAATCGGCGAAAGGCCACTATGACCGACGATAGCCGCGAACTCGGCGTCGAACTGGGCGACCTCGGCGACGAACTCGAGTCGGTGTCGTACCCGATCAGCCAGGACGAGCTACTCGAGAAGTATGGGGACACGGAACTCGAGATGGGCGAGGAAACAGCGACACTCGAGGAGATCATCGGGCCGCTGAACGAGGATGAGTACCGGGACTACGGAGAGGTCGAACAGGCGATTATGAATATGGTTGGCGACGAGGCGATCGGGCGGAAGAACTACAGCGACCGAACGCCGCCCGCGGCGGGCGAGGACCGGCAGGATGAGGGTGCGCCGGATCAAGAAGGCCAGCGCGAGCAGGAGTCGTTCTGAGGGCGAAATGAGTTGTCGCTGAGTTAGTCGCGGAGTTAGTTATCGCCGAATTAGTCGTCGCTAATTTCTGTGCGCGCGTGGCGACGCTGGGCGCGTTCGATAAACTCCTGTGGGAGTTCGTCGATCTCGCCGGCCTGAACGCCCCAGAGGTGCGAATAGAGGCCTTCGTTCTGCAGGAGTTCGGCGTGTGTACCACGTTCGACGATTCGGCCGTCCTCGAGGACGAGGATCTGATCGGCGTCCTTGATCGTCGAGAGGCGGTGGGCGATAGCGAAGGTGGTTCGATCCTCGGTCAGGTCGTCGATCGAACGCTGGATGAGCATCTCGGTCTCCGTGTCGACGTCGCTGGTTGCCTCGTCCAGGATGAGGATGTCCGGATCCTTGAGGACCGCGCGGGCGATGGCGACGCGCTGGCGCTGGCCGCCGGAGAGTTTGACGCCACGCTCGCCAACCATCGTGTCGTACCCCTCGGGGAGGTTCTGGATGAACTCGTGGGCCTCGGCGGCCTTGGCGGCCTCGACGATCTCCTCGCGGTCCGCGCCGAAGGTGCCGTATGTGATGTTCTCCTCGACGGTGCCGTAGAAGAGGAACGAGTCCTGGCCGACGTAACCCATCGACTGGCGGAGGCTGGCCAGGGAAACGTCGCGGACGTCCTGTCCGTCGATGCGGATCGCCCCCTCGTTGACGTCGTAGAGCCGGAGGAGGAGTTTGAGGACGGTCGACTTGCCGGCCCCCGTCGGCCCGACGAGTGCGACCGTCTCCCCGCCGTCGACGTCGAAGCTTACGTCGTCGATGATCAGGTCCTCGTATGGGGTTTGGTCGTCGCCGTCACCGTCACCGACACCGTCAACGTCGACGTCATCGTCACCGGAATCCTGCAGTTCGTCCTCGTAACTGAAACTGACGTGGTCGTACTCGACTCGACCGTCTCGGACCTCGATCTCGTTGGCGTCCTCGTCACGCTCGATACGGCCCTGTTCGTCCATCAGGCCGAAGATTCGTTCGCTCGAGGCCTCCGCGCGCTGGTACATGTTGATGACCTGTCCGAACTGGGCCATCGGCCAGACGAGTTGCTGGGTGTACATGATGAACGCGACGAAGACACCGGTCTCGAGGGTACCCGTGAACGGCCCCGGTGCAGTGCCCATAAGTACCCAGTAGCCACCGACCAGGAACGTCAAGACGAAGCCGATTCCCGAAATTACCTGCAAGCCGGGGAAGAACTTGATTCGTAGCCAAATAGCGTCCCAGTTGGTGTTGTAGTACTTGCGCGATACGTCGTTGACGCGATCGGACTCGTACTCCTCGGTGTTCGAGGACTTGATCACGTTGATACCACCGAGGTTGTTCTCGAGCCGGGAGTTGACCTTCCCGACCGAGGAGCGGACGGCGGCGTACTTCGGTTGAATCTTCTGGACGAAGATGTACGTGAAGATGGCGATCAACGGAACGGGTGCGAGCGAGACGAGCGCCAGTTGCGGGTTGAGCCAGAACAGCAGGAAGGTGATCCCGAACACCATCACGATTAGCCGGGTCGCCGAGTTCATCCCCTCGTTGAGGAACCGCTCGAGCTGGTTGACGTCGTTCGAGAGCACCGACATCATCTCACCGGTCTGTTTGTTCGAGAAGAACTCCATATCGAGACGCTGCATCTTGTCGTACGTCGCCGTTCGAACGTCGTGCTGGACGTCCTGTGAGAAGGAGTTAAAGCCCCAGTTTCGCAGCCAGTGAAACACCGCTCCGAGGACGAACGACCCCGCGACCACGACGACGACGAACACGAACTGTTCCGTCTCGCTCGCCGGAAGCCACGCCTCCGGCAGGACGGATAACGGGACCTGCTCGTGAAACGCCTGTTCGCCAAAGATCGAGTCGATCGCAACCGCGAGCAACAGCGCTGGTAACAGATCCAGCGCACGCGCAAACACGCTCGAAATGAGTCCGACGGTCATCGAAAACCAGTACGGACGGCCAAAGTCGAATATGAGCCGCCGCATCGGACTCTCTGCCTGCTCGCGTTGCTCCTCGAACGGATCGTCTTCGTCCCAGTCGACGCCGGCCATTACACCCACCTGTGAGCCGACTGGCAATAAGAGTTTGCTACGAATCGAAACACATCAGCCCACATCGGTTCACGGTCACTCTTCGGCGAGTTCGACGTCGTCACCCGGTTCCATCCCAGTCTGGTTCGCGTAGCCCCGTGGTACTTCGAGCACCCACTCACCATGGCCGGTGTACTCGAGTGCCTCGCCATCCTCGCCCGGTTCGGGGGCGCGGGCGTGTTCGATCGACGTGATTTCGCGATCAGCATCGATGAAGATGATGTCGATGTCGAAGTCCATGTCGCGCATGACGTAGGTTCGTTCGCCTTCGCTTGCATGGATGAACAGCATTCCCTCGCCGTCCTCGAGGGTGTCGTGATCGCTCAGACCGGTGTAGCGCTCCATGGGCGTGTCCGCGAGTTCGACCTCGATGGTCGCTTTGGGGTCGCCGCTCTCGTCGAGCACGTGGAGGGTGTTGGTGTCGTCCGCCCACGGGGCAGCGACGAGTCCGGTCTGGAGGGCTAGCGCGGCGATGAGCAGGAGTGCAGCGACGGCAAGCAGGCTTTTCCACACCCGCTCAAGAACCATACCGACGATGCGACGCGAGAAAGTAAAGGTTATTCGGACGGGGAGTCTTGTTCCGGATGCGGGCTCGTGGTCTAGCTGGTTATGACGCGGCCTTTACAAGGCCGAGGTCGGTGGTTCGAACCCGCCCGAGCCCACTATTGCTGGCGCGAACACATTCGTGAGCGCCAGCACTGTGACGCGAGTGGCGGGTTCGAAGTAGACCGAGGTTCTGCGCCCTCGGCGCAGGTTCTCGGGCGTGGTTCGAACCCACCCGAACTCTACTCCATTGAGACTCACCCAGCAATAGCTCACAGCACGCTGGGTAACAGAAAGAAACGAAATTGCAGCCAGTAGTTACTCGAGTACACACGCCACGAACGACGAGAAAACGGTACGTCACGGGAGGTCAACGGGGGCTGGTAGGGTCCAGGACGCTGATCAATCGCGAGTAGTCACTGCTTGAGCCGCGCGACGTTCTCTCTGATCTGCCTGAAGAAGCCCTCGCCGGCGTCCCGTTCGAGCGCCGTGTGGAGCGTCGAGTTCTCCGGTTCGTCTTTAACGACGATGCGAAGGTATGGCTCGAGTTGCTCGAAGTTGTCTGCGAGGACGACGGTGTGGTTGTCCTCGTCGTGGTCGACGACGCCAGCGTCCGCCAGTTTCGGGACGTGACACTGGACGGACGAGACGTAGACGCTCTTGTATTCGTTCTTTGCGACCTCCTCGGGCGGGACGTCGTGTTCCCAGCCAGCGACTTGCTCTGCGAGTGTCGAGAGTTCGATCGGACCGTCCTGTCCCCGAAGGGCATACAGGAGGTACCGACGCCGACGGTTGGCCAGTAACTCGAGGATAGTATCCGCCGAGAGTTCGTAGTCTGATTGGCTCGAGGTAAGTGCCCCCATAACACGATATTACCGTCGAGTGCGGAAAAACGTGTCTTGAATATCTGTATATCCAACAGACGGCCGTTACACTGAGATTTCTCGAGGCGTAGCCTGGCCATTACGGGTGGTTATGTGTCCTACAGTTGGTTGTTGTGTGAGAGGAACACTGTCAGGAAAAGCACGTAACGGCCGGATGCAATTCGAAATCCTTTTTTATACCATGGCCTGAACTACGAGTGCGAGCCGCCTTAGCTCAGACTGGGAGAGCACTCGACTGAAGATCGAGCTGTCCCCGGTTCAAATCCGGGAGGCGGCATACTTTTGCGGCGAGCAACACCGCGAGCCGCAAGTATGCAATCCGAGCGGATTTGAGCCAGACGAGTCGCAGCCCGCGCAACGAGCGGAGTGAGTGAGCAGGACCGTCTCGGCGAGGTTCAAATCCGGGAGGCGCATACCTCTTTTGACTCTTCGGGTTTTCTCGCTCACTACACGCGCTGCGGGAACTTCTTAGTCACAAAAACCAACTGCAACTACCTCGACGCTCCCGTCAGTCGCGTTGAGTGAAACCGCGGCTCACTTCGTCCGCCGTGATGCGCTGACGCCCCTGAACGGTATTAGCAAAAAGCTTATTTCCCACCCACATTTTCATTTTTTAATGAAAAGGCGCGCCTTCATAACGGCGTTTGCAGGTTCGGCCCCACTGCTTTCTGCTGGCTGTCTCTCAAACACGTCATCGAACTCGTCACAATCTCAGGCGTGCGATGCTGTTGAGATTACCCGAGCGTCTGTATCCGTGGAACCCCTGTGTGGTGGCGCCACAACGAGGACAGGGAGTGTAGAGGGCCAAGCAGGGGACTGCAACACGGAACTACTCCTCGAAATCGTCGACGAGGACGAAATCATCGAGGAAGTTACCGTCGAGACCAACAAGGGTGGGTGGTCGGTCGGTTTCGGCGAGGGACCAGAACAAGTACGGACGGTTCCCAGTCAAGGCGACAAACGTGTACGGATTCGTGGCCCGGGTGAGGAGATTCTTGCCTCGGAGCAACTTACCGTTTCGCACTATCTGGACTCACCAAACCTGGCTATTTGGGGGCCTGAGTTCGAGCCTGAGACAGTATCAGTCGGCGAGGACGTCACGGTGGAATTCAGCATTGCGACGTACGGTGCTGAGACGTCATTCACTGCCGCACTCCTGGTCAACGGCGAAGCGGTAGAAACTCGTAACGGAGTGGTTGACGGCAGACCAGACTGTCAACATGCCAGCGGACCGGAGTACGAGTTCAGTTACACCTTCGAGGAACCGGGTGAGCACGAACTGGCTAGCAGAATCACCGTCGACAGTTCCTCGAAGGGGGGTGACACTAATTCGATTGGAACGGTGACCGTGACCCAATGAACCAGGGCACAAGAGGTTCAAATTCGGGAGGCGATACACGAAATCGATGCGGCGGAGGGGGGTCTGACGGGTGGCATGGAAGTAGACGTGGACCTGCCGACGGAGCCTGGCAAGTTTGTCGTCCGAACTGCGATCGGCGAGACGGCCCGCGAGAGCAATATTGCAGATAAACACGGTGACGGATGTATCAGCGTGCAGGTGTGGGTCGGGCCTGACGAGGTGCCATCGATTCTGACGCGGCATGACGGAACCGCGTGTCTCGAGTAGCGACCGGTCCGAGGTGATGGCTGCTCGAGCCAGCAAGTGGGGCGAATAAAGCCACAATCTTGGAGACCAGGAGCTCCGATACCAATCCACACATGCTAACCTCGCAGTGAAACTCCGATTTTCGGACGTATCAGCACCCGTGCTGGTAGGTTCGGGATTAATGGATGACTCGCGCGTACGTATCTCCTAATGACATCAATTGTCATGGATGATGTTAGCAAGTATTTCGACGGTGGGCAGACCATCGCGAACTACCGGCTAACGCTCGAGGTAGTCGACGGCGAGTTTCTGGTGTTTCTCGGCCCGTCAGGTTGTGGGAAGACGACCGCGCTGCGGCTGATTGCGGGGCTCGAGCAGCCGTCTGAGGGGGCGATCTACTTCGACGACGAGCGGGTTGACGGGCGTTCGCCGAGCAGTCGCAACGTGGCGATGGTGTTTCAGAACTACGCGCTGTATCCGCATATGACGGTCGCGGAGAACATCGGGTACCCGCTGCGGGTTCGGGGCGTCCCGCCCGACGAGCGCGACCGAAAGGTCGAGGAAGTCACCACGTTGTTGCACATCGAAGATCAGGTCGGGAAGAAACCGGCAGCGCTGTCGGGTGGACAGCGCCAGCGGGTGGCGCTCGCGCGGGCGATCATCAGGGAGCCATCGGTGTTTCTGCTCGACGAACCACTCTCGAATCTCGATGCGAAACTCCGCCAGGAGATGCGCGTCGAACTGAAACGGCTCCAGAACGAGCTGGACATCACGACCGTCTACGTGACCCACAATCAGGAGGAGGCGATGAGCATGGCCGATCGGGTCGTGGTGATGAACCGTGGGACGATTCAACAGGTTGCGCCGCCACAGGAACTCTACGAGCGCCCGCGGACGGCGTGGGTAGCCCGGTTTATCGGCTCGCCGCCGATGAACCTGTTCGAGGGCACGCGGCGGAACGGGTCGATCGATTTCGGCGAAGCGGGAGCCGTCGAGTTGGGCGATGTACTGCGGGGCGGCGAGACAGTCGACGACGAGGTCGCGCGGCCGGCATCGCCGGGAAACGGTGACACTGCCAGCGTGGTGACGGGCGACGTCCAGGGCGAGGTCGCACTGGGGGTTCGTCCGGAGGACCTGACCATCACGACCTCGCGGCCGACAGCCGGCAACGTGATCGAAGGACGGGTCGACACCGTCGAACCGCTCGGCGAGTACGTCCTCGTCAACGTCACAGTCAACGACCAACTCGTGAACGCGAAACTGGCCGACGGAACCGTCTCGCGCGACGAGCGCGTCTACCTCACGTTCGACGACGAGGACGCCTACCTGTACGACGAGAACGGCGAGCTGGTCGGCTAACGGAACACAGGAACCCGAGCTATGAGCCTCCGAGACCACTTCGACGCGGTCACCGCAGACACCGATCGGGCAGACGGACTGGCCGTCGACCGAGACAAAGCGATCGCCATCGCAGTCTTTCTGATTCCCGGGCTGACGCTCTTTACGATCTTCTCCGTCGGGCCGATCGTCTACTCGGCGATCGGGAGCTTCTACTCCTGGGACACCTTCACGATGGAGCACTTCGTCGGCATCGACAACTGGGTTCGGTCGCTCACCGACCCGCTTATCGTCAACTGGTCGAACATGCGGGAGTTCCAGTATCCAATGGGGGCGCTCACGCACAACCTCCTCTGGGTGGTCCTGCACGTCCCGGCGAGTACGTTCCTCGGGCTGGCGCTCGCGCTGTTGTTCGCCGATCTGAAGGGGCGGCGTATCCTGCGGTCGATGGTCTTTGCGGGCTTCACCGTTCCACCGATCGTCATCGGTCTGGTGCTCATGTTCGTCTACGACCCGCAGGCCGGCATCTTCAACGAGTTCCTGCGGGTGATCGGCCAGGGACACCTGGTCCGCAACTGGACCCAGTCGCCGCAGGTGGCGATCTACGCGCTTATCGCAGGCGGCATCTGGGTCCACACCGGTTTCAGTATGCTCCTGTACAGCTCGGCGCTGTCCGCTATCGACCCATCGCTGATCGAATCGGCCAAGGTCGACGGTGCCGGCGCGTGGCGACGGTTCTGGGACATCATCTGGCCGCTGGTCAAGCCGGTGACCGCCGTCGTCGTCATCATGGGCATCATCTGGGTGATGCGAATGTTCGACATCGTCTACGCGGCTGGCGGCGCTGCGGGCGGTCCCAACCACGCCTACTCCGTGCTGGGTATCGAGGTGTATCGAGCCGCGTTCCGGCCACAGATCGACTACGGGATGGCGATGGTCGTCGCACTGCTCCAGCTGTTCATCGTCGCCCCACTCGCGCTCTATATCGCTCGCATGCGGTGATCCCAATGACAGACGACGACCCACTCAATCCGACCGGCATCGATGCGGGAGCAGACACGACGAGCGACCGCAAGCGCGAGCGCGGCCAATACCTGCGAACCGAAGAGATACCCGAGACGGCTCCGGAGGCCGATCTCGACTGGCGGACTCGGCTCAGCGAGACGATCCCCACAAGTAGGCGCGCGCTCACGTATCTCGTCTCGATCACCATCGCAGTCCTCTGGATCGTGCCGTTCATCGGCCTGTTCATGGCCTCGTTCCGGCCCCTCTCGGAGATCATCGGCGGCTGGTGGCACGTCGAGGGGATGACGTTCACGCTCGAGAACTACTACCAGGCGTGGGACTACAGCACCGCGCCGATGGGCCGGGCGCTGCGAAACACGTTCATCGTCACGATTCCGGCAGTGCTCATCGTGATGCTCCTCGGCGTGATGGCGGCCTACCCGTTCGCCAGATTCGAGTTCCCCTTGAAGACGACGCTCTTCTTCCTGATACTGCTCGTGATGGCCGCGCCGCCGGAACTCGTCGCGATGGGGAACTACAATGCACTGCACGAGTTCGGGCTGTTCGACACCTACATGGGGCTGATCCTGATCCACATCGGCTGGGGACTGGGCTGGGTCGTCCTCTTCTTGCGAAACTATTTGCTCGGGATTCCGGAGGAACTCGAGGAGGCCGCGCGGATCGACGGAGCCTCGCGGTACCAAATTTTCCGGACGATCATCCTGCCACTGTCGACGCCCGCGCTCGTTTCGGTAGCGGTGATTCAGTTCACTTGGGTCTGGAACGCCTTCTTCTTCCCGCTGGTGTTCATGCGCTCGCCGGAACTCTACCTCGCGCCGCAGGTGCTCCCGCTGATGACCGGACGCGTGCAGGTCGAGTGGGGGATGATCGCCGCCGGCTCGATCATGACGATGGCCGTGCCGGTGATCCTGTTCTTGCTGCTGGAGCGGTACTACAAGCGAGGAATGGTTGCTGCGGTTGCTGACTGACCCTCACACCTCTCCGGCGCAGAACTAATTCATATCTTACCAACCGACACAGGACTAATCCACACTTCGCCAACCGGCGCAGAACTCACTCTGCCACTTCACAACTCCACAAAAAGTCCGTTCAGCACCTCACAGCGGCAACAATCCCATCCTCGTCGCTGCGATTGCCGCGATGATTGCAAGCACGTTCGTCAGGAAAAACAGCCGCGAGGAGAGCCAGGCGAACCCGAGCAACACCGCGATCGGGAAGGCCGCAATCAGCGCCGGCCAGAACCCGCGAATCGCGAGACTCGCAAAAAAGCCAATCGTGAACACGTACAGCAGGTCGACCGCAACGGCGTTGGCACTACTGCGCCGGACCTCCTGGCCGACGATTCGGAGGGACTCGAGTACCCCGCCGTTGCGAGTGTCGCGTCCGGCCTTGCTGTTCGGTCCGCTTTCGAGACCGAGGGAGGTCCCGCTGCTGGTGTTCCCCTCGGCGTCGGTGCCTGTGGTGGTCGTATCAGTGTCGGTACCGCCGTCGGTCTCGAGTCTCGACACGCTATGGGCCGTCCTCCTGCACGGTTTCTTGCAGGGACCCGTCAAGCGACTCGACGATGCCGGTGACGTCTTGGTCCGGTTCGGCCCAGAGGCCGAGGAGCTGCGACCAGAACTCGGCCTGGAACGGATCGCCGACCGCGTCGTCGAGGTCGGGGACGAGATCGACTTCGTCCGCGTGTTCGGACAGCTCCTGCATGATGCCGACATCGAAGGCGTCCGCCGGCACCTCGAGCGAGGACGGAACGAAGCCACCGCGTTCGGTCCAGACCTCCTGTCCGTCGGGGGAGATGATACCCTCGACGGCGGTTCTGGCCGCGTCGGTCGCGTCCGTATACGCAGGGATGGTGAACCAGTTGATGCTGGTCACCATCGCGTCGGTGCCGGGAAGCATGAAGTACTCGAGGTCTTCTGGATCCTCGATCGGGCCGAACGTCGGCGTCCACGACCCCATGAAGTACAGGGGCGTCTCGTTCTCCCAGAAGAACTCGTACTGGATACCGAAGTCTCGCACTTCGCTGAAGTAGCCAGCCTGCAAGAGTTCCTGCAGTTCCTCGAAGGCCGTCACGACGCGATCATCGGTGAACTCGGCGTCGCCCTCGATAAGATCCTGCTGGAGCTGGGCACCGTCGTCCTGCCGAAGGATGAACGCCTCCGTGACATCGCTGAGCGGCCAGCCATCGCCGTTCCCGGACGCGAGCGGTGCCTCGACGCCCTCAATGCCGTCGATTTCGTCGAGGAGGTCGAGGAAGGCGTCGTAATCCTCGGGCTCCTCGAGTCCGTGTTCCTCGAAGAACGACTGGCGGTACCAGAAGCCCGGCTTGAGGTCCATTCCGAACGGAGCGGCGTAGACCTCACCGTTCGCCTCGACAACCGCGTGCTCGGTCGAGTACTCGTCTTCGTCCCACAGGTCACCCACCGGTTCGAGGTGGCCCGCCTGGCCGTCCCGTCTCACTCGCCCCTCGGTCGGCAACACGACGATGTCGGCGGTCGCGATGCCGGCCTCGTAGTCCATCAGCGTCTCCGTCAGGAGCGTTTCGGTGTCTCGCGGCGCGTACGAGATATCGACGCCGGTCTCTCCCTCCACGTAGTCGACCACGGCGAGGAAGTCTTCCTCCTCGTCGTCAGTCCAGACGGCCGTGACCGTCACCGCCTCCTGCGCGCTGACGCCGCCAGCGCCGCCCAGTCCCGCCAGTGCGATCGCCCCGCCGCCGACGCCACGGAGTACACCGCGACGGTCGACGTTCATGGTATCGTCTCCCATGGAGTGTCCTATGACCGATCGGTATCATAATGGTTTTCCACATGTTGGTGTAAGTACAGGAAGGCGACCAGTCTGGCAGGGAGACTGATCCGGTCGCATTGCAACAAGATTCGAAACGAACCAAACCTTCCTCAGCAGTTCTCGAGATCCCACCCGACGAACGGCGCTTCGCACTCGACCGAAAGCGCATCCAGCAATCGCGCGAGGCCGAGATAGCACCCCGAGAGCATCCCGATTCCCAAAATTGTCTCGTCGTCGTAGCACTCGGCCAGTCGATCGTGCGTCGCGTCGTCGACCGCACCCGTGACGAACGCCGCGACGTAGTCGACGATTGCTGCGTGGTTGTACTCGAGTCGATCCTGCTCCTCGCGGGACACGGCGAGAATCTGCTCGGGGTCCATCCCCTCGTCGAGTGCGACGCGGACGTGCTGGTGCCACTCGTAGGCCGAGTCGGCGTAGTAGGCCGTCGCGAGAATCACGAACTCGCGTTCGTGGGGTGAGAGGCCGCTTTCGCGCCAGACCGCGGAGCCGTAGGCGCGGAACTGCTCCAGTAGGGCGGGGTCCTGACCCATAGTTCGGTAGACGTTGAGCGTGCCGCCCTCGAGTGAGTGGCCGCGCTCTTCGGGTGGAACGTCTTTATCGGACAGCGTGTCGAGCAGGTCGCGTTTGTCGGCCGGGAACTCCTCGGGGTCGACGGGTGGAATCCGTGGCATATGCGCACGTTCGTCGGTGAGTAAAAATAGGTCAGTGATGCTGCTGTGACGTGTTCACTGTGAAAACGATTGGGTGCGAGAATCAAGCTACCTGAAGACGGTCCCACTCGCTACATTTGTGGGCCACGTCTTCCGTTGTTCGAGTCTCCGAGGATGCCGTCGGCTCACGAGTTTGTTCATCGGATCAGCTTGCTGCGCCGAGTAGTTGCTCACTCCGTTCGCGACAACGCCGAAGAACGACCGGGTGCGAGAATCGAACCACGCCGAGACGTGCTCGCTGGCGCTGCGCGCGACTCGTCTGGTTCGATCTCGGTCGGACTTTCGACTCCTCCATGAAGTCGTCGTCAGAAAGTCCGGGTGCGAGAATCGAACCCGCGTCTCAGCCTCCACAAGGCTGAAGGATAACCACTACCCCAACCCGGACACGCTTGCAGACGTATGTAGGTCCGGTTAACCTGAAATACGTTACGACTCGCGTACGTGATCGTGGTAGCAGATACCGCGATTGTCGGCCGCTCGCAGTCACGTTCCGATCGGAACCTGAATCGCCGACCGAGACGTTTTTCGGCCACGCTATCGTACGTCCGCCAACGCGTGGCCATCACCGACAAGATCTACGTCAAGAACCACCGGCAACTGAGCTCCCAGCTCGAGACGAACATCCCCAAAGGCGCGTTCAAGGGTGCCACCCTCGACATGCTCTTTCAGGGCGCGGGACTCGAGAAGCTCGACGACGCAACTCGGGATCGGGTGCTCGACTTCACGGAGGACTTCCTCGACTGCGACTGCGACAACAACCCCTACTGTGGCTGTCCCGAGCGGAAGTTCACCGAGTACCTACTCGAGTTACGAGCGCAGGGGCTCGGCCCCGATGCGATCGTTGACGTGATGAGTGACGACTACATGGTGTATGCCTACTCGGGCGACGTACTCTCCTTTCTCGACAGCGGCGTGCGGACGCTCGAGGCTGCTGAGAGTCTGGCGCGAGTCGAGGGCGCAGACGAGAAGCGCGACGAGATTCGGCAGTCAAAGCAGGATCTCGCACGGTAGCTCGCTCGCACAGCGATCCGTCTGGGGGAGCGAGCGTCTATCGATATAACCGCGCACACAACTGCGCACCCGCTCTTCATGCACCTGCGCGTCGAGAAACTAAGTAGCCATCCGTAGACGACACCACCGTGTTGTCGCCACAGCTTTCACTCCGAGGACGGCTCTCCCGGCAGCCATCGCGCCGGCGCTGGTCCACCCATACCAGCCGTCGCGTTCCACAGAACAACCGAACACGACCCACCCCACCCAAAGGTGACCAGCAATGACAGCCAACGTCCTCGGCTACCACGCCTCCCACGAACAGTTCGCCCCGAGCGAGGTACTCGAGTACGCCCAACTCGCAGACGAGCAGGGCTTCGAGCACGCGCTCGCCTCGGATCACTTCCATCCCTGGAGCGAGCAGCAGGGCGAGTCGGGGCTTGTCTGGTCGTGGCTCGGGTCGGCGCTGGAGGCGACAGACCTGACGTTCGGGACGGTCAACGCGCCCGGCTACCGCTACCATCCGGCGATCATCGCGCAGGGAGCGGCGACACTGCGCGAGATGTACCCCGAGCGGTTCTGGCTCGCGGTCGGCAGCGGGCAGCTGCTCAACGAGGGCATTACGGGCGCAGACTGGCCAATCAAGGAAGAACGAAACGCGCGTCTCGAGGAGTGTGCGACAGTCATGCGGCGACTCTGGGACGGCGAGGAGGTGACCCACCACGGGCGCGTCGATGTCGAGCGGGCGACGCTCTACTCCCGCCCGGAGACGCCGCCGCCGCTGATCGGAGCGGCGCTGTCCGAGGAGACCGCCGAGTGGCTGGCCGAGTGGGCCGACGGCATGATCACCATCGCGACGCCGAATCACGAAGACGACGCGGCTCGCGTCGAGGCCTTCCGCGAGCACGCTCCGGAGAAGCCAGTGTACCTCAAGGCTCAACACTCCTACGCGAGCGACGAGGAGGCTGCACTCGAGGGCGCGGTCGAGCAGTGGCGAAATCAGTGTATTCCGGGGACGGTCACACAGGAGCTTCGGACGCCAGAGGACTACGACGAACTCGGGGCGCAGATTGGTGAAGAAGAGGTGGAAGCGAACGTCCGTGTCTCTGCGGACCTAGAGGAGCATCGCGAGTGGATCGAACAGGACCTCGAACTCGACGTCGATCGGGTCTACCTCCACAACGTCAACACGAATCAGGAGGAGTTCATCGAAGCGTTCGGCGAGGACGTGCTGCCGGCGTTCGACTAGGATGTAATAGCGGCTGACGGCTAGTTGATGGCCCCTGGCTCTCAAACCCGCATCCGTTGACTGTCTACCGCAACTGGTAGGAGTCGTCCACATCAGCGCCGTCGATCTCGTCAAAATCGTCGAGATCGTCGAGCAACAGCACCTCGTCTTCCTCGTCCTCGAGTCGATCCTGGAGCTGCGTGACGTAGGCTTTGTACTCGTCGAGTTGCTCGCGAAGATGGTCCGTCTCGAGTTCGAGTCGCTCGTGTTCGCGGATGAAACTCTTCGGGACCTCGACGGTCGGCGGGAACGAGAGGTCCGCGTCGTCGCCATCGCTGCTACCAGCACCCTCGGCCGATCTGATCTCGAGTTCGCGCTCGGGAACGACCGCGACCTGCCCGTCGTGCTCGACGAGCTGGTCGACGTAGTCGCGAAACACCGCGGACAGCGAGATGTCGCGCTCCTCGGCGATGTCCTGAAGCGCGTCGAACGCGTCCTCGTTGACGCGAAACGAGATCGTCTTGTTCTTGTTGCCCATTCGTACTCGTCAGTTACTCACCGGGCATTCCACTTAACGGTTCGTCAGACGAGAAGATCGAATTCGGTTCGAACGTCCAGCTCATCGCCTGGCGTCGCCCGGTGTCGCCCGGCGTCGCACGCTCGGATGCTCGGGCGCTTACGACTCCGGTGCCAGCCCCTTCTCGGCCAGTTCGGCGATCGCGTCCGCCGACTTCTCGAGTTCGAGTCCCATCCCCTCCCGTACGTGCTCGGCTTTCGTGAACTGGATCTCGCCGTACTCGACCAACTGGACGCGGTTCCCCCACGGATCTCGGAACTCGAGCCCCGGCACGTCCAGACGGTCAACGCCCTGGTCGTCGAGTCGGCGTTCGGCAGCGTCGAGGTCGTCGACGACGAGGCCGAAGTGGCGTTTCTCGTCCCCGGTCGCCGCCGCGTTGGCGGTCTCCGATAGCGCGATGAACTGATCGCCCATGTCGAGAAACGCTGCGGTCTCCGACCGCCCCCGGAGTTCGAACGCGAACAGCGACTCGTAGAACTCGAGTGCATTCTCGATGTCGCCGACCTCGAGAGCGACGTGGTTGATGCCGACGAGTTGCGGACGGTCGTCGGTGCGGTCTGTGTTCGGTTCGGTTCTGGTGTCGCTCGACTCGGACGTGGACTCGTTCGGCTCGGGCATGGGTTCGTGTACGCCGCCCGAACGGGTAATAATGGGGCTGGCGGCGGGCAGTGGGAAAGAAAGGGTCCGACGAGCGGTGGCGGGGCGGCCGTGCAGCGGCGCGGCGGTGTGGCGTCGCAGCGACGCGACTACGGGTATCGGTGCAGGTACGCTATCACTGTCGGCATCGGACAGACAAAAATCGAATCGGTGCCGACGGTTACGCCGTCGCGTCAGCCTCTTGCTCCTCGAGTTGCTCGAGTGCCTGGATCACGTCGTTGCGGTAGTTGACGACCGGCGAGTCGTACTGCTCGCGGGCCATCTGGGCGTACTCGTTCGTCGGCGCAGTCGACGCGCTCTCGGGGGCCTCCTGTTCGGCTTCCCACTCCTCGAAGGCCTCGATGCGGTCGAGCGTGCGTTCTGCGGTTTCGACGACCCAGCGGTCGCGGGTCGCGGCGTCGACAACTGCGATCGATTCGGGTCGAACGGAGACGTTGACGGAACCATCTTCGGTCTCGTAGGTCCGGGGCTTGCCGACGACCGAGACGTACGCTGGCGGCTCGGTCTCGCGCAGGATCGAGGCCGCTTCGGGCTGGTACTGCCCGGCGTAGACGAAGAACGTCCCCGTCGGGTCGACGACGCGGCCGCGCCAGTACTCGCTGTCCTCGCCGACATCCTCGGTCTCAGTCAGCGTGCCGACGATGAACGCGCGGTTCGCGCGGTCACCCGTCGGGAGCAGGGCGAAGTTCGGCGCGCGCTCGTCGTCGCTTTCTTTGAACGTGTACGTCGAATCGTTGAATTCCGAGGCGAAGACGCGGCGGGCGACTTCGCGGGTGAGTTCTGCCTGGCTCATGGTTACATCGACCTCGCTTTGATCAGCAGCTGTTCAGCATCGGCGGGTCCGTCGAGTTCGGAGACATCGTCTGCGAGCACGTAGCGGCCGAACGTCGGCCCCTCGATGCGGTAGTAGGTGCCGACGATGTCGTCCGCGATTTCGTCGGCGACGACGGTCGTGTCGAGTGCGTCCATCGCCATGTCCTTGGCCTCCTCGAGTGAGAGCCCGGTCAGCTCCTCCGTCGCCTCCTTGTCGAAGATTACTTCGTGGGCGTCCAGCCCGTCGTCGACGACGGCCTTGATTCGGAGGTCGAATTCGCCTTCGACCTCGCCGTGTTCGTTACAGCGCCCGTTCTGGAGTACTCTGGTGCAGTCCTCCTTCGGGCAGCGCTTGATGAGGCCGCTGCCGCTTTGCATATCGACGAGCGCACCTTCGATCTCGCTCGTGTCGTCGCCGACCTCGAGTTCCTCGTCGAGTTCCTCGATGATCGTCGTGCTGTTGAGTTTGACCGAGTACCGACCCTGGTACTCGTCGGTCACGACGTTCTCGAGGGAGTAAACGCCGCCCTCCTCGAGTGCGGGAAGCTCTGATTTAGCCCACTTGGTGAACTTGATCGTTCCCGTCGGGTCGCCGAGCAGGCCGACCTGGGCGACGGCGTCGCTTCGTGGGTCCCAGAGTTCGATAACTTTCGCCGTGAGGTCGACCCACTCCTCGGGTTCGTCGACGTCTTCGACGTTCACCGCCTCGCTCGAGCCACTCGAGAGGTCCTCGCGGTCGAGGCCGGCCTCCTCTAGGTAGTGGTTGGTGACGCTCCGGCGCGCCTCGTCCATTGGTACTTTGTATTCGTCGACGAGCGTGGCCAGGCGCTCTTCGACGTCCTCGACGCTCACGTCGAGGTGGTCCGAAAACTGGTCGTGGATGTCGTCCGCGTGCTGTCGTACGTCGCTCATGGTGTCACGCCTCCTCTTAGGTTTCACTGGGAGGCATACGCCCATTCGCGCCCGATCATATTTAAAGTGCGGTTACCGGAGTGAAAGTGAACAGTCGTTGACTGCGCGCAGAGAACGCTGCGTGAATGCGGGCTAGGACTCGGTTGCAGCATCCGGCAACCCGTCGCTCTCGTCGGTTTCGACGACGACACGGATGTGATCGCCCTCGGTAAGTTCCTGGTCGGAAGCTGCGGGAGCGCGGTTGATCGTCAGTTCGACGCTCGTCCCGTCATCGCTGTCGTCGTAGGTCGTGCCGTGGATGCTGATCGTAGAGTCGGTGATCGGCATCTCGATGTCTGACATCGCCTCGCCGAACGTGACCCGTTCGGGGTGCATATGCCAGACGTTGCCGTCGTTCGGGTGGAAGTGGAACGTCCCGCCGAGTTCCTCGTAGTAGTACTGGGACTGTTCGAAATCGATCGCCTCGCCGTCGACGCTGACGGTGATCTCACCGTGTTCGTGGACCTCGCCGCTCTCGCTCAGCCCAGAGGCGACGATGTAGCCGGCCGAGCCGATTACGAGCAGGACGAACGAGAGCGCAAGTCCGTAGACGATGATCGGATCTCTGCCACCCGGTCCCGACTGTGACTGCGAGGGGGACTCAAGTTCACCTGCTGTGGCGACGCGCCGACGGTCGATGCGCCCGAGTTCGTCGACATGGTCGCGACTGAGGTGGGCCAGGTAGGACTCCTCGTCGTCGAACGATGCGTCGCAGTAGTCACAGTCGGGCATCGGTTGGCTCGCACTAGCGAGAGGGAGTACTCAACGGTGTCGGTCGCACGAGCACGAGGGCGGTCTTACAGCGCCCACTCACGAGCGAGATGGTGCACTACTGAGTTTCGCCGGCGGCCTGGTGACGTGTCGCCAGCCCCGCAAGGTGGGGCGACTCGGGGACGATCAGCTGTTCGCACGCAGTCTGACACGCGCCGGTGCTTCCCGGAATGCAGAACACCGGTGTGTCGACGGCGATGCCAGCGGTCGCACGCGAGGCAATCGTCCGCGTGCCGATCTCCTCCCACGAAAGCGCGCGAAAGCGCTCGCCAAATCCCGGGAGGTCCCGCTCGAACAGCGAGGATGTCGCCTCGGGTGACACATCGTCGGTGGTGACGCCCGTCCCGCCGGTCGTGACGACGACGTCGATATCGCGTCGCGCAACGAGGCCGCGAACAGCGGTCCGGATCGACGAATAGTCGTCTCGGACGAGCAGCCGTTCTTGTACCTCGTGACCCTCGGCTTCGAAGCACTCCTGGATGGTGTCACCGCCGGGGTCGTCGGGTTCGGACCCAGCGTCGTCGGCCTGCGCGCGCGAACTCGAGACCGTTACGATCCCGACGTAGAGAGGATCGATAACGTCGTGTCCGTGGTCGTCGGTGCTGCGCCGATCGTCTCGGTCGGTTGCCATACGTATCCCTCTACACTGCATCGGCATAAGCGATGGTCAGCCCGAGTGGCAGTCGGCGCAAGTGATGCCCGCTGTGAGTGATTGCCGACGCCATCAAACCGAATCAAGCACCGCGAGACTCGTCGATCTCTGCGAGTACACAGGTCAGTACGCCCGTCCGGAACGTTTTACTACCACTCGAGCAACCTGTCACGTGAATGGCTCCCCGAGACGCCACGGGTAGGCACCCACCCGCTGCAGCCTTCGCCCCAATCCTGCTCGCGAATCTGGTGCCGCTCGTCGGCGTTCTCGAGTTCGGCTGGGATCCCGCGACGCTGGTCGTCATCTATGCGCTCGAGGTGCTGCTCGCGTTTCCACTCGCCGCGGGGAAAGCGCTGTTCGCGGGGAAGCCACCGAACATCGAGGAGCTAGAGACGGACGACGAGAACGAGAGTAGCGGGGACTCGAGTGTCGTCAATATCGGCAACACGGATCTGGCACGAAAGCGCGGGAGCGTGCGACTGGTGTCCTGGCTGCCGCCGGTGTATCCGCGGAACGTGCCGTTCATTGGAGGGGTGCTGTTCGCGACCGTCTGGTCGACCCTCTTCATCGTGGCGCTGCTGTCTGAGGTCGCCATCGACGAGGCCCTCGCGCGGCCCGAGGTCTGGCTCAGCGTCGTCGCGCTGATCAGCGGGCAACTCATCGAAACCTGGCGCGACTATCTCCGCGGCGGACGCTACGAGGAGACCTCGCCGTACGCCGTCATCGAAACCCCTGCACGGCAGGCGTTCTTCCTGATTTTCGTCCTCTTCATCGTGGCGGAGGCCAGCGGTGCGATTGTCCTCGCCGCGTTCGTCGCCGTCAAGTTGCTCGTCGACTGGTCGGCGTTTCGCGCGACCAACGGCGGTGGTGGCCGACTCACGGGCTGGCTATCCGGTCCGGACGGCGAGGACGAGTCCGACGAAACTGGCGAGACCGGCGAGACAGGCGGGGCAGTCGAGACAGGCGAAACCACCGCCAATGAAATCGGTGAGAACGGAGCGAGACTCGAACCCCTTTCTGTACCCGACGGCGAACCGGATACTCGCGTTTCAACACATACGCCCACAGTGGTTCTCACCGGCATCCTCCACACGCTGGTGAAGCCGGCACCGTTCTACACCGGCATCGTCATCGTCGCGTGGTTCATCACCCTCGCCGTGCTGGGCGGCACCGCCAGCGGCGGCTTCGCAGTCGCGCTAACGATCGGCATCAGTTTCCTCGCGCTCGCTGCGCTCGCCGGCTATCTGACCGTCAAAACGCTCGAGCACATCCTCTCGCACGCGCCACTCGAGTACCATCGGTACGACGACCACCTCGTCGCGTACGATACGTGGGTCGAAGAACCTCAGTGGGAAATTCCATTGCACGAGATCCGCGACGTGAGTCTCGTCACCGACCGGTATCCAGATCGCGTGTACGACACCCGAACACTCGAGGCGCAGATGGGATGGGGCGACGACGAGGCGACACGAGAGATCGGTCCGGTCGTGGACGCCGACGCGTTCGCCGAGGCGCTCGACCTCCCGATTCGCGGGGCGGGACTCGAGTTACAACCGATCGATCGACGGATTGCAGCGATTGCGGTTGCCCCGCTCGGTGGACTCCTCGTCGGTGCTGTCGCGGTCGTCGTTGGTCCCTGGCCGTTGCTTGCCGCGCTCCCGTACGTCATCTTCGGGCTGCCGTTTATTGCGCTCGTTCTGCACGGACTCTGGCGGCAGGCGTACCCAGATCCGGATCCAGATCCAGGTCCGGGTCCAGAGTAGCACTCACGTTGACCACTGAGAGTCTCGTGTTCGGAGAGCGCTCGGACCGAACCCTACACTCGATCCTACGGCTCGATCGAAATCACCGTGGTCTCGCCCATGCCTGTCGGCGTGTCGTTCTCGTACTCGAGCCAGTCATCGTCCAGCTCCGCGTCGGTGAGCAGGCACTCGTCGAGGCGTTCCTCGAGGGCGTCCAGGTCGACGTTGCGACCGATCAGCGCGAGTCGTGTCTCGCGGTCGCCCCACTCCTCGTCCCACGGGAGGTCGGGCTGGCCCTGACGGTACGTCTCCTGGCGATCCGCGGAGAAGCTGGCGATCCAGCGACCCGTTACCTCGAGTGCGGTCTCGCTGCCGGCGTAGCTCATCGTGATGGCCTGTTTGTCACGTCCGGCGATCCAGCACAGTCCCTTCGCGCGCACGAGGCCGTCGGGGAGATCAGCGAGGAAGGCGGCGAACCGTTCGGGATGGAGCGGCCGGCGGCGGTGGTAGGTGTCGACGGTGATGCCGTAGCGTTCGGGCGGGTGGGTGTGGGCGTGGTCGTGCTCGTGGTGCCCGTTGCGTTCAGAGTGCTCGTGGTGCTCGTTGTACTCGTTGTGTTCGGGGTGATCGTGGTCCGCCTCGCCGTGGGCGTGATCGTCACCGCGCTCATCCGCTTCGATCACCCGCTTCCAGCCCGCCGCGTCGGTCACCGCCTCGAGGTCGAATCGCTCGACAGCCAGTATCTCGGCGGGATCGATTACCCCGTGTTCGGTCGTCACGACCTCGGCGCGCGGCTGAAGCGTCTCGAGAACGGCGACGACGCGCTCGCGTTCGGCGTCGGAAACGAGGTCGCACTTGTTGACGACCAGCAGGTCACAGAACTCGACCTGCGCCAGAACGAGATCTGCGAGCGGACGCGTTCCGGAGTCATCCGGTCCCTGAACGACGGGAACATCGTCGGAATCGGCGTCGGCGAATCGATCGTGAAATCGCCGCGCGTCGACAACGGTGACGACAGCAAAGAGGTCGTACGGCCCCCCAGCAGGGCCGCGGACGAACTGGCGCGCGATTGGCTCGGGTTCGCCGACGCCAGAGGCCTCGACGACGAGATGGTCGAACTCGTGTTCCTTCCAGAGCTGGATCACCGCCCGCGAGAGTTCGCCGCCGAGGCTACAGCAGATACAGCCGTTCTCGAGTGCGACGACTTCCTCGCCGGTCGCGAGATCGGTGCGAGCCTCCACGAGATCGGCGTCGACGTTGACCGCGCCGACGTCGTTGACCAACACTGCGACATCGCGCTCGGCCGACTCGAGTAGCCCCGAAAGCAACGTCGTCTTTCCCGCGCCGAGTTCGCCGCTGAGGACGGTGACCGGAACAGACATGCTGGTTACCGGGAGAGCGCAAGCTCACGTCGGTCTTCCGGTTTGAACGGATCGGAATAGCGCGACCAGTTGTCGTCCATCTCCGCATCGGTGAGCACGCAGTCGTCGAGTCGGTCGATCAGCCCGTCTTCGTCGAACTCGCGTGCGATGAAGACCAGTCGAGTCATTCGGTCGCCGTACTCCTCGTGCCAGTCGTCTTTCAGCCCGGGGCGGGCGGCGAAGTACTGCTCGCGTTCGGCCTGAGGAAGGTTTGCGAGCCACGTGCCAGCGGGGCCGGCACGGACGGAGGTGCCGGCTTTGTCGACGCCCATCGAGACGTCTTCGCGGCCCGCACTCCAGAGGAACCCCTTGGCGCGGATGATTTCGTCCGGCATGTCCGACAACAATGCGGCGATGCGTTCGGGGTGGAACGGCCGTCGGCGCTCGTAGACGAAGGAGGTGACCCCGTGTTCCTCCTGTGGGTCGTGGTGGTGATCGTGTTGGAGCTCGTGTTTCCAGCCCGCCGAGTTCTGGGCGCGCTGGAAATCGAATGTACCGGTTCCCAGAATTTCGTCCGGCTCGATGTTCCCGAACTCCGTGCGGATGATCTCCGCACGCGGTTGGAGCCGCTCGAGGACTGACTCGATCTCTGCAAGCGCGTCGTCGGGGACGAGGTCGCACTTGTTCACTAACAGCACGTCACAGAATTCGATCTGGTCGAGTAGGACTTCCTCGGGGACGCGACCGGACTGGCCCTCGAGTTCTTGATCCGTGAGAGCAGTGCCGGAGTCGAACGACTCCCAGAAGCTGTGGGCGTTGACCACCGTCACCATCGTGTCCAGTTCGTAGGTGCCGGTCGGATCGAATTCGGCATCCTCGAAGCCCATCGCGAACGTCTGGGCGATCGGAACCGGCTCGGAGATACCGGACGATTCGACCAGCAGGTAGTCGAATTCGCGCCGCTCAGCGAGTCGGCCGACTTCATCCAGCATGTCACCTCGCAGGCGACAGCAGATGCAGCCGTTGGACAACTCGATGACCTCCTCTTCGCCGCCGAGGTCGGACTGCTGGGTGACGTGCTCGGCGTCGACGTTTACCTCTCCCATGTCGTTGACGACGACGGCAACATCGAGGCCGTGATCTGCGGTCAGTACGTGATTCAAGACGGTCGTTTTTCCCGCACCGAGGCTGCCACTGAGGACGGTCACGGGAATAGGGTCGTCGGTCATGCGTCGATTGTGAATAAGATCCCCAGTGTTGTTAATTCTAGTTATTACGTACTGCTAGCTTATTGGATGACAAATCCTAATATCTGCTGTGGTGACATTCACAACCACGAATGCCCGTTATCAGCGTTTCCATGCCCGCAGAACTGATCGATCGACTCGATACCCTCGCCGAGCGCCACGGATATACGGGTCGAAGCGAAGTCGTCCGCGAGGGATCGCGAGTCCTGCTCACCGAATTTGAAGACGACCGTCTGGCGAACCAGCAACTCGCGGGAACCGTCAGCGTCTTCTCCGATTTCGAAACCCAGCCTATCGAGCGACAGCTAACGGCGCTTCGTCACGAATACGAGGGCAGTATCGCTTCGATCACCCACAGCTACGTTGGCGACTCCTGTCTCGACGTACTGGTACTCGAGACCGACTGCGACGAACTAGCCACAGTCGTTGGGAAACTCCGAGCGATCGATGGCGTTCAGGCGGTGGAATATTCGCTGGTACCGCTAGAGACGACTGGAGTATGACCAAGTGTGCCAGACCGGCAATGCTCTCCCAGAATTGCTATTAGAAGGCCAACTAAAAACCGTGACGTTGACTATTTGTCCACTAGAATCCCATTTTTATGAGGATACTCTCTAGCGATTTCCAATAGAAACATTCTCTTTGTACCACTGGAAGACTGATAAGAAGAATATCTCAAACAACGGCCAGAATAGTTAAATACTAGTAAAAAATCTTTATCAACCATCCTCGTTGTAGGTGGAAATATGAGCCCTCCAGCACCGTGCAGCGGTCCGATAGCTGCGGCTGCAGGTGAACCGAGTCGAGGAGACCGACGCCAGTCGTTTTCGTCGGTCCAGCAGTTATCCGTGCACCGTGATGGTGACAGCGATCACCTCCGAACGGCCCGTGCCAGAACGAGGACACAATGATCATTGCTGTCACCCTTACCGTGCTCGGATTGCTCCTGGGTATCGGCCTCGTACAGTCGTACGGACTCCGGTTGTCCGGCGTCCTCGTCGTACCGCTGTTCGCAGTGTACGTACTGTATGACTTCCTCGCACTCCCAGTGTTCGTACTCGGTACTGCTGCTGCGTACGTCGGACTCACGGTGCTCCAACAGCGGACACTGCTGTTCGGTCGTCAGTTGCTCCTCGCGAGCGTGGCGATCAGTATGGCCGTGCCGCTCGCCGTCTTCGGAGGGCTCGCCGCTGTCGGCGTTCCCGGGCTGGCGCTCTCGTCGTTTACCTTCGTCGGGAGTATCCTTCCGGGTGTCGCCGCGTACAACTACCACCAGCTCGATTCCGAGCGACGACGCGAGGACGTGCTGGTAAGCGGTGGCGCACTCATCGGGCTCGTCGCACTCGGTGTCAGTCTCGTGAATATCACGCTGACACCTACCGTTCGAGAACTCACACCACCGTTGCTCTACGCATCGGAATCTGACATCGCCGTCGCACGAGGGGCTGAGATCACCACCGATCCCAACCTCTTCATCGACGCGTCGTTCGGCCTCATCCTGGCCGTGTTGCTCTGTGGGATGCTCGTTTCGGAGGGTGCATACGGCCGCTGGGGAATCAGGCTCAACGGGATCATTGCACTCCCGTTACTCGCACTGTTCGCGCTCCAGTCGGCTGCGATCGTTCCGCTGTACATCGGCGGCATCGCCATCGTCTACGCCCTGCTGACGCTCGTCCACCGGACAACGTTGCTGTACGGACGCGTGTTGCTCTCAACCGGACTCGTCATCTCGCTTCTGGGTGCAGTCCCCGTGGCGATGGTGGCCCCGGTCGACTCCGCGATGCACGTGTTCTTCACAGCGATCCTGATCGGCATCGGTGCATACAACCTGCATCGAATGCCCCAGAAACACCGATGGACATCGATCCGGCTCTCCGCAGGCGCGTTCGCGATCTTCGCCATCGCCCTCCGGACAACGGTCGCTCCTGGCCCGAACGGGCTGCTCGTGACACACGTTCCGCTCCAGATGAGCGTGCTCGTCGTTGCCATCGTTGCTGGTGGCCTCACGGCGCTCCGTCTCGAGTGGCTCCGTTCACCGGACCGAGTCCAGCAGTCGATGTTCCGGAGTAGACACACCTGAGCACGCGATTGAGAGTCCCCTCTAAACACGAATGGCACCCCACGCACCACCGCCTAACACGTTGTATGGTGACACACCGACAGCGTTCCCACTCTGACACGTCGTCTCAACCAGACTATGTCAAACCCACCCCTCACAGCACTCCGGCAATCGATCACGACCCTCTCTGGACCGCTTATGCGGGCTGGACGGCACCTCCTGTCGCCGTTCACCCGCGGTCTCGAACACCGTCGCAGACTCGCGGACATCGACGTCAAGATCGTCGTCTCGGGAACCCGCGGCAAATCGGGTACCACCGAGCGACTGTACGACGTCCTTCGGGCCCGCGAGTACGACGCCTACGCGAAAGTCACGGGTAACCATCCCCTGTCGCTGTACGACGGGGACGAAAACGCTATCGATCGCGGCGAGCGCGTCACGCTCTACGAGAACGTCCGCGAGCTTCGCAAGTACGCCGACGCCGAGGCGTTGGTCCTCGAGAATCAGGGGATCACGGACTACACGACGCGAATGATGAACGAGGCGTTCGGCCAACCCGATGTCCTCGTCATCACGAACATCCGGCAGGATCACCGCGACACGCTCGGCAAGAGTCGCGAGACGATCGCCCGAGCGTTCGCGCGGGCTGCGCCACCCGGCACCCACGTGGTAAACGGTGAGCAAGACCCGGAGCTTCGCTCGTACCTAGAGCGTGAACTACAGGAGATCGGCGCGACCGTGACGCACGTCGACGTTCCCGACTGCCACCAGCACGTCCCGGGAGCCGAGTGCGTCTACGCCATCGACTGCGTCCTCGAGACGATCGGCGAACCGACCATGTCCGACGAGCGTCGAGCGTCGATGCTCGACGCCCTCGCCGTCGACTGGGTGCACGCCCTCGGCGGCCGCATCTACAACGCGGCCGACGTCAACGACGTCGAGAGTACCGAAATGGTCCGACAGTCGCTGGTCGAGGACGGCGAACAGATTCAGCCGTTCGTCTACCTGCGCCGCGACCGTCGCGCCCGGACGGCGTCGTTCCACGAGTATCTCGAGGAACTATTCCAGCAGGATGCACTCGAGCAGGCCCGTGTTGCGGGCAGCCACACGGACCTGTTCGCAGCAAAGGCGTCGTTTCCCGTAATCTGTCACGACGAGCAGACTGAGGCTGCGATCGATGTCCTCAACGAGATGCTCGAAGAGGACTGGCCGGTGCTGGTGATGGGGAATACCGTCGCCGAGTTCATGCGCGATCTCGACGACGAGATTGAGCGCCACGCAACCGATCCGGCGGCCGTGTGCGAGCGCGAACTCGAGTCCGAGTCCGAACGTGAGGCTGCGAGCGACGGCACTGCCAGGTGCGAGCGCGAACGCGATCAACAGTCGAACGCGCCAGCAGACGCCGCGATGACCGCCGACGGTCGGGAAGACACACAGTCCGGGCATGAGCCCGAACCCGAGCAGCGTGCCCCGGCTCAATAGCCGCTGGCCGCTGGCGGGGAACACGGCGACAGAACAGAGGTATCGAGCGGTAGAAAACCGCAGGGAGACGGGCATCTCCCATGCTCACAGAAACAAACCAATGACAGACGACACAAACGAAACCGGACGAATCGACACCCCGAAACTAACCCGCCGATCGGCGTTGACCGCCGCAGTCGGAACACCGGCGTTGCTCGGCCTCGCCGTCGGCTCGTACGAGGCAGCGACGCGAGTCAGCGACGGCGACGAGTTCGAGACCGGAATCCTCTGTCCGCTCGCTGATAACCAACCGTCGCTCGAGGGAGAGAAAACCGCAATCTCGGCCGATCCACGGCTGCTCTCGGCCCACGGGCTCTCGGCGGGACAACAGGTCCGGCTCGTCCGAAACGACAACGACGACGAGTTCGCCATCTACACGATCGTCGAGGAGCGCCCGGAGAATCCGTCCGACATCATCAGAGGCGGGACCGCCGCACGCAAGCGGCTCGATCTCGCGTCGGTCGAGCCGACTGATCCCGGCAACGACGACTGTCCGGAGCTCCTCCAAGCCTATACTGGCGACGATGAGGAGATCGACGTCACGGTTTCGACGACGATTCCAAATCCGGACCTCTCCGAAGACGAAGCGCGCGAACAGGGCGAGTTGATCGAACGGCTGGACGACCGGGGGTCCGACCTCCTCTTTCTCGCTCCCCACGGTGGAGCCGTCCAGCCAAAGACCGACCAGCAGGCCGAACACGCCGGCGAGCTTGCCGAGGCAACGTGCTGGCGGACGAAAGGGTGGGGCCCGAACGGAGTCAACGCCTTCCACCGATGGCACGTCCCGACGAGCGAACTCTCGCCGTCATCCTACCCCGAACTCGAGACGATCGCCGACGAGGAGTTCGAGCTCGCCGTCGACTTCAGCGGCGTCTGTGAGACGGGGATCGTCGTCGGCGGGACGGCTGACCGGGCACGCCGCGAAGCCGTGCGCGATTCGATCAACGACGCGTTGCCAACCTGTTCGGTGACGGCGACGCTTGCCGATGACGAGAGCGGAACCAACCAGGAACTGCTCAGCAATCGACTCGCTGCGGAAACCATCTACCTCGCACAGAGCTACGACGCTCGACGAGCCTACTGGGAGGAGATTTCGCTCGGCGTCGCCGCTGGACTCTCCGACGACGTCGTGTTGATGCAGCGACATAGCTGCTGAGCAGTTCGCTGGGAGCGACACACCACGCCACCACAACACCACGACACCACACCCCAACCCCGACAGTTTTTCACTGCGATCTGGATCGGTTGTAGCTCTCGAAAGACACACCGCAATGAGAACGTATGAGTATGAGTACGACTACAACTAGCGACTTTCGGAAATTAACAACAGATGTGCAAGAAGCGCCCCGCTACGAACCAGCATTCAAAGACGAATTCGGAGCACAACTATCGCCGCCGCCAACTGCTTCGAACCGGAATCGCGGCAACTGCACTCAGCGGGTCCGGATTCGGTTCCCGAGCACTGGCTGCCGACTCGGATCCGGCGACGAAAACAGGGACCGGAACGAAGACGACTGCTATCACGACCAAACGAACGACCATGACCACTCCACTGAGCTGTAACGGCGAAACGACCTACTGGGACCGAACCGTCGAGGAGGTCGACGACGAATGGACGACCCGCGCTGCAACTGATCGTTACTGCTCGCTCCCGTGTGAGCTCCTCGACTCGAGTACACTCGAGATCGGCCAGCAGATTCGGTTGTTTCACGACGCTGGGGGCGGCTTTGCGAACGCCATCTACACCATTGCGTCGGACCACGACAGCGAACACCTCTGGCTAACCGACCACGGTCTCGATCGCATCGGTGCCGGAGATGGCGACACCCTGACAGTTGGCCAGCTTGCGACCCATCCAAACTACGAGACGCGACAGAGTGCGCGGCTCAACGACGAGTACGCGGAGTATCTCGTTGGCGACGATGACGATGTCGATGGTAATGACGATACCGCCGCCACCGACGTGCTCGCACTCGCCCCCCACGGCGGCTACGTTGAGTACGGAACCGACTGGCAGGCCAAACGCGTCGTCGACACGGCCGGCGGCCTCGCCTGGATCTGCGCGGGCTTCAACGACGGCGGCGGCGCGCTCGACCGGTGGCACGTCCACTCGACGGATATCCACCACGCCTCGTTTCCAGTCCTCAACGACATTCGCCACCGGGAGTTCGAGTGGAGCGTCGCCTTCCACGGCTACACGAGCGACGCCATCCTCGTCGGCGGTACCGCAAGCGAAGACGACCGGGCACTCGTCGCCACTGCACTCGAGGAGGCCCTACCCGAGACGCCGGTCGAACTCGCGAGTAGTGACGCGACCAGCTACGCCGGTGCAGCACCCGAGAACGTGCTCAACGAGGTCGGAACGATTGGGCAAACGATTCAGCTCGAACAGCCGATGAACGTTCGGCAAGAGCAGTGGGCAGCTGTCGCGGATGCCGTCGCGAGTGCACTCGAGGAACTGCACTGAAAGCTGACGACGGATCGACTCGAGTGTAGCGAGAGAGCCCCAATTCCGAAGAAGTGTTGGACGCCGAAGCCAGGAGTCGAACAGGTGCGAGGCGGTCGGCCTCACTGTGTTCGGCCGCATGCGACTCGCGTGTTCGAGTCTGCTTGTTTCGCTGTTTTTCTTGGGTTTTGCTCGGAGCTATCGCTCCTCGCAGGTAACGATTCGAAAAACAGCGACACTGGAACGCTCTGCCGGAATTATGGCCTGAGTACTGCGAGTTGTTTGTCGAAGAGATACTCTTTTGCCCAGTTGATCCCGGCGCGTTGTCCGTTCACTGGGTCTCGAAACCGAATTTCCATTTTCCCAGTTGCAGCCTCCGAGACGGGTACGAGATACCGATTATCGTTGAGTGGGTCGTAGACCGCAAAGTACTCCGCACGACCATCGTACCCAGTCCGATCGTATCCGTCCCCTCGGCGGCGTGTGCTCACCGTCTCAAACGCGACTGTGCCCTCGCTCTTCTGATACGCTGTTTTGCACTGAATTCGGTGGAACTGACCGGCGATTTCGACAACGAGATCGTACGGTTCGTTGTCGTAGGCTGGAACGAGAACGGGAATGTCGCGGATTACGAACGCAGAACGGATGATCGCCTCGGTTGCTTGACCGCGCTTTTGCGGTTCTTTGAGTGACTCATACCATGTCGTTCGATCAGACATACCGCTATTCGATGCGGTATATGGTATAAACCATCAGTTAGAGAACAGTCAATATGTCAACTGGACGGTGAAAATCGGAAAAGCGCCGAAGCCAGGACTCGAACCTGGGACAACCTCGTATCTGCGGCGGACAGGCAGTACCTGAGTCGCCGTAACAGCGAGGTGCTCTACCATCTGAGCTACTTCGGCTCAACTCGTGATTGGAGGGTTCATTTGATAGGGCTTTCGTTTTCGCCTCCGGTGGTTCGACACCCTTTCACGCACCGCACGAGTAGATGCGGGAAAATGAGCGACGAGGATGCAGACGCCGGCGCTGATGCAGACGCCGACGCAACCGCTGGCGACCGTGATGCCGGAGACACTCGAGACGAAGACAACGGCAACGGCAGCGGCAACGGCAACGGGGGCGCTGCCAGCGACGAGTTCGCCAACGTCGTCGCCACCGTCCGAGACCGCGTCGACCCCGACAAGGACGAACGCGAGCGACTCCGTGCCGTCGCCAACCAACTCACCACCCGCGCCAAAGCCGCAGCGACCGAGCTATGCGACGACGCAGACGTCATCCAGGTCGGCTCCACCGCGAGAGGCACCTGGATCAGCGGCGACCGCGACATCGATGTCTTCGTTCGATTCCCACCCGAACTCGACCGGGAGACACTCGAGTCCTACGGCCTCGAGGTTGGCCACACCACCCTCCCCGAGGGCCACGAGGAGTACGCCGAACACCCCTACGTTAAGGGCACCGTCGAAGGATTCGACGTCGACGTCGTCCCCTGCTTTCGGCTCGAGTCGGCCACCGAAATCAGATCGGCCGTCGACCGAACGCCGTTCCACACGGAATACCTGCGCCAGCGCCTCGACGACGACCTCGCCGCCGACGTGCGCGTCACGAAGCAGTTCCTGAAAGGCATCGACGCCTACGGCAGCGACCTCCGAACGCGGGGGTTCAGCGGTTACCTGACCGAACTGCTCGTCTGCGAGTACGGCGGCTTTCGCCCGCTCCTCCAGGCCGCCGCGGAGTGGCAGCCGCCGGTCGAACTCGACCCCGAGGACCACGGCCGTGAAACCTTTGCCGACCCGCTCATCGTCATCGACCCTACCGACCCCGAACGCAACGTCGCCGCAGTCTGCTCCCCCGAGAACGTCGCCCGACTCCAGCACTACGCCCGCGCGTTTCTCGACGAGCCGGCACTCGAGTACGTCGAGCCAGCCGACCCCGATCCGCTGTCCGAAGCCGACCTTCGCGAGCACCTCGAGCGCCGCCAGACGACGCCGGTTGCGATCCGATTCGATGCGCCGGACCTCGTGGAAGACCAGCTCTACCCGCAGCTTCAGAAGTCGCTCGACGGAATCACACAGGGGCTCGACAATCGCGGCTTCGACGTCTTTCGCGCTGCGGCGTTCACAGACGAGACGGCCGTTGTGTTCGCCGAACTCGCCGTCGCCGAGCGTCCCGCAGTCGAGCGCCACGACGGGCCGCCAGTTCACGTGCAGGGCCACGCCGAGGGGTTCTACGACGCGTACGAGGACGATTCAGACGCCTACGGCCCGTTCATCGACGGCGACCGCTACGTCACCGAGCGCGAGCGCGAATTCACGAGCGCACGTGAGTTTCTCGAGAGTCAGCGTCTCTTCGACGTTGGCCTCGGCGCGCACGTCCAGACAGCACTCGAGTCCGACTACGAGGTGCTAGTGGGCGACGAAATTACAGTGCTACTCGAGGAGTTCGGTCGCGAGTTCAGGACGTATTTCGAGCCGCGGCCCTGAGTAGGGCTCGAATCGCTGCAAGCGGCATGACACGTACGGAACGAAAGAGGGGACGAAGACGAGCTACAGCTCGATATCTAACTCGTGTTCCTCAAGAACCGCCTCGAGTGCGTCTTCGACCGCCTCGTCGATTTCGGCGTCGTCGTCCGGCCCGATCGGTTCGCGGCCGTCGAACGTCTCGTGGACGATCGAGACGCTGTCTGCGAGGACATCTAGTCCGTAGCCGCCTTCGAGAACGAACGCGAGCGGTGCATCCAGTTCGCCAGCAAGGGTCCGGACACGATCGGTTAGCAGCGCGTAGGCCTCCGTCGAGAGCCGAATCCGAGAAATCGGGTCGTGACGGTGTGCATCGAACCCCGCGCTGATGAGGAGGAGGTCCGGATCGAACGACTCGAGCGCGGTCGCGATTGGGCCGTCGAACGCGGCGAGGTAGCCCGCGTCGCTCGTGCCCGCAGGCATCGGGATGTTCATCGTCGTCCCTGCACCGTCACCGGAGCCGGTCTCCTCGACGTCGCCGGTGCCGGGATACAGACCCTGTTCGTGGATCGAGACGAAGAACACGTCGTCACGGTCCTCGAAGATATCCTGTGTTCCGTTGCCGTGGTGGACGTCCCAGTCGAAGATCGCGACGCGGTCGACATCGTACTCCTCGTGGTCGAGTGCGTGCTGGGCGGCAATCGCGACGTTGTTCGCGAAACAAAACCCCATCGCGTCGTCGGGGACGGCGTGGTGGCCCGGCGGTCGGCCGATCGCAAACGGCGTCTTGCGACCTGAATCACCCGCAAGTGCGGCGTCGACGGCCCAGCAGGCCTGCCCGGCGCTGGCACAGACCGCATCCCAGGTTGCCTCGACCGCCGTCGTGTCAGGGTCCCAGTTGCCGCCGCCGTCGTCACAGAATTCCTTGACCGACTCGACGTAATCGCGGTCGTGGACGGCCGCAATGTCGTCGATCGGACAGACGTCTGCCTCGACGTACTCGACGCCGTGTTTCTTCTTCAGGCGCTCTCGAATGGCACGCAGCCGGTCGGGCGACTCAGGATGGCGCGGACCGGGATCGTGTGCGAGGCAGGCCTCGCTGTAGCCGAATTGCATCTGCTGTCACTCGAACAGCGAGAAGTACGTCTCGATGTCGTCGTCGATGATCGTGCGCCGATCGGCGTGGTGTGCGAGAATCGCCGCCGCACCTGCGACGTTGTCGGCATAATCCTCGAGAATGTCCGCGAGCGCGACGCGAGCATCCATCGAGACGCGATACTGGTCGTCGATCTCCAGTCTGGCGATCCGGTCGACCGGCGCGACTGGTAACTCGAGTTCGTTCTTGTCGACGACGGTTTCGACGCCGAAGTCGGCGGCCATCAGCGTCTTTCGGCCCTCGTCAGTGGCACACTCGGCCGCGTCGATCGCGAGTTCGCTCCCGTGGTCCTGGATCCGGGCTGCGAGTTCCTGGGACGCATCGGCACTCACCCGAAGCTCGCCCGCGTTCCGGCGGATAATCGTATCCACGGGGGCGAACGGGAGTTCGACGTTCATACCATCATAGGTGAAGTTAACGCCCTTAACGCTTTTCCTCGCCGCTTGACAGCGCAAGGGCTGCTTAGAATACGTCGTTTGCATCGAGGCGGCCATCCCGAACGACGCCGCGTGCGGTGACTTCCTCACCAAGACCCACGTCGACATCGGTGTCGACGCTCATCGTCGTCTCGCCGTCGTCGAGAACGACCGGGTTGCCAGCCTGCACGACGACGCCGGTGAACTCGGTTTCATCGCCGCCGTCGCCGGTTCCAGTTGCATCGTCGGCCTCGGTAGCTGTCGTCGTGGTCGTGGCCGCACCATCGCCATCCTCACTCGCCGCGTCAGCTGTCTCGGCGTCGTCGGACGCATCGCCCGCAAACGCGCCGAGTCCCGCATTCTCGTCGTCACCGCCGCTCTCGTCGCCGCCCGTCGTGCGCTCGGAGTCGGACTCGAGTACCGTAATCGTCGACTGCCAGCCTGCGGAAGCTTCGAGATCGTCCTGCCAGCCGTCCTGAATCTCGACATCGCCGAGTGCGACTTCATCGCCCGGCCCGATGTCGATATCAGCCTTCTCACCCCAGAGCGCGACGCGGATATCGCCGGTCGCGTCCTGGACGCGGATGTTCCGCACCTGCCCCTCGGAGCCGTCGTCGCGGTCGAACGTCCGTTTCGGGTCCGCCGAGCGGACGACACCGGCGAGGTCGACCTCCTGTCCGATTTCGATGGACTCGATAGACGTACTCTCCGGGACGTATTCGACCTCGGCGTCGACTTCTTCGACTGCGCCGCGGTTACCGACGTGGAGTTCGAGGCTGCCGTCGCGCTCCTTAACGTAGCCGTCGACGACTTCGACGGTCGTCCCCGTCTCGGTCTCGGTCGCGAGGTCTGCCTGTTCGTCCCACAGCGTTACGCGGACGCGCCCGGTCGAGTCGCCGAGTACGAGGTTCGAAACGCGCCCTTCAGAGCCGTCGTCGCGGTCGAACGTCCGGACGGTCCCCGTATCCAGAACCAGCCCGACGAGGTTGACGTTCGAGAGCCCAAGCGAGAGACTCTCGACGGTGTGCGTGTCCGACACCTGCACGTCGACCTCGGTGTCCGGATCCGGTTCGACCTCGTCGACACTGACCTCGACGCCGCTGAAGCCGTCCTTTGGCCGACCCTTGATTCGGAGTACCTGGCCCTCCTCGAGTTCCCCGAGTGCGGCCTCGGCGTGTTCGTCCCAGAACGCCGCGCGCACGGAGCCGGTTTCGTCGGCGACTTCGACGTTGACGACCTGGCCATCCTCGTCCTCGCCGTCGCGTTCGAACGTTCGGCGCTCGCCGATCGAGAGCACCTTGGCGACGAACTTCGCCACCTCCATACTGGGTTCGATGTCGGCGATGCCGCCGACCTCGCTCTCGCCGATTTCGTGGGCGATCAGCATCGCCGCGGTTTCCTCGTCCGCGAGCCCCCCCATCTGCTCGACTTTCTCCTCGACGGCCTCGCGAAACTCTTCGAGAGAAACGTCGGCCTCGAGATCTTCGTAGACGCCCTCGATATCGCTCATTCTATGCTCGTGCAGGCGTAGCCCGCGCATAAGCGTTATCCATTCGATGTGTGCGATGGACGCGCGGAGACTGTTGGCCGCCTCTGCCCATGCTCGACGTGGCGATCACGCCAGATTCGGAAGCCTTGCCAGACATCTCGGACGGATCACCCGCCTCGAGTGTCCGACGCGCGCCGGACGCAACTCGAGTGCAACTCGTCTCGATTCCCTTCATCATCGTGCGTACCGCATGATGGGCCTGTCATCCTATTTGAATGTGCGCAGGTCGTCGATCAGGGTCGGTACTCGAGTACGGGCGTTCGTGCTACCGCCAGCACGATTTGCGGTGGGATAAGGGAGAGTGGGACGCCGAACGGTGTCGTGGGAGAGTTAGACAGGCACAATCGGCCGAAACGGGCCCGTTCACCGGTTGCTTTCGAAAGGGCTTTAATGTCCACGCGGCTACGAAGAGATGAGTCCTGATAGGGTAGTGGACTATCCTCTTGGCTTGCGGAGCCAGGGACCGGAGTTCAAATCTCCGTCAGGACGCTCACTTATCACGGACGCTTCGTATTGCTCAGCGCCCGCTTTTGCGTTCGGTCCTGACGTGCCCAACGCTCGCTACCGCTCGCGTTGGACTCCGTCAGGACGCTTTTCCGAACACAACAACGACGAGCGGAGCGAGTCGTCCGTGTTCGGGAAACGGACCCGGAGAATTTGAGCAGACGAGTTGCAGCCCGAAACGGCGCTTTGCGCCGCACGCTCGGAACACCTTAGCGAGTTTGAAGGTCTGTCAGGACGCATGCGCATAGGGCTATGACATCGTGTTCAGCCGCCGGTTTGCGTTTGAGTTGGGGATGTTCAGTGTTTGCGACTGCCCATGTTAGATACCAACAACTCGCCGCTTCCGACACCAACGGGGAGGTAATACCGGCGGTGAGCCGATACCAGCTGGTGCGAGAAGGGGTACATATAGTCTGTTCCCAGACGGTGCTGTTTCCAATAGTCATTTCCTAAACTGAGGAAACACAGTCTGGATTTAGATAGCTTTTTATGAGACGGTGTGGCCCATCTTCCAAGAAGTGGGATGGATTCGAAAGTACACCATCGGACGAACTCGACTGCGGGATCAACAGCAATGGCACAGTACGATTACGACACCGACCACACCGCGTCGCTCGCGGTGATTGAAGCCGTGTCGACAGCTACCGACTGTGACCCGACCGAGCTGCCACCGCTGTACGATACTATCGATCCGGATGCACTCGACGCACTCTTTTCGGACCAGACTGCAACCGATGTCCGCCCAGAAATCTCATTTACGTACGATCAGTACGAAGTAACGATTAGCCGGACCGAGGTTCAGCTCTCCGTCGAGGTCATCCAGTAAGGCCGACGCGCCGCGTTTTTTCCAACTCGAGTCGTCACCAGATCGCAGACGTGAGCGGCAGCCGTGTCGACGCCAGTTGCATGGGACAGTCCTGATGCTCAGCGTGAAAAATTGGTGAGAGGAGTAAGCCCCCTTCTGTTCATCCCGGCATTCGGCTGAGCGTCCACGCCGTCACGGCAAAGCCGTGGGCGTTCGGGCTACCACGGCGTGGACTTGCACCGGTGAGGGTTCGCCGTTCCATCGATCCTCGGCCGTCTCTGTGTGATCGATCGTGACGAGCACGATCCACGGTTTCGAACCGTGAACGCGGACCACACACCGCTCGGCGGCTCGCGCGCCAGAGGCGCTTTGAGTCGCCTTCCCTCTGCGGGTTGACTCCCCTTCCTCTCGGTCGGGTTCGCACGCATCATCGGTCGGGCCGAGACGTGTCGTTTCTGTTCCAGAGCCAGCGGTCTCCCGCTCCGGACTTGCGTCCGGTCACCTGCCCGAACAGGTGGGGGGACTTTCCTCGCGAGCGTTGCGCGACTCGGGGAGTCGGGCAACGTTAAGAGCGTTGGGCAACCCGGAGGGGTGGCCAACGGTAAGAGCGCGGGCTACCCCGAGGGGGTAGTCCGCGTTGTACAGCCATCCCGTTGCCAGGATCGCCGCCGCGGCAGCCAGGCTCTCTCTCCATCATTTCTAGGTGCTAGTAGCGAATAAGTCCCTCGGTCGAAGCCACGGCCGACTGTCGATAGCCACAAAACGTGTCACTACCGGAACGCTACCACCCGGTGGTTTGACTTTCGAAACGAATGGAAGCGTTTTAGGACGGCTGTCTCATGTACACGTGTATGTCCCAGGGACAGGGCGTCAACCTTTCCTACGAAGACGGTGCGCGAGCGGTCGAACTCGCGCGTGAAGCCGTCGAATCCTACGTCGAACACGGTCAACGAGAACAACCAGGGAGCATGCGCGAGAGCTTCTACGAGCGAACCGGTGCGTTCGTTCGACTCGAGTCCACCCGCGGTCGCGGCAGCCTACGCGGCTGCGCCGGCGGCTACCGTTCGGGTGAACAGCTCGGTCACGTCATCGTCGACGCGGCGATCGAGGCCGCCAGCGAGGACTCCTGTGGCTCCGAGATAAGCCCCTCCGAGTTGCCAAATCTCACGGTCTCTGTCTGTGCGGTCAAAAACGTCGTCCTCACCGACGATCCACTCACGGATATCGAACTCGGCACACACGGTGTCGCCATCGACGGCGGTGAGGGTGGCTGGCTCTACCCGACAGTACCCGTCGAAAACGGCTGGAGCGAACGCGAGTACCTCGATCGGACCTGCCGCAAGGCCAAACTCGCACCGACTGCCTGGCAGGACGACGACGTCGTCGTCACGCTGTTTGAAGGGCAAGTCTTCCGCGAGCGCGAAGCTGACGGGAGTATCGAAGAACTGTAGCAAGGCCAACACCAACAACACTGTCGCGTCCTTCCGTTGGTAACAGCCAGGTTGGATTCTACCACTAGCCGGTAGCAAGGAGTTTGGAGTACACAGTAGTGGTCGCTAGTACCCCGTGTAGCCAGAACAACTAATCTCCCACCGACTCGAGAACGGTACCAATGGCGGGCCAACCGCAACTGCTCCCCGAGTTGGTCGGAACGGCGGTCGCTGTCGGATACTGCCTCTGGGTGTACGGGATTATTGCCGGCTACCTTCCCGTCTGGTCGACCGGTATCCTCGGAATCGCAGCGATCCCGATCGTACTGTGGCGGGCGGACTGTCGCGGCGTCTCCGAATCGACAGTCTATGCAGTGACCAGAGGTGTCGTCGTCACACTTCCGGGACTGATACTGCTGCTCCTGCTCTCGGGCTTCGGACGTCTACTCCGGTCGAGTTTTCGCGTGTTCAGGGCGGAGCCACTCGCTCGGATGCATTCGGAGGAACAGGTCGATCCGTCGCTCTCGATGATGCCGGTTGCTGACGTAACTGTCCCCTACAGTCTCCTCTTTGGCGAGTACTTCACCGGCGAGTCGACGATCGCCGAGGAAGCCTTCGCGTTCGTCGTCTTCGATCCATACCTGTTGCTGATCGCAATGGAAACGACGGTGCTGTTCGTGCTCGGCTGTGGTATCAGCGGCCTCTTGTATGGATGGCGGCGACGACCCGTCTCAGAACCCGAGTCGGCTACCAGCTAACTCGCGTGGAAACAGCGGATACGCCTCGAAAAACGAAAAACCACGAAAACCACGACGAATCAGTTACGCTGCATCAGTTGCGTCAGTCGCCGCAGTCTCCGCAGTCGTGTCGGCTGTCGACTCGTCGTACTCGAGTGCGGCGGTGTCCGAGTCGACGACGGAGAACTGGTACTCGGCTGCGGCGTCCTCGACGGCAGCGACGAGTTCCTCGAAGTCTTCCTCGACGTTCTCCTCGCCGTACATCGGCGTACACGTTGCGCTGACGGTTACTGAGAGGATCGCAGCTGTCTCAGTGGTCGACGAACTTGGGTCAATTCGTGGTGACTCGAAGGCGTCCTGAACGTCGTCATCGTACGTGTTGACGGTCGTCGAATAGATCGTCCCTTCCTCGACGCAGTAGAGTTTGGCCCACTCTCGCGTTCGGGTCGCGTAGTCGTAGGCGACGATGGTCGTGCCGACGAGGAAGAAGACGCCACCGAACGCGCTCACGGCGGCACCGCCGGCGTCGATGCCGACGAGTGTGATGCCGAGCAACGAGATGAAGACGCCGAGAGTAGCGACGGTGAGGATCTGTTCGAGGTATTCGTCGTCGACTTCGGGTGCGAGTGACCGGGAGTGTTCGATTGGACGGGTCGTGGCCTCGAATCCACCACTCGCGTGGAAGACGTCATCGGCAACGGCCGACGCTCTCCCGGCCGCAGTCGGAGACGTGGATGTCGGAATTCGATAGCCGAGGTCTTCTGCCTGCTGTCGGAGTGCGATGTGGAACGAGTGGGCAGCGAAGTTGTCCGGTGCCCGGACGGCGATCGTCTCCGTATGGTCGGCAATGATTCCGTAAGAGGAGCGCCACGTAATCGCGACGACGATCGCCCCGATGATCATCGCAGCGACCCAGAGCGCAACGAGACCGAACTCCTGCAATCCAAGCGCGACAATGAACAGGATGACCGCAGAAACGGTCAGTGCGAGTCCGTAGGAGTTGCGGAGGGTGTGCCGGCCCAGTCGGGACCAGTCAGTTTCGGCGACGATATCCTGGCGTTCCTGGCTGATTCCGTTATCGATGTCGAGGAACGGAACGCTCCCACCGCTGGTGAGACGCGGGAGGAGTACGAGTACAGCGCCGGCAAAGACCAGCAACCACCAGAAACTGACAACTGATCCAAGGGCTGTCAGCGGTTCACCCGGGCCAGTCAGCCCGGCAGTGTCGATTACGAGTAACAGTACCCCAAGCCCAAACAGGAGTTTTCCATTCCTGGCAGTAGATGCCATACCACGAAAAGGATAGTTCGAATATATAAATATTCCTTACTATATGTTTCGAATATGTTACCGATGCATCAGGGTGTGAGAGAATTAATAGATGCCGAGCGGCGGTAAATACAGCGTCTCCTCAGTAGAACTATCGGATCGGTATTACCATCAGAATGAGGATACCTACACGAATAAGTCAGGAAACACCAGTTCGGAGACGAGGTCCGCTGTCGGAATCAAAAGACAGTAACGGCGCAACTACGGCTCTGCGTCGGCGAATCCGACCGCCTCGGCGTCGGCCAGACACCGCTCACTCGCCTCGTCGAGGTCAAATTCGCGGACAAGTTCGCCGTCACGGACGAGCGGTTCGAAGAGTGGCGTCGCATCGGCAGGCGCGTCGCGGTCGGCCAGCGCGACGTGGTGGCCACCGTCTGCGGTTCGGTAGACCTCCTTCACACCCGAGAGCTTGCCGCGTTTAGAGATCGGCTTCCCTTCTATCTCGACAATATCCAGGCTGAAGTCGACCGAGTCTGCACTGGTAATGTGGCTCCCGACGCCGAAGCCGTCCGCGAGGTCTCGCAGTTCGCGCATCGAATCCGGTCCGAGTCCGCCGCTGCAGAAGATGTCGACGTCCTCGTAGCCCCGTGCGTCGAGTTCCCAGCGAACTTCGCGGATGATGTGACGGAAGTCGCCGCGACGCGAACTCGTGGTATCGATACGGACGCCGTCGAGATCGTCGCCAAGCGTCTCGGCTGCGAGCAGGCTCTCGCTCTTCTCGTCCCAGAAGGTGTCGGTCAGTGCGATTCGGGGAACGTCCTCCGGGACCGCCTCGTCGAACGCCTCCCAGGCCTCGGCCTGATTCCTCTCACCGAAACAGAACATGAGCGCGTGGGGCATCGTGCCGCCTGCTTCACGCCCGAGGATCTCGCCCGCAGCGACGTGCGAAAAGCCATCGAGTCCGGCGAGCAGCGCCGCCCGCTCGACCGTCGCTGCAATCGACGGGTGGACGTGGCGCGCACCGAAGGAAAGGACCGTCGACTCCGGCGCAGCCAGCCGGGACTCGAGTGCCGCCGTCGCGAACCCACTGGGTTGGGAAAGAAAGCCGAGCAGCGACGTTTCGAGTTCAGCGAACTCGAGATAGGGGCCTTCGATTCGCATGACTGGCCCGCCATCGAACAGGTGGCCGTCAGGTAGTGCGTCCACGTCGACGGCCCGCCCCTCGAAGAGCGTCGCGACGTCTTTGACGCCCGTGACGACGTCGAACGACCCAGTCGGGAACTGGTCGGCAGTGACCTCGGCGACGACGTGGGGGTTCTTCCCGGCGTACTCGAGTGTCGTCCGCGTGCGGTCGAAGTAGGCGTCCGTCGCGGTCCCCTCGAGAATCGCCTCGTCGGGGATGGTTCCGAACGGGTTTGACATAGCGTCGATTTCCTGCGCGAAGCCAAAAATCTACCCGTCTCCGGTCGATTTCGGCGTCGATTGTGGTCTCTTGTGACACACCTGGCAGAGAGTTGCAGGGGTGGTACTGGTGGTGCGCACAGATTACGACGAGGACGAAACCGGACTCGAGTAGGGGTCTGTGTCGCCAACGGCGAGAGCGGGTGGCGAGGCGGCGAGCGCCGTGGATTCGGGCGTCGGTGTGGCGACAGTGTCGTGGACGGACTCGAGTGCTCCTGTCGACGGTGCGCCGACGATCGCCACTGTGTCATCAGAGACCGAGACGGCGTAGCCGCCGGCGAACGGGTCGCTGTCGGGGATGTGGTGGATCGTTTGCTGTTCTCCGGGCGCGGATGAGTCCGAGTCCTCGAGCGTTGCGCCGTGGGTGGCGAGGAGGGTCCGGTAGGCGTCGGCGAAGGTAGCCGCATCGGCGGGGGTGTCCCAGGTGAGTTTCCAGACAAAGGCGTGCTGGTCGTGGGTCTGGTGCTGCTCCTGGCTCTGGTTCTGTGCCTCAGTGTCTTCGTCTCCTGCCGCTTGTTGATACACCTGGAACGTATCGCCGGTCCACCCACTGGTCTCGGGTGCCGAGTAGTTGTACGGCGAGTGCTCGGGTGCGCCCGCGGTGAGCGGGCGGTCGATGACGCCGTTAGCCCACAGCGTCGCGAACAGTGTCGCCTCACCGACGGTGTCGGTCCGCGGTTCGTCGCCCTCGTCGCCGACCGTAATCGGCTCCCACGCCGCATCGGAGCGGTCGGGAACGTCGACGGTGACTGGTTCGTCGTCAGGGTAGCGCTCGGGGTCGATCAGTTGTGCCGTGCTCGTCGGCCGGTCGTCGTAGGCCGCGTCGACGGCGTCCCAGCCGCCGCGCTCGTGGAGGCTGGCGACGAACTCCGGCCCGGTGGCGTAGGGAGCGTAGATAGAGAGGAAGAGGCCAGGGTTGATTTCGCTGGTATCGGCGTCGGCGTCAGCGTCAGCGTCGGTGTCGGCGTCGGCCTCGGCTGCATCCCCAGTACTGTCGTCCGCTGCGGGAGTGGACCCATTCCCATCCGTCGGAACGGTGGCAGCGAGACACTGCCACTGCTCGCCACAGCGCTCGTCGTATAGCTCCGGCACGTAGTTCGCCTCACCCTCGATCAAACCGAGTTCGGCGCGTCGCTCGTCGAGCGTCTCGCCCTCGCGTGCGAGGCCGAAGTGCTGGTCCTGCAGCGCGTGGACGAGTTCGTGTACCAGCGTGTCGCGATCGATTCGGACACCATCGTTCGCTGGGTCGGTAACAATGACGATCCGGTCGTCGGTGTAATAGCCCTGGACTGAAGCGCCGTAGAGGGCGTCGAGTTCCTGATTCGCGTCCGTCTCACCGTCGACGACGAACGTCCCGCGCCAGAACTCGTTGACGAACGGCGACGCAGTGCCGGACTCACCACGTTGCTCGCGATATTCCTCACGAGTGATCACCTCGAGTTCCACATCGTGCTCGAACCGCAACTCGCGGACGACCTCGATGCGGGCCATCGCCCGGTACTTGGCCTGCTCGAGCTCGGCCTCGGTGAGTTCGGTAGTGGCCTCCTCGTCGAACGTGAACGTATCCTCCGGCGAATACTCGCCGAGGTCGCCGTACTCGCGGTCAGTCCCGAACTGGTCCGGCGACGCTGGAAGCGTACAGCCCGCAAGCAGAATGAGGAACACAATCGCGACCAACCCCAGCGGCAGGCTTCGGACTCGAGTACGCAGCCGTCCGTCGACCGCCTGCCGAGAGTTCGGCCCCTGTCGCTTCGTCATCGACTCTCGTTTTCGCCGGTGCGATCAAAGCTTCGTCGGCTTTGCGACCGCCACTGCGTGACGTGCGCCGTGCGAGGCCGAACCGGGTGGACTCGAGTGCACCCGTGACCGAGTGCGCGTTCTGCGGACGACGAGCCAGCCACCCGTTCCGACGAGCGCGATGGACACGAAGACGGCCGTCACCGTCCCAAAGCCAGGGTCGAGTCCTGCAAGGACAGCGCCCTCCTGGTCGTCGGGAGTACCGGCCGTGGTCGAATCAGTGCTGATCGAGTTCGATCCAGGCGCGTCCGCGCTGCCCGGAACAGCGCCCGCGTCGATCGCATCGAGGTCGTCGACGGTTGGCGCGCGGACGATGGTCACCGTCTCACCGTCCTGGTCGATGTGGTACGCACCGGGGAAGCCGTCGTCGATTACGTAGGTATCTGTCGAGTCGTCAGTCTGGTCGCCGTTGTACAGTTCGAGCAACTCGGTGTACGCGTCGGCGAACTGCGCGGCGTCCTCGTCTGAGGCCCACTCGGTCTGCCAGACGTAGCCGGTGTCGTCGACATCGTCAGCGGTCTCCCCGTCGTTCGTCGCGACGTAGGTCACTAGTTCGTCCCCCGCCCAGCCGTCGGTGATGGCGTGGTCGAACTCGTACCCCATTCCGGAGCCGAGGATGTCAGCCTGCTCGAGTACCGTCGGTCGCATGTCGTCGAACGCACCGCCGGCGAACATCGCAACCATCCCCGCCTCACCGACGGATTCGGTCGCAACGTCGTCGCCGTCCAACTCGAGTTGGGTCCACTCCTCGGTCGAGCGATCCTCGATCTCGATTGCGGTCGGCTCCCGGTCGTCACCCGGGCGGATCACTTCGGAACTGCTTGCGGGCGGGTCGTCGTAGGCTGCGTCGACAGCGTCCCAGCCGCCCTGTCCGAGCAGGTAGTCGACGTAGTCGGGGCCGTCGTCGTAGGGCTGGTAGACGGTGAGGTACAGCCCCCAGTTGAGGTCGTCCGCAGCAGGCGGGGTCCGGGTCGGCTGGAGACAGTCCCAGTCCGCCTCACATCGCTGTTCGTACGTGGTGTCGACCCAGACCGCATCACCCTCGATGAGGCCGTTCTTGGCGTTGTCCTGGTCGATCGTCTCGCGGTCGTAGCTCTGGAGGTCGAAGTGCTGGTCTTGCAGCGCGTGAAGCAACTCGTGACCAAGAACGACCTCGTCCAGTTCGGGCGAGTCCGGGCTGTCCGAGACGAGAACGATTTCGTCGGTCACCGGATCGTAGAAGCCGTCGACGGCACCGCCGTAGAGCGACTCGAACGCCTCGGTCGCGTCGGTCTCGCGGTCGACCATGAACAGCGCCTCGTAATTGACGTTCTGCTGGAGCCGCTCGTCGCCGGTCACGTTCGCGAACATATCTCCGTGTTCTGTCTGATACTCCTCGCGAGAGATGACATCGACGTCAGCCTCGTCCTGGAAGGTCAGGTTGCGGATGAGTTCGACGCGTGCCATCGACCGGGCGACGACGGCGTCCAGCTCGTCCGACTCGACGACGGCGTCCTCACGGTCGTCGACCGGTAACTCGTCGTCGTACCAGTAGCCGTCGACGTAGCCGATTGTCTCTGTTGTGGACGGATCGGCCGGTCGATCCTCTTCTGGGATGTCCGACTCGAGTCCGTTCTGTTCGTGATCGCTAGCGCCCGAGTCAGAGTCGGGGCCCGGACCCGGATCCTCACCCGGGGAAAAGATAGCAACACCGCCGATCGCAGCAACGAGGAGTACGACTGCTGCAAGGACGGCAAGACCCGCCATACGCCGCGTTCGCGTCGAATTCATCGGGTATAGATGCGAACCTGTACGAAAGCAATCGTGAAAAGAGCGACGGTCGACCGAATGGAGCGAACGCACCCGCCGCGAACGTTTTGACAGCGGCGTTCGTACCACCGCGTATGTCAGTCACGCTGGACCCAGACCGTACGGCCGTCGTCGTCGTCGACATGCAAAACGGGTTCTGCCATCCCGACGGGGCGTTGTATGCACCCGGCAGCGAGGAAGTCATCGAACCAGTTGCCGAACTCGTCGACCACGCTCGCGACGCGGGCGCACGCATCGTCTACACCAGAGACGTCCACCCGGCGGAACAGTTCGACGGGGCACACTACTACGACGAGTTCGAGCAGTGGGGCGAACACGTCCTCGAAGACTCCTGGGAGGCCGAACTCGTGGACGAACTCGAGGTTCATCCGGACGATCACGTCGTCGAAAAACACACCTACGACGCCTTTTACAACACCGAACTCGAGGGCTGGCTGAACGCTCGTGGGATCGACGACCTGCTCATCTGTGGCACACTCGCGAACGTCTGCGTGCTCCACACTGGCGGCAGCGCCGGCCTCCGAGACTTCCGACCGCTCATGGTCGAAGACTGTATCGGTGCACTCGAGGACGACCATCACGAGTACGCCCTTGATCACGCTGGCTGGCTGTTCGGCGAGGTGCTTGCAGGCGACGATATTACGTTCGCCCCGGAAGTCGATTAGACCCTGGCCGACGGCACACGCTGTCTCAACCGCGTTTTTGGTCCATTTACTGGTACTCACGACACCGAGCGGTGTCTGTATCAGCGTAGCCGCTGCCCATCGCAATGATATTATATTTCCAACTATTCGGTTACTTTAAATAGTATCCCGGCCCCAGACTAGTACGAAGCGATATAACCAATGGAGCGCAACGATTCGCCGACTCACTGTCCGGAGTGCGATGGAATACTCCGGGAGCGCGAAACGGAAACGATCTGCGAGGAGTGTGGTGCCGTCGTTGATACTGATCCGATCGACCGTGGCCCTGAGTGGCGGTCCTTCGCCGACGATCCGACTGACCGTCGCCGAACCGGTGCCCCGCTCACTCGCTCACGACACGACCGGGGGCTGTCAACGATGATCGGATACGGGTCTGGGTCACGGTTCGACCGGAGCACACGAATCACCGGCCGCAAGCGCCGCCAGCTCACCAGACTGCAGCGCGAACACACCCGTTCACAGATCGGGACGAAAGCGGAGTACAACCAGGTTCGTGCGTTCAACGAAATCAAATGCATCGTCGCCCGACTATCGCTAACCGATCCTATCACCGAGCAGGCCTGTGCCCTGTTCGACAGCGCCCAATCCGAAAACCTCCTCCAGGGACGTTCACTCGAAGGCTTTGCCGCTGCAGTCGTTTACGCAATCTGTCGTATCCACGACCTCCCACGAACGATCGACGAAATTCTCACCGTCGCATCCGCAGATGAAGCCGAACTCAAGGCGGCCTATTCAGCCCTCAATCGCGACCTCGGACTCGAAACCGGACCGATCGACCCCACTCACTATCTCCCGCGGTTCGCCTCAGAACTTGACCTCGAGATGCCCACCGAGCGACGCGCACACGAACACGTCACCGCACTACAGCAGGCAAATCGAATCTGTGGCAGCAACCCGAGCGGTGTCGCCGCAGCCTGTCTCTACCATGCCGCCGGTGAACGCGATGAGTGGCCAACCATCACGCAGGCCGACGCTGCTGCTGTCGCAGATGTTGCGGCCACGACGATCCGAACAACACACCAGAAACTCGAGGCACTCGAATCGGAGGTAGACTCGGAGTCAGAATCAGACACAGAGACAGAGACAGAGACAACGGATACCGATTCTGAAGCGGAGTCAGCAACTGAGTGAGAGTGATTGCAAACGGATTGGTCGGGTAAGCCGTCGGTTACGCTGGCAGACGAAGTCACTTCGTCACGTCGTTCGCAGATTGTCCGTACTCGGCTCGTAGACCTCGCCTTTCTGCTTTAGCTTCTCGATTTCGTGCTCTGCTTTCGAGTGGTCCATGCCGATTTCCTCTGCGCGATCCATGACAATGTCGACCGGCGCACCGTCGTCGTACTCTTCTTCGATATCACTGATCAGCTGTTTCAGGTTCTTGATCCGGTCTCGCTGGGACTTCGAGGTACCCGCTTCGACGATGTCGGCGTCGAACTCACCCGTTTCTGGGTCGACACCAACGTCCTGCAGACACGACCGGACGATTTCGATAACCCGGTCTGCGTCGGACTGTTCGACCGTGTCTGAGAGACGAACACGCGCGCTGGCCTCAGAGAGGCGAACCAGCGCCTCGAGCTTTCGGGCTGTGACGGGCACAGCTGCGTCCTCGTCGGTCCCCTTCGATCGAAGGTTGACGTAAAAGTCCCGGATCGACTCGCGGGCTTCCTCGGTCATCCGCGGGTGACAGTTCTGCTTGGAGAAGGCGATGTACTTCCGAAGGAGGTCGGCGTCGATCTCCGGGTCGACCTGTTCGGTCATCTCCTCAATTTCGTCCTGAGTGACGTCGAGGTTGGTCATCTGCTCGCGCTGAGTGGTTAGCTCACCCGCGTAGTTGGTCGTCAAGATGTGTTCCGCCAAATTGCGGTCTTTCTCCTCGTCTGGCGTGTCCGTGACGGTGAAGATCAGGTCGAACCGCGAGATGAGCGCCGGCTCGAGGTCGATCTGTTCGCTGATCGGTTCGTACTGATCGAAGCGACCGTACTTGGGGTTCGCCGCACCCAACAGCGAACAGCGGGACTTGAGGGTGGCGTTGATCCCTGCCTTGGAAACAGAGATTTTCTGCTGCTCGAGCGCCTCGTGCATGGCAGAGCGGTCTTCGGAGTTGTGGACGACCATGCCGTTGGCGACGAAGTTGTGCGTTCCCTCGACCGTGAGATCGTAGACGTAGTCCCAGTCGTCGCCTTCAATTCGCCGTCTCCCGATGATTTCTTTCGGCTCGACATCACGACCAGCTGAGTGTGCCGATTCAGCGGATACGACACCACCATCAGCGATAACGGATGATCGATCCTGCGGTGTAAGCGTCCGATCCCCAATCTCGAGATTCTCTGCGCTTCGTTCGACAACCGAGCCGTTCTGGTAGATGAAGAATGGGTGATCTGCAGTTGTGCGGAGTTGCTTTCCGTCTTCAGTAACGATCTCGATCAGTTCCGATGGCGCCTCATACTGGTGAACTGCAGTTACTGGCCGGTCAACAATCACACCAGACTCGGTCATCGTTCGGACAGCCAGATCGACACCGCGAATCGTTTGGCCGTTCTCGAGTGGTTCAATTGTACCCCCCGCTGCAGCCTGGCAAGCAATCTCTCCGATAGACTCATTTGAGCCATCAGCTAGCTTGACAATGGTTTCACCAGTCACGCACCGCATCTTATCGAGTTCGTCAACCGCCGCAATTCCCTGATCGGCGAGGACCAGCGCACCGGCCTCGAGTGTCCACTGTTGGCCGTCGCCGAAGTCGTCTCTCACAGCCGCAGCGGTAAGTCCCGCCGAGGACGACCCCTTTCCGGAGGTGTAGACGGATCGGGGCGCGATGTTCTGGATATAACCAATCATCTGACTCTTTCCGGTACCCGGATCCCCTATCAGAAGCATATGCAGGTCGCCACGAATTCGGGACCCGTCGGGGAGGTGTTTCGTCACGCCGGAGAACAACTGGAGGGTCATCGCGAGCTTCTCCTGATCGTAGCCGTAGATGGAGGGGGCGATGGAGCCGACCATCTTCTCGTAGACGTCGTCCCGGTTCGAGATTTCGTAGATTCGCTTCTTGTCCTCGTCGGTGATGTCCATGTCCTCGAACTGCTCTTCGTCGATATCGACGGACATCCCCTCCATGTAGAAGTCGAACACCGGCGTCTTCTCGCCTTGATTGCTCTGCTGTTCGAGTCTGAGCACACCCGTCGCGGAGACGTGATCGCCGGGCGTGACCTCGCCAGTAATGTCGTCCTCGACGTGGACGTCGAGCGCCTGTGGCGTCTCGCCGCCGCGGAGCCCCTCGGGACTCTCCTGAATGCGGAGCTTCTGGGAGTCGACGAACTCGGACTGGTCGAAGTTGACCTTGAACGGCCCCTGTCGTTCACAGCCCTGGCACTCGTGGGGTTCCTGGAAGTCGCCGCTCGACTGCGGGACGCGGCTGAGCGTGCCACAGAGTTGGCACTCGAAGGCAGCCTCCTCGATTTTCGGGCGGACGTCCGTCGCCTTGCGGACGATACCGTGAACCTCGACCAGCGAGTTCATGTCGCGAGCGCGGATCTCGCGGATCTCGGGCGTCTCGGTCTCGGGCAGGTTCTTGATCCGGACGTGGGCCTGTCCGAGGCTCACGTCGATCGGTAGGTCGTAGAGCCGCAAGGCCTCCTCAGCGTAGCGCTGAAGCTGTTCTGGCTGGGCCAGCATGTCGTCGGCTAGATCCGGATCGAACCGGTAGAGTTCCTGCCAGTCGACGTGGAGCGAGCGCTGTTCGTTGGGATACTGCTGCGCAAGCTGCTTGATTTCGTTGTCGTAGTAGTTGCGGAAGAACTGCTCGAACGCGTCGACAAGTTCAGAATTTCCCGCTTGCGCCATTGCACTGTCCTAGGTTCGCCATCGGGTATAAATGGTTGCAAACCGGACTGAAACTGAACCGGGTGGGTGCGGCTGCTCCAAAATGGACAGGCAGTGACGTTCTCTCACGCCCTCTGTTTTGGAGACGCGCGCTCTACCGTTCCGTATCGACGGTTGCGTCCGGTGCGTCTGATGACGACCCAGCCGTCTGGGAGCCAAGTTCCGAGGAGGCAACACCGAGCGTCGCAATCGAGCGGATCGCTTCCTCGACGGTGATATCGATGTCGTAGACGTTCGTCGCGGGAACGTGCATGACGAAGCCGTTCGTCGTCGGGTTCGGTCCGAGGGGGACCATGATGGTCACCATCTGTCCCTCGTCGGCCCGCGATTCGATAACAGGTGGTGTCTGGGCGGTAAGAAAAGCCAGCATGTAGGCGTTCTCGTGGGGGAACTCGACGAGTTTCACATCTTTGAACTGATCTGTATCGTCGTCGAGCAGCATGTGGCTGGCGCGTCGGATACTCTCGTAGACGGTGCTGATACCCGGAATCGTCTCCATGGTGGCGTGGAGACGCTTCGAGATGTGGCGACCGGGTGTATACTCTGCAACGATTCCCACGAGCAGGAAAAAGCCGAACAGTGACGCCAGCGTGACGAACTGGACGACCGCAGTCGGCGGATCGTTCGGTAACAGGTAGATAATGCCCTCGACGACGGGTGAGAGGACGCCGAGTACGAAGTCGACGACGACGATCAGAATGAGGAGCGTGATGACTAGCGGAATCGTGATCGCAATCCCGTTGATAAGCCACCGCTTGAGTGCGGCCTGCGCTCCGTTCCGAAGTGCTGCCATGCGTTGAGAGTGGGACGGTACACCCAGTAAACCGTTCGGCTTTCGCGAGCATCGTATCGACTGTTGCGTGGCACTGAGATTCACTAGCACACTTCAGATGTGATAGTCGTCTGTTCAGAACACACAGACGAGACGGTTTTCGTCGATTACGGCGTAGAATCGGTATGGCAACCAGATCCCCAGTCTACTGTCACCTATGCAACGAAGAGGTCGCCGCCACCGACACGCTCGAACATCACCTGGTGTACAGCCACAAGCCCCGTGAACTCGCCAAGCGACTCGCGGCCGAATGGGAAGCGGAAGAACTCGGCGATGCGGTATAAGATCGTACTCGCCAGGCAGTTTTTCGTTTCGAACGGGTCCAGTCGCTACTCCCGAGTTAGTCAGCGGTAAAAATATGGGATCGCCCGGATTTGAACCACGCCCGAGAACCTGCGCTTCGCGCAGAACCTCGGTCTACTCCAAACCCAGACTCGTTCCATTTGCTGTCGCTCACGAAATTGTTCGCGACAGAAAGATGGGATCGCCCGGATTTGAACCGGGGTCACGGGCACCCAAGGCCCGAAGTATACCAGGCTAACCCACGATCCCGTACCTCCTTCTTTCGGGTGCACTGCATAAAGGGTTTCGTTCTGTTCCGAACGGTTTTGTTCCTCGCGACGCTAGAGTCGTGCATGGTTACAGGACTCGAAATCCTCCTCTTGGTCCTCGTTCTCGCTGCGCTTCTCGGCGCAACGACCATCATCCAGACGGTCCGTCCGTTCATCGTCAACGCCGTCGTGGGCCTCATCGTCCTCTTTCTGGCCCAGGCCGTCTTCGGACTCTCCGTTGCAATTACTCCGATTGCGATCGCAGTCGTCGCGATCGGTGGCTTCCCCGGCTCACTGCTGGTGATCCTCCTATCGATGTTCGGCATCGCGTTCGTTCCCTGACCACCGTCGACCGGTCGTCGTCACGTCGTTTTGCCGCCCCGTTTTCGCACACACACATACACCCACTACTGCGAAGAGAGAGCGACGGAGAGACCAACTACTGCGACCCAGAGACAGCCAACAGACGAACGATACCAGCAAACAGGTCCGGAAGCAGAGAAGCAATCGCGTCACAGATCCGCATCGCGAAGCTCGATATCCGCCACGAGCTCGTACGGATGCGCGTCCTTCCGAATACCGTCGAGCAGCGTGAACGCCTCGCTGGGATCGAGGAAGTGTTCCGTCACGACCTGCCCCAACGGCGTCGGCTCGAAGCCGTCGATGAAGTCGTACTGAAGCAGTTTGCCGACCGCGTGCTTCGTCGGCACGTCACCCAACATCCGGTCGTTGAGCGACTTCGCCGCCTTGCCGCCGACGGTGATGTTCGCGAGCGTCTCCTCGATCGCCGCGCTCTCGTCGTAGTGGGTCATCACCGACTCCATCTCGCCCTTGAGCAGCTTGAACGCCACCTCGTCCTCCGTCATCTCCATCGAGTTGTGATAGGCAGTGTCGGGCTCGACAAGGACGTACACCGTCCCCTTGTCGTGGTAGTCCGGTCGTCCCGCGCGCCCGAGCATCTGGTGGAACTCCTGCACGGAGAGCCACTCGATCCCCATCGCCAACGAGTCGAAGACGACCTGCGAGGCGGGGAAGTCGACACCCGCTGCGAGCGCCGCCGTCGTCACGACCGCCGCGAGATCCTGGTCGCCGAACTGGCGCTCGACCGTTTTGCGGCGCTTGTAATCGAGTCCCGCGTGGTACGGCGCCGAGGAGTACTCGAGTTTCCGCGAAATTTCGTGACACCGTCTGCGGGAGTTCGTGAAGATAATCGTCTGGCCGCGATACCCCTTCGAGGACTCGGTATCGAACTCGCGTCTGACGAGTTTGTTCTCGACGCGGACCTTCTCCTGGCCGTCGGCGAAGGTGACGTGGCGCTCGATTGGGACGGGACGCTCCTCGAACTCGATGAGGGTGGACTCGAGTGCGGTTGCGAGCTGTTCGGGGTTGCCGACGGTTGCGGAGAGGTAGACCCACTGGGCTCCCTGGTAGTCGTCTCGCCGCTTTGCTCGCTGCTCGCAGGTGTGTTTGAGCCGCGAGATGAGGCCGTCGAGGCGGTGGCCGCGTTCGTCTTCTTTGAGGGTGTGAACCTCGTCGATGACGACGGTGCCGATGTCACCCATGTCCTTGCCGGTTCGGAGGGCGTGGTCGATGCCCTCGTAGGTGCCGACGATGACGTCGGCGTTGGGGTCGAACTGGTTGCCGTTGTCCGCGATGCGGCTGGCACCGACGCGGATGGAGACGTCGACGAGGTCGCCGTACTCGTCCTTGAAGTCCTCGTGTTTCTGGTTCGCGAGTGCGACGAGCGGGACGAGAAAGAGCATCTTCCCCTTGCCGTTCAGTACGCGGTTGATGCCGGTCATCTCGCCGACCAGCGTCTTCCCGGTCGCCGTCGCGGAGACGACCATCTGGTCGTCGCCCTCGAAGAGCCCGTTATCGACAGCGAGACTCTGGACCGGAAGCAGCGTTTCGAACCGATCCTCGAGCAGGTTCTGCAGGCCGGGATGGAGGTTCAGCGAGTCGACTCGGACGGGGTCGACCTCGTCGGTCGTCGCCGAGATGGTATCGAACTTCGTCAGATCGGGATCGAGTTGGCCCTGCAGCAGGTTGACGATTCGATCAAGGTCCTGTACTTCGATCATGAGGTCCTCGAGTCGGTCCTTTGCAGCGCCGGTGACCTTGCCGCCGCCGGAGTACGATAGCTGGCGCTCGAGTTCCTGGCGGGCGCAGTCCTGGCAGATCCAGTCCTCGTCGTCCTTGACCGCCGTGTCGGTCGTGATCGGCGAGTAACGGCCCGCGGAGGCGCAGTAGCGACAGGTCCGAACGGCCTTTGCCTTCTCCTCGAGCTGGTAGCCCGACAGCATCTCGAGGAGTTCCTCGCGGCCAGTGCGGGAGGTCTGCTCTGAAATGCGAATTCGCTTTGCGCGGCGTGCGAGTTCGACGAACTCGTCGGGCTGGCGTGGCTCCTCACTTGAGCCGTCCTTGAGACGGAACTTCGCGGGGCGGGGCCCGGCGGAGGTTTCGGAGAGACCGAGCTTTGCCCGGAACAGCCGCTTGCCGTCGCGCTGGACGACGATCAGGTAGTCGCCGCCGGTTTCGTGGCAGAAGATGGTTTCGACCTGCTGGACCTGCTTCGACACGATACGTGGTACACGACTGTCGTACTTGAGCGATTCGGACTCGTACCGACTCGTACCGACTGTACGGATTCGTAGCGAGCCCGTGACCTTACTGCTCGACAGGGTGGTGGGGCATGATCGTCGGCCCGTTCTCGCCGTAGCCGACGGTTGCAACGACACCGAAGACCGTCTCGAGGAGGTCGTCGGTGACGACCTCGTCCGGCGGCCCCCAGTCGAAAACGGAGCCGTCCTTGAGTGCAACGAGGTTGTCCGCGTAGCGGGCAGCCTGCGAGATGTCGTGCAGGACGATTCCCACCGTCACGCCGCGCTCCTCGTTCAATGTCTGGACGAGTTCCATCACCTGTAGCTGGTGCTGGAGGTCGAGATACGTCGTGGGCTCGTCGAGCAGCAACACGTCCGTCTCCTGGGCGAGCACCATCGCGATCCAGACGAGTTGCTTCTGGCCGCCGCTCAGGTTGCCGACCTCCGCCTCGCGCAGGTGGTCGACGCCCGCGAGATCGATCGCGCGCTCGACAGCCGCCTCGTCCTCCGAAGTCGGCGCGTCGAAAAAGCCCATGTGCGGATACCGCCCGTAGTAGATCAGCTCCTCGGCGGTCATCCCGCCGGGCGACTCGTGTTCCTGAGAGAGCATCCCGACACGGCGAGCGAAGGGCTTGCTATCGAAGTCGTCGATATCGTCGCCGTCGAGGAGGATAGTGCCGTTCTCAGGCGCGTGCTGGCGAGCCAGCGCCTTCAGCAGCGTCGACTTACCGCTCCCGTTCGGCCCGACGAGCGCCGTAATCTCGCCCGCCGGAAGGTCGATCCGGTCGACCTCGACGACCGGCTCCTCGGTCGTCGGGTAGCCGATCGCGAGGGTATCGCCGACGAGTTGACTCGAGTGCCCGCCATTGGTATCGGATGGGGTACTCGAGTCCCCGTCAGCGGCGTCGGCTGGCTGCGGACCGGAGTGGACGGTAGCGTCGGCGAACTGGCTGGTGTCACCGGATTCGTGCACGGCGGACCGGTCTGTTCGCGCCTCTGGCGTCGATTGTGAGGACGGTTGCGAGTGCGTCTCGTTGCTCATAGGTTACCGAACAGCTGCCGCCTGTTCACTTTTTAGGCTGACCTAACTATTGAAAAGTGCATCGGTTTCGGCGATCCGTACCCGAGAGTGACCGACGTTTTGCGAACCTGTTCGGGCAAACAGAGCAGAAGAGTTGACCCGACGCGCGCGAACCCGAGCGCGGCGATGGACGGCTGGAGCGTGGTGTCGGTCGTGAGAACGACGGAATCAGGACTCGTCGTAGATCCGGTCGACGCGGTTCTCGAATCGGTCCATGATGACGCGGCGTTTCTTCTTCATCGTCGGCGTCAGCATCTCGTTCTCCTCGGTGAACTCCTGGGGGACGAGTTCGAACTGCTTGATCGTCTCGTGTTTCTCGAAGTCCTCGTTCGCGCGGTCGACCTCTTGCTGGACGTACTCGCGAACGCGGTCGTCGTCACAGAGTGCTTCGAGGTCGTCGGGCAGGTCGATACCCTCCTCGTCGGCCCACTCGCGGATGTGTTCGACGTTCGGGACGAGCAGCGCGCCGATGAACTTCTCGCCGTCGCCGACGACCATACACTGTTCGACGACCTCGCTCGCGGCGAAGGCGTCCTCGATCGGACCGGGCGCGACGTTTTTGCCCGTCGAGAGGACGATGAGTTGTTTGACGCGGTCGCGGAACTCGATGTAGCCATCCTCGCGCAGGTGGACGACGTCGCCAGTGCGGAACCACTGCCCCTCGGCGTCGGCATCTGGGTCCTGCAGGGCTGCACCGCCGTCAGGCTGTGCGGCATCGGTGAACGCCCGATCGGTCGCCGAGGGCTTGTTCCAGTACCCCTGTGTCACGTTCGGCCCGCGGGTGAGCAGTTCGCCGACCGTTCCAGGGTCGTCGAACGCGTCCTGATCGACGACGCTCTCGTCGATCGAGATGTCGACGTCGGTCACCGTCGGCCCGATGGTTCCGATCTTCGGCTCCTCTGGCGGGTTGACCGCGACGACCGGCGAGGTCTCGGTCAGGCCGTAGCCCTCGAAGATCGGGAGCCCCATCGCGTGGTAGAGTCGAGCGAGTTCGGGCGAGAGGCTACCACCGCCGCTGATCAGGATCTCGATCTCGCCGCCCAACGCCTCACGGACCGTCGAGAAGACGAGTTTGTCCGCGAGCGCGCGCTTCGTGTTCAGAATCGGGCCGGGTGAGTCCGCCCGCTGGTACTCGACACCCACGTCGGTTGCCCACTCGAAGATACGCTTCTTGACCGGGGACTCGCTCGCCTGCTCGCGGATCGCGTCGTAGATCTTCTCGTAGACGCGCGGGACGCTGGTCGCCGTGTTCGGCTGGACGGTGCTGAAGTCTTCCTGCAGCGTGTCCGGGTTTTCGGCGTAGGCAACGCAGGCACCGCTTGCGAACAACAGGAAATGCCCCGCCGTCCGCTCGAAGACGTGTGCAAGCGGCAGATACGACATCGCCTGGCAGTCCGAGTCAATCACCGGCACGTCGTCGTCGCGGTCCGGTCGCGGCGCGAAGCGCTTGCGGATCTGGTTGACGTTCGACCGAAAGTTGCTGTGGGTAAGCTGGACGCCCTTTGGCTTCCCGGTCGTCCCGCTCGTGTAGATGAGACTCGCCAGATCGTCCATCGCGGGTTCGTCGACCCATTCCTGATAGGCCTCCTCGTCGAACGCCTCTGCACCGCGCTCGTGCAGTTCCGCGAGCGTCAGAATGTCGTCCCGGTCGTCGTACCCGTCGAGTTCGTCGATCGAGACGATGAACTCGAGTGCCAGTTCGTCCTCGACCTCGAGGACGCGCTCGAGAAGTTCTTGGTTCTCGACGACGACGCCATCTGCGTCGGGGTCGTCGAGCAGATAGGAGACCTGGTCGGGAGAAGAACTCGTGTAGACCGTGGTGACGACTGCGCCGGCACCCAGCAGCGCGAAGTCGGTCTGGGCCCACTCCATGCGGGTGTTGCTGAAGATGCCGACTCGGTCGCCCGACTCGACGCCGAGGTCGCGAAAGCCGGCGGCGAGGTTGCGGACGATATTGCGCATCTCGGCGTAGGAAATCGCGGTGAACGAGTCCGGCTCGGCCGCCGGCAGCACGTCGTCGGTGAGCGAGCGGTCGTAGACTCCACCCTTGTAGCGCTGGGCCGGCCGATTCGCGTTCCGTTCGGCCGTCTCCTCGAACATCCGTCCGAGCGTCGTCGTCCCGATCACCTCGTCGTCGTACTCGCGTTCGGCGTCCCGCCAGTTCATATATCAAATGAGAGTGAGGCCCACGCGATAAAACGTGATGAAACTGGTTTCGGTCGAATTTCCGTTTATTCGTGTGCGAGAACTTGTTACCGCCGATCTGTCGACAGCGGTGGCGAGTTCGGTCGAGAGACGTTCCCCCTCGCTCGCAGTTCACTCCCGGTCGTCAAGGTAGCCGACCACGCCGCGAACGTTCATCGCTGCCTCGGCGCTCGCCTTCTCGTCGCTCCAGGCGTCACCGTGGTCGGTCGCGGCCGCAAAGTGTGCCATGAGTTCGTCGTCGGCCAGTTCCTCTCGCTTCGCCTCGACCGCGTTTACCCACTCGGTGAGGACGGTGGCGTACTCCTCGAGAGCCTGGTCGGCATCGTCGCCGACGTATCGGGGGCCGAAGTGAGTGTAGAGGAGGACGTCGGGGTCGATATCGGCGATCGTTCGAGCATCCGCGAGGCACTGCTCCAGATCGAAGTCGGAGGGTGGTGAGGTCTCGACGATTTCCTCGCGGTCGGGAATCCAGATCCCCGCCGCGTCGCCGGTGAAGACGGCGTCGTTCGCAGGGTCCTCGAAGACCACCTGATGGAAGGCGTGACCCGGTGCCTCGTGAACGCGCAGTTCGTGCTCGCCGAGGTCGATCACGTCGCCGTCCTCGAGTTCGACGATCCGGTCTTCGGGGATCGGTTCCGGTTCGACGTAGTACTGCCACTGGTCGCCGACGGCGTTTTTCGTTCCGGCGACGAGTTTGCCGGGGTCGGCGAGCAGGCTCGCGCCGACACTGGGGATATGCACATCAGCGTTCGGGCAGGCCTCTGCGAGGAGTCCCGCACCGCCCGCGTGATCGAGGTGGATGTGCGTGACGGTGATGACCGCGACGTCCTCGGGTGCGATGTCGAGTTCCGCGAGCCCGTCGAGAATCAGGTCGTAGTTGGTTCCGATACCGGTCTCGACGATCGCCGGCCGCTCGTCGTCTATGATGTAGACGGCACCGTACCCTTCCGTCTCGTACATGCCGGTGTCCAGGTAGTAGAGATCCGAGCAGTCGCCAACCGTCACCGCACGAACGTCTCCGATGGCCATATCGGAAGCCCGTCGGCAGACGGGATAAAAGCACGTATCACAGCAAGCCCGCCGTTCTCCGGTGGAGCCAACTCCCGCTACTGCTCAGCTTCGTCCGACTGCTCCTTCCACTCCCCGATCCCCGACGGGTCGAGATGGACGTGCGCGTCACCCACGTCCTCGAGTGCCCGTAGTTCCTCGACCAGGTCGGACTCGATGTCGTGGGCCCGCCGGAGCGGCAGGTCGCCGTCGACCTCAACGTGGACTTCGACCTCGAGGACGGGGCCGTCGTAGAAGACGGTCAGGTCGTGCATTCCGTGCGCGTCGGGATGCTCGCGAAGGACCTCGGTCACCGCCTCGCGTTTCTCTGGCGTCGGTGCGGCACCGATGAGGTAGTTCACGTTCTCACGGCCGATCACGACGCCCTGATAGACGACGAGGAGACTGACGAGTGCGCCAGCGAGCGGATCGAGCAGCGGCTGGCCGAGCAGAACGCCGATAACGCCGACGACGGCCGCGAAGGAGGTGTAGATATCGTTCAGACAGTCAGTCGCGAGCGCCTCGAGTGCGGTCGACTGCAGGTGTTCGTTGATCGCCTCGGTGTAGCGGTAGACGAGATACATGTCGACGATTGCGAACGCGAGCGCGCCGAGTAAGAGCGGACTGAACGTGACATCGACGCCGGTGATGAGCCCCTCGACGGAGCTATAGAGCAGGTTCAGCCCTAGCAGGGCGATCACCGCACCGACGAACAGCGCCGTCAGCGGTTCGATCCGATCGTGGCCGTGGGGGTGGGTGTCGTCGGGTTCGTCGAACGAACTGCGCCCCCAGACGAGGACGACGATACTCGCAACGAGGTCCGCGACGGAGTGGGCCGCGTCGGCCAGCAACGCGACGCTGCCGAACAGCAAGCCCGCCGCTCCCTCGACGATGATCTTCACCGCGTTTCCGAGCACGTTGGCCCACGACGCCCGCGCAAACCCGCGTCGCTCCTCGACGGCCTCGACCATGGCTGTTTTAGAGCCAGTCTAACCTTGGGTCTTTTCCTTCGCGGTGACTGCTGGGTAGGGTAGCTGGCGACGTGGGCTCTGGGTCGAACTCGAGTACCACCTCCTCTCTGGTTCCGCAACGCTCATTGGGTGGCTGTGAGAAGGACGTGACAGACACTGGGCGATGGGGCCCGCCTGACCCAACTGTCGGTGCTGTGGGCAGACTGTGTACGCGAGACGCTGTTCGGCTGGTCGGATATTCGGCTATTCGAGTATTCGGCTGGTCGGCTGGCCGGATGATCGGTTGGTCGGCCGATTGGCTGGTCGGATCCACGCTGCGCGTTCAGCCTGTACCCCACGGCCGGCTGACGGTCCCTGCTTCGGTAGCCATGGCAGGATCCCACCCCCACCCCCTCGTTCGACTCGAAACGCTCGCGCTGGTCGGCATCGGCGGCTTCGCCGGCGCGAATCTCCGGTTTTTCGCACTCGGGCTTGTCCCGGATGTCGTCGCCGTCTTGCTCGTCAACGTTCTCGGCTGTTTCGCGCTCGGCTTTATCGCCTACGAGGCCCAGTACTCGGGAATCGTCGAACGAAAGTCGCGGCTCGTCTTCACGACCGGCTTTCTGTCGTCACTGACGACCTACAGTACGTTCGCACTCCAGACGGCGCTCGCCACCGACCCGTTCCTGCTCGTCGCCATCGTCCTCGGCAACTACGGACTCGGCTTCGCCGGCGTGCTCGCGAGCCGCGAACTCGCCCGCCGGGTTCGCAGTCCCGAAGCCACAGCGGCCGGAGGTGAGACGGCGTGAGCGAATTTCCGATACTGGCGTTAGCGCTGGCACTCACTACCGACCTCGTCGCCATCGACCCCGAACCGGCCCACATCGTCGGCACCGGCGGCGCAATCGGTGCGATACTTCGGTACGCCGTCTACCAGCAGCTCTCGAGTGACCGATTCCCCTGGCCGACGCTGCTCGTCAACGTCGTCGGGAGTTTCGTCTTCGCGCTGGCGACGTTCGCGGGCGCGAGCGAGTCGGTGATTCAGCTGGTCGGAATCGGCATCTGCGGCGCGTTCACAACGTTCTCGTCCTTTTCGGTCGAGACGGTCCAGCTCTACGAACGCGGCGACAAACACCTCGCCGTCGCCAACGCGGTCGTCAACCTCGCTCTCTCGCTCGCGGGCATCGGCCTCGCGTGGGTGGTCGTCGCCGTCGTCTAATCTGAGGGCTCGTCCTCGGGAGAGCCACGAACGATGGTGACCGGCACCGCAGCCCGACGAACGACCTGTTCTGCAACGCTGCCGAGCAGATAGCGGACAGCACCCGTCCGTCCGTGGCTCCCGATAACGATTCCGTCGACGTCGTGGTCGTCTGCGTACTCGACGATTACCCTCGGAGGCTTGCCGGCCTCGAGTGTAGTCTCGACGGTCGCGTCGTCCGGCAGTCGCTCGCGCGCCGTCTCGAGTATCGCTTCTCCCTTCTCGTGTTCCGTCTTGAACTCATCGTCCGCCGTATACCCCGGATACGACCGTTCGCGGCTGTAATCCGCCATCGGGTCAACGACGTACAGCACCGTCAGCCGGTCCTCGGGGAAGTGCTCGTGGGCGTACTCGAGTGCCGCCGTCGCTGGCTGGGAGCCGTCGACTGGAACGAGGATGTGCTCGGGCATACGACGACTACGACGGCAGTTTCAAAAAGTGTACGTCGGCAGGAGTGCCCCTGCAGGGGCGATGGCGTAAAGTACCACGGGTCAGGTGACCCGTAGCGTTCCCAGAGGCGCGTCACGCCCAGAATCGGGCGGTAAAGCGTGCGAATCTTTAATTCCCTTCGCGCTCCCGTTCGGTCGCGTGGAACCAGTAACACCCGAACACGCCGTTCGTGTCCGTGAAGGTCAGCCACTTTACGATGGCTCGACACCACCAGTCTCACCACGTCTTACCATGTTTCAGTGCGTGGGTTTTGAGTGGTTGTTAACGGTGGGTTCCCATCTAATTCAACGAGTTGATGCGTAATAAAACCGTAGATTATGACGAGGGGCGTACGCGATTCACCCACGGGTCAGATGACCCGTGGAACTCCCGCTGTACTCTTTAGATCAGTTCACTCAGCAGCACCGCCGCCAGTCCGAAGTAGATCAGCAGCGCGGTGATGTCCTTGACCGTCGTGATCAGCGGGTCCGACGCCGCCGCGGGGTCGAAGCCGAGTTTGTTCATGATCCACGGGATGACGTAGCCGACGACCGACGCGACCACACAGACCGTGACGAGGCCGACGAAGACGACCGCCGCCAGCTCGAGTGCGTACGGTTCGTTGATCTGCCAGACGTACGCCGCACCAGCACCGATCCCGCCGATGATCAGGCCGATGAGGAGGCCGATCAGCCCCTCGCGAGCGAAGTGACGCATCGCGTTTCTATCGTCGATGTGACCGAGCGCGAGACCGCGGACGAAAATCGTCGACGCCTGCGTGCCGACGTTCCCGCCCATGTCCATGATCACCGGGACGAAGAAGGCGAGCGCCACGACGGCTTCGAGCGTGTCCTCGAACTGCTCGATGACGCCGCCGGCCATCAGACCGCCGGCCAACGCGACGATCAGCCACGGCAGTCGCAGTCGGAGGATCTTCGGGATCGAGGACTCGAGTATGGCCGAGCTTCGCGAGCTCTCGATGTCGGCGAACGAGAAGCCGGCGCTCTTCATGATGTCCTCGGTGGCTTCCTCCTCGACGACCTCGAGCATGTCGTCGGTACGGAGGACGCCGATCAGCACGTCGTCGGTGTCGATGACCGGCAGTGCGGGGAAGTCCCGATCAGCCATCTCGTCGGCCGCGTACTCGGGATCCGCATCGGCGTCGATCGTCACGAGGTCGGTATGCATGTGTTCTTCGACCACGTCGTCTTCCGGGGCGTTGAGCAGTTCCCGGAGGGACATGACGCCGACTAATCGGCCGGAGTTGTCGGTGACGTAGAGATAATAGACGGTCGTTTCGTCGTCGATCGGTTCGAAGTGACGGAACTCTTCGATTGCGGGGCCGACGAACGTTTCCTGGGTGACGGCGACGTACTCCTCGTCGGTTACGTCGTAGACGCGATCCGCGTGGAACTCGGTGGGTTGCTCAGCAGCCCCCATATACCTCACCTCGAACGTGGGACCGAATGACACCTGCAAACTCGCCTTCGAGCAGGTCGAGCACGAGTTCCTCGAGTGTCCGCCGGCGTTCGATACCGTCGGCGACGGCAGCATCGGCGATCGCAGTTTCAGTTCCGTATCGACTGCTGTGATTGGTATCCAGCATACGGTGCAGAATTATTAGACCTCTCAAAAACAGTTTCCCTTCTAGATACACCATGTATTTTAGCCACACACCAGTGGCGGAGACACTGAGAACAAATCCGAGTGGGATCGAGCGAACCCAACCACGTGTCTCGTCTTCCAGCACCAGTGTTGGTGCTTTCAGTCCCGATACGTTTAACAGACGACTGAGTGATGAACTGATATGAGCGTTCGCGGCGATGTCTGGTCGATCTATCGTGAGGCGATGCCGATTCTCCTCATCGCGCTCGGGGGCGGCCTGTTCGCCGGCCTCGTTCTCGAGGGGATGCTCGAGAGCGTCGAGCGCTTTCCCGGCTTGCTCGTGATGGTTCCCGTCTTCCTCGCAACCAGGGGGAACGTCTACGGCGCACTCGGCGGGCGCATCTCGAGTGGGCTCCACCAGGGACTGATCGAACCGCGATTCGAGTGGGACGAGCGACTCGTCAACGCCGTCATCGCCTCGTTCATCAACGGCATCGGCATTTCGGTCGTCATCGGCGTCGTTAGCTGGCTGGCACTGCAGGTGCTCGGCTGGGAGTCTGCCGCGCTGTACGAACTCGTCGGGATCATGCTCGTCGCCGGCGTACTGACCTCGGTCGTGCTCATCTTCGGCCTGCTCGCGCTGATCTTCGCGGGCTACAAGTACGGCTACGATCCGGACAACCTCGTCGGACCGATCGTGACCACCCTCGGTGACATCTTCGGGATGCTCTTCTTGCTGTTCGCGATCGGCGTCGTCGAGGTGATCGTCTGATGGTCGTCCCGCAGGGACAGGGCTCGCTCGGCTCGTGGGATGCACACAGCATCGTCAGGAACATGTTCCCGCTGTTGATCGTCCTCTCGGTTATCGTCCTCGCAGCGGGGATCACACTCGAGGACGCAGAAGAGATGCTCACCGAGTACGGGCTGCTCGCGGTGATGGTGCCGACGATGGTCGACATGGGCGGGAACCTCGGTGCGATTCTGAGTTCGCGGCTTACCTCCCGGCTCCACCTGGGGATGACGGATTTCGATCCCCGAGACCGGGAGCTCTGGGCGAACATTCTTGCGATTCTCGCGCTCGCGGTGACTGTTTTTACCGCGCTTGCCGTAGGTGCCTGGCTGCTCGGACAGATAATCGGCGGCGCGTTGCCGCTGTGGATGTTGCTCGTGATTTCGCTGACGAGCGGGCTGTCCGTCGCGGTTATCGCGATCGTCTTCAGTTTCGCGGCGACGTACGCCTCCTACAAACTGGGGATCGACCCCGACGACACGACGATTCCGATCGTCACGAACGTCGTCGACGTCTTCGGGATGATCATCTTCATCGGCGTTTCGGCGCTGGTTATCGGCTTTTAATCCGGAATAACGTTTTGGCGCGTTGCTACGGCGTCCGTTCCTGTTCCTGCGAGAGGTCGTCGAATGCCTCCGCCGCCGTCCGCGTTCCCTTCGAGATCAACACGTCGCCCGCCTCGAGTTCGGTGTCGGTGTCGCCGACGAGCAACCAGCCCTCCTCGGGGCGACGAATCGCGATAATCGACATCGTCGACTCTGTATCCGGCACACCGCCGATGACGGTCGCCCCATCGAGTCTGCTCTCCGGTTCGACCACGACCCGCGTAATGATCTCGTCGCTCTCCTCGACTGCCATCTGGACGACCGGATGTACCTCCAGATCTCTGAGCACACCCTCGCTGATGTCGACTGCCGCGTCGCTGATAACCTCCGTGCTGCTCCCGAGCTGGATCAACCCGCGCAGCACGACCGGATCCTCGGCGTCCGCGGCGGCCCGAAGAGTCCACGCCTCGAAGCGCGATTCCATCGCGTCGACTTCGACCTCGAGATTCCGAACCTCCTCTGCGATCCCCTCGCTGTCGAACAGCACGCTGCTGTAGGCCAGGTCGACCGCGAGCTCCGAGAGGTTCTTCATGTGGACGATCGTGTCGACCGCTCGCTCCAGATCCTCGATATCCGGCGCGTCGATCGCCGGTGACTCGTAGGGCTCGCCAGTTAGCGTCTCGTAGACCCCATCGACTGCCGGTTCGGGACCGCGCAACAGCGCGACGTCATCGCGCTCGATCTGCGTCTCCGGTCCGGGGTTCAACAGCCACTCGTCACCGCGCCGGAGCGCGATTACCCGGACGCCGGTCACGGACTCAAGGTCGATATCGACCAGCGTGCGCCCGGCGTACTCGGAATCGGATGCAACGACACCGCGGACGAGCGTCTCGGTCGCCTCGGGCAGCGCCGCGCGCATCGCCTCCGGAAGACCGACCTCTTCCAAGACGATCTTCGCAATGTCGCCAGCCGCATCGCTGATATCGCCCGCCGCGGCGACGATGCCGAGCACCGGCGCGAGCTGCTCCGCATCGTCCGGATTCCGGACGGCGAGCATGAGGCTCATGCGCGCCTGTAACTCGAGTACGTCCATGCGCTCTTCGAGCCGGAGCACTTCCCGCGCGAGGTCCTCGTTGCGGTGGAGCACCGCCGAGTACGAGAGGTCGATCAGCAGCTCCGCTGTGTCCTTCATCTCGACGAGGACGTCCTTGACGCTCCGTGGCTCGTACTCGATCGGTACCGCCGCTTCCCCCTCGAACGGGTCCATACGTCGACAAACCCGCCGCGTCGAAAAAAACGTTTCCCGCGTGGGCCGAGTTCGTTCCGAACGGCGGACAGTAGACGACGGACAGCAACCGACGGGCGGTAGACAACGACCACGGCGACAGACACAGCCAACGACGCCTTCCGATACGGTTTTGGACGGCCACAAAGAACCCACGGGCAATGATCGATCAAACGACGCTTCGCGAACAGCCCGACGCCGTTCGCGAGGCACTCGAGAACCGGGGCGCGGACATCGACCTCGACGACCTTCTCGAGACGGACGAGCGCTGGCGCGAACTGAAAGCCCGCGGCGACGAACTCCGCCACGAGCGAAACGAGATTACCGACAGGATCGGCGAACTCGTCGCCGAGGGCAAAGACGAAGAGCGCGAGGAAGCCATCGCGGAATCGAAGGAGCTCAAAGCCGAAATCGAGGACGTCGAAACCGAGGCCGCCGACCTCCGCGATGAGCTCGACGAGCGACTGCTCGAAATCCCACAGCTTCCCGACGAGAGCGTCCCGGTCGGCGAGGACGAGGACGACAACGTCGAGGACCGGCGCTGGGGCTTCGACGACAGGCGTGACCTTCCCGACGAGGTCGTCCCTCACTACGACCTCGGCGAGGATCTCGACATCATCGACGAGGCTCGCGGCGCGAAGACCACGGGTTCGGGCTTTTACTTCCTCAAGGGCGACGGCGCACGCTTAGAGCACGCGCTGATCCAGTTCATGCTCGATGTCCACCGCGAGCAGGACTACGTGGACCTCTTCCCGCCGGTGCCGGTCACCAGCGAATCGATGCGCGGTACCGGTCAGCTACCGAAGTTCGCCGACGACGCCTACCGACTCGGCGGCAGCAACGAAGAAGACTACGAGGACGAGGACCTCTGGCTCTGTCCCACGGCCGAGGTGCCGGTCACCAACATGTACGCCGACGACATCCTCCTCAAAGACGACCTCCCGCTCAAACACCAGGCGTACACCCCGAACTTCCGGCGCGAAGCCGGCGAACACGGCACCGAAACCCGCGGCATCGTCCGCGTCCACCAGTTCAACAAGGTCGAACTCGTCAACTTCGTCGAACCCGAGAACAGCTACGACCGCCTCGAGGGACTACTCTCGGAAGCCGAGGAGGTACTCCAGCAACTCGGCCTTCCCTACCGCATCCTCGAACTCTGTACCGGCGACCTCACCTTCGCCTCGGCCAAAACCTACGACATCGAGATCTGGGCCCCCGCAGACGACATGGACGACGGTCCCGAGGAGGGCGGCCGCTGGCTCGAAGTCTCCTCGGCCTCGAACTTCGAAGACTTCCAGGCCCGCCGCGCCGGCCTGCGCTACCGCCCAGAGCGCCACGAATCGGCCGACTACCTGCACACGCTGAACGCTTCCGGACTCGCGCTGCCGCGCGTGATGGTGGCGGTACTCGAGTACTACCAGAACGAGGACGGCACTGTCACGGTGCCCGAGGCGCTGCGGCCGTACATGGGTGGCCAGGAAGTTATCGAGGGCCACGAGAAGGTCGGCGAGAGTGCGCTTGGGTCGGGCGAACGGGAGTAACCGAAAGTCGACCATACGGAAAGACAACCACGTTATCGCGGGAACGACGGTTGACGAACGGTTTCTGACGGAATAGCGATCGACGGACGATTTGTGACGGATACATCGATCAACGCACGCGAAAAAAAGAGAGTCGATTTACCGCCGGTAGCGCTCGAGAGTAGCCGGGAGGCGCTTACTTACCGTCCCGCCGAGTCGATCTCGAATCGATCCGAGCAGTCCGTTGGGGACGAACAGCACGAACAGCACGAAGATAATCCCCAGATACAGCGGGGCGCGGCCGTCGAGGAACGTTCCGATGAAGTCGTTGATCGTCAGTCCCGCGACCTCGGCGGTGAGGACGCTCTCCGGCAGGAGCTGCTCAAGGTACGTGGAGAGTCCGTCGCTCTCCGTCGAGAGGATGTCTTCGAACCACTCGTGGAACAGTGCGCCGAACAGTGGTCCGGCGAGCGTTCCGATACCGCCGATGATCGCCATGATCAGCGCGTCCGCCGTGACGAGGAAGTAGAAGGAATTGTCCGGCGAGGCACCGCCCGCGTACGCGGCGAACAGTGCACCGGCGATAGCGGCGAAGAACGCACTCGTCGCGAACGCACCCATCTTGTACCAGAAGACATTGTAGCCGACCGCTCTGGCGCGTTCTTCGTTCTCGCGGATCGCGATCATGACTTTGCCGAAGGGAGAGTGGATGATCCGCTGCATCACGAAGTACGACAGAAGGACGACGATGCCGAGCGCGTAGTACGACGTCATCGTCGCCGAAACGTCGATTCCCACTCCGAGGACGTTCTCGAAGCTGTCCCCGGAGAGTCGGCCGACGGCGAAGTTGAGTGAGTCGACGAACGGAACGCCGATCGACATGTCGGCGCCGGACGGAATCGTCGCCCCCTCGGTCGGGTTCGAACTGACGTACCCCCAGTGGCGGATGAACTCGTACATCACCTGCGCGAAGCCGAGCGTAAGCATCGCGAAGTAGACGCCTGTGAGCCGGAACGAAACGGCACCGATGGCGAGCGCAACGACGAACGCCAGGGTCGCACCGAGGAGCATCGTAATCATGAACGGCGTCCCTTCCGGGACGCCCGGGACCTGTCCGTTCGCAGCGAGCACCACGAAGTACGCTCCCGTTCCGTAGAACGCGGCGTGGCCGAACGAGAGGTAGCCGGTGTAGCCGCTGATAAAGTCGAAGCTGATCGCGAACAGTCCCATGTAGAGAACGATGATCATGAAGGTGAGCCCCGGAAGGAACGCGCTGGCTTCCGACGCGAGCGGCGTTCGGTTGAGGACGCCAAGCAGTATCGGATACAGCGCGAATCCGAGCACGACCAGCACGTGCGGGAACTGGTCGCGGCCGTACGACCTGATCCAGTGTTCGTCACTGGAACTCACGGCCGTTGTCGAGCGCTGCTCGGCGGCCTGGTCCGATGTGGTCTCGACGCCGCCGTCCGCGGTTCGCTCGCGGTCGCAGTTGCGGTCGTGATCGGGGTCGGAGTCTCGACCGGAGTCAGTCGGGCTAATGGCCCCCCACCTCCTCGACGCCGTACAGTCCCTGTGGACGGATAATGAGCATGATTACCAGTAAACCGAATATCGTCAGTTCCGGGAGCCCGGTGAAGGTGACGATCCCGGTGGCGAACAGCCACGTCGTGAACGAGTCTGCGATGCCGACCAGGATTGCCGCCGCGACCGTGCCCTTGAACGAGCCGAGGCCGCCGATGATGACCACGACGAACGCGTACAGCAACACGTCGATGGCGAGCAGGGCGCTTGGCCCCCACAGCGGGTCCCACATGAGCAATACGCCGCCGATACCGGCGAGACCCGTCCCGAGGCCGAACACGATCGTAAACGCCTGGCGAACGTCGATGCCGAGCGCCTCGACCATCTCCGGGTCCTCGCTGCCGGCCCGGATATAGAGGCCGTACAGCGTCCGGTTGAGGAACAGCCAGACGCCCACGACAGCCACAATCCCGAGGACGATTTCGAACGCGTACAGGCCGCGGATCGGTGCACCGAGGATATCGTATCGCTCCGTGAAGACCGCCGGAGCCGTCCCCATCGCTCCCGACCACGGTGGTTCGGGCTGAATTCCCTGCGAGAGGACAACGATCCGCGTCACCTCCTCGAGGATCAGCGCGACGCCGAACGTCAGGAGGATCTGGTACATCGGCGTCCGATCGTAGATCGGACGGATCAGCGAGTACTCGAAGGCGCTCCCGAAGCCGGTGAGCAGTGCAAAGACCACCGCCAGCACGACCACGAAGAGCGCGATCCGAACGAGTGCGCCCGTGCCGTCGGAGACGGAAAGGACCATGATGAGCCCCCCGATGTACGCACCGAGCATCGCCATCGCACCGTGGGTGAAGTTGAGCACGCCCATCAGACCGAAGACGAGCGTCAATCCGACCGCGAGGACGAAGTAGACGGCCGCCTTGCCGAGTCCCTCGACGATGATCCGTGCGATCGTACTCGGCTGGAACAGCCGTTCGAGCGTATCGATCACCAGCGGAACCTCGGTCGCGAGTTCAAACGTCATCGTCTCGACCTCCTGAACAGCAGGTTCGCTGTCGGCGCTGTGCTCGCTCGTTCCGTCTCATGCGCTGAGATACCTCCGTATTCGTTCGTCGTCAGCCGTGACACCCTCGGTTGAACCGGACTCGACGACGGTCCCGTGATCGATGAGGTAGAACCGGTCTGCGAGCTCCATCGCGAGGGGGAAGTTCTGCTCGACGAGGATCATCGTCGTGTCTTCCGAGGCCGTTTCGAGCGCGTCGACAACCTGGTCGACGATCATCGGTGCCAGCCCCTCACTCGGCTCGTCGACGAGCAACAACTCGTTCTGTCCGACCATGCCGCGAGCGATGGCGAGCATCTGCTGTTGGCCGCCACTCAAGTTCCTCGCTTCCTTCTCGCTGAACTCGTCGAGCGCAGGGAACAGCGAGTAGACGTACTCTCGCTGGGCCTCGAAATCGTCGTCCGGTTTGACTGCAACCCGAATGTTCTCTTCGACGGTCAGATATCCGAACATCCGCCGCTCCTCGGGAACCCAGCCGATCCCGTCGTTACTAACTTCGTGTGTGTCCTTCCCGACGATCTCCTCGCCTCTGTAACGGATCGTCCCTTCTTGAGGCGGCGTTAGCTGGAGGATCGATCGGAGCGTCGTCGTCTTCCCGACGCCGTTACGCCCGATCAGTGCGACGATCTCTTGTTCTTCGACGTCGAGAGAAACTCCCTGTAACACGTGGCTCTCGCCGTAGTAGGTGTGAACGTCCTCGAGTTCGAGAACACTCATCCGGCCGCCACCCCCGTCTCTGAGTCGTCGGCGGATTCGTCACTTTCGTCGTCTTGCCCGTAACCGCCGAGATACGCCTGCTGGACCCGATCGCTCTCGCGAATTTCCGACGGAACGCCGTCCGCGATGAGTTCGCCGTTGTCGAGGACGACGACGCGATCGCTGATGTCCATCACGATGTCCATATTGTGTTCGATCAGCATGATCGCGTGATCCGCGGCGACGTCGTCGATGAGGTCGGTGAGCCGACCGATATCTTCGCTCGAGACGCCGGCAGTCGGTTCGTCGAGCAACAGCACGTCAGGGTCACCGGCGAGTGCGATTCCGATCTCGAGACTACGTTTCTCGCCGTGGCTCAGGTTCTGGGCAGCGATGTCGGCGTCGTTGGCCAGGCCGATTCGCTCCAGAATGGCGTGGGCCTCCTCGAAGTGTTCGTCGAAGCTGTTGACGTTCCGCCAGAACCGCCACGAGTCGTTGCCACGGTGGGCCTGTGCCGCGATTCGGACGTTTTCGAGAACCGAGACCGTCGGAAAGATATTCGTGATCTGGTACGACCGGTGGAGTCCAAGCCGGGCGGTCGTCGCCGGATCGGCGTCCGTGATCTCGACGGTTCCCGCGTCGGAGGAGTCGAACTCGATTGTCCCGAAGGTGGGCTCGAGTTCACCCGTAATCAGATTGAAGAACGTCGTTTTGCCGGCCCCGTTCGGACCGATTACGGAACAGAGTTGCCCGTCTTCGAGCGTGAAATCGACGCCGTCCACGGCAGTGATCCCACCGAACTGTTTCGTCAAATTGGTGGTCGAGAGTAACATTGCTGACTCTAACTGAGGTCACAACCCATCTCGTCGGCCGGCACCATCGCCTCGTCGGCAGCCACGGTTTCGATCGGGTCGCCCGGCATGATCGGAGCGTCCCAGGTGTCTTCGAACTCCTCGGACGTCGGCACCGGGTAGGCGACGGTCATCTCCGAGGCCGCCTGATTGTTCTCCTCGCGGAACTGATAGCCGTTCTCGCCCTTCGGCGTGTCCGTCACGGTCATACCAGTTAGGGCGTCGACGATCGCATCGGAACTGGCGTCCTCGGCCTCCTCCAGCGCCTGCACCAGCGCGGAGGCGATCGTGAAGGTACCCGCACTGAGGAGGTCCGGAACCTGTTCGTAGGTCTCGACGTTCATGTCGATGTACGCGTCGTTGACCGGGTTGTCGTACTGGTTCCAGTGATATCGCGTCGTGAACGGCCCCAAGCCGGATTCCTCGATGTCTTCCGCGGTGAACTCCTCGCCGAGCGCCTCCACGACCGCCCCGCCCAGCACCTGTGTCGTGACCAGTTCCGCGAAGCCGCCGAAAATCTGTACGTCGTACGCCATCGCCGTGCCGATGAACTGCGGGAGCGTCTGAAACGTGTACACACCACCGACGGCGTCGGCCTCTTCGTCCACGGCTTCGTCCATCATTCCCTCGAACTCGGAGTAGCCAACTTCCGTAAAGCGCGGTTCGAGAATTTCGATGTCATCGGACTGTTCGAGGACGGCCGTGTAGTTCTCCACGCCGCCGCGACCGAACGCGTTGTCCGAGCCAAACAGCTGTACCGTCGAAATATCCATCTCCTCGGCGACGTACCTCGCACCGGACCGCGCGTCCATCGAGGTGTGCTCGCTCGCGCGGAACACGCGTTCGTGGCAGTACTCGTCCGAGACGGTGATATCCCCGTCCGCTGCCGGTCCACAGAGGTACGGGATGTCAGTTTCCGGGACGATCGTGTCGATCACACGGCGTGCGCTGTCGGACGACGTGCCCCCGAACAAGATGTCGACGTCCTCGTCGACGACGAGGTCTTCCGCCACGCGCCGTGCGGTGTCCGGATCGAACGCCGTATCCTCGAGGACGATCTCGAACGTCGGCCCGTCCGCAGGGTCAACCGTGTACTCGCCCGCCGAGAGGGTGTCGACCGGTTCGACGTCGTCGTACTTGTACGCGAGTCCGCAGTAGAATCCCTGTAGCGCTGATTGACCGTAATATTCCAGATCCCCCGACGTCGGTTGGAACGCGCCGATTCGAATCGTCTGCTCGTCCGGGTCGCCGGTACCGTTGTCCTCTTCGGTAACGCAACCCGCGAGCAGCGTCGTTCCGACCGCAGCCGTTGCACCCGAACCCTTGAGAACACTGCGCCTCGTGGTGTGACGTGCCATAACAATGTATGAGGCACTACGAGTACGAAACACATCATGTTCATATGTCAACCTGCGACTCGGCTCCGGAGCAAATCAGGGACTCACCGTCGAACAATGTCGCTGCGTTCGCGGTACATCAGTCCAGCGGGAAACCGAGTGATTCAGGCCGCTTCGTCCTCGTGTCTGCGTTGATACGCGTCGACCACGTCGTACAGCGCGTGGCGGCGCGCTCCGTGCATGACGAAGTGGTCGCCGCCGCCGATCTCGGCGTACTCCTTCTGATCATTCGGGAGCGACAGTTCGTCGTACAGCGCCAGCGCGTCGCCACGACCGGCGACCTGGTCGACCGACCCTCTGACGACGAGCGTCGGGCAGTCAATCTCGCTGGCGTCGTACACCGGATTTCCCTCACAGCCCGCTCGGACATCGGCGAGCGCGCCAGTCTGGGCGAGGTATCCATCACCGTCTGCCAGCCCCTGATTCGATTCGACCTGCGTGTTCCAGACCGCATCGAACAGCGCTTCGTTATCGGGATCCTGTCTCTCCTCGACCTCCTCGCGCCGCTCGACGAAGTAGGCGTCCAGATCCGTCTCCAGTCCGAACCCTTGCATGCCGACTTCGAACTCGTACTCGGGTTTGTAAACCGGCGCACACAGCGTCGCCGAGGCGAGATCGTGATCGTTTTCGGTGAGGTACGTTCCGCCCGTGATCGTCCCCCAGGAGACCCCTACGAAGTGAACCGTCTCGAACCGATCGCTCACGAACTCGACCGCCGCCCGGATATCTCGGGCCGCGTCAGTCGCACGAACCGGCGGCCCGTTCGCTTCGGGTGGTTCCTCGAGTGCTGCTGGGAGGTCACTATCTCCGTACCCGCGAACGTCGAGTGCGAAGGCGGTTCGCTCGTCGGCCGCCGCATGGAGCCACGAGTACGAGTCGTCACCGTCGACTGGTGGAGCGAACAGCGCGCGGGAGCACGTCAACGCGCCGTGTACGAACAGGACGGCAGCGTCGGAACGATCCCCCGATAGCTCCCAGAGATTTAGTGCCGTTCCGTCGTCTGCGGTCACTTCGTGCTGCGTCAATCCCATAGCACGATGGTCGTCCGAGTTATTAATAAAATCCGACGTTAACTCGTAAACGTGTCGCGGCTCTCGCAGCCCTCACGGCCCTCGCAGTCCCCGTGACCCACACAGTGCTCACAACCACAGGCGTCTGAAAACACCACTGTCGACTCGGACGGAAGAGATAATCTGGTCGGCTCGAAAACACGGTGCAACCCGAACATGTACATCGACTTCAGACAGAAACTCATCGCCTCAATTGTCGGCCTTGGATTCGCGATTGTGATTATCTTCTTCGCACCGTGGTGGTTCGCTTTCCTCGCGTTCTGTGCAATGATCCCCTTCTTCGCAAAACTCCTGACCGCCTGAGAGCCGAGACAGTCACATTACGGCGAAAAAGACACCGTAGATCGCCTAATGAACGTTCACACGAGTGTGACGATTTCTGATAACTCCGACGGAGTTCACGCACAGTCGACCGCCAGAACACACCGTCTCAAAACAATATGCCAATATGAATATCGGCCAGCAATAGTCACAATACCCGAACAAAAAACAGAATGTGGAGATACTATTATTTGGTCGACAATCCAAAGCGGCCCATGGAACTCCCTGAGGAACAGATCGTTCAACTGATCGCCGATCCAGAGATTCGTGCGATCCTCTCCTGCCTCGACGACGCACCGGGGACGCTCACCGTCGACGAACTCGCCGAACGACTCGTCGAGCAAGACACGGCGGTCCTCGGTACCGAGGCGTACGACAACGAACGTGAGCGAACGAAATACGCACTCCACCACGGCCAACTCCCGCAACTCGACGAGGCAGAGATACTCGAGTACGATCCCGAGACAACTGTCGTCTCGGTGAGGGAGGATGCGATCGATCCGGACTGGGTTGCGTTCGATCTGATCGATGAGTTTCTCTCGCGGTTCGGGGTCAGACACGGTGGCGATACTGCCGATGTCGGTGTGATCGAGGGGGAGGCGGCGGTCTACGACTACGGTCGGGAACTGGCTGATAAAGCTGAAGAGGAACTCTTCATCATCTATCGGACCGATGATCTCCTCGATGAGGACTGTATTCCACACGCAACGCAGGCGATGGACCGTGGTGTCGAGTTCTGTGTTGGGACCCAGAATCCGGACGTTCGACAGTTCTTCCGCGAACACGCACCGGAGACGACGATCTGGGAACCACAACTCGACTGGATGAACGAGCCCTCTCGCTATCCACGGATTAGCCGCCTCATCGTCGCCGACCGTGACAAGGTGTTGCTTTCGCTGCGAGACAAACCAATGGCGGCCGGCTCGAAAACGGAAACGGCGATGATCGGCGAGGGAAAGACCAATCCGCTCGTCGTGCTCGTCCGCGAATTACTCGGTCCGCGCCTCGATCATCTGGATTACCAGAGCGACCACTTCAGCGGTGAACTGCCGTTTGAACTGTAACGATGACAGACAAACTCCGCTCCGACGGTGGCAATGGTGACGACGGTGAGGGAGAACCGGTACCGGCAGCCACACAGTCGACGTACGAGATTACCGACGGCCGATCACCGAGCGAAACAGTCGTTCGCGGTGTGGCCGCGCTCACGAACACACCCGTGCTGGATCTCGAACCGCTGTACACCGTCATCGATCCGACGCAACTGGACGAACTGTACGAAAAGACGCCCGATGCGGTGCAAGCGGAACTCTCGTTTACGTACAGCGACTGCGCCGTCACCGTTACTCGAACGGCGGTTCACGTTCAAATGACGACAGAGAGCGACACCGAAGAGAGGGATGGAAACAGTGGCTGACGGCCGGTAGAACAGACAGCCGATAGTTTCACAGCAGCGCAGTCGACGTGGAACGACGGGCTGGATAGCACAGCGGCTCACCGTGGTCTCGGTGTGGTCTCGGTCGGTAGTGCGAAAAATGAACGACAGGGAGCACGGACGCTGTGACACGTCCCAGTTCGGTCCCAGTCCTAGAGGTAGTCGATCGCTTCCGGCAGTTCGAGCTTCATGCCCTTTCGCTCGCGGATCTCCATGATCTTCTCACGCTGAAGCGAGTCGGACATGACTTCAAAGCCGGCGTTCTCGGTGTTCCAGGAGGCACGACCCTCGGTTGCGGAGCGAATGTCGCTCGCGAATCCGATCATCTCGCCGACGGGTGCGATACCCTCGACGACCATGAGGTCACCTTCCTGGTACATGTCGTCGACGCGGCCACGACGACCCTGGATCTCGCCGGATGCGGCACCCATGTGGTCGTTTGGCACGTCGATACGGGCGTCCTGCATCGGCTCGAGCAGCTTGATCTTGCCGTGGATCAGCGCGTTGTGAAGCGCGTTACGGGTTGCAGGGATAACCTGTGCCGGACCACGGTGGATGGTGTCCTCGTGGAGACGGGCGTCGTGCAGACGGATGAGCGTCCCCTGGACCGGCTCGTTTGCGAGCGGGCCGTTGTCGAGGGCGTCCTCGAATCCTTCGATGACGAGTTCCATCGTCTCGTTCAGATGCTGGATACCCTTCGTGTCGTCGATGAGGATGTTTGTCCCGTGGATGTGCTCGACGTTCTGGGACGCATCCTTCTCCATGCCGGCGTCCTGCAGGGCTTCACGGCGTTCCTGCTCCGGCATGTCCATCGATGCCTCGCCGAGCTGGATGACCTCGACGAGATCGTCCGTCATCGGTTCGATGGAGATGTAGAAGCGGTTGTGACGGTTCGGCGAAATACCCTCGACTTCCGGGCTTGCCTGCTGTGGCTGCTCGCGGTAGACAACGATCGGTTCACCAGTGATGACCGGAATACCCTGGTTCTTCTCGATACGCTGGGTGATGACTTCGAGGTGGAGCTCACCCTGTCCGGAGATCAGGTGCTCGCCGGTGTCCTCGTTAATCGTAATCTGGATCGTCGGGTCCTCCTTGGAGACCTGGCGCAGCGTCTCGATGAGCTTTGGCAGGTCGTCCATGTTCTGGGCCTCGACGGACTTCGTGATGACGGGCTCGGAGATGTGCTCGATGGACTCGAACGGCGTCATCTCGACCGAGGAGACGGTCGAGCCGGCGATGGCGTCACGCAGACCGGTGACGGCTGCGATGTTACCTGCTGGGACGCGCTCGACTTCCTCGCGCTCGCCACCCATGTAGATACCAACGGACTGGACGCGGTTCTTGCCCGCGGTTCCGGAGACGTACAGCTCCTGACCCTTCTCGAGGGAGCCCGAGAAGACACGACCGGAGGCGATTTCGCCTGCGTGTGGGTCCATTCCGATGTCGGTGACCATGAAGACGACCTCACCGGACTCGTCGACGAGGCGCATCCCCTCTGCGAGTTCGGACTCGTCGTCACCGCGCCAGATGCGCGGGACACGACGTGGCTGTGCGTCGACTGGGTTCGGGAAGTGCTCACAGACCATGTCGAGCACGACGTCCGACAGCGGCGTCCGGTCGTGGAGCTCCTGGCGCTCGTCGTTGCGCTCGAGTTCCATGATGTCGCCGAAGTCCATACCGGTGCGCTGCATCGACGGCATCGAGACGCCCCACTTGTAGAGGGCGGATCCGAAGCCGACGGTGCCGTCTTCGACGGAGACGGTCCAGTCCTCGACGTCGTCCATGTCCTCGGTCATGCCGCGGATGAGTTCGTTGACGTCGCCGATGACGGAGACGAGACGCTGCTGCATCTCCTCGGGACCTTCCTGCAGTTCCGAAATCAGGCGGTCGACCTTGTTGATGAACAGGGTCGGCTTGACGCCCTCGCGGAGTGCCTGGCGCAGGACCGTTTCGGTCTGCGGCATGGCACCCTCGACGGCGTCGACAACGACGAGCGCACCGTCGACGGCACGCATCGCACGCGTCACGTCGCCACCGAAGTCGACGTGGCCCGGCGTGTCGATCAGGTTGATCAGGTGGTTAGTATCCTCGTACTCGTGGGTCATCGAAACGTTCGCTGCGTCGATGGTGATCCCACGTTCCTGTTCGTCTTCTTCCGTGTCCATCGCGAGCTGTTCGCCGGCAGTCTCGTCGGAGATCATGCCCGCACCCGCGAGGAGGTTGTCAGAAAGGGTCGTTTTCCCGTGGTCGACGTGAGCGGCGATGGCGATGTTCCGGATGTTCTCCGGTTCGTCCATCAACCGTTCACACTCTTGGACGATCTTCTTGCGTCGGCCCATATACCCCTCATTACCGCTAGCGGGGTCAAAAGGGTAGTGTTTCGTCGCCGGCAGAATCCGACGCGTATCCCCGTCCGCAGCGGTGAATGTACATTTTGCGTGAGTGAATAACATGCACTAAGCGAGGCGGCTGTGACAGTGGTCGTCCGACTAGTTCACACGAAACAGAAACCGGCGTAAGAGACATACCGCCACAGCCCTTGCTATTCTTGCACATGGACATTCGTATTCAGGGGCCGGGCCCGACCTCCCCATTTCTCAGCGCCCGGGACCTCTTCGAAACCGAACACGATCTCTCCCTCCCGGTCTACGTGCGCCTGCGCGATGATCCAGACGAGCGAACCTGGGCCGGCCACTACGAGGACCGCCACGTCCTCAACATCTCACGACAGGCCGCCTCCAGCGCGATGGCCCGCGAACTCGCCCTCCACGAGTTCGCCCACATGGCCAGATACGAGGAGGACCATCCCTCCCACACCCAGTCCATCGAGGAAGTCCTCTACCTCGCGCTGGCCGGCAAATCAGTCGAACGCCGAAAGCTCTCACACTGTTACCAGATTGCGAACCACATGAAAGACATCTACGCCGACGACATCACGCTCTCGGTCGGCCCCGGCGAGAAACTGCTCTCCTTTCTCGAGTCCAGCCTCGCAACGGCGGTCGCGGACCGACCGGACACCCCATCGCGACCGGGACTCCAGCGACTCTCTGCGAGTGCTGATCCGGACATTACGGCCGTCAACGCCGCATTCGCGCTCGCGCTTGCAGAGCGACACGAGCTCGTCAACCCGGACGAGAGCCATCGCCTCTACGACCTCGCACACGCGGCCGCGATGGACGCACCCGCCGTCGATACGATGGCGTTTCGCCGCCGCTTCCGTGATCTCGGCCGTGAAACCGATGCAAGCACGTACCGGAAAGTGCTCGTCGACGCTACGCGCTCGTACGTCGATTCGAACTCGGCGGCCGCAGACTGAAACGGGACGGCTGCGGTTGCACGCCGATTCCGCCGCACGTTCGACGCTCACATCGATTACTGGCGCTGTCGCGACAGCTCTCGAATAAAGAGTATCGAACGCGAGAGAAGAGAGTCGGTGTCGACGGCCCGAACTCGAGTAGGCCGGGTCGAACGAAACGAAACCGACGTTAGCGGGCAGCCGCCGCGACGCGCTCTTTTTCTTCTTTCTGACTGACTGCGTAGGTCTGGACGTCGTAGTTCGCCGCGCCGGTAAGCTGGGAGGCGATGGCCTCCGGAACCGACGTGGACGACTTGAACGAGTCGTTGTGGACACCTTCGGCGAGGAACTTCAGGGCCTGGTCGACGCGACGCTGTGGCGCGACGTCGACGGCCTTCGGAACGGAGATGCCACCGTACTTCAGGCGGACGGTCTCCTCACGCGGAGCAGCGTTCTCGACAGCCGTGACGAGAATCTGAATCGGGTTCTCCTCGGTGCGCTCGTGGATGAGTTCGAACGCCTCACGGACGAAGTTGAGCGTCTGCTGCTTCTTGCCCGTGTTGTCCTCGGTCTGCATCAAGCGGTTGATGAAGCGCTCGACGATCGAGATCTGGGACTTCTGGAACTGCTTGCTCGCGTGGCGACCGGCGGTGTGTGCGACCGGCGTCACGGAGATGTAGCGTTCGGTCGAGGGGTCCTCGTAGGCGATCTCGTCGATTTCCCACGTACCAAAGAGCTGTGCACCGATGTCTGCGCCGCCGGCTGGGGCGTCCGGGTCTGGTTGGTCTTCTGCAGCCATGATTATCGAACCGGTTTCTCCGCGTTCCCGCGGACGAGCTCTTTCAGCGCGACGCCGTTGACCTTGTCAACCTTGTAGTTGACACCCGAGAGGTCACCCATTGCACGACCCTTCGCCCCACCGATACCGGCGATGGTGACTTCGTCGTGCTCGTCGATGAACGAAATTGCACCGTCACCGGGACAGAACGCGGTGACCTGCTTTCCGTTCTTGATCAGCTGCACTCGGACGCACTTTCGGATCGCCGAGTTTGGCTGCTTTGCTTCGATACCGACCTTCTCCAGGACGATACCGCGTGCCTGTGGTGCTCCCTCGAGTGGGTCAGACTTCTCGCGAAGGCCACGAGCGCGGCGCGCGTAGTCAGAGTCGGACCACCGCTGGTTCTGGCGGTCCTTCTTGAGCTTGCGCGCGGCGTATTTGCCGTTTGCCATAGTACCCGTCGCTATCCGTCGGAGCCACTTAAGCGTCCCTGTTTGGATTCGGCGTTACGCCACGAGAGCGCTCGACGCACCCCGCTCGCCGAATCTGAGGCCGTTTTACGATTTCGAGTTACGGCCAGAGCGTGGCGTAGCGACGCTCGGCGGGCGAGAGGTTTCCGAACGCGGGTGTACCCGATCGCGACAGCGCCGGTCACTGCGGCTTCACCAACAGTGACCGAACACGGATGCACCCAACTGCGTCAGCCCCGATCACTGCGACTCAACCAACAGCGACCGATCGAGGTCTGCAACCGAGGCCTGCCCTGACAGCCCCATCGTCAGATCGAAATCCGCCAGGAAGTTCCGGCAGACCTCGCGAACGCCGTCCTCGCCGTCGATCGCCAGCCCGTAGACGTACGGGCGACCGAGCAACACCATCTCCGCACCGAGTGCCAGCGCCACGACGGCGTCCGCACCACGGCGAATCCCGCTGTCGAACAATACCGGCGCGTCGCCGTACCCCTCCTTCTCGAGGTGGTCGACCACCCGCGGCAGCGCCTCGATCGCGGGCAGCGCGTTGTCCACCTGCCGACCACCGTGCGTCGAGACGATCACGCCGTCCGCACCGGACTCGAGTGCACACCGTGCGTCGTCGGGGTGGACGATCCCCTTGACCAGAATCGGCAGGTCGGTTACGCCGCGGAGCCACTCGAGATCGGTCCACGTGAGCGAGGCATCGCCGAAGACGTCGACGAACTGCATGACTGCAGCGTCCTGGTTCTCTTCGGGTGGTGCGCCGACCAGGTCGCGAAAGACGGGGTCGGTGAAGTAGTTCCCGACGCCCTCGCCGTCGAGGAACGGCAGGTACGCCTGTTCGATGTCGCGTTCGCGCCAGCTAATCACCGGCGTGTCGACGGTGACGACGAGCGCTTCGTACCCTGCCTGTTCAGCGCGCTCGACGAAGCTCCGGGTGAGGTCGCGGTTCGAACTCCAGTAGAGCTGAAACCACGCCGGCCCCTCATCGCTCGCCTCGGCAACGGACTCGAGTGGCTCCGTCGACGCCGAACTCTGAACGAATGGCAGTCCGAGATCGGCTGCGGCGCGTGCCGACCCCAGTTCGCCGTCCTCATGCAGGATCGACTGCACGCCAATGGGTGCCAGCGCGACCGGGGCGGGGTAGCGCTCGCCGAAGAGCGTCACCGAGAGATCGCGATTTTCGACACCCTGGAGCATCCGAGGCACGATTCGCCACGTCGAAAACGCCGCCTGATTCTCCCGGTCGGTTCGTTCTGCACCCGCACTCCCCGCGACGTAGGCGTAGGCGTCGGACTCGAGTGCCTCGCGAGCGGCGGCCTCGAGGTCTTCGAAGCGCGGTGGTATCGAGGGAGTGGTGTCGGCCAACATCCCCTGTGTGTAGACTTCTACCAGCCGTTCGCGGCCGTACGACGGTGTCTGCTCGTCGCTCATGGAGTCCCGTTCACAGTGCGACAGAAAATAGCTTGGCACCGACTCACACGTCGTGTGGGGTATAGGGTGTGGGTCTCCCACGGCGTGTTGACGCGCGGTTAGGTTAGCTGGATATCGTCGATGTCGAAGTGACGCTCTGCGAGTCGGCGTGCGGCGTCGATCGTGCGGCCGTTCGTCCCGATCGCGATGCCGCGGTCGGCGTCTGCAACCTCGACGTACGCGACGGTGTCGTTGTTCTCGCTGATCGTCACGTTGTAGACCGCCGCGGGCGCGAGCGTGTTCGCGACGAACGTCTCCGGGTCGGCCGCGTTCTCGACGAGTCGAACCGACAGGTCGACCCGATCTTCGAAGCGCTGGATCGTCCGTCCCTCGGGACCGATCGCTTCGCCCATCTGGCCGCTTGCAACGACGATGATCAGCCGGTCGGCAGTGCTCTCACCGGCGGAGCCGCCATTGCCGGCACCGGCGTCCTCGCCCTCGTCGGCGGCGTCAGTCCAGCCGCCGTCGAGGATGCAATCGGTCCCATCCGCGCCCGTCACCTCCTCGAACGTCGCGAGGTACTGACGCGCGTCGTCGTCGAGGGTAACCGCCATCGATTAGTCTGCCTGGCCGCCGCTTTCGGGGCTGGTCGACCCCATCCGGAGGTCGACGTCTCCGGTCCCGAGCTTGATCGGTTTCCCGACGATGACGTTCTCCGTGACGCCGTCGAGTTCGTCGATCTCGCCGTGGATCGCCGCGTTCAGCAGGTGGTTAACCGTCACCTCGAACGCTGCGCGTGCGAGGACCGAGTCCTTCGACCCCGAAATACCGTGGCGACCGATCGACTCGATCTCGCCGCGGTTGGTCATCATGTCCGAGACCAGCATCAGGTGGCGCACGTTCACGTCGTCGAGCCCCTGCTCTGCGAGCGTGTTGTTCGTCTCCTCGATGATGGCCTCGCGTGCGGCCTCGATCCCGAGGTTACGGTGGATCTCGTGGATGTTGTTACACGTCGTCCGGGAGGCGTCGACGCCCTCGATCTCGAGGACGTCGCCGAACGCCGATCCCTCGGTGTAGAGGACGAACTGCTCGTCGCCGTCGTCCATCTCCTCTCGGCGGATAACGACGCGAGAGACCTCCTCGATTCCCTTGAACGTGATCTCGCGAAGCTCCTCGACGAGTTGGAGCAGGTCCCGGTAGGACGGCTCCTCAGGCCCGAACTGGATGTCAGTTCCCTGCTGGACCGTGCTCACGCCGAGGTTGTCCTCGATGATCTCGGCGACCTCCTCGGGCGTGATCATACGCTCTTCGAGCGTATCCTGGTTGAGCGAAATCTGGACGCGCATATCCGCAACGTTCGTCGAGACGTCACCCAGCGCGAGGATCTTCGTCGCCTCGATGTTCCAGACGACCTCGTGGGCGCGTTCGCGCTCGGTCGCGTACTCGTCCTCGAGATAGACCGTCATCATCGGTGTGTCCGGAGTTTTTCGGGCGTCGACGAGTTCGATCAGCCGCGGCAGCCCCTGGGTCACGTCGATTTCTGCGACCCCCGCGTAGTGGAACGTGTTCATCGTCAGCTGCGTCCCCGGCTCACCGATCGACTGCGCCGAGACGGTGCCGACGGGGTCGAGCGGTTCGACACGCGTGTCGACGTAGCGGGCTTCGACTGCCTTCGCGAGTTCGTCTGCGTCCTCGACGGTCGCATCCCCGCGGTCCTCGAGCGTCTCGTAGACGTTGTCCTTGAGTCGACGCGGCAGGTCGCTGTCCTCGACGACGGCGATCATGTCGTCATCGACGGCGTAGTCGACCTCAGTCATCGGAGGTCACCTCCTCCGTCTCCTCGACAAAGCGAGTATCGGCGTGCTCGGAGAGGTTCGTCGGCTGTCGTTTCGTACCGAGGAACTCTTCTTTCTCAGCCTCGGAGGCGAACTCCGAGTCGAGCACGCGGTCTGCGATCTGCTCGACGTCGATGTCGTTGTCGTCACCCGAGGAGACCTTCACCGGCGAGGTGCCGTCCTCGCCGAACTCGAACTGGACGATCGTGTCCGAGGTGTCCCGGACGGTGCCGTCGTACTGCGCTTCGAGTTCCGAGAGCGCGTTGATCAAGCGACGCTGCAGGTAACCGGACTTCGAGGTCCGGACTGCCGTGTCGACCAGCCCCTCACGGCCACCCATCGCGTGGAAGAAGAACTCCCGCGGGGTCAGTCCCGACGTGTAGGAGTTCTCGACGAAGCCGTGGGCCTCAGCCGAGAGGTCGTTCGGCTTGTAGTGGCTGAGCGTCCGGTCCTCGTAGCCGCGGTTGATTCGCTCGCCCCGAACTGCCTGTTGACCGACTGCACCGGCCATCTGCGTCAGGTTGAGCATCGACCCACGCGCACCGGAGTTGGCCATGACGACCGCCGGGTTCTCGTCGTCGAAGTGCTCGTCCGCGATGTTACCGGCGTTGTCACGCGCACGCGAGAGCGTCTGCATAATCTTCATCTCGAGTGTCTCGTCGAGCGTCCGGCCCGGGAGGGACTCGAGTTCGTTGTTCTCGTAGGCTTCGATGAGTTCCTCGACGCGGTCGTTCGCGTCCTCGATCGTCTCGTCGATGCGAGACTGCGCTTCGCCCGGGATGGTTTCGTCGTCGATCCCGATCGAGAACCCGAAGTGCATGATGGCGCGCATCGCGAGCGTCGAGACCTCGTTGATGAAGATCCGCGAGCGGGTGTTGCCGTAGATCTTCGTGATGGTGTCGACGATCTCGCCGCCGAACTCGCCGACTTCGTCCTCGGCGATGGTGCCCTCGATGAGCTGGCCGTCTTCAATGACGACAGGCTCGCCGACGGTACCCGTGAACTCGAGGTTGAGGTCGTCTGGCAGGAGTTCGGAGAAGACGTCGTACCCGGTCCAGAACGGCTCGCCCTCGTCGTCGATGCCGCTCGGTTCCGGCAGTTCGTCGATCCGGGTCGCACGGAGCAGGTCGAGCGCCTGCGTCTCGTTGAAGCGCGGGTTGTCGTGGGTCAGGAGGTACATCCCGCTGATGTGGTCCTGAATCGCGCCGATGATGTTCTCACCGAAGCGCGGGGAGAGGATCTGCTCCTGGACGCGCATGAGGACGCGCGCTTCGGCGCGGGCCTCCTCGTTCTGCAGCGCGTGCATGTTCATCTCGTCGCCGTCGAAGTCGGCGTTGTACGGCGGACAGACGACGGTGTTCAGGCGGAACGTCTTGTACGGCATGACCACGACCTCGTGGGCCATGATCGACATCCGGTGGAGCGACGGCTGGCGATTGAAGATGACGATGTCGCCGTCGACCATGTGCCGGTTGACCTCCCAACCTGCCTCGACCTTCTCGGCGAGTGCTTCACAGTTCTTCTCGGTCACCTTCAGCCGACGGCCGTCGGGCCGGCGGACGTAGTTCGCGCCGGGATGGCCCTCCGGACCGTTCGAGACGTAGCGTCGAGCCTCCTCGACGTTTCGATCGGTGACGTTCATCGTCTGGGTCATCTCCTTTGCGACGCGGTCTGGCACACCGACCTCGTTCAGCGAGAGGGTCGGGTCCGGCGAGATGACGGTACGAGCCGAGAAGTTCACACGTTTCCCGGACAGCGAGCCACGGAAGCGACCCTCCTTGCCCTTCAGGCGCTGGGAGAGCGTCTTGAGCGGCCGACCGGAGCGGTGTCGCGCCGGCGGCGTCCCCGAGATTTCGTTGTCCATGAACGTGGTGACGTGGTACTGCAGCAGTTCCCAGAGGTCCTCGATAATCAGCTGTGGGGCACCGGCCTCACGGTTCTCCATGAACCGCTGGTTGATCCGGATAATGTCGACCAGTTTGTGGGTGAGGTCGTCCTCGGAGCGCTGGCCGTTGTCGAGCGTAATCGACGGCCGCGCGGTGACCGGCGGGACCGGAAGGACGGTGAGGATCATCCACTCCGGCCGCGAGCGGTCGGCGTCGATGCCGAGCACTTCGATGTCCTCGTCCGGAATGTTCTCGAACCAGTCCCGGATGTCGCTTGGCATCAGCTTGTTCGTGTCCTCCTCGGTGAGGTCGATGTCGAGTGCCTTCTCGATGGCCTCGCGCTGACTCTCGCGCGGACGGAACGACCCCGAGAGGATCTCGTTGATCCGGGTGAGGTCGATCTCCGTCTCCGCGGCGAGTTCGTCCGGCGAGGTCCGTTCGATGCCGGCTTCCTCGTCGCCCTGCATCGCGCCGGCGATGCGCTGGGAGTACTCGCTGGTGAGGACCTGCTGGACCTCGTAGTAGGTCGTCGGCTTCTCGTGGTCGATGTCGTACTGCACCTCGCCACAGAACGGACAGCGGTCCTTCTTCCGTGCCTGCCGAATTGCCGCCTTCGTCACGTCGTTCAGGTCGCGACCGAGCTTTCGGGACTCCTCGATCTGATCCTGGAACTCCTCGCGCTCGTCCTCGACCAACAGCAGTCGCGAACACTCACGACAGGTGCCACGCAGCAGTCGGCGAATGAGCTTCGTAAAGCCGACGTGGATGACGGGCGCGGCGAGTTCGATGTGGCCAAAGTGGCCGTTACAGGATCCCGAATGCTTCCCGCAGGTCTTGCACTCGAGTCCGGGGTCGATCACGCCGAGACGCGGGTCCATCAGCCCCATGTCGATGGGGAAGCCGTCGTCGTCGTAGGTGTCGGCGGTGATGATCTTCGTCGCGCTCATCTCCCGGTACTCTTCGGGCTCCATGAGCCCGAAGTTGATTGATCCGATGTCTTTTGGTGTACTGTTTCGCATTGTGATCTTAGACGGCGTCTGCCAGTTCCAGTCGCGGCGCGATACCCAGTGCCTTCATCTCGTCGAGCAGGAGCTTGAACGCGTAGCTCATCTCGATCTCGTGGATGTCGGTCTCCTCCTCGCAGTTCGGACAGTAGACACGCCGTTGTTCGACGTTCTCGACGGCGCTCATCCCACACTGGCCACAGACGTTGATGAACTCGCGGTCGGACTCGTCGAGCAGTCGTTCCTTGAGCGTCATCGCAGCACCGTGACCGATGAAGACGTCGCGCTCCATCTCCCCGATACGGAGACCACCCTCGCGGGCGCGACCCTCCGTCGGCTGGCGGGTGAGAACCTGCACCGGCCCGCGCGAACGGGCGTGCAGCTTGTTCGAGACCATGTGGTAGAGCTTCTGGTAGAAAATGATCCCGACGAAGATCTCGGCTTCAATTTTCTCTCCCGTGACGCCGGAGTACATCGTCTCCTTACCTGCGGAGTCGAAGCCGGCCTCCTCGAGGCCGTCACGGAGTGCGGACTCGTCCTCGCCGAGGAACGGCGTCCCGTCGACGCGACGGCCTTCCATCGCACCGAGCTTGCCGCCGATCATCTCGAGAATGTGGCCGACAGTCATGCGCGATGGCAGCGCGTGTGGGTTGAGCACGAGGTCAGGGACGACGCCGTTCTCGGTGAACGGCATGTCCTCCTGCGGTGCGAGGTGGCCAAGAACACCCTTCTGTCCGTGCCGGGACGCGAACTTGTCACCGAGTTCAGGAATCCGTTCGTCGCGCACGGAGACCTTCGAGAGCTTCGAGCCGTCCTCGCCCTCCATGAGCGTGATCGTGTCGACGACGCCGCTCTCTCCCGAGCGCATCGTGACGGAGGTTTCGCGGCGCTTCTGTGGCGAAAGGCCACCCATGTCGTCCGGTTCCTCTAAGAATCGCGGTGGACTCGTCTTACCGAGCAGGACGGAGTTTTCGTCGACCTCCGTCTCGGGGTTGACGAGGCCGTCCTCGTCCAGGTGCGCGTAGGCTTCCTCACCGCGCGCGCCGCGGACGTCCTGGGATGGAATCTCGAAGCGATCCTCCTGACCGCCCGGATACCGTCGCTCCTCGCCCTCGTAGGTGCGGAAGAAGTGCGAGCGAGCGAGCGCGCGTTCGACCGAGGCCTTGTTCATGACGAGTGCGTCCTCGATGTTGAACCCCTCGTAGCTCATCACGGCGACGACGAAGTTCTGTGCCGCAGGACGGTCGTCGTAGCCGATCTGCTCCGTCGTCTGGGTCTTGACCATCGAGAGCTGCGGGTAGTGCAGCAGGTGCTGGCGCGTGTCCGGCCGGATTCGGTAGTTGGCCGACGGCAGCCCCAGCGACTGCTTGATCATCCCTGCACCCATCGTAATCCGCGGCGACGCGTTGTGTTCCGGGTACGGAATCATCCCCGAGCCGATCGAGAAGATCAGCTGCGGGTCGATCTCGAGGTGCGTGTGATCCTCGTTCAGATCGTCCTCCTCGACGGCGACGTAGATGTCCTCTTCCTCTTCGGCGTCGATGAACTCGACGTAGCCGTGGTCGACGAGATCCTCGAACTCGAGATCACCGTCGCGAAGCGCCTCGATTTCCTGCTGGGAGATGCGGGGTTCGCCGTCCTCGACGACGAGCAGCGGGCGGCGAGCGCGGCCCGCGTCGGCGTTGACGATGACTTCACGGGTGCGCTCTTTGACGGAGACGTTGACCATCTCGCTGACGTCACCGATGCGTCGCGCTTCGCGGATCTGTTCGGCTAGCTCGTGTGGATCGGGGTGTGTTCCCACCAGCGACCCGTTGACGTAGACTTTGGCTTCTCGTTGTTGGCTGCTCATTGTAGATCAGTCGTCTGCAGTGGATGTCGATCGTTCGATGCCCTCGAGTCCGGGAATGCCCTCGACCCCCATCGAGGCCAGTTCCCGCTTGAGCGCCTGTTCATCTTCGATGTTCTGGGAGAGCTCCATCGCCTGCGCGAAGTTCTTCACGAGGCCACAGTTTGGTCCCTCGGGCGTTTCCGACGGCCCGATTCGACCCCACTGTGTCGCGTGCAGGTCCCGTGCTTCGAAGTGGGGCTGGCTGCGCGAGAGTGGGCTGCGCAGTCGGCGAAGGTGAGAGAGAACGCCCATGAAATTGGTGCGGTCGACCAGCTGAGAGACACCAGAGCGGCCACCGACCCAGTTGCCCGTCGCGATCGGGTGCTCGAGTCGTTCGGTCAGCACGTCGGAGCGAACGACAGTTGAGACCGAAAGGTTCCGGTTACGCATGTTCGCGCGTTCGAGCTGGTACTTCACGTCACGTGCCAGCTTGTTGAGCGCTGTCCGGAACAGGTCCTTCATCAGGTCGCCCGACACCTTGAGGCGCTTGTTGGCGTAGTGGTCCTTGTCGTCGGAGTCACGCCGTCCCAGCGCGAGTTCGAAACAGGCTTCGGCCATCCGACAGAGATAGTGGGCCTTGTTGATCCGAACGTCCTCCTCCTCGACGCCCTCCTCGTGGAGATGCGGCAGGAGGTAGCGGTCGATGACGTAGTTGGCTCGCTTGAGCTGGTAGTTCTTGCCCTGGCCCGAGGCGACGCGCTTCCCGAGTGCCTCGATGGCCTCTTCCTCGGTCTGGACCTCCGCTTCCTCCAGATTTTCGAGCATATACTTGACGACCTCTGGGTCGTTCGAGACCTTGTGGACGATCTCCTCGTCCGATTCGAGGCCGAGTGCGCGCACGAGCGTCACGAAGTTGATCGAGCCGGAAACCGAGGGGAAAGAGACCTCGAGCAGTCCGTTGCGAGTGCGCTCACAGAGGACGAGCGCGCGGTAGCCACGGCGCTGGGAGAAGGTCTTTGCGACCTGAATCTCGTCGCCGTACTTGGTGTCGTACTCCGCGAGGATCTTGTTCGGTGCGAGGTCCTCGCTGGTCATCAGCACGCGCTCGGAGCCGTTGACGATGAAGTAGCCACCGGGGTCGGCGGGGTCCTCACCGATCTCGATCAGCTCTTCGTCCGAGAAGCCGGCGATGTTACACTTGTCCGAGCCGACCATAATCGGCATCCGGCCGATCTTCGTCTCGGTCGAGTCGACGACGCGTTCGTCGCCCTCCTCGCCCTTGACGATGGACATCTCCATGAAAACCGGCGCAGAGTAGGTGATATTCCGGAGTCGGGCCTCCTGCGGATAGAGCAGTTCCTCGGAGCCGTCTGCCTCGCGAACGCGGGGCGTGACGACGCGAACGTCGCCCAGTTCGACGTGAACTGGCTCCTCGCCTTCCTTGTCACCGATATCCGTATCGATGGTCGCCTTCTCGTCGACGACCTCCTGCATCCCCCGGTTGAGGAAAGCGTTGAAGGAGCGGTAGTGATGTTCTGCGAGCCGTTCTCTCGAGAAGTATTCGCGCGAAATGTCCCGTCGTTTGTCTCGGTCGAGTTCCATTGCCATTTATTCCACCACAAGTCGGTATACGACCGCCTGATCGGTTGTACGTGAGTTTCGGACGATTTTGATGACGTCGCCGACCGCCGCATCGTCCGGCAGCGCGGGGTCGTTGCGTTTGATTTTTGGCAGATCGGTACGGTCGATGTCGTACTCGTCGAGCACCTCCTCGAGTGCGTCCTCCTCGAGGACGGAGTGGTCCGGCACGAGTTCGTGTTGGCTTACGTCTACCATGTATTGGTCTGGTTGGGGTCAGTGATGTGCGTGTGCGCTATTGGGAGAGAAGCGGCTGTCACGAGATACTACAGCGAGGTAGCGGCGGCAGGCATTTAACGGTTACTAACTCGGCTCAGAAGCGTCGCTATCCGGCCGGGCGGGCCTGACCGGTGTGAACGATCACGAGTATGAGTAGCCGATTCTCAGTTAAATCCCTTGTGGGTCGTGTCAATCATCACCACGATTTGGCAGAATGAGGCGGGGTTGTGTGGCGATTCCCCGTACCACAGCGCCCCCAATTGGAAAGCCTTAATACTCTCACCGGGAAACGAAGCATTGCAAGCCCGGGTGGTGTAGTGGCCCATCATACGACCCTGTCACGGTCGTGAC
>NZ_MASN01000031.1 GCF_001861355.1 Natrialba sp. SSL1
TGTTCGAGGACGCCGGTATTCCGGACGGCGTCTTCAACATGGTCCAGGGCTTCGGCGACGCCGGTGCAGCGATTTCCGACGACGAACGCGTCGACACGGTCCTCTTCACCGGATCGGCGGAAGTCGGACAGGAAATCGCCAGCAAGGTCGGCGGCGAACCGGGCAAACTCGCAGCCTGCGAGATGGGCGGCAAGAACGGTATCATCGTCACCGAGGAAGCCGACCTCGACATCGCCGTCCACTCGGCGATCATGTCGAGCTTCAAGACGACCGGTCAGCGCTGTGTCTCGAGCGAGCGCCTGATCGTCCATACGGACGTCTACGACGAGTTCAAGGAGCGCTACGTCGACATCGCCAAGGACGTCGCGGTAGGTGACCCCCTGCAGGAGGACACCTTCATGGGGCCGGCTGTCGAGCCCGAACACGTCGAGAAGATCGAGAAGCACAACGAACTCGCAGTCGAGGAAGGTGCCGAGGTCCTCGTCGACCGCTTCGAACTCGAGGACGACGAAATTCCCGAGGGCCACGAGGACGGCAACTGGGTCGGTCCGTTCGTCTACGAAATCGAGTACGACACCGATCTGCGCTGTCTGAAAGAGGAGTGCTTCGGTCCGCACGTTGCCCTCTTGGAGTACGACGGCGACATCGAGGACGCAGTCGAGATTCACAACGACACGCCGTACGGCCTCGCCGGTGCGATCATCTCCGAAGACTACCGTCAGATCAACTACTTCCGCGACCGCGCGGAGATCGGCCTGGCGTACGCGAACCTGCCGTGTATCGGCGCAGAGGTCCAGCTGCCATTCGGAGGCGTCAAGAAGTCTGGCAACGGCTACCC
>NZ_MASN01000032.1 GCF_001861355.1 Natrialba sp. SSL1
TCCTCGACTACTGGTTCGGTGACTTCGAGCGTCTCGAAGAAACGATCGAAGAGGCTGATCACCTGGATGCGGTCACCCATGGCGATGACGGGCGGCAGCGGACAGATCAAAACGTCGAACGGCCGCCACTTGATGACGTCCGGTTCCGGCAGGCACTCAACGCTTTGATTCAAGGGAATACCGAGACGATCATCAACGAAATCTACGACGGATACGGTGAACCGGCAACTAGTCCGATCAATCCGAGTTTGGAGTTCTGGCACAATGAAGACGCACCTGTATTCGGTCCTGGCGAGGACGCCGCGCTCGAAATCCTCGAGGATGCCGGGTATGAGTGGGATACTGACTATAACATCTATCACCCGGAGGATCGGATGGATACCGTCGAAGAACGGCGGGAGGAGCACGACTTGTAGATGTCTTCCCTACTATAATACGGAGAGACACGATTATCAAATTGGCTTAAATAGTGGTGTCATTATTCACTGATAACGCTCGTTGCTCACCTCGTGATAATAGGCCCCGATATTTTGTGGGTCGATGGAGTGGGAATTTTTTATCCATGTGGTGAAAATCGGACCAACTTCTCGCTCAGTGCGACCACTGCGTAAATCACTGGCACGATTGAGAACACACCTGTCGAAATGAGTGTTACCTATAACTATTGAGGGTTTCGGCAGCAATGTATGATAGGATATGACTTATCTAGTATTAGTTCGATCGCTCTTCTGTAGGAGATTATTGATACTGCTCAGCTGTCGCTGTGGAATCGAAGAGAGCAAGGACACCGCGTCAGCGGTGTCCGTTAGGCATGATTCCGCTAGATGTGTTTGGATCGGAATCGGTCGCAGCGGACCTGTTGGCGCAGGTTCGCTGGCGTAACGGTGTTACTTGCCCTCGCTGCCGTTGTGACCTGACGGTCAAGAACGGCAGCTATGGACACTTTCAGCGCTATCTCTGTAAGAATTGCGACCGCACATTCAACGACAAGACCGGCACGATCTTTGCCCATTCGAAAGTTGCACTCAGAAAGTGGCTATTCTCGATTTACGCGTTCCTCCGGTTTAACACGAGTCTTCGCCAACTTCAGCTAGAGATCGACGTTCAGTACAAAACGATCTACCAGCGCGTCGAGCGCTTCACGAAGGCGCTCGACGCGCCTTCCCTCGACCTCGTTGGTCCAGTCGAGATCGACGAAGTCTACGTTTCTGCAGGGCTGAAAGGCCGCGAGCGCGACCAAGAGTCGCGCTCGCGTGGCCTGTCCACGCGTGGGCGAGGATCATACGAACAGGACAAACCGCCGGTGTTCACGATCGTCGATCGTGGCACCGGCGATCGGTACGTGATCCCAGCGAAATCAGCCGACGAATCGACGGTTCGGCTCCTTCTCGCAAACCGCGAGAAGGAGCCACTGACTGTCTACACCGATGGTTTTCGTGCCTACGACCCGTTGGCCGAGGACGACGCATTCGACCGCGAATACGTCGTCCACGGTGACGGCGAATACGCCGACGAAGACGTTCACGTCAACACCTGCGAGAGCCACGGATCGCTGCTGCGACCGTGGCTCTCGCCTCATCGAGGCGTCTCAAAAGACAAGCTCACACAGTATCTCCGAGCGTTCCAACTTCGACGAAAGCTACTACGGAAACCAGGAAGAGAAGCGCTCAAACACGCTGTCAAAGCCACGCTGTGAAATCAACAAAGTGCTACACAAGAGCGTAGTTCGATTCAACCGATATGTGCCCAGCTACAGATATCGATACAGCCATCGATAACAACTTTGATCGGTTCATCGACGATCTCCAAATGCTTGTTGCTCAACCATCGGTTAGTGCCACCGGAGAGAGGTTAAATGAGTTCTCAAACATCCTAAAATCATTGTATCTTGTCTATAGATCGATATATTTAAGGTAATTGGAATAGATAGACATGCAGCTGTAATCAGCCACGCATTCGTCGATAATGAACCGAACAACGACGCGCCAACGGTACTCGTATACGGCCACTATGATGTCCAACCTGTTGAACCAGAGGCGTGGAAAACAGAACCGTTCAACCCGAATATTAGAACAGTTAGTGGTGAGGACCTGCTATACGGTCGCGGTACCGTCGACAATAAAGGTCAACACTTCACGTATCTGTGTGCTGTGAAAGCGCTTCGCGAGACAACAGGTCTTCCAGTGAACGTCGTACTTCTCCTTGATGGCGAAGAAGAAAGTGGGAGTCCGAACCTCAGAGATGCGGTCAAAGCGTGCGAAGAGGAATTAAGTGCTGATATCGCTGTGAACTCGGATGGTCCTGTTGATGAATCAGGACGGCCAACAGTCGTGCTCGGAAATCGCGGTATCCTCGTGATCCAGATTGACGTGAGTGGCCCCGACAATGACCTTCATTCTGGTCACTATGGCGGCGCCGCACCGAACCCGGCATGGGAACTCAATAAGCTACTGGGAACGATGAAAGACGAGTCGGGGCAGATCACGATCAAGGGGTTCTACGATGATATTAGATCCATGACTGGACAGGAGCGTGAACTCCTTGATCAGATTGAGCCAGATTCTGATGCGCTTATTGACAATCTAGATATTAATGGGTTCCAAGATGAACCCGGTGATTCGTTCCTCGAGAAGACGTTATACTATCCTACACTCATCCGTCTTTAGCTAAGCGAAGAACCGCATGACTGCGGCGGCTTATCGGTGTT
>NZ_MASN01000033.1 GCF_001861355.1 Natrialba sp. SSL1
GGGGTTGAAGCCGACACTCGCCGCCACATACCACGAAACATTAAGCACCTCTATCAGCTATTGAAACCCGTGGCAGACGACTACCTGAGACGTACCGCAATCACCCGCCCTATCCTCACCGACGAGCAACAGGACTTGCTCGAGGCCACCATCACTGAGTGGAAAACTGCCTGTAACATCAGCAGTCGCATCGGATGGGACGTTGGTGAGACGCGGAAAACCTACCTCCAAGACCTCGCCTACGACACGGTGTTGGAGGAAACACGTCTCGGGAGCCAGCACGCAATCCTCGCCACCCATCAGGCTGCAGCCGCACTCGATGGTGTCGAAGCAATCGAAGACCTTGACGAACACTACAAAACGTCTCGACCGGAGTTTACCAGTAACACGGTGAAATACGACACCCGGACGATGACGCTATTCGATGACGGGTCTGTATCGCTCTCCACCGTCGATGGTCGAATTCGATGTGACCTGAACCTCCCCGACGAAGAAGACGGGTATCAACACGAATACCTCACCG
>NZ_MASN01000034.1 GCF_001861355.1 Natrialba sp. SSL1
CTCCCAGCCTTTCCCTTCAGCTTCGAGTCGTTGGAAATACTCAATGCATTGCATGTATAGGTCCATCAGCACCTCCTGTGCGGCGAGCAGGAAGGCGCCACTTCCTACAGCGGGATCGAGAATGTGCGCTTCCTTCAGAATATCGTGGTAGAGAGTCTCCACATGGCTGGTCTGGACGTTTTCCGTTGGAACTTGCTGAGTTATGGTTCCGCCATCGGCAACAGCTTCTGCGCTACTATCTGCCTCGAGCACGGGGAATCCGAACACATTGTCGATCTCGTCGTAGTCTGCGTCCACAGCCTTGTTGAGTTGATCGAGTAGATATGGATGGATCGTCCGTCGGGCCATGAACCCCGTGATCTCTTCCGGTGTGTAGTACGCCCCCATCTCCTTCTGATTGACCGTTTGCTCGAAGATGTGACCCAAGATCGCTGGGGAGAGGTTCTTGGGATCGACGATGTCGAGTCGTTCGTCTACGTTCCAATTCCAGTCGGAGAGGAAGTCGAGGATATCGTCGAAGAGCCCGTTCGTTTCCTCGGCAGAGCCACCTAATTTCGCGTCCTCAAACTCCTCTTCGACAGGATTCCTTGCGAACAAGCCACCGTTCAGGTACGGAAGACTACCGAAGTCAGGGTTCTGTTTGTCTTCTGCAAGGTATTCGAAGAAGAGCGGTTCGTAGAACTCTTCGTAGTGGTCACCACCCTCGTCAACGACTTCATTCGGCTGTTCATGAAGGTAATTCGGGTTCCGATCAAGAAGGCGTTTTTCCTGGATGAAGTATAGGAAGATCATCCGGTCAAGAATGACCTGCACATATCGTTGCTTCGCATCACCACGATCGTCAGGGATGCCTGTAACCTCTTGAATGAGATCTGTCCGGAGTTCCTCGAACTGTTCATAGAACTCCTTGACGACTTGTTGCGTGTCGTAGAGCGTATCATAAATCGCAGCAGAGGAACCGTACTCGATCGAGTTCAGCTTCTGGAGAATAGTGTTCTTCTCTCCGCTGTCCCGCGTGAACTGCTCCTTCGAGAACGAAATCTTTTGATGCTTAATTCGACCGTGCTGCTGCCCCTCCCAGCTTCGGACTCGCGTAATGAAGGTGAAGGTCTCGAAATCGTTGGTGGCAACAAGGTTGGTATGCCGTGAGCGATTTTCCGGTTTGAAGTCCGTGGCAGTCTCACCGGGGCCAGCATTGACAATGACGATGAATTCGTCATCATCAAGCTGGACTACGAGTTCGTTATCGCCCCCAAGTTTCGGGCGTGGTTTGAGCCCGCGTTTTTCAAAGGAGTTCGCTATATCCTGTAAAGAGTCCCAGCCCGCGATATCGGATGCGGTGATCTGCTGGAGAGTCATACCACCTGAAAGTTGCTTTACTCATATGAAAATGATGGATATGATGGTGGCTTTCGACTGCACTGGTCAATACACTTGTTGAATAGATTGTAAGAAGCAGCTTGTATTTCACCGGCAATCGTAGATAAAGTCGAAAACAGCCAATAGCGAGACGATCAGTTGATGCAATGCATTGAGTATTTCCAACGACTCGAAGCTGAAGGGAAAGGCTGGGAGCTAGAATCCAGAACGCGAGAAGAGATAGAGGAAATCGAATCTGGAAAAGGCTCCTCATCATTGTACGCAAAGCGAACGGCCATCCTCAACAATTTGTACGGAGTCGATATCGACGAAGGTGCTGTTGAGATCTGCAAGCTCAGGCTCTGGTTGTCGATGGTCGCTGATATCGAGGATGAACCGAGCGAGGTGGAGCCGCTCCCCAACATCGATTTCAACGTACGACAGGGCAACAGCCTAATCGGTCAACTAGATACGGACATCGAGAGTAACGAAGACGGAGACAGCGATCTCGATTCTTGGGAGGTGAAAACTCGTTTTGAGGACGTGAAAGAAGCCATCAAGAAGCACAAGAAAGCGGAGACCAGTATTGAAGCTCAAGAATGGCGGAAGGAGGCAGAAGACAGAATAGAGGAACACCGGGACAAATTTGATGAAATCCTTCGGCGAGAATTCCAAGACGCTGGCTTTGACGACATTACGATCGAGGAAATTCGGGAGTGGTCCCCCTTCCACTGGCCGTTGGAGTTCGCCGACGTCTTCGAGAAAGGTGGATTCGACGTATTCATCGGGAACCCACCATGGGACATGCTCTACGCGAATCGCGACGACTTCTTCATCCGCTACGATGAGCAGTTCCGTACCTATCAGTCGGAGGAAAAAGACGGTGTGATGGAAGACCTCCTCTCAAGCCCTGAAGTTGCGTGGGAATGGGAGGACTACAAGGACTCAATGGAAACTCAGGCAAACTTCTTCACGCAAGGAGATGTCTATAAGCTTCAATCTCCGGTGGTGGGCGGTCGAACGATGCCGACAAAGAACGAACTTTCGGCTCTTTTTCTTGAGCGGGTCTTCAGACTCTCCAAAGACGGCGTGAAGGTGAGTCTGCTCCTCCCGGGGACTATTTTCGGGGGAGTGATGGGGAAAGACCTTCGAACGCATCTACTGGACCACACGGACGTGGAGAATCTCATCGGGTTTGAGAACAAGGGTATCTTTGAGGCTATCGACGATAGATACCGGTTCGCGATTCTGACGTTCGAATATGGGGGGAAGACATCAGCTCTTCGGGGGATATTCAACCAACGTGACATGGATATAGTCTACAGGATCGAAGATGAGGCAGTCAACATTCCGCGCGACGTACTCGTCAGTTATTCTCCAGAAGGGAAAATCTTCCCATCCATCACCTCGCAGATCGAAGTAGGCGTCTTGGAGAAGGTAGTTGAGCAGCCTTCCTTGGATGAAGATTTAGAGGAGGCTTGGACAGTTGATATGCTCACTAAGGAGTTCGTTGAATCGACTGATAAGGATAGGCTCCTGACATCGCCGGAGGAGGCCGACTATCCCGTCTATGGCGGCAAAAATATCCACCAGTTCCAGTACGATAATACCCACACAGATGCGTTAGATGGACCCCAGTACTGGAGTCGGGGGATGTACGATCCACCGAATAGTGCTCAGTACCGTGTTCGAGAGAAGAAATTCAACAGAGGTAATCTCAAACGGGCAATCTACGACGCCTTTGGAGGTTCAGAGACGAGCAAGTCTCAAGTTCAATTCGTAGATGAACTACTCGACGAACACCGTAGTCACGGACTTGAGGAAGAAGATGTCCTGCTCGATTGCACTGAATACCGAATCGGCATTCGAGACGTTTCTCGATCCCGGGACGAGCGGACGATAATAGCGACGGTACTTCCGAAGGACGTCATCTGTCTCCACACCATTAACACGTTCAAGCCGTTCGCTATTGAACCGGAAGAGAAACACCTCACAGAGTCCCCACTTCGGTCACCCTACGTCCGGCGATTTACGGATCAAGAACTCTTCGTGGCAACGGGGCTCCTGAACAGCATTGCGTTCGATTTCCTGATGCGAACTAAAGTCGAGACGCACATCGTCAAGCGCGAGCTATTGGAATCCCAGCTACCACGGCTCACCGACGGAGATGACTGGTTCCATTATATCGCTGAACGAGCTGCCCGATTGAACTGTTACGGGAAAGAATTCAAAGAAATGCGTGAGCGACTCGGCGGAATCGAGACAGCGGTAGAAGATCAAGAACGCAGAGAATTACAGGCTGAAATCGACGCGGCCGCATTCCACGCGTATGGCCTGGAACGTCGTGACGTGAAGTTTATTCTCGACGACTTCCATCGCGTTGAGAATCCGAAGCTGATGGACGAGATGTACTTCGATCTGGTCTTGGAGAAATATGATTTACTGGATCAGAAGGGGCCCCTACCGTAGCTCCCGAATCACTGTCCGACAACCCCCCAGCATACGAGCTTCGCTTGTACATCACTCTCTCCCATCAGTTTCGTCTGGTATTCAGTAGAGGCTTCGACGTTCTCTTCCAAGAACTCCTCAAGCTGACTGAGGAACTCCCCGGTCGGCCACTCTGGGAAAGAGTCGTACTGCTCGTTCTGGCGAAAGATCTCTCGTAGGATTCGGTCTTCATCCGTGTTCGCCAGCTTTACCTCCTGCAGCCGCTCTTCGATGTCGGTAGCCCATTCTCCTACCGTTTCGAACTCTTCGACAGGAGCCGGCTCATTGCCGTGATTCGGCTGAACGTAGTGACTGATGAAATCGAGGATCGTCTCCTGTTCCTTCGAGAAGGCCTCCCCCTGTTTGAAAGCACCCTCAACTTGGCCTTCTCGAATCACCTCCAGACGCTCGTCAAGCACTGCTTGAATCTCACCGCGATTCGATAACACCGTATCTGGATTTCCAGTAATCGGTTCGCCGTCAACTGAAGGGTCAATGTTGAGCGTGCTCACGGGCCGCTCTTTGACCTCGTCGGCGAAGGGCTTGTAGTAGAAAGCACGACGGACGCGACCAAGCGGGGACTCGTGGTCATCATCGTCGAACCAGAGGTGGGCAAGGGCGAATACGCCCGGACGAGGACCGGCATCGTGGTCAGTTACATTTGTGTAGAGGAATTCCCGTTCTTCGGGCGGGTCATCGAAGAAGTCCTCAGCGTACTCGAAGTCTTCCGCAGTTAGGTCATAATCCTCGTTCAGTTCTCGCTTCAGAAGGTACCGCTCGAACGCAGCGTGTTCATTACTCCCAGCATTGCGGAGGAGCGGATTCTTGCTCGTGTCGTCGAGTTCATTCACGTCGTCAATTTCACGGGACTTCTGGAGAGAGTCCTCAATCTCGTCCACCTGTAATTCCCCGATTGTCTTCTCCGTGTCTACACCTGTCTTTTCGAGAATCTGGTCTTCGTTCGGATCAAGGATATTGTTCTCCTTTCCGACGATGAGCGCGATATCGTTGATCTTTGCCTGCAGGCGTTTCAGGAGCTTAATCGCCGCCTCGATGTCGCCGTCCGGGTAGAAGTTGTGGACGTGTTTCTCGGCGGTACTCCCGATCCGGTCGACTCGCCCGACACGCTGGACAATCCGCATCGGGTTCCACGGCAGGTCGTAATTGACCACCACATGAACGTCCTGGAGATTAACCCCTTCACTCAGCGTGTCAGTGGCCACTACGTACTGTAGCTCTGAGTCCCCCGACTCGGCGAGCGTTTGCTGGTAGCCTGACGCCTCGGGGGCAAAGCGTTGAATGATGTCCTGTTTATTCTCGTCGCCACCCTTGACGACGGCACTGTTCGCCTCTGTGAGTGGTGAATCCTCGTTGTCACAGAGGGTTCGATAGACGTAGTCTGCAGTTGCCCGATACTGCGTGAAGATGAGCACCTTCTGATCGTGGTTAGTGAGGACATCTGCAAGTCGGTCGATCTTCGGGTCGCGGAACTCACGGAGTGAAAAGACGGCCTCGTAAAAGTCGCGTGTGGCAGGGTCGACTTCACTCAGGTCACTATTCGGGTAGAGAATCGGATTCATCTCTTCTTCAGGAATATCGGGGAGGACACCAGCACCGTGGTCAGCGAGCCATTGCCGCGTGGAAACCGCATAATCGCTCACATCACCCGCATCACGGGCGACATCACCGATGAACTGCGAGAGGAAATACGAGAGAAGGGTGAGGTCCTCCCTGATGTACGTTTTCACCTCGCCGATGGTGGCGTCTGCCAGTTCATCTCCCTCGGTATCAGCTCCGTCTTCCGATTGAATAGCGGTGGTATCGAAACCGAATTCTTCGAGTGTTTGTTCGAGATCTTCAGCAGCGTCGGCTCCTTCGACAAAGTCACCGAGTTCAGAGTCATCCCCTTCCCGAACAGTTCGGAGCATATCGATGTCTTCGTCCTCGGGAAGTTCGCCAAGAAGGCCGAGAAGCTGGCGTTCGCTCTGATGTAGCGTCTCGATCGACTGGACGAACGCGTACGTTGAGGACTCGAGCCGTTTGAGGAGGTTCAGCTTGTAGAGAGCTTTCAGCGTGCTCCCTGCTTTCGGGTTTTTGACTGTGATGTGGGGTAGGTGGAGGGCGTCCATCACGTCGGGAAGCATCCGATATATTGGCTGGTAGGCCGCCGGCAGGGAGTACTGTTGCTTGTTGAGTTTCGGCGGCTTGAAGCTCATCTCGAAGTCTTCGCTGTCCTGTATCTGGTCTTTGACGTGCTTGCGCGTCCGGAGAACCATCACTTCGTTAAGGATATTCGATATCTCAGAGGAGTGTCGCTGGAGCTGCTCGGTGATTTCTTGCTGTTCGTCGTCGCCGACTTCCTCTTTCCCGGCTGCGATGCGTTTTCGCGTCTCCGAGAGCTCGATATATTCGTCGAACGCATCAAAGTCGAGTGACGCCTTGTTCCGAAGTTCCTCCGGGCTGGTGAACAAGCTGATGAGGTTCTTCAGGTCGGTAGCGCTGTTATTGATCGGGGTCGCGGTCAGCATTATCATCGTCTTTCCGCGGAGCTGCCTGAGATTCGCGTGTCGTCGCGTCCCCTTGTAGTCGTCATCGTGGTCCGGGTTCGGTCGCCACTTTCCGTAGTTCCGGAACCGGTGAGCCTCGTCGATAAGCAGGACGTCGAACTCGTCTTTGAGGTCCTGCACCTCGTCGTAGGAGAGATTCTGGAACTTACTGATACTAATCACGTCAAGGTGCGTGCCGTCTACCTCTAACCCGAAGTACGGATTGCCGTCTTCGTCAGTGTCGTTCTGGAGTAGGTCTTCCCACTGATCAGTCAGGTTGGCCGGGACAATGAGGAGACAGTGGTCGCCACGTTGGCGGTAGTCGTGGAGGAGTTCACCCCCAATAAATGATTTCCCCAGGCCGACCGAGTCGGAAACGATGCACCCGTTGAACTGGGAGAGCTTCTCCTTTGCACTCTCGTACCCGAGCTTCTGGAAGTAGTACAGTGGGCTGTCACGGATGTTGACGTTCCCACTTAGTTCGTCGTAGGCGAGCAGCTTGTAGAGCTCGAACGGTTCGAGATACGTGCCCAGCCCCTCAGATGACGTCTTCTTTTCGGACTCGTCCTCCTGCTGTTCCTTCCAGTCCTGGTACTCCTCGCTATTCTCGATGATTCGGATGATCTCCTCACTGAACTCCTCAGCGTTGGCCCACTGGTTGTCGTACCACTCCTCGAACGCTTCGGCCTTGTGTCGGTCCTGACTCGTGAGGTTCAGTTCGATGTTGTTCTGGTGGCCGCTCTTGGTGAAGTTCGAGGAGCCGACAACTGTAGCGCATGGGCGGGTGTCTTCATCCTCGTCTTGTCCCCAATCTTCGTCATCTTTGAGTGGCGCTCGAAATGATGCACCCTTTGCGTGGAAGTAACCGTTCTCAGGATTTCGCACACGCACGCTCACCTCGCCTTCGGCGATAAAGTCTCGTAGCCGGTCTAGTCGCCCGATCTGAGCGTTATTCAGCTCCGAGATGCTTTCTCTCACCTCTCTTTTGAGTTCCGCTTTGAGATTCTGCCCCTCACCGATTTCGTCAGCAGTTCCCTTATTCGTCTGACGACCCATCAAGATCCGAAGCGGAGCGTGGCCGAGCTCGTCGGGGTCAGCCAGGTTCTCAAGATCTTCCCGGTAGAGGTCGAATCCTGAGAGGTAAAAGTATCCAGTTGCGATACGGCCCTCCTCGATCTGGGGAATAATTCGCTTGTAAGCGTCTTCTAGTGTTCTATTGGCGTTATCGACAAGCGGAGGAAGCGAGAGCATCGTAATGCCGAGATGTATTCAGTACGCTAACTTAGTGTTTAGTGAACTTAGACTACAGAGGTGGCACCAGACAATAGCCAATCAAACTGGCCGAAGATCCCGCCAGCGGACGTCAACGGTGTCACCATTGGCGATTTCAACCCGGAAAAGATAGCCTTCTCGTTGATCACCAGTCACAGTTCCTGCATCGTCTGAGAGGATCTCAACGATTGTTCCTCGACGTCCATGGAGACGCTCGTGATCTGGATCTGTCACGTCCGGGATATCGATTCGGACCGTGTCTCCAATATCGAATCGTTTCATAGTAGGTGTCATCAGCTCCGAATCCAGAATAGCCCTATCGAACCAGCCATAACGGTCGCACCGGTTATTAGCCCGACTGCCGTCGGAGACGGCAGAGAATAGCCTGCACCCGTGAGCAAAGGAGTTAGAATGAACCCGCCAGCGTATCCTCCGACAGTAAGATATCCAGCGGCAAGGAGACGGACAAACCACTGTTCGACAATCGTATGCGAGCGGTGATCTGTGTCGTCATCAGGTCGGGGCTCAACGATTTCCGGATCGGGCTTTTCCCGCTTGAGGTATCGCCATTCATCAAGATACATTCGGACAGGAAGGGCAGACTCGATTTGGTTGAGAATAGCATATCGGGCCTTGTTCAGCCGGCGATACGACTGTAAACTCTGATACCAAAAGTAACAGATCAGACTTCCAAATCCAGAGGCGAATAGAACGATTGCAGCACTCGTAGTCGTCAAATTTCCTCGGGCGAGAGCGAAGAGTCCGGCTAGTATCGACGTCAATATCAAGCCGAAAAATCGGTTCATCTGAACCCGCTGATTCGCAGTCTCGATTGCCACCTCCCCATAGTGGATGTATTGATCCATCAAGCGATCCGTCTCTTCGTCGTTCAGATTCGTTAACGGCCCATTCTCTACGGCATTGGGCTCGGCCGATTCGGTCGGGTCTCCCCCAGTAACCTCTTCGGGGTGTTCCGGCTCTGTTTCAGGCGTGTCTTTGTCCTCGGTATTTTCGCCAAGATTTGCATTATTCGGCTCGCTCTCGCCAGAGGTCTCGTCAGTTGATTCAGACATATTCCGCTAAGGTGTCGGCGAATGATGCTTTGCGCCATTCTAAGAATAGGGGACCGTAGAAACAGTTCAGATCCAAACGCTGTTCGGTCGCCATTACGCTTTCTGTGTAGTGCCTGTACTGATTGATGAGCGTCTTATCACGCTCTGGCCGTCTGGGTGAAGATCGTGTACTGCCATCCCCCTGTCTTGGGCCATACTCGACCGAGGGTGAATCATGCATGCTTCGCGATGGCGTTCACGATAGACTTCTGCCGCCAACCGACAATCTCATCGGCTTCCTCCTTTACCACAGCTGGAAGTCGCTCGTTCCCGTTCGGTCGCACACCGATAATAGGTTTCTCGAAATGGTCTGCCATCTCTATCTCCTCCTCGATCCATTCGCTGTGCGAGACGTACATCCCAGCGACGACGACGACCACATTTGCCTGCCCAACCTGCTGATAGAGCTGCTGACGAAGATCATTCTTATCTTCAAACTCCATCGGATCGTCCTCTGGGACACTGAAGTTCTGCCAGTCCAGCCGATTTTCATCATCGAGGAACTCCTCAATACGTTCACGCTGTTCGGAGTACTTCCACGAGTGACTCACAAACACCCGATACGGCCGATCTTCCAGAGGGAGACGCGGCTGCGTCGACGTGCCGGTCTCATCTGTTGTTGAACCAGATGAAACTAGGCCACCAAGTCCTTGAGCGCCCTTGTATGTGAAATAGCCTGCCACGGCGGCAGCGATAATGAGTTCAGGGGCGTCGTGCCAAAGGTAACGAAGTGGATCATCGTGTGGATCATGATCAACTTGTCCATCTTTCCAGTCGGCGTATCCGGCGAGGAGGTCTTTTCCGAGATCGACGACATCGGTGTTTTGTTGGTTTGTGGTTGGAACGGATGTCGTATCGGAGCCTCCAGTAGTGTCCTCAAACAGGCCGGCAAACGGATCGTCTTCCCCGTTTGATTTGATAAGGGCATTCACGTCAAGGCTTCCGGTGGGGCTTTGAACCTCGACGGTCGGCACGCTGGTGACAGGGTCGTTTTCGTTGGGTGTCACACGCGATACATCGCAATTTGGATATTTAAACCCAAGGGGATATTCGCTATTCAGGAAGGTTTGTGTTTCCGTGAACTTCCGAAAAGCCACCACGACAGATTCCTTCTGAATCACCACAAAGAGACCCGGTATTCAACCGATGACCAATTGGTGAGATTTGCTTTCCGGAAACAACCCGGTCACGTATTTATGGTCTGACGCAGAACCAGTCACTCACTAACACAATGATCCGCGATGCTCGCGTTCTACGCGCCGGGTTCGTCCCTCGAGAAGTTGAGCATCGCGACGCCGAAGTCAACCATCTCTCCAGCGTTCTCGAGCCCATCACGAGCGGTGAACCCGCCGACACAGCCATCGTCACCGGACCCAGCGGCACCGGCAAGACGTGCATCTCGCAATTCGTCACCGAGCGACTCCGGGAAGAGGTCCTCGACGTCGAGACGACCTACGTCAACTGCTGGCGCAACTACACCCGGTTCCGCACGCTCTATCAGATCCTCGACGACCTCGGCGCGACCATCGACATCCACCGGCAGTCGACACCCCACGACGAACTCGTCGACCGCCTCCAGCAGCATGACGGCCCGCGAACCGTCGTCATCCTCGACGAGGTTGATCAGCTTGAAGACCCCGGCGTCATCTACGACCTCCACAGCCTCCCGCAGTTCGCGATCATCTGCATCGCGAACAAGGAAGAGGAGCTGTTCAGCCGCGTCGACGACCGCCTCGTGAGCCGGCTGCGCTCTAGCGAACACGTCCGGATGGACAAGTACCACGACGAGCAGCTGTACGACATTCTGAGTTCGCGGGCGAAGTGGGGGCTCGACGAGGACGTCATCACCGACGACCAGCTATATCGAATCGCCGACGCGGCCGCCGGCGACGCCCGCCTCGCAATCGGCATCCTCCGAACGGCCGCCGGCAAGGCCGATCGCGAGAACCATGAGCGCATCACCGACGACATTCTCCTGAACGCCGCCGAGGATGCTCGGGCCCAGATCAAGCAGAAGAGCCTCGACTCGCTCACGCCGCACCAGCGCGTCGTCTACGACATCGTTCGCGAGCACGGCCCGGTCGGGCCGAGCGAGATTCACGAGCGCTATACCGAGGACGTCGATGATCCGCGGACGAAGCGGACTATCCGAACGTACCTCTCGAAGATGGAGCAGTACAACCTCCTCGAGGCGGAAGGGACGAGTCGGGACCGAGAGTACTCGCTCGTCGATTCGGCGTCGGCGTCGCCGATGCAGTGACCGTGACGCCGTCACCGATCAGGAACTGAACTCGCCGAGGCCCGATTGCTCGTGGTCCAGCGGCTCGATGACCTGAGGATCGTCGTTGTCGGGGTTGTTGACCCTCGTCGAGATCTCGTAGGCGTCCAGATCGTCCTTCGGGTAAGGCTGGCACAGTTCCTTGCGGGTGTCCGGGTCTGCGGCGAGCCAGTCAGATTCCGCGTCCTGCGAGAGGACGACCGGCATCCGGTCGTGAATGGAGTTCATCAAGTCGTTCGGCTCCGTCGTGAGAATCGTGACGCATGAGACCGTCTCGTCGTCGCCCTCCCAGACGTCCCAGAGCCCGGCCATCGCGAATGCGGGGTCGTCCTCCCGGTAAATCCGGTAGGGCTGTTTCGACCCGCCGTTCGGCGATTTCCACTCGTAGAAACCTGACGAGGGGACGAGGCAGGGACGTGATTCCCACGCCCGCTCGAAGACACGTTTCTCGCTAGCAGTCTCGGAGCGAGCGTTGATGATGCCTTCCTCGGGTTCGTCCGCCCAGAACGGAATCAGCCCCCAGTGGTAGGCGTCGATCTCGTCGGAGGCCTCGTTCGTGATGAGGTGTAGATCGTCGCCGGGTGCAATGTTGTATCGGGGTGTGTACCCGCCGTCCGTGACGACCTCGGCATCGAAGCGGGCCTCGAGGTCAGCCTGGTCGATGAAGAGGGAGTTTCGGCCACACATAACGAGTAGTTCGGGGGGAGGCATCTTCAACGTGGTCGCACAGGAATCTTGTCAGCAGCAACGTCTTTAACCAACAAACAACCACGAAGAATCGGGGAATGTTGGTTAACTGAGCGGGTCCGACTAGTCTGGTTCTGGAAACGTTCTCGGAAACAGTCAATCGTCCGCAGAAACACGACGACTGAGGGAGGATTACCATCTATCTCGTGCCTTTTCCTGAAACGCGGAAGCGCCACGCCGCGGCTTATCGGGAAGGTAGACAACTAGTCGAGTATGAGAGAACACTCAACGTCGAACCGATTGGCGGTGGACCAGCCAACTCGGGGTGCAGACCGCAATCGGTCTCTTGCGGACCAGGCCGATCCGGCTACCGACGAGATGCTGTTGCCGTCACTCGAGGACGGCATCACGCTGCTCGACGTCGAGGGAGGCCGCGGCGTCCCGATCCTGCAGTCGCTCGTACTCGACCATCTCCTCCTGCACGACGGGCCCGCCTTCTGGGTCGAAGCAAACGGACACGCGACGACGACGACACTCGCCCAGATCGCGCCCAGTCAACGGTTGCTCAACCGAATCCACGTCGCACGCGGATTTACCGCCTACCAGCACTACGGCGCCGTCTGTGATCTCCCAACAGCGGTGAACAAGGCAATCCAGGCGTCCACCGCCGATTCCGGGGCGGCCGGTCGAAGGGCACCAAGTCGTGACGAGGACACGTCGCCCCACACGCCCGCCCTCATCGTCGCGCCGGCCGTCGACGCCCAGTATCGCGCCGACGATACCCTCGGCGAAACCCACGCGGGAACCCTTCAGGCTCGAACTCTCGCTCGGTTGGCAACCTACGCCGAGGGGTACGACATCCCGGTGCTCGTTACGCGAAACGAACGAAACGAATTCACCGAGTCAGTCGCGACGGTCGCCGACCACCACCTGGAGTGCGAGCAGACTCGGATGGGGCCACGGGTCGTCGGCAAAGACTTCGAGACGCTCGTCTATCCCGTCGACGACGGCGCGTACTACCAGACGACGTTCGCGTACTGGCGGCAGCTGCTCGCGGCACGCGCCACGCAGGTCGGCGTGGAACCGACAACGTCGACGCCGTCGACGCCGACTCCGGAGGGTGTCGGGACAGGCGTCACAGCTGACGGTGAGACGGTGGCGGCCACTGCGGACCCCTTGCTCGATGCGTGGACGGCGACCGGGACAGGAGGCCGATAGCGATGGGGCGCACAAACCCGACGTACCGGGATGCGCTCCGGGCCATCGAAGAGCGCTGGGCAGAGTTCCGCCGGGCACTGCGACGTCGCGACCAGCCGCGCTTCGACCGGCTGTTCGAGTACGCCCGCGAGCACGCCGACGCGAGCGGGCTGTTGAACCACCAGAATCCGCTGCTGCCGGCGCTGCTCAGCATCGATCTCGAACAGGAGGCCCGCCTCGACGACCACGAGGAACGCCTCGAGGAGCTCGAAGCCGCGGTCGCAGCACGCGATGACCAGGAGAGTACCCCACCGGACTCGAACCCGTGACGATGCCGTTCAGTATCGACTTTCTGGACGACGGCCGCGTCCTGGAGTGGGAGGCAACCGCCGACGGCGCCGTCGCGACCGAGCGCGATGACTACACCCCACGCTTCTACGTCGCCGCTCGCGACCCTGATGCCGACCTCGACCTCACGATACTCCAGTCAGTGTACGACCAGCACCCGGACGTCGTCGCGACCGAGATGGTTACGCGACGCCCCGGCTTTCGACGAGACGAGGAGGCCGTCCTCACCGTCGACGTCGTCCACATCAACCGCGTCACTCCACTCGCCCGGCAAGCGCGCCAGCTGTCGGACTATCCAGTCGGGGATCTCGCCTGCTTCAACGTGGACTTTTCGCGAGAGTTCCGGTACTGTCTGGAGACCGGCGCCGATCCGACGCCGGCGAGCGAGCTGTCGACGCTCCGGCTCAGCGTCCCGGTGACCGAAACGAGCAACGACGTCTATGGGGAGCTGTCCGTCGCAGGCGACACCGTCACTGGCTCGCCGACGGATATTCTGACCGCCGTCCAGGGGGCGCTCGAAGAATACCATCCGGATGTCCTGGTCTGCTCGACGAGCGAGATCGTCCCAACCCTCCACGAGATGGCGACGGACGCTAGCGTCGACGACTTCTCGCTGAGTCGGTGGCCGGACGTCGACTACCAGCAGCTCGCAAGCCTGTCTACGTACTCGAGCTACGGTCGCGTCGGCCACTCACCGGCGCGGTACAACGTACCCGGCCGCGCGATCATCGACAGGTCGAACACGTTCTTCTACGGGGAGACGAACCTTGACGGCGTCCTCGACCTCGTCTCACGGTCGAAAAAGCCCGTCCAGGAGCTCGCGTGGGCGTCGATCGGGAACGTGCTCACGGCGATCCAGATTTGCGAGGCCCACGACCGCGGCGTTCTCGTGCCATGGAACTCCTGGCGTCACGAGTTCTACAAGCCCATGGGGACGCTCCACGATGCCGACCGCGGCGGCTTCATCTTCGCGCCCGAGGTCGGGCTTCACGAGAACGTCCACGAACTCGACTTCTCCTCGTTGTACCCGAACATCATCTGTACCCGGAACGTCTCGCCGGACGTTATACGGTGTGACTGCCACAGCGACCGCGAAGACGTCCCCGGCCTCGGGTACTCGATCTGCGACGACCGGGGCTACCTCGTCGACGTGCTGCAGCCGATCATCGACGCTCGCGACGAGATCAAGGCGGCCATACGTCGCGAGAAGGAACGAGACGACCCCGATGAGGACCGACTGGCAGAACTCGAGGGACGATCGGGAGCGCTGAAGTGGATCCTCGTCGCCTGCTTCGGCTATCAAGGGTTTAGCAACGCGAAGTTCGGCCGCATCGAGTGCCACGAGGCAATCAACGCGTTCGCTCGCGAGATTCTCCTGACGGCGAAACAGCGGCTGGAAGCCGGCGGCTGGCGCGTCGTCCACGGCATCGTCGACTCCATCTGGGTGACTCCGGACCCCGACGTCAACGACGATGACCGCGAGGACCTCAAGACACTCGCGACGGAGATCACCGACTGCGTCGAGATTCGGCTCGAACACGAAGCCCACTACGACTGGGTGGCGTTCGTGCCGCAGCGCGAGAGCGACGCCGGCGCGTTGACGAAGTACTTCGGGAAGGTCGACGGCGACGACGACTTCAAGATACGCGGTATCGAAGCCCGGCAACGCTCAACCCCACCGTTCATCGAGGACGTCCAGCGAGACTCACTCGAACGGCTCGATGCAACTCGATCTCCTGACGCCGTCCTCGACTGTCTTCAGGACGCGATCAAGCGCCTCCACGCTGGAATGGTGCCGGTCGAGCAGCTCGTCGAACGGAATCGTGTCTCCAAACCGCTGGAGGGCTACACGCAGACCACTCAGAACGTGGCGGCGCTGAAGCGGGCTCGAGAGCAGGACCTCGCCATCCATCCGGGACAGGATATCGAGTACGTAGTTGTCGACGACGAGAAGCGCTCGCGAGAGCGGGTCGCGTTAGCTTACGAAGAGATAGAGTCGTACGATGCGTCGTACTACGAGACGCAACTCGTCAGAGCTGTCGAGAGTGTGCTGTCACCGTTTGGCTGGGATCGGACGGAGATTCAACGCGAGATCGCGGAAACTCGGGAAACGGACTTGGCCGCCTTCACTGAGATTGAGAGATTTTAACCAACACTATCGAGGTATCGGGAGGATTGTTGGTTAATGCTGAGTGGAGACACGGAAGGGAGTTGGAGAATACTTCGCCCACACACCCCTCGTCCAGAGTGAAAACCAATCAGAAGAGTGGGGTGGGGTCCACGGGAAACGGTGGTTCTTGTGGGGAGAAAGCCACGGGGATCGCGGAAAGACTGCTTGAGACGGGAGAACACGGAGGAAATGGAACAGTGAACACGAGCAGCGGTTCGAAACCACCCGGACGAATGCCGCTTTCGTCCTTCTTCTCGTGCTGAATGCACTTGGAGAGTGGTAGGAAGTGGGTAGTAATAAAACCTCTAGGTAATGCTATGAAGATTGGTATGTTTAGAGGATCTTCGACTGTGTGACGACCGCTGTTAGAGGGATACACGCCTCACGTCTTGTGATTTCAGTACTTCCCAGCCGACTCGTCGTGTGGTTTCCACCCGGTGAGCTGTGGGACTCTCGTAGCGTTTCACTCTGGACGAGGGGTGTGGGGGTTCGATTCCGTCGTCCGTGTATTATGAGACGTTGAAGGAACAATCGTCATTCTGACTATTCGTCAACCAGCGAAGCGGCACCAAAGCCGAAATCGGGATTAGTATCTCCCGACCTTCCTCGTCAACCGGAATCAGGAGGCCCAATCCCAACAGTTCCGATTGTACCCTGCTTTGCTTCGGCTGGAGATCTGACCTGCGTCTTCACTCTTGATTGGGGGTGCCGACGAACGCTCGACACCATCACTCGAGGTTCACACTCCACTCCAGCTCGTCACACCGGCGCTTTCACTCTGGACGAGGGGTGTCTGCCGTGCGTCAGACGCCCAGGGCCGATGTGTCCTCTCATAGATATGATTGATTACCCGGTTCGGGAGATACACTCTGGACAGGGGGTGTCGTCTCAACCAAGTACGCTGCTCCCGGATGGAGGACTATTCACTCTTGACCAGGGGTGTGTCAAACCCGCTCCAGTCCGGCGTTTTCACTCTGGATTAGGGGTGCCGGTCTGCGTCAGTAACTCTCGCTCCGAATCCGATTTCACTCGGGACCGGCTCGACTCTTTGTGAGGATGATACGCCAGCGACAAAACATCAGAAGACGACCATAGCCCGATTTACACTCTGGTCGAGGTAGCCAAATCATTAAGTAGGTCCCATCCGCGATGTCTGATATTGATGGCTGAGGAACCGTCCCAACTCTCTGACTTCGACGGCCGCTACGAGGATCCCGCTGACGATCCCCTCTTTGACTTTGATGAAGACGACCCCGACCGCGCCAACATTTTCGCTCGCAAAGAGCTGCTTAAGGTGGGCCACGTCCCTGAAAGTGGCCGTATCGTCGGCCGGGATGGCGAGATCAAGGCCGTTGCTGCTGAACTCAGACCGATCGTTCGTGGCGATCCGCCCAACAACGTGATTATTTACGGCAAAACGGGAACCGGGAAGTCACTCGTTGCCCGTCACGTCACCGAGCGAGCCCGGCGAGCCGCGGAGTCGAACGGTGTGTCCGTCGGCACGGTCTACGTCGACTGCGCGCAGCACAACACACAGACACGCGTCGCGAGGACAGTGACTCGTTCACTCAACGAGACGGACGAGACTGACTTCGATATTCCACGCGCAGGGATTGGCAGCGGTGAATACTACGACTATCTCTGGGAGATTCTGGATACTGCCTACGAGTCAGTAATCATCATCCTCGACGAGGTGGACCGACTCGATGACGATGATATTCTTATGCAGCTCTCGCGGGCTCGCGAATCGGGGAAAGCGGATTGCCACCTGGGCGTCATCGCAGTCAGCAACAAGATCGAGTATCGCGACCAGCTGAACGAACGCGTCAAGTCCAGTCTTCGCGAGGAGGAGTTCGTCTTCCAACCCTACGACGCGAATCAACTGCGCGAGATTATGAAGCACCGACGGGACGCGTTCCACGATGGGGTTCTCTCGGATGATGTGATCCCGCTGACGGCGGCACTAGCCGCTCAAGAACACGGTGACGCCAGAAAGGCCATCGAAATTCTTCGTCACGCCGGCGAACTGGCCGAACGAGAAAACGTCGATACAGTCGTCGAGGAACACGTTCGCGATGCCCAGGAGTGGGCTGAAATCGATCGCTTCGAGGAGCTTCTCCGTGGATCGACGACCCAAGTCAAATTCATCCTCTATTCGCTCGCGCTGCTCACCGAAGAGAATCCGAACGAGGACGGGTTTTCGACCAACCGTATTTTCGAACGGTATCAGGCGACGACAGAGAAGGCTGATGCGAAGACTCTCAGCGAGCACCGCGTCTACGAGCTGTTGAAAGAGCAGGCGTTCCTCGGTGTCGTTGAATCAACTCGGACCGGGGGTGGCCGGGGTGAGGGCAGTTATCTCGAGCACCGGCTGGTTCAGGACACCGGTATCGTGTTGAAATCTGTCCTCCGAGACAGTCGGTTGGAGGACTTGGCCTAGCCCTCGGTTCGGTCGCTCGCCACACCCCTGGTCACGAGTGTATCTCTCGATACGTCGGACTCGTGGGGTGGGTGTGTATCTGCTTCGACTACTCGTCTGGGTTAACTGGACTCTTGTACTTCGACTTCACTTTGTCACCTTCCCGCCACTGCCAGTAGTAGTAGCGGTTGTCGTTGATTTCCTTGATCGTGATCGTCGCCTTCGCCGGCACGTCGTCTGGGAGGTCATCGGGGCGCTTCTCGACCTCTTCTTGATCTGCCGACTCCTCGAGACGGGCCTCTCGTTCCTTGTGCTCGGCGAGCGCCTCAGCATACGTCGCAACATCTCGGAGCTGCTCCGGATCCGACTCGTTGAGCGTGGTGACGATCTCCGTCGGAAGGTTCGCCGGTGGGGTCGGGGGTTCGTAGGACATCGGCTCCTCTCGTGTTAACCAACACTGCCCACAGGTCCATAGTTTTGTTGGTTAAGACGATGGAGGCGGTTCTTGCGATTGCTGCCTGTAACACTACTCGAAACTTCTTTATATACAAGTTTCGTACTATGTTACACCGTGCTCCGGCGCATCGAACTCGAGGTCCTCGCCACGGTCGACCGCGGCGACACGATCTCTGAGCTCGCGACGAAGCTCGACCACAGCGAGAGTTACCTCTCTCGTGCTGTCGCCGACCTCGTCGAGAAGGGGCTCGTCTACACGGAACGCGACGGGCGGCGAAAACGAGTCGTCCCGTCGGACGCTCGTGCCGTCGAACTCTACCAGGACCTCGTTCGTCAGCACTCCCACATTGACTTCCCCGAGCTACTGACCGGCAAGGCACTCGAGGTGCTGTACTACCTCGACCAGCCGCGAACCGTCTCCGAAATCGCTGACCGGAGCGACAACTACCGCAACACGGTTAACCGCGTCCTCAAGCGGTTTCGTGACCGTGGTCTCGTCGGGACGGCCGACGGCCACTACGAGTTCAACGCCGACTTCGACCGCCTCCACGAGTTCGCCCGTGAACTCGCACACCAACTGCATCGCCAGCGCCTCGAAGCCGTCGCCCCGAAGGGGACGATTCTCTGGGATGACTACGACGAATTCCTCGCGCAGGCCGAGAAGGAGATCGACGCAGAGGGGTTCCACGAAACCGGCCTCGCTCGATTCGCGGCCTTCGACCTCCAGTTCCTACTCACCGGCCACCGCTACTACGTCTACTCCGAAGACCTCGACGCAGTCTCGCCGGCGGAGCTCTGCTGTCACACGCTGCTGATCGACGACGGCAGTCGCCACCGCTCGTACTGTCTCCTCCTGCTCAGCCACGTCGACGTCGACGAGGCGGACCTCCGAGAGCAGGCGGCGAAGTATGGCCTCGAAGACGAAATCGACGCCTTGCTCCGCTACCTCGAGACGCACGGCGAGGACGACGACGACCGGCTTCCGGAGTGGGACGAGTTCCAGGAGTTGGCGGCTGACTACGAGGTGCCACTACCATAATGAGACCAACATTCGGACGCGAGTACATCGAGAACGAATTCCAGCGCATCGGGGATGGTCTCTCAGCCCCGCTCACGGTCTACCTGATTGGTGGTGGCGCGATGTCGCTGCGCGACCTCAAGGGGGCGACGAAAGACATCGACCTGGTCGTCCCGGATGGCGACGCATACGGTCAGCTGTGGGCGGTTCTGATGGACCTCGGGTATGCGGAGGTTCAATCGCTGGATCCAGATTACCGGGCGCTGGGGGCGACGAGCTGCGTCGAGAACGACGACGGGTGTCGCCTCGACATCTTCAACCAGCAGGTCGCGAACAAGCTCGTGCTCACCGACGGGATGCAAGAGCGCAGCGAGCCGTTCCTCGACACGGATCGACTGACGGTCCGGTTAGTCAGCAACGAGGATATCTTCCTGTTCAAGGCGATCGCCGGCCGAGACGACGACATTGAGGACATGAATATGCTCGTGCAGGCCGGCCTCGATTACGACGTCGTCCGGGCTGAACTCGAAGCCCAGATCGAACGCCTGGGTGACGATCAGTTCGCCACGTTCGCGAACGAGGCCCTGGTCGAACTCGAGGAGCGGTACGGAGTGACCACGCCGATCGAGGGCCACGTCCAAGAGCTCACGAATAGGTACTACCGGGGGCTCGAAGTCCTCCAGGCACTCGATAGGCCGAAAACTATCGAAGAATTATCTAGTGAGCTCAACCGGGATACCAGTGAGATTTCGAGGCGAATCAAATATCTTGAGGAATTTAACCGAGCTTCCTTAGAAGGGCAGACTGTACACAGAGTCGACTAACACCCTATGGTCGTGTTTCCCTCTCCCTCAAATTAGCTCCACAGAAAGTTTCCCGTTTGATTTATATCTCAATACGGCTACTACTGAAGTAGCTCTTTGAGACATTAATGAATACACAAACAGTCTCACCGCAGAAATCCGATGATAGCGACCGAGAAGCCTACCGCCGAAGCCTTAAGCTGTTTATTTCGGCTGAAGCGGAAGCTGACCGTGAGGCCAATAAGCAGATTTTTGAGAAAAACACAAATCCGAGGATTCTAGAATTAGATAACAACTTCGGGTACATTCCGACGGCGATGCTCACCAGGAACTATCGACAGATCTTTTTCTCATTTCAGGTTCCGATAGAGGAACATGAGGACTTTGATGAGGTGAATATTCCTGACCGATATGATATTTACCCTGAGAATGAGGTGCTGGTTCGCCCATTCTGGACTAATGCACATGGAGATCGAGAAACTGGAAACCCATATGAAGCGATAGTCTCAGACATTTCCAATGCTACTATTTCCGTTTCGTTACATAAGCTGGGAGGCTCTGACCAAGAGCTCAAACAAGCACGTGAGGCGATAACCGATGCCGAAGATGTTGAGATTGGGGAACTTCTAAATAGAACTCCCTACGATCGCGAAAGACAGGCTGTCAATGCACTCCCGAACGAATACTGTGATATTCTTCTAGGGGACCGAGACGTCACCTTCGAGTCGAACTCTGTACCCCAGTCTTCGAGAAAGGACGACCAGCTATATGAGAATGCTTCACAGATGAGAGGAATCGAAAAGGCACTATCTGCAGATAAAATTGCTTGTCTCCAAGGCCCACCTGGAACCGGGAAAACACGCGTTATTGTGGAGCTTGTAAGAAGATTTGTTGAGGCTGGGAAGCGTGTATTGGTAACCGCAGAAACAAACAAAGCAGTTGATAACATTTTGTTCGGTGATTCTTCTGTACAGGAAATTAGTGATACTTGTCTACACTACTATGATCGAACTGAGGGGCTGGGAGTTGCGAGAGCGAATCCCGATGCTAGTCTCAATCCTCTAGTGCATCAACTCTATGGACAGGGTGTGAAGGGACGTGAGAGTGTGATTTTATCCACCAATAATAGTGCTGCGGGAATTGAATCAGTTCCTCTTGGAAAGGAGTGGTTCGATGTGGCAATTATTGACGAAGCGACCCAAGCAACTCAATCATCAGCAGCGATTCCAATGAGTCTTGCAGCCACTACAATTCTAGTCGGCGATCACAAACAGCTTGGACCAGTGCGCAACTCAGACCAGCATGAAGAGGAAACCGTATCAAGTCATATTTCACCATTCACACGGCTGTATGGGGAAGAGGGACTGTATGGAAACGATCTAGGTGTAATGTTCAATACACAATATCGAATGCATGAAGATATCGCAGCATTCCCGAATCAGGAATTCTACGGTGGTCAGCTTTTGAACGGGGGAGCGGTTGAACCGCTTGGAAACATTGCACCGATTTTGATTTCTCATGTTGACGGATGTGAAGAGAGGGATGGCACTTCTCGATATAATCAGAAAGAGATCGAAGAGGTTGTTGAGTATGCCTCAAGACTTCTCAAAAATACCGGTTTGGAAGGAAGCGATCTCGGAATCGCAGCAGCATATCGGGCTCAGGCTGATCGGTTACAGCGCAAAGTGAACTCGCTTGAAAACGAGGATTGTCAAGACATAGATGTTTCTACATTTGACGCATTCCAAGGTAGTGAGCGGGAAGCAATGATACTCTCGTTCACTGTATCGAACAATAAAGGCAATCTCGGTTTTCTATCTAAAGGCCAGGGTGCAAGAAGACTAAACGTTGCAATGACCCGCGCTAAAAAACATCTTGCTCTGTTTGGTGACTGGGATACGCTCCGAAGTGACCCTGAAAATCAATTCGAACGGCTGTATCAAACCGTAAGTGATAGGGGGAAAGTCATCTGACCGACTTCTCGGTTTAGGGAAGGCGGCCGTCTGGTCGGGGCACGCGACCCCGTTTGATCTCGTGGTCGACGCGACGCAGATGCTTGCAGCCACCCTCAGGTGAGCGCTGCTGCCAGTCTGGACAGGTACACGACTCGTCGACGACGTCGACTTCGTACCTGTTGCCGGACGTGGACTGCACCTCGTAGCGGCCACCTTTCGAGAGGAGTGAGACGTCCATCGCTTCGGCGACGGCACGCTTCGTGCGGGGCTCGAGATCGTCCTGTGACTCTGGGTTCTTGTCGACGACCAGCCGGTCGCGAACGTCGCCCGTTCGGCCACCGTCGGGAGCGACGGCTTCCGCAGGGCCACTGAGCCGCTCGTGGAGAAGGTCCTCGACTGAATGCCCTTCCGGCCAAAGGTAGTGGACTTCACGACGATCGCGATGGTCGTAGGACCCGCACGCGGCTGCGCTCCCGGTCCACACTCGCCAGGCACCGAGTGCGGTCATCACGTCGACGATGTTGCGGGGAACCGTCTGGTGGTCGTCCGGAAAGAACACTCGGAAGCGGGTACACGCTTCTTGTGGCGGGACGGTCTCCCACCAGTCTTCACTGGAGCCCCAGCTGTCGCACATCGCGTCGTCGCTGCCGTATCCGACGGTCACGCCGTCGATCGGCGTCCAGTCCGTCGGCAGGTGGTCTGCCTGTCCTTCGAGCACTCGGAGGACGGCGTATCGAAGATACTCGTGGGCTTGGTTGTCCGCCGTTCGAGCGACCTGGTCATGCTGCTCGGCAACGTGCTCGGCTTCCTCGAGGACCATCGTGAGATAGCGATCAGTCATGATTCGACGGAGGTCTGAATGCGCCTCCGCCCCTCGGCGGGCGCTGAAAAACTTAACCAACAGAACGGAAGGAATCCATCCCTCTGTTGGTTAACTATGTTGGGACGAGGATTCGCCTTCGAGCACGTCGATGAGCTCTTCTGCTGTGGAACTAATCCGTCCGAGCCGCTCGCGAACGACCTCGGGATCGTCCGACTCCCACGCAGCCAGGTAGAACGCCGACCCACTGGTGTCGAGCCCGCAGTAGCGCCCGACGACGTAGGCTACCGCCTCGGCCTCGACTTCACGTTTCGACCGTTCGGTGCCGTCGTCGACATCGAAGTGGAGCAGGGCGTGCGCGTACTCGTGAATCAGCGTTCGGACGAGGTCGGCGTCGTTCTCCCGGGCGCGAACCTCGACACGCGGCTGCATATCGACGAGACTGAGATGTTCGCAGATGCCCTTCGCTTCACCATGCGTCCACTCGCCTTCAGGAACGATCCGAACCGTCACACCGAGTTCATCCGCGATATCGGTCAGCCGGTCGACGAGGTCACCGGCGTCACCGGTTGCTTCAGTCTCGAGTTCAGGGAGCGGTTCACCCTCGGTCTGGGAGACGTCGAACACCGGGGCGGGCTTGAACCCGACCAGGCCCTTCGACCACTCCTTGGGGGGCGTTTCGTCGTAATCGCAGTCGCTTTTCTCGTGATAGTTCGGCGAGTTCTCGCACTCAGGGCACTGTTTCGTGATGATCGGTGCCCAGATCCAGATGGCCGACTCACCTTCCTTCACGTGCCGCTCGAACTCCTCTTGCCAGGTTCGGTAGCCCGCCACGCGTGTCGCCTCGGGACACTGGTGTTTGATCAGGAGCGTGTTTCGATACGAGTAGTCATGGAAGCGACTCTGAATATCGAGCCACTCCTGGAACTCCGCGCTGGCTTGCGCGTCGTCGACGCCGTCGACGAGGTCGTCAATCCACTGTTTGATGGTACTGTTCATCTCGTCCGATCGCGTGTCGGTCTCTTCGAAGGAGACCGACGAGTCACTGGTTGTAGCCATTATGTTCACCAAATCGAGTTTACTGCGACTGTGGCAGTTCAGAACGCGCCGCACGCCTTCGGGGCGTACAAAAAACCGCCCTCTCGGTTACCGGAGTTCGTGGGTTTCGTCAGCGAAGCCGAGCGTGACCAGGTACTCGAGGAACTCGTCGAACCGTTCGACGTCACTAGGCGTCTCGGTCGCCAGATGACGCGTCCATTCGATGGCCCACCGGAATGCGGGATCCGATCCGCCCTTACCATGAATGTACCACCAGCGAGCCGCCTTGAGAACGACCAGTGGGTTTGTCGGCGGCTGCTCGCTCGCTAGACCATGGGTAATCGACTCGATTTCCGCGGGCACTTCGGCTGGCTCGATTTCCCCGGATTGGGTGTTCGAGATATCGATTGGGATCTCATCGACTGAAACGTCGTTTGCAGTTTGTTGCTGACTCACGGGAATTCACCTCTGGAGAAGACTCACGAACGAGCCTCCGCCCTCTCCCGGGGCTCGAAAAACAGAACGCTGCGTTACGCTGGCGGGATGTAGACGCTCTGCTCGCCGGCGATTTCCTCAAGGTTGTTTCGATGGCGGTGTGAAAAGTAACACTCGTAGCTACAGTATCCACAGACTGCCCCGGTATCGTATTCGGCGACATAGGGGCCACGACGAGTTCGCCAGACGTTCGTACCGCACTCAGTGCAGGCGGCCTGCTCAAGATCAGCTGGTTTTGATCCCTCGTACTCAACGTTCAACCCGTCGTCTTGCGGTGTCGATTCAGGCCAGATACCGTGGGATTTCCAGAATTCACGGATTCGGGCGAGACTATGGCGCACCGTCTTCCGAACGGTGACGTGATCGGCGTCGCGACCGCTATCGTCCCAGCCGTTCGCCGTCCAGAACTCGCCGAACTGCGCGCCTCGATGAATCCCGTTCCAGTCGACGCCAACGATGTCGGCCGGCGGGTCGTCCGTGAGCGTCGGTCGGGTCAGCTGCTGGATAACGTCGAACTGTTTGAGTGGGCTCCCACCGAGGATGTGGACACGACGGCCGCGCCAGTCTGTCGGATCGGAGAACTCGTACGCCAACCGGTCAGCGTAGCCACGCGAATACCCAAGAACGATGTCCTCGGGAATCTCGTCGATCACCGCTTGGCACTTCGGGACGATGATGAGTTCGGCCCCGGGGTAGCTACCCTGAATCTCGCGAGCGGCAGCGACGTGGTCGTCGACGTCAGCAGGTTCGTAGATGTCGCCGATGACACCGACCTGTGGCTCGTGCTCGAAGAACCGATCGACGAATCGATCCAGATCGGGATTTCGGAAGTCGTTGTCGAGCATTCCGACAGGAATCTTGAGGTTCAGGTACTGGCCTGTCTGATACCCACAGTCCTCGCGAAAGCCGGGAAGGAAGCCGAGAGCAAATGCATCGGCGACAAACGGCGCTCGATGAAGGAACGCTACATGGTTAGCTTGTCTGGCGGTGGCGATTTCGCTAGTCGTGCTGGCGTTAGCACTCAGATCGAGGGACATGACTGGATTCGGGAGGCCGGTGTTGGCTGCCCCGCACCCCTCCAGGGAATAGAAAAACGAGGCAACGCGAATTAACCAACAATCGCTGAAGATCTGCGCAGTCTGTTGGTTAAGAAAGGCGCTTACTCTTCATTCTCACGTAGCTCCTCGGCTCTCCACTTGAGCCGTCGCAAAATCTGCGTCCGATTCTGGTGGGCGTTCTCGTAGGCAACACACTCCCGAAGCGTCTCCATATCGGGGATCGTCGCGATTCCAGCGTCAATTAGGCGTGTTCTCGGTGCTTCTAGACGTTTCTCTGGTGGAAACTCATCATTCTCTCCATCGTCAGTTGTCTCCATCTCAGAAGGCCTCTGCCTCTTGAGGGCCGACAAAACAACACTCTGTGCGACGTGGTCTTTCTAACAGATCTTGTTCTAACCCGACGCTTACTCGATACAGCAACTCATCGTTGACGTGTCCCTGCGGAACGACTGGCAGGCCTGTTTGAACGCTTCGGAGAATGTCGGGAACGGATGAACTGTATCGATGATGTCGTCCACGGTCAGTCCGAATTTCACAGCCAGTGTGGCTTCCATGATCATGTCGGCGGCACGTGGGCCGACCATGTGAACACCGACGATATCGTCAGTCTCGTGGTGCTTCACCACCTGGACGACTCCATCCCTGTTCTTGACGGCTTTTGCACGAGGGACATCTTCCATCTGAACCGTCCGGCAGGAACAGGTACCGTGTTCGTCCATACATTCGCGTTCAGTTGTCCCAACGGTTGCTACCTCGGGACTGGTGAAGACGACTGCCGGGACGGCGTCGTAGTCAATGCTCACGCTTTCGTCGCCGAAGGCATTCTTGACAGCGTGATTGCCTTCCTTGGCGGCAACCGTCTCCAGTTCGGGTTCGCCGATCACGTCGCCAGCCGCATAGATGTTGGGATTCGTCGTCTGGAAATGCTCGTTGACGCGAATCGCGCCATCGGATTCGGTCTCGACGCCGACTGCTTCCAAGCCGATGTCCTCGCTGTTGGGCTGGACGCCGGTTGCGACGAATAACGCCTCTGCGGTGAACGCTCCCTTCTCGCCCTCGATGACAGTCTCCACAGCGACGCCCTTCTGACCAGGGTCAGCACCACTGTCGGTAGCTACATCCTGAACCTGCTGCAAGTCGTTACTGGTCACGACGTCGATTCCCTCCTCGTGGAAGGCTCGTTGCATCTCCCGGCCGAGCTGACCTTCCATATCTGAGAGCACGTTACCGGAGCGCTGTAGAATCGTCACGTCGACACCAACGCGGTGGAGGATCTGACCCCACTCAAGCGCGATGTAGCCCCCGCCGAGCATCAGGATACTCCCTGGGAGGTCGCGCTCCTCGAGGATGGTCTCGCTTGTATAGTAGTCGACGTCGTCGAGGCCGTCGATGGGTGGCGCCCACGGTGAACTTCCTGCCGCGACGAGCGCCTTCTCCCCAGTGATGCGCGCGCCCTTGTCGGCGCCGTCGACGACCTCGATGGTCGTGTCGTCGACCAGCTGGCCGTAGCCCTCGTAGATGTCGGTCTCGAAGTGGTCGGCGACGTCGACGTAGTTCTCCTGCCGGAACCGTTCGACGAGTTCGTCGGTGCCGTCGAGGGCGTCGGCCCAGTTGACGGTCGGCTCCTCGGGGTATCGAACGGCGTCGAAGGGATTCTCCGTCGCTGCAGCACCGCTCTCGGCGACGGCGAGCAGATGCTTACTCGGGACACAGCCGACGTTCACGCACGTCCCACCGATTGGCAGGCCGGTGTTCACCATCGCCGTTAAAAGATCTCGGCGGCTCGCTTCAGTGATTGCAGCGAAGGCTGCGGCGCCACCGCCGAGAATCACGAGATCGTATTTAGAGTCGTTCTTCATGAATACCAGTACTTAACGACGGCGAGCGTTTATACTTCGGAGTCCAAAGCTATGGAGTAAGTTGGAGGCTACAGAGCTATGGCAGATACCACCGCAGAAGCCCCAGTCTGTGACGTCGACGGCAAATGCTACTGTCCGCTAACCGGTGTCATCAACATATTGAGCCGAAAATACGCGATGCAGCTCGTCAGCATTATCGGCGCACACGACTCGCTACGATTCGCAGAAATCGAGGAACACCTGCCGACGGCGAGTACGTCCACAATTTCGAAGCGGCTGGACGAGTTCGAAGATACGAACCTCGTTTCACGGACGCAGTACAACGAAATCCCACCGCGTGTAGAGTATTCGCTCACCGAGGATGGGCACGAACTCGGGGAACGACTCGAACCACTTCTCGAGTGGGCCGAACAGCGGACCTGACTCTCTCGGTACGGTGGTTATGGGCTCCGACTACGCTGGTTTGTTATCCTGCCGAAGGTTCTTACGCCTTCTCTCGAATTCTTCATCCGAGATTTCTCCTCGTGCATATACTCGCCGGAGCTCCTCTACCGCCTCGTCTGCTTGCTCGGTAGTCTCCGTTCCGAGTGACTGATAGACAAGGTATCCGATCCCGATCACGACGAGTAGGGGAATACCCATCAGCAGCACCATCGTTACCCACCCGCCGGAACTGTCCCACATCCAGCCACCCATATGCGACCAGCCGAACGCGCCCATCATTGGCATCATTACCAGCATCATCACTAGCGGGATGGCTAAGAGACCGAGCAGTACCAACAGTATCGTCCGAGTCAGGGGTTCTGTTTGAGTCATAATGGATTCATCTCAGGCTTCAGCGTCTGTTGCTTCGTATCCGGCTTCCTCGACAGCAGTAGTGAGGACATCGGAGTGTGCCGTCCCTTCGACCGTCGCTGTCTCAGCGTCGTGGTCGGCAGTTGCGGATGTAACCCCGTCAAGAGCTTCGAGGACGTCCTCGACCGTTTGCTCGCAGTGTTCACAGGACATCCCTTTCACGGTGATTGTCTGACTCATATCCATCTGAATATAGGGGATGCTATTCTTTGTGAGTTGCTGCTTGAATTCCAAAGTATATAACCACCTGAACCCGCCCGATCAAAGGCATATTATCGAGAACACTATTGTGTCCGGCGTGAGTAGTGAGGCTATGCGCAACTTGGACGAGACTGACCTGAAGATCCTCTCGATGTTGGCCGAAAACGCGCGCCGATCGTTCAGCGAAATCGGCGACGAGGTCGACCTGTCGGGGCCAGCCGTCTCCGATCGAGTCACGCGGTTGCAGGAAGCCGGCATCATCAACCATTTCACGATCGATGTCGACCGATCACAGCTGCGAGCCGGTATTCCCGTCTTGATCCAAGTCGAACTCCCGCCCGGATCACACGAAACCGCTCGGGAACGCGTTCGTGATTCCGACGGCATCGAGCACGTCTTCGTCACCTCCGAAGGCGACATCTGGTTCTATGCCCGCGTCGAAGCACAGAACGTCCGTGTGTGGGTGGAATCGCTTTTCGACGAGATCGAACCTATCGATTACACCGTTACATTGGTCGACGATGTCGAGTGGACGCCATCGGTCGAGGGCGTCGAGTTCGCGCTCACCTGTGCCGAATGTAGCAATACGGTCGACAACGAAGGTGAAACGACTCGTATCGACGGTGAAATCTATCACTTCTGCTGTCCGTCTTGCTTGGCTCGCTTCGAGGAGCGATATCGACGCTTGGAAGAGGGCGCATAGCACGCTTTGCAATCGAAAATTTCTGAGGGGCGGTAGCCCTTGTCTCGAAACAACAAATCGCCTAAATATGGGGTGCGTAGGGTAATACGAGCATGAACACCCGAACAACCAATCTCGACATCCGAGGGATGTCCTGTGCGACGTGTGCCTCGACCATCGAGGATACCGTCGCCGATCTCGAGGGGGTGGCGTCGGTCGACGTCAACTTCGCGACCGACGAAGCGACCCTCAAATACGAACCCGACGAGGTCGTCCTCGATGAAATCTACAGCGCGATCGAGGATGCCGGCTACGAACCCGATCGGACGAAGACGACCATCGGGATCGCGGGGATGACGTGTGCGACGTGTGCGGAGACGAACGCCGAGGCGATCGAGAACGTGCCGGGCGTCCTCGACGCCGACGTCAACTTCGCGACTGACGAGGCGACCGTCGCGTTCAACCCACACGACACGTCGCTGTCGGCGATCTACGACGCGATCGAAGACGCCGGCTACGAACCGGATCGCCAAGTCGACGAGCACGGCGACGACCTGACCGAAGAACGGGAGAGCGCCGTCGAGCGCGAACTCCGAACGAAGCGCAAGTGGGTCATCATCGGCGGGATCTTGGCGTCACCGTTCCTGTTGGTGATGGTCGATATGTTCTATCCGGGCTTTTTGCCGGAGACCATCCTCGGGATCAACACCGGCTGGTACGAGTTCGTCCTCGCGACCGGTCTGATGGCAACGTTGGGCTGGCACTTTCTCAAGGGCGCGTACAAGTCGCTGGTCAATAACCGGCAGGCGAACATGGACACGCTTGTCGCCGTCGGTACCTCCGCTGGCTATCTCTACAGTACCGCCGTCCAGCTCGATCTGATCGTCGGCGGCCTCTACTACGAGGCGGTCGCGATCATCCTCTGGTTCATCTACGTCGGCGTCTGGCTCGAAGCCCGATCGAAGGCCCGTGCCAGCGCGGCGCTCCGTGAACTGCTCGAGATGCAGGCCACGGAGGCGACCATCATCGTCGACGGCGAGGAACAGGTCGTCCCGATCGAGAACATCGAGGTCGGCGACGTGATGAAGGTTCGACCCGGCGAGAAGATTCCCACGGACGGTGTGGTCGTCGACGGACAGAGTGCCGTCGACGAGTCGATGGTCACCGGCGAGTCCGTCCCCGTCGAGAAGAGTGAGGACGATCAGGTGGTCGGGAGCACGATCAACGAGAACGGCGTACTCTTAGTCGAAGCGACGAACGTCGGCGAGGACACGGCTATCCAACAGATTGTCCAGCGGGTCAAGGAGGCGCAGGCGCGCCAGCCCGACATCCAGCGACTGGTGGACAAGTTCACCGCCTACTTCGTCCCGGCGGTGATCGCCAACGCGGTTTTGTGGTCGATTCTATGGCTGGTCTTCCCCGAAGCCCTCCACGGCGTCTCCGCGTCGCTCGGGTCGTGGATTCCGCTGCTCGAACCGGTCGGTGGCGGCCCCGTCGCGGGCGGCGTTCCCGTGTTCGAATTCAGTATCGTCGTCCTCGCATCGGCGATCCTGATCGCGTGTCCCTGTGCGCTGGGGCTGGCGACGCCGATGGCGACGATGGTCGGCTCGACGATCTCGGCGAAAAACGGTGTCCTATACAAGGGTGCAGACATCCTCGAGAAGGCCCGCGGCATCGACGTCGTGGTCTTCGACAAGACGGGGACGCTCACCCACGGCGAGATGCGACTGACCGACGTCGTTCCGATCGACGAAGCGGTTGGAACTGACGGCGGCTCGGGGATCGCCGACGGTGGAGTCGTCCAAGAGGAGACGATTGCGGACGAAGCGTTCGTTCTCTCCGTTGCGGCAAGCGCCGAATCGGGATCCGAACATCCGCTCGCGCAGGCGATCGTCGAGGGGGCAGCGGAACGCGATCTGCGGCTCGAAGAACCGACGGCGTTCGAGAACGTTCCCGGCCACGGCATTCGGGCAGAAATTCCTCAGGGAGACGTGCTGGTCGGGAATCGGAAGCTCATGCGGGACAACGACATCGACCCGGCTCCCGTTGAGAAAACGATGGAACAGCTCGAGCGTGACGGGAAGACGGCGATGCTCGTCGCCCTTGACGGCGAACTCCTCGGCGTCGTTGCGAACGCCGACACGGTTCGCGAGAGTGCCAAGGAGACGGTCGCCGAACTTCACCGGCGCGGCTACGAAGTGATGATGCTGACCGGCGACAACGAGCGTACCGGGCGGGCGATCGGCGAGCAGCTTGGCATCCCTGAGGAGAACGTTCACGCCGAAGTGCTTCCCGAGGACAAAGCCGACGAGATCGACGCGATTCAGGCAGACGGCTCGCGAGCCATCATGGTCGGCGACGGGGTTAACGACGCCCCCGCGTTGACCACCGCGCACGTCGGCGTCGCGATCGGCTCGGGAACGGACGTGGCCATCGAGAGCGGCGACATCACGCTGATGCGGGACGACCCGATCGACGTGATCAAGGCGATGCGGATCGCCGACGCGACGATCTCGAAGGTGCGCCAGAACCTGTTCTGGGCGTTCGCCTACAACGCGACGCTGATCCCGATCGCGTCGCTCGGATTGCTCAATCCCGCCTTGGCGGGGATCGCGATGGCCGCCTCCAGCGTCTCGGTCGTCTCGAACAGCCTCGCGTTCATGAAGTGGGATCCCCACGACGACTACGTCTTCCTACCGTTCCGGCCGTTCGTATGGGCGTACGACCAACTCGCTGGGATTTCGAAATGAGGTGCATTTATCCGTGACCGAAGCTCCCTCTCATCGGTTGTTCGCTGCGATATACGATCCGGCGACGCGGCTCGTAGAGCGCATAATACTCCGTCACCATCGTGAGTATCTCGTGGAGAATCTCGAGGGACGCGTTCTTGATCTCGGGGCAGGTACCGGAGCGATGTTTCCGTACTTCGCCGAAGCCGTCAGCTCTGAGTACTTTTTCGACGTTTCTGCTATCGAGCCTGATCCCCACATGCGAAAACAAGCACAGAACCGAGCCGAGAGGCTCGATCTGGACGTCGAAATCCGATCCGGTGTGGCCAAGTCGTTGCCCTATGCTGACGACTCGTTCGACATCGTCATCGCTTCGATGGTGTTCTGTACGATTCCCAACGTCGAGACGGCAATCAATGAAGTCGTTCGCGTCCTCAAACCGGGTGGCGAGTTCCGGTTTCTCGAACACCTCGCCGATGACGGGTGGCGACGGCGACTACAGGGCGTGCTCGCACCGCTCTGGAAGACGGTCGCCGGCGGCTGTCATTTGACACGTCGAACGCCATCACTATTCGCTCAGGTGGAGGAACTCGATATCGTCGAACTCGAACGGATGTCGATTGGCGTGACGCCAGTTCGTCCATTCGTTCGTGGACGGCTCGTACATAGACGGAGGGAGGGACTCGTCCGTGGATCAACAGCGATCAAGAATGCGTTCGTGAAACCATGATCACTACGCGAAGATCAATCAAAACGCCGCAACGAATTGCGATGGGCTGGATAGAGACTGTCACTATCAACTGGCTACTGGAGGGTGCTGACAGATGATTTGGGAGATACTGACGACGATCGCGGAGGGAGTCGTCCTTGCAGGTGACTTCCTGTGGCAGGCGCTGTGGGCCCTGTTACTCGGATTTATGATCTCAGGCGCGATCCAAGCGTTCGTCTCCAAAGAAGGGATGGTCAACTACATGGGTGAGCCCGATCTGAAATCCGTCCTCTATGCGATGGGTTTCGGTACCGCCTCGACCTCCTGCTCGTTCGGGGACATCGCCGCGACGAAAACGCTGTTCAAGAAAGGGGCACACATCATTCCGGCCGTCGCGTTCAAGATTGCCTCGACGAACTTCGTCATCGGGCTGACGTTCGTCATCTGGGCGTTGTTGGGCTGGGAGTTCGCGGTCGCGCAGGCGGTCGGCGCGCCGATCTTCATCCTGATCGCGATCGTTCTCGTCCACCTCTGGATCCCATACGACGAAACCCAACAGGCCAGAGAACGGCTCCTCGAGGAGGAACAGCCGGTCGTTACGGATCCGGTCTGTAAGATGCGTCTCAACCGCGAAAACGGGATTCCAGTCGAACGGCCGTGTTGAATCGCCATAAGGCGGTGGAACTCACTGTTTCACGGCTCGCTTGATGTTATAGACGACACACATCAGGGCGATTTCTCGGAATTCACGGAACCAGGACCGCGCTCGCACGGCGAAGCCGAGCGAGCGCTTGACAGCCGAATTCACGGTTTCAGTCATAGACCGCTGATTGTAGCGTTGTTCGTCGATTCTGGCGTTGTGCGCGTGATCGTAGGACGCGAAGATACGATGTTTGATCAGCGGTCTAATGTCGAGATCGCGTAGCGCTTTGCGGAGTGATTGTTTGTCGTAGCCCTTATCGGCGGCGAGGGACCGCAGATCGCCCGCATTCCGGCGGGCGATCTGCTCAGCCAAGTCTGCATCGCTTCCTTCTCGGTTCGTTGAGCAGTGTACGTCAAGGACGGCTTGGGACTCTGTATCGACGAGTTTCGTGACTTTGAGCTTCTGAACGCGGTAGCTTATTCGCTGACAGTAGTGGCGGCTCGCGGCAGATCGTTCGTAGAATGTTGCGTCAACAGCACCGTGTTCCGAGGGATCGTGCAGCTGCGCCGACTGGCGCAGCAGCACTCGGCAGACGCTCATACTGATCCGGTCGAACGCTTTACATAGCGTGGATGGAGAGGGGAGATCGGCCGCGCTGAGGCCGATCTCCCCGGTTATTTGTGGCATCTCTTTCAGCAGGTCAATCGTCATCCGGTAAGACGTATCGAGGTAAATCCGCAGACAATGCAGGGAAACAAGGGCATAGTCGGCGAATCCGCCGCCACCTTTCGGAGCGGCGGATTCGTCTCCATCGCCAGTAACGTTTTGAGCAACCGGCACAACTTCCCCAATGAAGCGGGAGATTTGGGTCATGAACAACTGAAGTCTCCCGCTTCAAGACCTTCGATTTAGCGAACCATTCCACCGCCATCTAGTGATTCAACACAGCCAGTCGAACACAAAAACGAGACGGTCTACTTCTGCTCGGAGGGATGTAAACGACTCTTCGAGCAGAACCCGGACACGCACACGACGTCTTGGAAGGAGAAGATCACGTCGGTGAACGGGTGGGTCGAAGCCGCGAACCAGACGAAGAAGGATCTCAAGATGCTCTGGAAGGAGCTGGCGATCGGTTTCCTGTTGGCGGGACTCGTCGCAGCCGCCGTTCCCCAGACCATCTGGACGCTCCTGTTCGAGGGCGGCGGCGCGGGCGTGACGCAGGTCGCCTACAACAGCGTGCTCGGGCCGCTCATCTCGGTGGCGACGTTCGTCGGCTCGATGGGGAACGTCCCGCTCGCTGCGGTACTGTGGGGTTCGGGGTTCGCCTTCGCGGGTGTCATCGCGTTCCTGTACGCCGACCTGATCGTCCCGCAGTTAATTCGTATCTACCGGAAGATTTGGGGGAAGAAAATCGGGACGCGTATTTCCATCATCCTCTTCGTGTCGATGGCGACGACCGGGTTCATCGTGTATTACCTGTTCGCTGCGGTCGGTCTCATTCCCGATACCACATTAGAACCAACGGGAGAGGGCGTGACGATTCTCGGCTTCGAACCCGTGACGATCCTGAACGTGATATTCCTCTTGATCGGTGCAGGGTTCCTCGCATTACTTATGAGAGGCAGAAAAGGCGCTCCCGGCGATCGCGTCGTGGAAGACCCGGTTACCGGAACCGACATCACGGTCAAGAACGCCGATTACTGTACGGTTCACGACGAATCGATCTACTACTTCGAAAGCGACGATTCACGAACACAATTCCAAGATTCTCCAGAGGCATATCTGTAATCGATTCTCGCTGTCTTGTGAAGCGTTCTTCTGAACGAGGAAAAGTGTCTTCGGTTGGTTTCGCTCGATTACTCCTCCTCGACCGGCGTTTTGACGATCGTCACTGGTCGCTCTGCCATATTGGCGACCCGCTCGGCAACACTTCCGAGTAATCGCCGGTACTCACCGGATCGGTTCTTCGAACCGATTACGGTCAGGTCGATGTTCGCCTCGTCGATATACTGGAGGATTTCAGCGTGCGGGACGCCGTGACGGATGATCGGTTCCGTCTCGACACCCTCGTTTTTCGCTCGGTCGGTGATCTCTTCGACGGCATCCTGTCCGGCCTGTTCGAGAGCCTTTTCTAACCCCTCGAATTCGTGGACGTATTCGTCGCCGGGGTACGAGCTGTATGCCTCCGAATCAACGACGTAGAGGACGTGTAACTCCGCATCGTACCGTTGAGCAGCGTCAATTGCGTGGTCGATTGCACGGTCAACACCGGGACTCATGTCCGTCGGCAGCAGAAGTCGATCGTACATCGCTCGATCTCATCCTACGCGTACCCACTACTTGATTTTACTCACGGCTTGAAATGTTCCAGAAGAAACTCCGGCTCTGGTGTCCCCAAACAGGTCGTCAAACTTCTTGTACCAACGGCATTCTTGGCGTCATCCGGCAAATCAGGCCAGCTATTATGACTACTCGGAGCAAATCGGTTTATATGTCAACCACAGATCCACTCGCACGCACGCTACTGATCATCGTTGCCATCGTTCTTATCGTCCCGTTTCTCATGATGCTCCTCGCGATGCCGATGATGGGAATGGTCGGTTGGGGCCATATGGGTGATTGGAACGGCACTGGCGGAATGTGGTGGTCGTGGCTACTCATGTGGGCGTTTTTCCTTCTAATCGTCCTTGGGGGTGGGTACTTGTTAGTCAGGACGATTCGTTCGCAGGATGGATACCGAACGGACGAAGCGATCGAAGAGCTACGACTCGCGTACGCTCGTGGCGATCTCTCCGAGGAGGAGTTTGAGCAGCGAAGAGAACGCCTCCGGCGAGATGAGTAGGTGAGTCAAGCTCAATGTCCGACCACAGCCACGAACACGACGGCCACACCGAAGAGCATGCTCCAGACTCACAGGAACCCGACGAGCGATTGACGGATCGGCGTTGTCCTTGTTGTCGAGTCTGTAATCTGAACGTCGAAGACGAGACCGACGACGAGCGGTTGGAAGAGACGGACGCCGAATACACCGCTCGTCACGAGGCGGAACCCGATGCAGAAGACGGGCACGCGCCCCATCACGATCACGACGCACACGCGGACGACCACGACCACGACCACGGCGCTCACGTCGACCACTCCGGCCACGAGGAGATGTTCAAACGGCGGTTCTTCGTCAGCTTCGTCCTCGCGATACCGGTGTTAGCGTATAGTCCGATGCTACAGGAGTGGTTTGGGTTCACCGCACCGACGTTCCCAGGAAGCGTGCTCGTCGGCCCGGTACTCGGCACGCTCGTATTCCTCTACGGCGGGATCCCATTCCTCCGGATGGGGGCTGCCGAGGCCCGCAAACGCGAACCAGGGATGATGCTGTTGATCTCGCTGGCGATAACCGTCGCGTTCGTCTACAGCGCGGCTGCCGTCGCCTTCGATATCGGCGAGCCGTTCTTCTGGGAGCTCGTGACGCTGGTCGTCATCTTCCTGCTCGGTCACTGGATCGAGATGCGCAGCGTCCGTCGAGCGTCGGGCGCGCTGGACGAGCTGGCTGAATTGATGCCCGACACGGCCGAGCGTATCACGGAGAGCGGCGACACTGAGGACGTTCCCGTCGACGAGCTAGCGGCTGATGATCTCGTGCTCGTCCGGCCGGGGGCGAACGTTCCGGCCGATGGCATCGTCGAAGAGGGCGAGTCCAACGTCAACGAGGCGATGATCACCGGTGAGTCTCGTCCCGTTGGGAAGGAGCCGGGCGACGAGGTGATCGGTGGGACGACCAACGGCGACGGCAGTCTGCGTGTTCGCGTGACCGCGACGGGTGACGAGACGACCTTGTCGGGGATCGTGCGACTGGTTGAGGAAGCCCAACAGAGCAAGTCGCGCACGCAGGTGCTCGCCGACAGGGCAGCAGGATGGCTGTTCTACGCCGCCCTCGGCGTCGCCGCGCTCACCGCCGTGGCGTGGACGATCGCGGTCGGCTTCGGGCTGCCGGTCGTCGAACGTGTCGTCACGGTACTCGTCATCGCGTGTCCGCACGCACTCGGCCTCGCCGTCCCGCTGGTGGTCGCGATTAACACGACGATGGCCGCCAACAACGGGATGCTTATTCGGGATCGGATCGCGATGGAGGAGGCCCGCAACCTCGATACCATCGTCTTCGACAAGACAGGCACGCTCACCAAAGGCGAGCAAGGCATCGTTGACGTCGAGACGACGACTGACTGGGATGAGGATGACGTCCTTTCGCTGATGGCGGCCGTCGAGAGCGACTCCGAACACATGATCGCCGAAGCGATCCGAGACGCCGCCCGGGAGCGGGAACTGGACGTCCCCGACGCCCACGGCTTCGAGGCGCTGAAGGGTCGGGGCGTCCGTGCGACCGTCGAGCTGGAAGCCGCTGCCCTTCCCGACGCGGAGGCGAGCGGTGGACAAGATGGGGAGACGGTGTACGTCGGTGGCCCGAACCTGCTTCGCCACCTCGACGTCGATCCCAGTGATGAGCTCAAGGCGTTCAGCGACGAGGCCGGCGAACGCGGACAGGGCGTTGTCTATCTGATCCGCGACGGCGAGGCAATCGGGGCGGTTGCCCTCGCGGACGTCATTCGCGAGGAGAGCCGCGAGGCGATCGACGCGCTTCACGCGATGGGTGTCGAGGTGGCGATGCTGACCGGCGATAGCGAAGATGTCGCTCGCGCCGTCTCCGAAGAACTCGGCATTGACACGTACTTCGCGGAGGTGTTGCCCGACGACAAGGACAAGAAGATCATCGAGCTGCAAGAACAGGGCAATCTCGTAGCGATGGTCGGCGATGGTGTCAACGACGCCCCTGCGTTGACCCGTTCGGACGTGGGCATCGCGATCGGTTCCGGAACGGACGTCGCCGTCGAAGCGGCCGACGTCGTCCTCGTTGAAAACGACCCGCGGGACGTGGTGAAACTCGTCCGGTTGAGTCGCAAGAGCTACCGGAAGATGCAGGAGAACCTCGTCTGGGCAGCCGGCTACAACGTGTTCGCGTTGCCGCTGGCAGCGGGCGTTCTTGCGCCGATCGGGATCTTGCTCTCGCCGGCCGTGGGTGCCGTGTTGATGTCCGCGAGTACGGTCATCGTCGCGATCAACGCCCAGTTCCTCAAACGCGCAGATCTCTCTGGGTGATCTCCGATGACAGAACCCCACTGACTCTCGAGGCTACCGGAGACGCTTCTCGCGCTCTTTGGCGGCCTCGTCTTCGGGTGGCTCGCCTCCCAACAGCTCAGCTGACTCTTGGTGATTCCGCTGAGCGTCGCAGTTCTGGCCGGAGTACATCTGTTCGCACCCAAGGGAAGGCCGACGCAGATCGGTCGCGCGGTCGCGTATCTCGTGGGCGGTCTCCTTGCCGGGTTTTGCTGCTGGGTTTCATGGTCTCTGGTGGAATCCCCGACGAATACGAGGCCTATGCACGCGTGGCGACACCGAATGACGAACGCCTCAAAAAAAGCTGTCCTGCCCAGCCAATTCAGCTCAACGCGGCCTGGAATCGCTCGCGGAGAGCATCCTCACGCTCTTCGAACTGGTCGACCTTCTCCTGCAGATCGTTTCTGACCCGCTCGATGCTCGCCAGCGCTCGTTCGCCGGCCAGCGGCGCCTGCGATCCGTCGTCTCCGTCCGCCTCCAGCTGCTCCTCGTAGGCTCGTTCGACGCGCTCGATGGTTCCCTCCGGGTTGAATAGGATGTCGTTGGCCGTACGAACGTAGCCGTCCAGCGACGCCCCCTCTTTCCCCTGGAAGAAGTGGGTGAGCGCGTACGTCGCGCCGGAATGTAGCGTCCACATGTCGATCTCGAAGGGTGAGACCGAATTTGCTTCCGCATCGCTCGCGGCGCGCTCGGCCAAGTAGTCAGGGAAGCCCAGCAGGCTGTAGAACTCCGTAACGGTGAACGGAAGCTCCGAGAAATCGAGCTCGATGTCTTGGGCATCCCTGATGAACTCGAAGAGATCGTCGGCGACGAGTTCGACCTGCGCGAGGATCTCCTCCCACCACGTCCGGAAGTTCCCCACGTCGCCGACGTGCTTGATGACCTCCTTGTCGGTGAGCGAGCGCATCGTGTTCGAACAGTAGCCGTCCTGAGCGAAACCCTCCACGTAGACCGCATGCTCGCCGAAGAAGTCGTAGCCCGACGTGACACCCATCGTGATCGGGTCCGATCGGCCGGGGAGGCGGACCTCGAGACCATCGAACATAATGTCCATGTGGACCTCACCCCCGCCTCGGTAGCATCGCATCTCTCCGAACATCACGTCGCCCAGCGGTGCTCCATCGATGGTCTCCTCGCGAAGGACCTCTTCTAGCGGGCCGTACACGTCGACTGGGTTGATTACCGAGTACGAATTTGTCGGGACGTGGAAGAGGGGATCCGTTTCTGCATCCCCATCACGGGCCTGCGTACGAGCCCGACCCGGTTCGACGAGGGCATTGAATCGCTCCGTCTCGACCCACTCGTCGGTGTAGGGGTTCTGGTAGGCCACGGTGGTTTCGACGGCCTGCGGAAGGTCACGGACCGCCTCGGCGAATGTAACGGGTTCTATGCCCGCTCGCCGCTGCTGATACCACTCGGGCAGTTCGGTGTCGGTACGTCCATCGACGCCAGCGAAGATGGTTCTGGACTCTGGGTCTTTCATTTCAGTCACCTCGAATCAGGAACGCTCGTCGACGGGCGACTGCGTCGTCTCGCGCCCTGCGCCCCTCTGCCGGGCGCAAAAAACGACACCTCGTTAACCAACATCTGGACTGGAGAGCGGTTGACTGTTGGTTAACACGGGTTCCGAGGCGAGGGTGTAGTCGGAGTTCGTTGCTACTCGGCGGCGGACTGCCGGAGCCGGACCTGCTCGGGATTCGGGACCCACGGGTGAGCCTCCCAGCAGTGAAGTGCGCGGATCTGGGCGATGCACGTTTTCCCTACACCGGACGGACCGTGCAATAACGCAGGATCAGCACGCCCTCCGTTAGTTATCGGGTTGAGGACATTGGAGAGGTAGTTGACCTCCGCGTCTCGATGCTGGACTTCTCGTGGAATGAATTCAGGCTGCAAGACGCGCGCATCGGTAATCATAGGTTCGGGTGTCGACACAGTATTAGCAGTAATAAATGGAAGCGTGTCATTTCCGAATTTCCAGAATCATGTTTTACCCGAACATCAGCTACGATTCCAAAAAATCCGACCCAGTATCACCCTCGTCTCACTCGCAACCCGTTCCCAATCGCCAATAATTCAGACCCTTCATGGGCGATTACGGCCCCGACGATTCCGATCACACCAAGTACTGCACCTGGAATGAGTACAGCTAGTACGAGTAGTGAGAACACGATGTTTTGACGGCTAATCCGCTGTGCTCGTTGTCCGAGTGACAGTGCGTACGTCACTTTCGTGATGTCATCCGCCATCAGTGCGATATCAGCCGCCTCAATCGCAGCATCTGTCCCCGCAGTCCCCATGGCGATCCCGACCGTTGCTTGGGCCAATGCTGGCGCATCATTGATTCCGTCACCCACCATGGCGACTGCCCCGTACTTCGTGGTGAGTTCTTTGACCGCTTCGACCTTCTCTTCTGGCTTTAAATCGGCTCGAACATCGTCAATACCGAGTTCTGTCGCGATTGCTTGCGCCGTTTCCTTATTATCCCCCGTCAGCATCAACACCTCAACGTCTCTCTCGTGAAGTTCCTGAATGACGCCTTTCGCTTCTGGTCGCGGCTCATCACGAAGCGCAATTACTCCCATGATTCGTTCCGGTGTCCCAACAAGGACAACCGTCTTCCCTTCTTTTTGAAGCTCCTCGGCTTCTGCAATCCCATCCACGTCATGATTGAATCGTTCGAAAAGCCCTGGTTTCCCAACGTAAACGGTCTCCTCGATGAGTTGAGCTTGCGCCCCGTATCCCGTTATTGAACTGAATTCAGACGCCTCAGTGTGTTGAATTCCGCGTTCAGCAGCAGCATTCATGATCGCTTCACCAAGATGGTGTTCAGAGTACTGCTCCACACTCGCCGCTTGTCTCAGGACATCATCTTCGGTTCCCTCATACGCAACGACGTCCGTGACCACCGGCTCGCCCCGAGTCAGCGTCCCGGTCTTATCGAACGCAATTGCTTCGATTTTCCCTAAGTTTTCAAGATGAATACCACCCTTGACCAGTACTCCTTCTCGACCCGCTCGACCGATTCCGGAGGCAATGGCAATCGGGGTTGACATGACTAAGGCACAGGGTGCTGCCGCGACAAGCAGGACAATAGCACGTTCCGCCCAGTAGCCCGGAAGGCCAGCAATGAACGGCGCACCCATGAGCCCGAGCGCGACCAAGAGAACGAGCGGTGAATAGACACCACCGAACTTCTCAATGAACAGCTGAGATTTCCCTTTCTCTTCTTGCGCCTCCTCAACGAGATGGATCATCTTTGAAAGCGTATTATCCTCGAATGTCGTGGTGGCTTCCACTTCGAGGACACCCTCCTGGTTTACAGAGCCAGCAAACACCTCATCGCCTTCTCGCTTATCGACAGCCGTAGATTCACCGGTGACTGCCGCCTGATCAACCGTGGAACGCCCATCGACAATACGTCCATCAGTTGGAACTGATTCCCCAGGCTTGACCCGAAAAACATCACCGATATCTAACTCTCGTGCTGGAACCATTCGTGTGCTGCCATTTGTGACCAGGCGAGCTTCTTCGGGTGCGAGATCAAGCAAACTCCGGATTGAGGCGCGTGTCCGGACGAACGTGTATTCTTCGACGCCTTCGGCAGCGCCGTACAGGATAGCGAGGATGGCTGCCTCCTCCCAGAGGCCGAAGAAGACTGCGCCACCGGTGGCGGCTAACATCAAAATCTCGATATCGATTTCGTGTTCTCCAACGAGCTCCTCGATTCCTTCTCGCGCCCAGTGGAACCCTCCAAGCACCATTGCTACCGCGTACAGGCCGTTTTCCGCTATCGCTGGAAGGTAATTCAAGAAGCCGAACGTAAACGTGAGAACAGCTATCACAGCAGCAAGAAGCGCATTCCGAATTGGAGGGAAGAGGTACCACGGTCCGCTCCACTGAGCGTGTCCTTCGTCCTCGTTATCTGAATCTCTCATACCAGTAAAAGGAGGACGATCAGAATAAGACTTAATTTGGAATATTCCAAATGTAGTTTAGAGCATACCAATTACGATGAACGAGTCATATCCATGGCGGTTTCATTGGTTGTGAGTTGTTTGATTATCTGGGCTTCAGCTCGCCGTACCCGATACGTAAGCGTTGATCGCGGCATATCGAGTTTTTCAGCAAGCTCCCCGAGATTAGTCTCCCGAGGGGTCTTGTAATATCCGTGCTCAACAGCGGCGGTCAGCGCTTCTCGTTGCTTATTAGTCAACATATCATCAACGTTGAATCTGGTAGTAGTCGGAGGGGAGAGGCCTGTGAGGCTGAGCATTTCAACATCAATCTCGGAAGGGAGTTCTGCGTGCAGTGCGTCGAAGAAGCCGTGGATGGCTGCACCCTCTGGGTGGATGATTCGCCATGTGTGGCGGCGCTGTTCATGCTGGGTTTCGAAGAGGAGTCCGTCACCGAGGTGTTCAAGCGCGAGATGCGGGATAGATTCGCAGACTTGTGTTCGCTGCCAGTACGTGTAGAGGACGAGCGTATCGTCTGTTCGATCAAGAACTTGTGTTTCGGACTCTGCACCACACGGATTGGCGGCGAGACAGTCTGCATAGTAGTCGGCTGTGAGAACCGCATCCTCAATTGCGGGAAGGGCTTCTGATGAGCCAGTGGCATGATCGACGCGCCAGAGACTCTCTGCTGTAGCGTGAAGAGATAGTGACCGGACGCGAGCATCGGGATGGTCAGCGAGAACGTCCGCAAGCGTGTTCCTCCCGGGTTCGTAGTCGAGGGCAAAGACGAGCTCTCTCATACGGGTTGGGAGGCTTTCCATCATCAAAACACACCGGTATTCTACCTATGGTCAATCTGTGTTGCTCTTTGACCGAATCATATGTACCATCGAATAATTAGATGGGATCGTCAGGATCGTGGTTTTCGGCCATTCGAATCGCCTCGGTTGCATATTGTTCCCGCTCGGCTTCATCATCAACAGTCCCTAAGTTTTCGGGATTGACAGCCAGTGCAGCTGTTGTGTCGCGCATATCGGTGAAACTCGTGAGAGCGCGTTCCTTTCTGAAATATTGCTCTCCATCAGGTGTCGCGTAGACAAGGATGATCAAGTTCTGTTCGTCGTCAGAGTATGTCCGCTCAACTAACCAAACTCGAACCGTCTCGTCTTCCATACACCATTTTTGGAGGCGTGGAGTGAAAGGCGTTCAGTTGTTTTATTCCAAACTCGGATTAAAATGTGGGAATAGCAGCGTCATTTTCGGAGCAGATACTGGTATCCTTACTCCGAAGAACTCCTCTTCATAATCGAACTGTTGCCAATTCATCGAGCACAACCCGTGCGTAGATAGATCTGATTCAAATTCATGTTTGAAAATTAGTGGTTTGTAGAATCACAAACAGTCAAGTTAGGGAGCGCCTCGATACCGCGATCGACGAGCTGGTGAGTGGCTCGCGACAACCGAAGGATCTCCATCAGTCCTCCCTCATCGTCGGCGGGATGAGGTCGTTGCTCTCCTCCGCGAGGTCGCGGATGGCTTGGTCAATATCGGTGTCGACCCGAACCGTCCGACTCGCCAACGGGGCCGGATAGGCTTGATCTCCCTGGCTACACAGGATGATGAGCCACTCGCCGACACCCTCTCCGAGAACGATGTAATGGTCGCGATCATTCCGCTGGAACACTTGTCGATCGGGTCGGGAAACAGTCCGCCAGTTCTCGGGCAACGACGGCGCCGGAAGACCACCGTCCGGAACGGGGACGACGTCGTCGGTGATGGCTCTGAGTGCGGCGTCGATCTCCTCTCCGGTGAGGTGCCAGCACTCCGCGGGTCCGACACACTCTAGATGACTGATCACCTGATTCTGGAATTCGATGTAATGCTCTCGCACGAACTGCTCGTCGTCGTAATAGTCGAGGAGGAGCGCACAGGCGAGCTGTGCGGGCCCGCTTCCGATATATCCCCACTCGAAGCCACCCGGACTGTGATTGACGAGTTGGAGGCTCCGCTTGAGGGAGAGCCGCCGATGCTCCGAGAGGTTCAGGACGACGGTGTTGCCGTCAACACGAAAGCCGACGTATTCAACTGTCTTTCGGTAGTTCTGAGCGAACTGTTCTGACTGTACTCCTTCTGAGGGTGTTGGTGGTTCGTTCGCGTTCATCGATGTTTCGCGGGAGGGCCGATGACCCCCACACCCCTCTCGGGGGTTAAAAAACGGAACGAAGGATCCAGTCCGGTAGATTTGCAAGCGATCACTGTGGGCACTGTCAGCGCACCGGATGCGGGTGTATTGTGCTTCTCACAGAGGTTCTGCTCACCGAACTCCAATCGTCTCCCCTTCGTGCTCGAGAATCTGCTTTGCGACCAGTCGATCAATCGCGTCGTCGACGGCGTCTTTTTGTTCGTTTGAAAGCGCCCGCACATTCGAGAGGACTCGCTCTCGGATTGCCTCAAGATCGTTGATCCCATCTTCGACAGCCCCCAGAACGGTATATTCGACCTCGAACTCCGTCGCGAACTCTGCGATACGGGTGGTGAACATGTTCGGAAGCCCGGAGAGTGAATCTACCGCCATCTCGATCGCAAACAACGGGTGTGAGCGGTCACGGATCTGTCGTGTTTCAGTCGTACCGGTGTTAAAGGGTCGCTGCTCATCGATCTCGATTAGAATCACTTCGTAGTCCAACCCTCGTTGAGCGTACGTCCGCATGTCCTCGATATCACGCCGGCGGCCACTCGCCAGATCCCCGCCGGAAACTGCCTTCAGCAGAAACATATCCTCATCAGAGAGAACGCATGCCGTCACGTGATGGCCGACCCAGAACTCTTCAGCTCGGTCGTGCATTCGATCGGTGATCCACACCTTCCCGACGACCTGCTGTTCGAAGATATCGATCTGGAAGCCACGGTCTTCATGATGCAGTTCGATGGTTTTACCCACACCCTCGAACGACTCAGTTGGCTCGTCGACGACGGTGAATCCTTGTGACTGGAGTGTCTGATAGACGTGCTCGAACTCGGAAACAACTCCGAGCGCGAGATCGATATCCTCGGTCTGGTCCTTTAAGCCTCGAGCCGTCATCGCAGACCCACCGAGGAGATATACTGTTACGGACTCCGACAACCAGCTGTCGAACTCTTCGAGAAACGATTTGATCGCCTCTCCGCCTGTAAACGCGGTCATGCGACACCATACTGGTCTTTGAGTGCCATAAATTCTGATTCACTCGGAAGGACGACAGGGGATTCCTCTGAGACATCGAACTCGCCCTGAAGTGGCCGATACATCGCACTAATTTCGGACTCCAAGTCGTACCATTGCGCAGTCTCGGTGAGCGTTTCCCGATCGATGTCCTCCTTCTCGATCAGGAGCATTGCATAGCTGACGCGACGGGACCCGCTATCGAGGACGAGCGTGTGGCACACCACCTCGGCAGGAGAGAGTGCTTCATCAGGGGCATACCAGAACGCGGGTTCGCCTGCGAGGAAGAACTGCAGGCCGTACTTCTCAAATCGAGCGAGCCCGGTCAGCCGCCAGTCAGGGGCTGTCTGTAATGCGTCCGTATCCTCGGCTGTCTGTACACGGACGAGGGCTCGCTTCGGATCGCACCACTCAACCGTCGCACTCGGGGCGAGTTCCCGGACTCGCGATCGGTGCTCGTGTGTCACGACGGCACGAGCGAACGCCAGTAGTGGTGAGAGATCCTCACTCAAGGCGTACTCGGGGCCGGACGGTGACAGCATTGCTCGATGTTTGAGCGGTGACAACGCATTATGGACGCCTTGTCGGCTCATCCCGAGTCGTTCTGCGATATTGGTGACGCGACGCGGTTCGTCGAGATACCAGCACACCCGAAGTGTGGCTGGCGAGAGAAGGTCACCCCAGTCAACGTGGCCGAGTCCCGACCGTAGCGTCCGATACGCTTCAGTGACCGAGTGATCTGCGAGATGGACTCGCCGCTGGTTTTTACGACCCCGAGTCTCCATGAGGAGCCCTGCTGCGAGCAACTCATCGAGTACGTCGTAGAGATGGGCCTGTGAATATCCGGTTTCCATCGCGAGTACCTCTGGAGTCGCCTCCCGGCCGGTGCTAAGTACGTCAATGACAGCGAGTCCGGCCTTCGTAATCATCTATGTATTCCCTAGAGCTAAATCGTATAAATATGTTTCTGGATTCTACTTGACTATCTGGTTTCGACAGCGAGCTCTCCGAATGCGTTCTTCAGGGATCCGCGGAACTGCCACGTGGCTCGTTCGAAGGCTTCCTCAGTCGGTCCGTCCCATCGAGGAAAGCCGTTGTGAGCGCTTACTTTGACGGTCCACTCGGCGGGTTCGTCGAATGGATTCTGTGTCGGCAGTTCCACGACGTAGAGGTACTCCTCGTCACCGTGAATGCCGTCCGCTGGATTTTCGACGCCGTGACCGAGGAGAAACAGCGGCTGATCCAGATGCTCCATGTTGGACGGATCCAACAGATCCTCCGGTTGGTCAGCATCGATACTTCGATCACGGCCTTCATCCACGTACAGATCCATCGTTCGGAGCTTCCCGAGAAACACGAAGACGGCTGCTGTGTACGATGGTCCTCGCTCCGCTCGCGTTTCATCGAGGAGCTGTTTCAACTGGACTAAATCTCGAAGGACACTCGAAGGATATCCGTCGGAGTGTCGGTAGACTTGCGCGATCCGGTCATAGGCGTTCGGCTCATCTGTTTTGGAATTCGGTTCGACTCGTTGAACGAATCGGAGTTGACTCCGTGTCGACATCAATACTCTCCGGCACGTGTGCGCCGGCACCCATCGCCGGCGCAACAACAACGACCACGTAATCGCCGAGAAATCGAATTCCTCTACGCCAGATGCGACACCTCGTCCGGCTCGTCGACGTCGTCGAACTCACCACGTTCGACCGGCTCCCACTCATCACCCGGCTCCGGACTCCACCAGTCGACCTCGTAGGCACCCGGTGCGCCGAGAATCTTCACTCGCGCCGACCCATCTGGCAGATCGTGACGGAGCTTCTTGTCGACGTGGAGGTTCCAGGTCGTGTCCGTGTCGAAGCACGCGATCACGGCATCTTCGTACCCACGATCTTCTATGGGTTCCTGGAATTCGACCCGCGTGTTGCAGTTCTTGCAAAACACCCCTTCGAAGAGAATGTTGGTGAATACCTCGTGCCCGCAAACGGGACACCAGAGGAACTCGAACAGTGCCTCACTGTGTCGGTCGAGTACTTCGAGACTCATTGGTGGACTGACCCGGCTTGATCGGGTCAATTTCTCTTGCCCGATCGAAAAAACAACTCCAAGCGCGTGTTCGTACAGTCAGCGCTCGGCCCCGTACACGATTCGTGAGGGGGCTTCGTATCCGCAGTTCCGACACTCGTACCAGCGCTGGACTTTTGCGCCGTCAGCCGCTTTCCCACCGATAACGATAGCCTCGTTCAGACACTCCGGGCAGCTTAGCTCGGGCGCTGGCCTGTCCCGAAGCGCATCCCGGAACGTGGTCGCCTCCTTCGTCTCGTACCCTCTCGACCAGACCGGGTAGCCATCAACGAGGATCACTCCACGCCATTTGTAGCGGTAGGAGTCAGGGGCTCGATGCAGGATAGCTCGAGCGCCGGTTTCGGTGTTCCGATACCTAAGCGCCGGCGTACGGCTCTCGCGCCGCCAGTTGGAGATTCGGGGCATTGTTAGAAGTGGACGTCCGCAGGCACGATCCAGGGGTTTTCGCTTTCCTCGAGGATTCGATCCAGCTGCCCGCGATGACGGATACCGCTCGCGTGCTCGGTGTACAAGAACACCATCGGCCCATCGTATGCGCCCACTTGGTGGAACGCATGCCGAGCGAGATCTTCGTCGCGCATGATTTCCTCGTTAGAGAACTCGTCGAGTGCCTCCCTCACCCGTTCGAGATTGCGCTCGAATTCCTCCTTCGTTGCTTCCCAGCCCCGATCGAGTAACTCCTCCCCATCGTCGGAGTCGACGGGGACTGCAGTCGGGAGATCGCCCCACCGCGCCTTACCAGCGACGGACGTATCCTCTTCTTCGAACGTGACGTAATAGTCGAACACGGCGCAGGAGTGCGCGTCTGTACCAACCAGACGGTCGAACACTGTCTTTCCTGCAGCCAATGCTTCGTCCTTTGTCGATGCCTCTACGAGGGCGTATATCACCATGTGCATCTTGATCACTTTGAGACGCCGACGATCCGGGGTTGCTCGCTGCTGCTCAGTTGATGCGCCGGCACCCATCGCCGGCGCTCGAAAAAAACCTGCTCTGGCGTGGATTCTCAGGGCTCGTCTGCTCATTTGACAGTGATGGTCAGGTCTCCGGATTCGTAGTTCGCTTCGAAGTCGACGGTGAACGCGTCTGAGTCGTAGGCGGCGTGGTAGGCCCGGTGAAGTTCAAGCGAACCGGTCGCTTTGAAGTGGAAAAACGCGGCGGCAGTGTAGGGCTTGCTCTGAGTTTCGATCTGCGTCTCGACCGAGGCTGGGAGTGCGATTTGGGGCGTGTCGGTGTCGATACTCGACGCGAATCCTTTCGCTTCGTCGACGGTTGCTCGTGAATGCGCTGGTGTCTCCCCGGTTAACACGTTTACCGGCGTCTCCGTGTCGTCAGTGAACAGGACATCTTCGAAGGTTCGCGTCCCGAGGATCGCGTCGGGATCCAACTCGCAATCGTGGAATGGATCGTCGGCTGGTTCTTCGGTCATCGAATCATGAGCCTACGGGGGCTCAGTCCTTTTGCCCCCGAAAAAACAGCCACTGCCTCGAAGCAGATCGCCTACGAGTGTCCGACACTCGCACTTTCGAACGGCGATTCGCCGGTCGGGATGAGCAATTCCTGTCGATCGCTGACCCACTCGGCCAGCTTCCGCTTGAGATATTGCCTCGCCGTCGACGGTGTGAAGACGTCCTTGTCGATCATGTCGCCGACGACGTCCTTGAGCGCCTGGAACTGGCCCTGTAGATGGCCGTCGCCAACCGGCTCACCGTCGTACCAGCGCACGGTAGCGAGCGCGTCGTTCCCGACTGTCTCGTCTTGTTCGATTGTCTCCGAGTCATACTGCAGACCGAACCATAGCGTCCGATACGCGGCTATCTCGAACGTCGTCGACACCACGTAGAACGCCTCGTGATGCAGGTAGTCAAGATGATCGGCGACGATCTCGTCGAGGGAGAGTCCCGTAGCTCGAGGTTTCGGCTCGATGACGGTCGATGGTCGGCCCTCGTCAGCCAGGTAACCGTCGACGGCATCTGCCTCGAGGCCATCGGCCAGCTCTGCGAGGAGTTGTTTCGCCCACTTGGAGTCGGTGTCCTTGCCACCGAACGGCGATTCAGCCGAGATTCGGTGCTTCAATTTGAGGTTCGCTGCACCCCAATGACTGTAGTGGAGCGTGTACTGTCCGTCGGTTCGTTCGTACGCAACGAGTGCGCGATGTCCCATGATTCAATCACCTCACGAGGCGATGCTTGTGCTGTGTCACCCCGCACCCCTCCTGGGGGAGAACAACGCTACACGTCGATCGACTCGATGGAACTGAGATCCGGCGGAGGACTTCGCCATCGCGGATGACGTACCGCTTTGCGAGGACTGGGAACCGACATTTCGTGAACCCAGCTGTCTGGATGTCGAGTTCTTCGTTAGGCTCGAGATAGCCGGCGAGTGTTTGGAGGAACTCGTGCGTCACAAGACCACCTTTGTAGTCGGGAAGGCCGTCTTCACGGGCTTTGTAGACCTCGAGGGCGTCGTATCCCCAGATGATGAACTCTCCTTCTTCGTCCACTTCCCAATTCAGGGTCCCGAAGCAATGTGCTTCGCAGAGCTGGCGGACTGCCTGTGCATTCGTTACGATCGCACCGGTCGATGTCGTCGCTGCTTGGAGCGTTGCCATTGTTTGTACTCGAGGGCGTTCTCCTGCCCCTCACCCATTCGGGGGTAACAAACTCCCTCCGAGGCGGATCAAGACGAACCGCTACTCAAGGGTCGTATAGTCTGGATTTTATCTAGACCTGACATCCTCTGCGGCAGCTGGTCGAGTGAGGCGCCTCACCTGCTCCAAGAGCGTCATCGCTGCGTCGATCCGGTCTCGATCGGCGGGATTTAATTGATCGATGTCGATACTGGTGAGATTGCTGAGCGCGCGGTGGATTCGGTAACTGGGTGTGTCTCGCGGGTCCATGTGTGCGTCTCCGCCGATTATCGGCGCGGACAAACGCCGACGGACTGAGAGCAGGTATCTCCGGGGTGGTTCTGAATTGGTCTTTAGTTAACCAACAATTCCAGAGATTCGCCCCCGAGTGTTGGTTAAGATCACTATCTCGCCTACCGATCTCCTTCAGGCTCGGGTCCGTATCGGGGCGTTCCGCACACGTGGCACTCCCACATCGGCTGGCCAGTCCACTCCACATCGGGGACGGCCTCGAATCGTTGGAACCGATGCTCGGTCTTCCGGTGGCACTCTCGACACTCGAAGTGATCTCTGTTCGGGTTCTCACGTTGCGGGCTCTCGGTACTGCTATCCTCGACGGAGCGCTGGAGCGCAATCGCTGGCACCAGCCAGATGTCGTCTGCATCTTCTAGGAGGGCCGCAAGACGATCCTCGTCGTGAATTACTCTCCCGGTTTCCTCGTAGAGGAACGTTGCATGCTCGCCGTCACGACGCGACTCTGTCTTGCATCCCCACGTTGTCCGTTCACGAGCAGTCTCGAGCAATTGTTCACCGTGCTCTGAAGTGATCCGTGCTGCTGAGGGGAGCGAGGGCCACTGCTCGGCAAGCTGCGTTGCAGGCTCTTCGTTGAGGTCGTAGATGGGCCGGCAGTTGTCGATCGCAGGGTCGGAATCCGACTTCGCCAGGAGAGAGGCTGCAGCAGATCCCTTTGCGACGGCGCCGTAGAACGTTCGCGACTCGACGAGAGCATGGATGACGTGGAGGAGATCACACTCCGAATCAGGGGTGTCTTGTACATCGGTGGCTGCATCAAGATGATTCGTGAGACAGAACCGGCACTTCGTCTGACCAGCGGGGATCGACGCGCCACAGGAAGTACACTCGGCCGCCATTGGCGTCGTGGCGTCTGGATAGCCTGCGTCGACTGGACCCGTTCGGTGACGTCGGGATTCTCCCTCGCCACTACTGGTGAGTTTCTCGTCGGGAATGTGCGTCGCTTCGCCAAGCGGTCGTAGTTCTTTGTAGTCAGAGTACCGTCCGGTCATAGAGTGGTCTGGTCGCAACATGCTTCGTCTTCAGTTTTAAAGGATTGCTATCCGTCGATTCCTCCACAAACACCCAAATCAACAAAAGGAGCGTCTTTAGACAGATAGTTCGTCCAGTGCGTCCTGGTGGGTTCGGACGGTTACCGGTGAGACGTTCGCGACCTCTGCGACGTCCGACTGTGTGAGCAACTGGCCCTGTTCGCGCCCCGCTTTGTACAGGCAGGCAGCGGCGAATCCTGACGGGCGGACTCCCGTGGTAACTCCCGCCGATTCGGAATTTTCCGCCAACCTCCGGGCCTGCTGCCGGATCTGATCTGGGACGTCGAGTTCTGACGCGAACCGAGGAACGAACGCACTGGGCGTCACGGGCTGGGCCGGGAGGTCGAGTTCCGTGTTCAACGTCTTGTACGCGTTCGTCACGCGCGACTGCTCGACGCGCGCCGGGTCGGTGACGTCGCCGAGGGTTCGCGAGAGCCCGTTGCACCGACACGCCCCATAGACGCTCGCTGCGGCCATCGCTTCGATCGATCGCCCAGGGAGGAGATTGTCGTTCTGAGCACTGCGGAAGAGCTGGCATGCTTGGTCACGAATTGTCTCGGACAGCTCGAGTGCGCTCACGATCCGGCGGACCTCCCCCAGACCGTGCGCGAGATTGCGTTCGGCTTTGGACTGAAACCGTCCTCGGGTCTGCTCACGGCGCATCCGGGCCACCTGCTGGCGTTTCCGTCCAGAAAGTGTATTCCCATTCGCATCGGTACCCCAACCGATCTCGGTCGATAGGCCCCGGTCGTGCCGCGTCGTCGTGAGTGGTGCACCGGTTCGTTCACGTTCGTCCTCGTCGAATGCTCGCCATTCAGGCCCGTGGTCGATTCGCTGCTCGTCGACGACGAGACCACACTCCTCGCAGACGGTTTCGACCGCATTGGTGGTGATCCGCCCGTTGCACTCGGGACACTGGTTTGCGCTTGAGTCAGTCTGGACATCTTCGTCGAACGTCGTCTCGTAGATCTCTCTCGTTGCCATGGTAACTCACGAGGGACAGTACAATGAATCGTACATCTCGGAACGCCCCTCACCCATCAGGGGCAGATAAACACCCAACGGTACGAAGCCAGCGCAGTGTTCTGCTGTGGCGAAAGCCCGGCGGCTCTGTGAGCCGCCCGGAACGTGGAGGTTGGGTGGGGCGGTGGGAAGCGGGTGAACGGGCAGCAGCAAAAAGAAGGCCGCGTTAGCTGCCTACTCCCACCACCGACCGCGCTCTGGGAACAACACGGTGCTCCACCCAGTCAGGGCCACTGAGACGCGCCCCTGGTACCAATTCCGCGCCGCCCCGTGAATCCGCACTCGCTCGCCTTCTTCCATCCACGGTTGATCGCTCGCGACCCAGGATGTGAACTTCGTTCGCCCGCTCTTGTCCTCGATGAGCCCGACTTGCTGAATTGCCGAAGAATCCGCATCCCACAACTGGGTTACAGTCCCTTCGATGCTCACCTCCTTTCGGTTCACGTCCTCGACTGTCCCGATCGGGATCACCTGACCCGGCGCCGTCTGGAGCTCCTCGAACACGCCGACGACTGCACTCATTATGTCTTTCCCGTTGACGACCGCCTCGGCCAGCCGCCGACTGATCGCCGCCCGCGACCAGCCATTCAGCTTCTCGGCCAATCGCATCGACTGTTCGTTCACAGCCGCCAACTGCTCCTGTTCGAGTTCTGCACGCGGATCCGGCCGATCCGGGTCCGCCATCGGATTCACGCTCGCTCTCCGCTTCTGGAACGTCATCCGCCGCTCAGCGCTCCGTTTTGCCGCGATGTCTCGCGTCCGCTTCTCTCGACCCTCCTGTGTCCCGAGTTCAGCCTGGGCACTGATGCGCTCTAGCTCGGCCTCCCGCGCCTTGATGCGTTCTTCCTGTTCGAGGGTCTTCCCGAACATGTGATCCGGCCCTTCCTCGACGCGCGCGTCCGGATGGTTTGAATCGACCTTTGCCTGCACTTCCATCTGCACCGTCGCCTGGAACTCCGGGGTCTCGTCGACGACTTTGAAGCCGTCCTCGTCGAACTCCGCTTCGTCCGCTTTTTCGAATGCCTGTTCATCGACCGAAACTACTTCACTGGTGACGTTCTTACTCGACATTGGTCTTACCTGACCTGAAGGCGCTCACGCGCCCGACACCGCGATGCTACAACATCGCGGGTTTCTCAACGACTACGACCGACAGAACCATCTGCGCGCTCTCGCTCGCGCCTTCGCGAGCGCCCTTGGGCGCAAGCGAGAGCGCGCCCGAGGAGGCCAATCATCCAGCACCGCGCGCTGACCCGCCCGGAGCGAGCGGCCAGCGGGATATGCCCGTTCGTGTCCGGCCCGGGCTGCGGGTCCGTGTCCAGGGCGACTGTCGCCGAGCACGCGCGCCGCGGTGTGGCGCGCAACAGCGCAGGCGGCACAAAGCGCTGGAACGCGAAAGCCCGCGAGGGGCGCAACCGACGGGGATACCCGCTGGCGTCGAGACCAGACGCCCGGAACGGACGCTCGCGGTGCGGAGAGCGCCCGCATGCCCGGAATGGTCGGTCGCGAGCGACGCGGAGGGCGGAACGCGGCGAGCGGGGCGGGCCGTCGAGAAACATCCGGCCATCCAGTTCCGACGCTCGGTGACCCCCCACCTCCTGGTGGACTCAGAAAGGGCGAGGCCGTCTCGGTCGTCCCCCGACCCCGCAAGCACCGCAGGAACAAGGAGCGCAGCGGCGGTCGCGGGATGCCGAGCGGCCGAGGGCTTTCAGGGTGTGTCAGATACTGACCCCGATTCAGTTACGGGTTCGGTGGAATGGACTCCTCGTCGATTAGGACGTCGACGCTCTCCGGCGTCACCGCGAGCCGAACTCCCTCCACTGTGAACTGTACTTCCACGTCCTCAGTCGACGAGTTCAAAATCTGCTCGAGCGCTTCGACGTCGATGGAGTCATACAGCTGGTACTCATCCCGATCCACTCCACATGCTTCGAGCGTCTCGATGATGTCGACCAAGAGGTCAGCCGATTCCCCAGACCCAGTCATTGACGAGCGATCCATTGTAGCGTCCAACGCTTAGGACGAGTACCGTTTAAAAGGTTGGGAGTCAACTGAAATTGCTCTAAGCTTTTCCAATTGACTTAGCGCGTTTGGGATAGCGTCGGCGCAACCAGAGATGATTATGCGCTTTGACGCCGACTGGATGTCACGTGCCGATGATCGCATTCTGGAGCATCTTGCTGAAGAGGGTCCCGATACCCCGAAGGAAATGGCTGACAGTGACCGCGTCCGCTTCTCTCGACAGCACATCAACGCCCGTTGTAAAACACTCGTCACCTACGGTCTCCTCGTTCATCTCGGGAACGGTGTCTACGATATCACTCGTGAGGGGAAACAGTATCTCGCCGGCGAACTCGACGCTCGTGACCTCGAGGGCGAATGAACCTACTCCGCCAGAAGTGCCACCAACTGGGCGACGTATGGGCTGTTGTCCCAGCTTCGGTGGGGGCTGATCGCGCTAAGTAGCGTTCGTGCCTCCTCGTGGGTCATATGCCCGTTCCGGGCGTAATCACAGATGAGCCGTGGTGTCGGGACGATTCGTGGTCCTTGGAGTACCGCGTGGATGAGCGGGAAGTTCGTCCCACCAAACTCGTCGGTGAGAAAGCCGTCGACGTCAAGCGCGTTCGCGAGCACGATCCCGTCAGTTTCGCCATCATCGAGCCCGAATGTGGGCCTCGTGTCCGGTGTTTCGTCACGCTCGTACGGATCTTCGACTGCGTAGTGGTCGCGAGCCGCGAGCACATTCGTTGCTGCGGCAGCGTGGATATCCTGATACTGCATGATGTCACGGAGCTCTGCGACGACCTCGGGTGGCACGAACACGTCACACGAGGTGAGCAGATACTGAAGGGGGTCCGGGGCGGATTCAGTATCGTACGCTGCGTCGGCGCGCGGCACGGCCAAACTGACCAGCGCGCTGGTGTCGGCAACGACCGTTCGCAGACGTGGACTGCTCATCGATCGTCGTCGGTCGCGGTGTCGACCGTTGTCGCGTCGCCATCGTAGACGTCGACGTCGTCGGGGGTAGCGAGATCGAGTGGCTCGTCCTCGAGATCGGCTTTGAGGAGGCGGAGTCGCTGGGCGGTCTCGGCGCCGACCAGTTGTTTGACCGTCTCGAACTCGAGTTGGTCGTCGTAGTACTTCGTTGCGACCAGCTCCTGGAACGTCTCGCTGTCAGCGGTCTCTTCGATGTACTCGCGGATGGCCTCGACGAGGAGATCCGTCCGATCTTTGTCGAAGAGATCGGCGATCGCGTCAAGTCGGTCGACGAGATACTCCGGGGACTGGAAATGGACTCGGCGTGGGTCATCGCTCGCGCTCATTCTATGTGCAAGTTCTGCACACAGGAGGATAACCGTTTCGGCATATGTGCAGACCTTGCACATTGTCTCAAGACAGAGGATAGGCCCGTCGAGTCACGACGTGGAGTTTGCTTCAGTGCACGTCGACGTCGAGTGCGTCGAGCGATGCTTCCGGCGTCGCGACGACGTGTTCCTCGAGGTCGCGCGTCCAGTATGTAGCTGGCCCACCGGGGCTACAGCGGTCGCGGATCTGGAGGGGTCCTTCGAGGTGACCGAATTCCACCCGGAACCGCGTGAGCGCTGCGAGCGCGTCGACCACGAGTCCGCAGCCGTCGCAGGCGTGATGATCGCGTTCGTCGTGATCCGGCCGCGTCTGGGTGGCACAGTCGACACAGATCGGGTGGGTGACCCGCTCGTCCTGCCCCCAGGTATGCGCCTCACCGGCCTCGGTGCCGGGCGGGGCGTCACAGAAGGCACAGCCAACGAGCGTCTGCTGCATTACTTGTCCTCCTCGCCGCTATCGCGGGCGGCCGTCCAGCCGCGATGGAAGACAGCTAGCTGCCAGATCGAATCAAACGCTTCGCCACGTGGTTCGTGAACGAGCACTCGCTGTTCGGAATCCGGGATGACCACATCGTCTTCGAGGAGAGCACCAACGAGGCATCGGGCGGTCGTTTCGTCGACGTCTGCCGTCGAGACGTAAGTCGTAGCCTGGTCTTGAGCGAGGAGTCCGGTTTTAAGCCGTCTGTGATCGTCAGCTGTGTTATTGATTGCATCTGAACCAGTCATGAGGATCAGTTCGAGCACGCTATTCGAGCGCGCCTCGCGCCTCCAGGCGCCGATAGACTCGTATATCGGTAGCAGATGAAGTGGTAGAACAAGGTCTAGCTCCGTGAGTATTAACCAACAAAACTGGGGACACCACTCGGAACTGTTGGTTAAAGTTAGTCTCCCTTCTTCAGAACTGCAGAAGAGGCCCAACTCAAAGGTAGATACAAAGAGTCTACCTCCGACGAGCGACTAGGCTGAGTACGTTGGCTTACCCCCCGCTGTTGCGGTGCTCAGGATCGAGCCGAGCATACGCATCTGCGGTGGAACCCAGTTCAGTGAGCGAACTGTTGAGCGTCATCGGTTCGGGGAGTCGCTCATCAATCTCGCAGAGGGCTTGTTCGGCCTCGAGGAGTGCCTCGTGAAGATCGTCGATGGGAACGTGACCGCCATCAACAGCGTCACGTTCCGGGTGGTACCCCTGATCACCGTACTCCGAGTCGGGAACCGGATCATCGACACCGAGTGCGCGGTCGAATCCAGGGATGTCGTGTGGATCAGGATCATCTGGTGTCATCGGTTGAACACCTCGACGTCGGGATTTGCACCGGCTGGACCAGCGACCGCTTTCGCATGCTCGAGTTCGCGGAGCTCTCGCTGGGCCTGGCGTTCGAGTGCGGCTGCTCGCTGACAGCGTCTGACTCCCGCTTCGTCGCGGGTGCTGCCGTCAACAATCGTGAAGCGCTTGCCACGGTGGTCGATCTGCTCGAGCATCAGCACGCATCCTCCTGAGCGGCATCTCGATCGTCCGCCTGCAGGTGGTCGTATCGGACCTCGCAGCTGTCCGAACAGAACCGGCCAGCGTATCCTGCCCGATCGCGAGTGCGTGCCGAACAATTCGGCATTCGGCACGCGTTGCGATTGGTCATCTGGCGATACCTCGCTTCAGGAACCGAGTCGTCTCAGCGTCTGATGACGCTGTTGCTCCGTCAGCTGTTCTCATGAATTGCTGCGGTGGGCTTCATTGAGCCCCCCGCAGCCCTTCCGGGGGCGACAAACCATCTCGAGCGAACGACCAGTTCAACCCGCAGTCACCGGTTGAACGTCCCATCCGGAGCGGGGATGATCCCAGTTCGGATCTCGAGATCAACGCGTCTGAGATGTTTGCAGCCACCGGCAGGCTGGCGTTGTTCACAATCCGGACAGGTACACGTCTCTGCCTCAATATCGACCGTGTAGGTGTTCCCGCTCTCGCTGACAACCTCGTAGGTTGAGCCCACACTGACGAAGCGAACGTCCATATCCCCGCTGAGTGCCCGGCGGGTTCGCGGCTCGTCGATCGAGTAGTCGCCTGCCTCGAGCGGAGTCGGTGGGTCTGGTGCCTCGCAGGGATCGCTGAACTCGCGACGGCGGTTTCGTTCTTGGCCACAGTTCCGGCAGTGCCAGTAGCGCGTTCGGTACTCGTATCCATCGGTGAGGTCAATCTCGTATGGTGTTGGTTCCGTGCCGGGTAGCCACTCGTCGACGGCAACGAGTTCGTGCCCATTCAGATGAGCGACATCGCCGGAATACTGTCGCTTTCGGTCGCTGGTGTTGCAGTTCTGGTAGTGTTCCTGGTGTTGCTTGCGTTGAATTGATCGATCTGTACTCATGGATAATCTCGAGGCACACGTGGTCGCGCCTCACCTCTTGGGTGCGAAAAAACGATTCCCGGACTGGCCGATTGATAGGGGAAGCGCAAGGGCTGACTGGAAAGAAAGAGAGTCGCTCATTCGAATGCGGGCTTCGAGTCTGTTAGTTGCCCCGCGAAGCCGGTTCTACTCCCACAGTGGGGTATTCTTAAGCAACTCGATACTGAAGAATCCAGGTACGAAGACGAGATGCACGACAGCACTGATCCACGACCGCCGCTTTCGGAGTGGATTCTAGACGCATACGATGTCCTTTGTACGCACAGTCTCAACTCGGACGATCATGACGATGTGCAGTCGGTCCCTCGAGAGCAAGCACTCGAGATCCTTCTTAGAAGTAATGAATTGGCCCTTGAACCTGAAGACGCGAACTTTGCGCTCATCCGGCTGCTCGAGCGAGGCTACTTCTATGAGGTCGACGATGAACTCCGTGTGACAGCGCCGGAAAATTGACTTCGGATTGCAGACCGAGACGTATCGCTCACTACACGTGCGGATTGATCAAATCGGTGTTTGAGCTTCCCGAAGACATATGGCGACTCACCTCAAATATTTGACTATGAATCGACGGAAATTTCTTGCTGTCGGTGGTCTCGGTCTTGGAGTGGGGTATGCATGGAACAGGTCTCGATCTCCGTCAATCCCCAGTGGTATGACTGTAGATACGCTATACTACGAAGGGAATATTTTCGATGCGCGTGATGTATTTGGGCCAAGAGAAGAGTCACACACGATAATAACAGACGAAGAAACCGCAGCCAGCGAATTTAGAGCTGTTGAACAACTGTCCCATTTTACCGAAGAGACTGATTTTGATGAATCATATACTCTTGTCGTTCAAAATGGAATGCGATCAGAAGACGATCTCGAATTAGATTCGATTGAACGCATTGGAGACGGCCTTCGGGTTGCTATTTCTATAGATAAGCCACTAATCCCCGACCATGACGACCTTATAACACATACTCTCCTTATCAGGATTACTGATGAGAAAAGCGTCCTCGATTCAGTAGATATCAATATAGAAGGCTATTGATCATCGGATTATTTTATCAAAATTCGATACTCTGTGTTGTGTAAATCACCTGTACTTATCACTCCACGCATTCAGTGTGGAGGGATCTTACTCATCGGTAGCGGTCAGTCATCACCTGCTTTGTGAAGCAGTTCGAAGTTGCCACATGGGTTTCACCTCGAATGTGTTGGACTCCTCAACGGGAGCAGCATGACTTCGATTTGTTGCCGATGATATGGACCGTGAGAGGTGATTGACCAGCTCATTGCGTACGTCCTGGCGAGAAAGCGTCTGCTTGTGCCAGCCGAGTCGTTCGTCGTAATGCTGCTTCGTGAACGTCTGGCCGGTCGCATCGGCTGCGAGGTACTGTGTCTTTTTGATACCCAGTTGTTTGAGGAGCGATACTCGCCACCGACGTCCTCGTGTGTCAGCTCGACGAGGGCACACTCGACGAACGTGATGATCGATTTCTTGCTTCGACCGTTTGGAACTGAAAGATGGAGACCGAACCAGAGCGGTGCAGATATATTTGGATGGGCTAGTGCTCTATCGATACCACGGTCTCGTTGGTGCTGTTGCTTGGAAGTCATCTGTTGTTCCGGGGCGGTTTGAGAGTCTCGTCACCTCCCTCCGGGGTGAAAACACTATCTCGTGGCCTCAGCGGTCCTCAGAGCGACTTCCAAACAACCGTTTTGTCCGGCTCCACGCGGACGCACTCTCAGATACTTCATCGGCCTTGTCGGTATTGGCGGCTTGCTCCTTGTCGGTGCGTCTTATCTCGCAATCGCGATCTGCACCTGCAGCTTTGAGGTCCTCGAGCTTCGTCTCGAGCTGGTCGATGCGTTCGTTCTTCCGTTTGAGTGTTTCCTCGAGCTCGTCAACACGGTCAGTCAACAATCGGTTCTTTTCAGCCAAATACGCGTGAGTTCGACTCGATTTGTTACGGTCGGAATTCGAAGACGTCTCACTTGTTGTGAGAGAGGTCTGAGTAGCCTCGCCTCCGGAGTCTGGGTCGTAGAACTCCGATGTATTCGCGATCGCTCGCTCGAGAGTCTTCTCACCGTACGTCGATCCATCGGCATAGTGGATCTCGTCCCATTTCTCTCGAAGAAGGCCGGACTGCCGGAAGAGCTTATCCATCCACATGGCGTCGCCGCCAGTCCAGAAGGCGAGCAGGAAACACAGCGCCATATCCGCCTCGGACTGACTCTCGTAGCTGAGTGTGTTCCCGTTCCAGAGGCGTTCGAACTTCTCCCCATTCGTCGCGTTGCACGCCTTTTCGAGGAGTTCCTCATCATCGAGGTCGATTTCCGCGCTGGGCTCTCCTGCTGCCTCATTAGGTGGATCACTGTCCCTATCGTCAGTCGCGTCGTCCTGAACGTACTCACGATGGACTGCTGTGAGCGCGTCTTGACGCGTCGCGACCGTTGTCGGCGTTTCGTCGACGTGCTCTCCAGTGACCGTAAAGAAGCGTGCTGAATCATACATCTCGATTGCTCCTTTCCGATTCCGGTCACCGTGGAGTTCCCCCTCTACGATGACGTGATACCCAGTTCCGGACGGTGATCGTTCGGTGTAGGAATCGAGCCGGTCGATGATATCTTGTGCTGCCTCGTCGATGGCGCCGGTGTCCAGGTCACGACAGTCGTCCAGGTCGATGCCGACAAACGAGTCGTTATCAGTAAAGACGAAGCCGATTCCGTCAGCGTTCCCTGCCTCGGTATACTCGAGGGCGTCGTCGAAGGTTGTCCACGTTTGATCGTCCGTCGACGAGGCAAACTCCCCCGTCGTTGGTGTGATCGGAACCTTTGTCGGTTTCCCATCGCGTTCCTGTTCGCGCCAGCAGATCCACTGATCGGACTCGACGAGCCCCGCCGGGAGTACCGATTCATCGAGCGTAAATTCATCAGTCATAATTCTAGAAAATCGCCGCTGGCGACCTCGATCCCCTTCGGGGTCGACGACAAACTGCCACCTGCTGGTCGCGTCGATCCAACCCTTTGGTTCCAACGGGGAACCCCCCTCCTATACTAGTTGGTTTTTGGGTGGAACAGGAGCTATAAACAGAGGAAAATCGGAAGACGTGATGGTGTTCCACCCAGTGTAGTGCTGCTGTTCGTGTTCCACCCAAGATATCAATGGGTGGAACACGGTTCCATCCCGTGATTTTCGTTTCGACAACGAACCTGCTTGACTCCATCCCTCTGCCGTGGGTGGAACAGCGCGCTCTCGGGCGATTGTCTGCCTGTAGGCAGTTTGTATTCATCCCTCGCATCTCTATGATTCCGTCTCCTGCTGTGGTGCGAATCGGAAGCCAGTATAACAGCGGACGAGTTCCCCATCACGTCTTTCCCGACCTGTCTCGAACTCGATATGATCGCCAAGTTTCCGGGAGAACCAACTCTTGTTAACTGGATCGATCTCATGCTCAGCCGCCCAGTCCGTGTACATGGTGTAGACCTCAGCTTTCGGAAGAGTCGTCTCGCCGTCTTCGATGAGAAATGCATCGACAAACGAAGCAAACGATACGTCAGTATGCTCCGCAGCCTCTTCTTTTTCCGTCTGGGAAGGCTGAGCAGCTGGTTTGTCGTTGAGTTGCTCTTGTTCTGTTTCGGTCGATGCTAATTGCAGTGTTCCTTCTACCAACGTTGAGAGCGGTCTCGTAGCGCCGTCTTCGTATACAACAGATTCACCGTCATCACGAAGGATCACGATACCGTACGATGATCGCTGATATCCTGGCACGGGTAATTCATCATCAGGGATGAATGGCTTCTTGATCCGAGTCCAGTCAGCCTCGAATGCATCTTTCGAGCCGTAGACGTGCTGCTCCCCCTGCTCGTACACGACGTACTCATCCGCTGCGTGGTCGTAGCTGTAGATGGCAGGGAATCGGCCCTTCGACGCGTCCGCGAGCGTCGGGAGTCGAGTGTACTCGATCCCATTGCCATCTCTGAGCACGAATTCGTCATCCTCACGCATCCAGACGGTTCGGCTTGAGTCCGTCTCACCAGTCGCGGGCCGGACGGCAGTCACGCCACCTTGTTCGGTCGCTCCTCCGCTGAAGGTGATATGTCCGTCGTGGGTATAGAATCGGGTTTCACCACTTGCGAGCTGTTGAACCGGCGGTGACAGAATCTGCTCAACTCGTTCAGCCCAGTAAGTTTCCGTATCGCCGGGGCGGACAACGAATAACGGAATGTGTTCAGCGTCCTGTGCTTTTCTGAGGTTGGTAAGAACCTTCACCGGGTTCTCCGGTGTCGTGGTTTCGGCCTCGATAGCAAATGTTTCATCAAGATCGGGATGCGTTGCTTTCGCGTCTGGCCGTTCGTTACCATCCTGCGTGAGAATCGTAACACGAAATTCGAGCGTCGTGAGTGCGGCCTCGATCTCCAGTAGCGCCGCATCGTGCGCCTCGCTTCCCGATGCTCTCACGTCACCGGTGTCTGGCGCTGCTGCAGTCTCTCCGATGTCGGTCAGACGGACCAGGAGTTCGTCGGCGGCTGTATCGAGGTCGACATTGAGAAGCCGTGATCGCTCCCGGATGTCCGCGAGCACATCGTAGTCTGGTGGATCACTATCTATTCCATCGAAGCATGCCCGCAGTTCGGCGTCGACGTCTTCGACGGCCACCCATCCATTCTCGTCGCGAACGCCATCTCGGAGTTGGATGATCCGAATCGTCTTCGCGAGCGCCTGATCGAGATCCTGATTTGCCGTGCCGAGGATCTCTTGTACTGCTTCGGGAGACCGTTCCGACGATGCGATTCCGGTTTCGGGTACACCGAACTCATCGCTCGTCTGCTCGTGAATGGTCGACAGCAACTCATCAAAACGATCTTCTTCCGAGTCGGTCAACGGAGACTTGCTCTCGGGATGACCCGTAGGGATCGGCAACGGTTTCACGCTAAACGGATATGGGCCGGTTTCGCCGAACGTCGGACTCGGGAGCTGTGCGATCCACTCCCCGCGTGGCAGTGATCGAATCCGATTGGCGAACTCGGTCGGATCCATCTCCTCGTGAGCCATCGCCTTGGCCAGATCGCGGTCGACGTTGATCTTCCCGACAATCGGGCTGCCGATATCGTTCAGGACGTTCAGATACACTTTTCGCCCGCCTTCGGCTTCGATCTGCTCCGGAAACTGCATCGACAATCCAACTGAAAGCCGGAAGCTCCGGCCCTTCTCGAGCAGATCGTTCATAATGTTGGAGACCACGACTGAGGCAGCCTCGTCGATGAGGAGGTTCACGACGTAGTCGTCCGGCTGCTGGTTCACCGCCCGCTTTTGCTCGCGGAGAGCGTCATCGAGGTTCGTAAGAATCACACCCGTCATGAGCCGTGCGGCTTCATTGCGGAGACCGCCAAGATCGAACAGAATGACCGTGTTCTCGTCGAGGGCGTCTCGGAAGTCGAACCGGGACTCGGTGTTGTTGAAGATCCGGCGCAGATGCGTATCCTGTGAGATATAGGCGAGACGATTCCCGACACCACCCATCACGTTCGCGAACGTATTCGGGTCGAGCTGCAGTTGACGGCGAATCGTCCGGCGGACTTCTTCGTCACTCGAGCGCGGCACTTCATCCTCTCGTGGATTTGGCGGTCCTGCCTGCCAGAGCTGGTCGACTATGTGCTCCAACTGCCGGTGTCCAAAGTAGTTCACGTCCTCTCGGTAGAGTCCATTCTCGCGGCCGTATTCCTCGTCGAACAGCACCTTGATCAGCGTCTGAATTAGCGTCGGTGCGACCGTCGCGCGCTCGTATCGATCTTCTCCCATTACAAGCTTGAGGATCTCTTCGTAGTGGTCGGCCTTCCGCTGTACAGCGTCGGCACGACGCAGTCCGTTTTCAAGTGAAGGTTTGAGATTGAAGAACGAAAACCCGGGGAGGATCTCCGGCATCGAGAAATGAATCACGTTCGATTCAAGGTCGGTCATGCCGAATCGGCGAGCGTGAGCGCGCATGTAATTCTCACTCATGCCGTCGCCCTTTGGATCGATCAGGATGACCGGACCATCTGTGTTCTCGTAGAGTGAGAGCAGATCGTTGATGAGCGCTTTCGATTTCCCTGCTCCCGTGGTGCCGAAGCGGCCATAGTGTGTCGGCAGTAAGTTCGCTGGAATATGGACTGGCACTTCTTCTGGGTTGCCGTTTTCATTAATGGCATAGCCGATTGCCATCCCCTCTCGAAACTGCTCCATTAGATCCGGATGCGGTCGCGGGAGTGGATTCCGAGACCGCTGCTCGGATCGCGTCCCACGACTTCCCTCGACACTCAGATCCTCGGAAGAGGGGACGACAGCGACGCTTGCAAGCTCATCGCCGTTCAATACGAGGTCAGGTTTTCGTTTCCCACGCCCGGTGACAAGGTCGGTGTCAAGCACCTTCCGAAGGACCTTTTGAGCCCGTTTTTGCTTGGCTGTTTTCCTGAAGCCCTGTGATCTGAGTCGTGTACCATCGAGCCCATAGAACGGCCCGTCTAACGAATCCAGGGCCTGAGCGAGCTGATCAAGGCGCCTTTCGAGTCTTTCGGTTTCGTCATTTGAGGGGACAGCAATCGCGCGCAGGTTGACGGTGAATGTCCGTTTCGGATGTTTGGCATCGATCCGATCATAGCGGTTTTGCGCCGCACTCCCGACGCGATGCCCACGCTTCTCGTCATCAGGGCGTTCTTCCATCTCGAACATTGGGCCGATGTACCGCTGTGCGAACGTATCCCGGCCTTCCATGAGATCCTCTTTGCGAAGAGCGGCATCATCCGACCAATCCGGCTTTCGCGTCCAGACAACGTGGAATGCGATCGGATGCTCGGCTTCCGTGAGGTGATCGATGATCACGGCGACCGATGAGCGGTCGGTCTCGTATTCGGTTGGATCTGGATCGTCGCTTGAGAACGATTTGATCGTCGTCATCCAGTCGCGTTTGCGTTCAGCAGTCCCGTACCACTGGACCCCAACAGGTTCGAGGTCAGCGACCGGTGGACGAGCAAGGACCGTTCCGTCTTCCGTTGCAGTCGGTCGTGGAATCGTGGTAAGTGGGTCATCCTTCGGGAGTGTCTCGGGACCATTGAGTTCGAACACTCCATCCTCGAGTTCGACATGCTGATCAGCGAGAGGTGAGCTGCATTTCCCTGTGTCCTGATCGAGGAGCGTCTCTCCTCCATCAGTTACTTCCATTTCGTCCTCTTCTGAGAGAGGCTGTATCTCATCCTCAGCAGGCTGGTAAAGTATGTTTCCGTGTTCAAGTTGTCCCCGGAACTCATCGTGGGTGAATTCAGTTGGTGGAATAAGCTTCTGCTCGAGATCGAAGGAACTGAGCGTCACATCGAACGTATTCGGATAGATCGTGTTGAGCTGTTTTTCGAGCGTCTCGAGGTGGGCTGGCTGATTGATACCGTAATAGAATTCGACGGGTTCGTCTTTTCCCTCGCTGATTGCGATGAACTCGAACGTTGGAGGGGATGTATCTACGAACGGATTCAGCCGCTTCGTGAATTCAGTTGCATTCGGGTTCTTCAACTTGTGCAGGCTTTCGAAAACCGCTGGCACCTCCGTCCGTCGAATCCCTTCAGATGTCGGAACGACACGAACATAGTCGCTCATCGGCCGTCTTCACCTCCGTCAGCGGAGCCACCATCAGATCGAGTCGATGCCTCGGTCGGTGAATCCAAATCGTTCGTTCGCGCTGTTGTCTTGTCCTCGGTATCAGAGTATTCAACCACCTGGTCATCGATTGACTGATCAGCACCAGGGAGATCGGCACGAGACTGTTCTTTTGCATCGAAGTCGATCACCTGTTTTTCCTTCTCCATTGCCCGTACTTCGATTCCGCGCCACTCCCCGTCGACACCGACTAACGCCTCAGAATATCCCGTCTCCTCGTTACCGGGGACGGCGTCTTGGACGAAGCGCATCTGTGCCGAGTTCAAGCCGAACTCATCGGCCCACTGCGTATCCATTCCGTCGAGATGGTGGAACTGCTTGATCGCACACTGGTCGAGGATTGCTTCGGCTTCGGCGTGCTGGAAGAACTCGTCGACGGTCTGGGTGACCATCCGGATCGACAGATTGTGGTGGCGGTGATGACGGAACACGATCTCGAGATACTCGAGACTCGCCGCATCCTGCATCAGGTATCGAGCTTCATCAATGACGAAGACGACCTCCTTGTCGGTTTCCTTCGCCCGCTCGTACACCAACGTGATCAGGAGCTGCATGACGAGACTCGTACTCCCGCCGAGACTGCCCTCTTGCTGGGCAAGATCGAGATAGATCACTTTTTCGTCGCGAATGTCGAACTCCGTCGGTTGACCGAGATTCTCATACCGACCACCGTCAGCGAACGGTCGAAGCTGGTCGATCAGCCACGTTGCATCGGACTGGATCTTTCCCGCTTCTTCGTCAGTCCGGACGACGAATTCTTCCTGATCATTGACCATCTCCTCGAGGATATCAAGGACGTCTCGTAGCGTCGGACTTTCATTATGATGCGTCGTGATATCGTCAGTGATCCCGTTGCGACTGTAGGCCGTTTCGATCGCGTTTTCCAGCGTCGTTCGTTTATCGCCAAGCCGAATCCCACGGAGAGCAAAGTAGTTCGACAGGAAGCTCATGACGCTGTCGAGTTTCTCGCGATAGGGACTGGCGTCCTCGCCCATCGCCCGCTGGACACGCTCGGGCGTGGGCTTGATCTCGAGCGGATTCAGCCCCATATTTCCACCGACAGTAACCCGCGTTCCGCCGAGAGCCTCGGCGACGCCTGCCCAGTTGTTCAGCGGCTCGAGAATGATCCCGATGCGGTCTTCGCTTTGTTCGATCGAGCGGATAAAGTTCTGCTTCGCACCGAACGATTTGCCAGAGCCGGGATCACCGATCGTGAACATTGCATAGCCGTTCTCACGAGCGAACGGATCGATCACGACTGGACTATCGTTCTTCCAGTGCACGCCGAACTCGACACCGTCATCCTCGAGAATCGTCGCATTGTGTGGTGAAGCAAGTAACGCACCGACACTGCCACCGAGGGCGATAGCTTCCCGACCGAAGGGATTCGAACCGATCGGTGCAGCCGCCTGGATGGCGAGATCTTGCTTACAGATCGCTGTCTTTGGTGAGAGGCCAGCTGGCTGCTCGCGCAGCCGACTTCGAACCGTTTGGACAGACTCTCGAAGCTCTTCTTCGGTATCTGCCCGAACTGTGATGAACATCCCCTGATCGAACACGCGGCTACCATCCTCGACAGCAGTGTACGTCGACACAGCCTCGTTGGCCCGCTCCTGGAGGTACGCGCCCCGAACGCTTCGCTCGAGGTCGGCATCGACCTGCAGGTCGTCAGCGACGCGCTGAAGCTCATCGCGTGCCTTTTGCTGGTTCTTCGGCGTCATGTGGACGGTCAGGTCGAACTCGACGTCGGTCAGCTCGAACAGCTCGTTCAGGTAACCGTCCTTCGGATAGTCAGGGTAGTCAGCGATGTACAGCGTCGACGTCCACTGGTTATCGATCTCAGCAGTTCGTGTCCCCCAGCCGACCACAGCTGGTGCGATCATGCTCTTGTGGCGTTCGGCGATGTCGTCGAGGATGCGCCCCTCGACTTCGCCTGCCTCGAGCGTTTCCTCGTCGAGCAGCTCGGAGAGTTCGACCTCGTCTTCGTCCTCCTGCCAGTCACGATAGGCCGAGATGCCGATTCCAACGAGCGCACCCAGCACACCAAGTCCAACAATGGCGTGCATCCAAGTGAGGTCGTTCAAGAGTTGTCCGACCGCCTCTATCGTCTGGAGTGGGATGACCACGTTACTCATCATCGTCCCTCCGTGAATGGCCGAGAATTGGCTGCTCGCGGATTGCATCGCCAGCGTCGTCATACTCGTGCTCTTCCCCTGCCCAGAAGTCCATTGCGAGCACGAACAGTTCGACCGTGGTTAGCCGCCGAGCGGACCAACCGGATTGCTTCTGGACGAGTTCGGTCTGGACAGCTCGACAGCGTCGATCCAGCTTCTCGAACATCTTTGCGCGGAGTTCGGCGTCATTGAGGTCCTCCCGACGAGTCACGAAGGGGTTGAATAGAAAGCCGATCACTGGAAGGTCAGTCAACTTCTCGGCAGGTGATTGCTCGTCGCGATACCGACTATAGACTTCAAACGGACTCACTTGGACGCCAACGAAGTATCGAAGCTGTTGCGTTCCCTCGAGATCGCGTGGGCGTTGCTCACGATATTCACTCAGTAGTTCCTCGAAGACCGGGTTCTCTGTAACGTCGTCATCTGTGAGTCGCTCCTCGATCTGGTCAATGAGATTCTCAACTGGAAACGAACGGGTCGTGGCGTGGAATTTGATCCGATAATCGAGTTCCGTGTTCGCGAACTCGGCCCCGATGCTCTGTGCATTCGCCCAGTCGCCGGACATCGCGAAGTCCATGTTCCCCGGATTGATCTCGAGAAGCGCTTCCATCGAGCCATCAGTGCGCTGAATCGTCCGTGCCCCTGGCCACGCACGTTCGATGTTCGTGAGGTCTTGGGTTCGTTCGTCGGGCGCAAATGGCGTGTAGTTGATCAGCCCGTCCTTGTTTCGCGTTGCATCTCGCTGCTCGCGTTCATGAGCCGTTTCATCTGGAACGTTGAGCGTTACTCGTGGTCGCTTGCAGTAGTACCGATACACGTCTGAAAGCCACGTTGACGCTGGGAGATGACTCGGACTTGCGTAGACCGCAGCAACACCGAGCACGACACCGGTGAGGACAAGTGGCAGGACGAGTGTGTCGATCCCGCTCATCCCTCCGAGTAACAGGCCGGTGATCGGGAACCCGAGTAAGACGTAGACATCGCCTTCAGCGACGTTGATAATCGGAACCCGATTCTCCTCGCCGAGTTCGTCCATGATACGCCGTGACGCCGGTCGTTGATCAGCTCCCATAATTAGTAGTACCCCGGATCGTTCTCGGTTCGTCGGTAGGACGGAACACCCTGTTGTCCGTGGGCGTCGGTCACTACGTTATCGTGCTTCGTACCGCCGTTGTTGCCTCCACGGTTGTTCCTGCCGCTACCCCCATCGGTACTGTATCCACCTCTTCTTGACCCTAGTCGCTGTGCTGCGGCATGCCCAGCAGCGGCCTTCGGTCCCCAGCGGGCAGCCGTCGTCGCTGCAGCAGGACCAGCAATGGTCGCGGCACCAGCGACAGTCCCAGCAGTGACCGCGGCCTTGGTGGTCCCACCGATGACTTTCGCCGTGATCGGGCTCGCGTATTTGAACATCTTCCAGATGATGAGTAACGAGAGCACGGGGAGCGACGCGGCAACGAGGTAGCTCAGGAACGCGCTGTCTGGTGCAACGGCGGCGTCCGTTCCCTCACTGAATAGCAGTTCATATCCTTTGAAGAAAACTGCCACCGGGAGTGGCAAAATCGCGAGTGGGACGAACTTCATACAGACGGTTTTCGCGACGCGTGAAACGATCGGCAATCCTCCGAAAGCGATTGCAATCCCGATCGGCATTGCATACAGATAGACGTACAGCAGGATCTCCCGAATGAAAAACAGTGCCTGCAATACCCACATCGCAAAGCCGCCAATCATCGCCATCAATAGTGCAAGCGCAGGATTCGTAATTGATACTGCGAGAAAGTCGGTCATCACATCCATGAGTGTGTCAAACCCGGGGATGAGTGCGATAGTGAACCCATTAACAAGATATAGTGAGAGTACCGCAACCCAGTACCAGGTCACGATCAGAAATGCACCAGTCCACGAGCTGCGTCGAGCCTTCCGTGCCTCGTAGGAACTCCCGAAATTGAAAATGCGGATCGTGTGACGCCCCTGTACGCAGATTACGAGTAACAGAAGGGCTAACAGCATGATCTCGCCAGCTACCAATGCATCATGGAGATCGGTCCACGGTTCGTTCTGTGGAGTGCCGAAGACGAACGTATCGCCAGTCTCAGGGACTGGCGTTCCCAACAGTTCCTCGGTTACCTCCTCATAGCCCTCAGTAAGTCCCTGCTGGAACCATTCGATTACCGTCTCGACAGCGTCCTCAAACCACTCACGACCGATCTCGACGAGAGAGAAGGAGAGGACAACGTTCATTGAACCTCCTCGATTTCGATGTCACACTCGACCAAATCGTCACCAGTATATGCGACTTCGTACGCTCCAGTGGGGGACTCATCTTGTACAGTCGTTTCGACGGTCGTCTCAAACTCCCCGTATTCTGTCTCCGGTGAACAGGAGACATTTCCGGTTGCCGAGGTGAACGGTTGTGAGTAGCTGTAGATCGTAACCGTTTCACCGGGTGGAAGCACGACGGCATCTGCGTATCCACCCAGATCGCTCTCGGTATCGTAGATCCCACTTTCCTCGAAGTCGTCTGAAGTCGGCCCCGGTATGTCACCGGCGAAGACAAGCCTCACAGCAGCATCCGGCCCTGTTCCGTCATTCTCGAGTGTCAGGATCGTCTCGGTTCGGGTTCGACGATCACCTGCATCCTCGTACATCTCGTCGGGATAATTTCGCCCCAGTCGGAGGTCTACGAGCTGAACATCTGGCTCGATTGTAATCGATGTCGATGCCTGCTCCTCACCGTCAGATCCGCCCAGCACTTCGTACTCACCTGGCGAGTAGTCAGTATTGAGGGCGAATGTTTCACGACGGACACCAGCGGACAGTGTAGTATCTGCAAAGAGCTCGCCGTTCGGCTGAATGACCGACAGCTTATCGAGTGTGTGCTCATCGTCGAGCTCGACGATGAGATCGGTCTCTTCAACAGTGACAGACTCGAATACGTCATTCTCATCAGTACCGTTCTCGCTTCCGTTTGAAGCGATACAACCGGCGATGCTGGTGATCGTACCGATGGCGATACTTCCGAGGAACGTCCGTCTGGTGGGGGTGTTGATTCGTGTCATGGGTATGGATCCTCCGAGATTCGAAAGAATGAGCCGAGTTTCAATCCTGCGTACAGTGCGACCAAAAACGGAATCGAAATCCAGAATACGTCGACGAGCAGTGCAAACCATCCGCTCACAGAACCAAGTGGGTGCCACGCGGCACTCGACGTGTCACCAACGTATGCTGGATCGTGGGTTCGCCACGAGCCTGGGTGGTACTCTGCCGAATAGATCCCCGGCGTGCCTATCGTGACCGTTGCGACGCCGGAGGCGTTCGTTCGAACTTGTTCATCCCCGATTGAGATATAGCCATCTCGTGACTCCACACCGATCGGGGCAAACCGAGGATCGTCTTCAAACGGATTCTCGAGAACGATCGGTGCGCCGGTTTCATTGTCACGAAGCTCGATACGGACGGTCGCTTCCGTCTCGGTTTGGTCGACGATCTCGACGGAGAGGTTACTCTCGCGAATCTCGCGTTCAGTCCCACCCTCCGGTTCGACGAGCTCAGCGTTCACACCACGAACGATCCCCTGGACCTCGAGGTGATCGCGATCAACGTCTGTGTAGCGGATCGCCATTCCATGCGATTGCGAGTACGGCTCGTCGATGACGTCAATCTCAACGTTCTCGTGAACCGTCGAATTCGGTGAGGGGCTCTCAGAACCCCAGATTTCCTGGATCTCTGGGCCGTCGATGATCGGGTCCGTGCGCGGGCCAACTTCGGAGGGATACGCTCGGACAGAGACGGGTAATGCGTCCGAATGGATCACTTTCTCGTCTGTCCGGTTCGAGTGGACTAGGTAATCCCAGTCCGTATCACGGGCTGTATAATACCGCCAGACCCCCCGAACGGCCGCCTCTCCGTCCTCGGTGAGCGTATACCCGTGCCATGGCTGCGATTGGTAGATCGCCACGCCAGCGTCCCCATCGGGGTACTCCGCGTAGTAGATCGACGCTGTCAGATCGTACACCTCGACGTCGAGTTCAGAGGAGACGGTTACCTCATCAGTCGGATACTCGTAGCGTGTCTGCGTCTGGTTGTCGACCTCTTCAGTGATTTTCTGCTCGAGGTCCACCTCGATATCTGCCTCGAGACGGAGTGTCGACGAACCAGCCCCCTCGAGGTCATAATCGAATACGGGCGTCTGCTCGTCCTCATCACTTGCGATGACCTCCCCGTCCTGGAGGAGTTGAATTTCGCTTACTTCGTGATCGAGCACCGACCACTCGATCGTGTCGTTCCCGATCTGTTCATCGTCAGGTGCTCGAGCCCGATAATCAACAAGGCCACGCAGCTCACCCTCAGGTGCAACGTAGAGTGGCGTTTCGTTCTCATCCTGATGCACCATCGTTGACGGTTGGGCAGCGAAGATCGTCGCGTGGGCGTCCTCGATCGCAAGCGAACTCTCAAGATCGGCGTGCTGTGGATAGATCGAAGTATCCCCGTCACCGGGCTCGAGTGAGTCGAAATCATACTCCGTCCACAGTTCCGCCGTCTCTGGTGGCTCTTGGAACGTGATGTCAGTACAGTTCGCTAACGCGTGCATCTCCGTCCGGTTCTCGCCGTATCGGTCGTAGTACACCTCGTCGCTGAGGCACTCGTTTGGTGCTTTGGACCACAGTGTCGCCGTCTCGTTTTCATCGAGGTCGCTGTCGTCAGTGCCCGGACGTGGGGGATGGTCGGCACTTCCGACACCAACGGCGAAGCTCACACACCCGATGAACAGGGCGACGCTGAGGACGACCGTGAGTCGGTGCATAGGGGGGTTGTTTTGGTGGAATCTATAGAGTGGCGCGGACACTACCACGGGACAAAGTCGACACACTCTGCAAGCGGAAGGCCCATTGCTGAACCTGCAACTGTGTAGAGTGGACCGAGTATCAGCAGGATGACCGCGGACTTCAGTGCGGTTCGTTTGTGCTGTTTGAGTCCCTTCTTCTGCTCGGGGTTCATCGTGAACATCTCGGCAAGGGAATCTGCCTGCCAGACGACTACTAACCCGACAATGCCGAGGGCGGTCGTGATCTGGAAGAACCCAGAGATCATTCCAGGCAACTGCTCGGCTTCGCAGACCACGTCGTCCTGAGCGAGGACAGGGTCGACGGCAATGATGCTCAACACGACCAACACAGTAACTGCCTGTCGTATAATGAGCCGGTTGTAAGGCGATTCAGTATTCTCTGGGAGGTCGTTATCTTTCATTGGCGTGTCTCGTTTTGAGGAGTTCCACAGTTCTCGTTCGCCGGTGTATCGGGATGATTCCCGCCCTTCGAATCGGCTGAGTCCGTGACGAGATCCTGGAGATCGCTCAATCGATTTGTTTTCCCGACAACGTCATCGAACGAATGGCCTTGCTCCTGAGCGCGTTCAAGGAGATCCCGAAACTCGTGTGGATCAATATCACGAACAGCCATCTCTTCCCGAAGCGCCTGTCGATACAGCGCTGAGGCATTGATATAGTCAAACCACTCCAGAAACAGCTGATCGATCTTCTCGATGGTGACTTGCCGGGTTTTCATGTGGGTGCAGGGTGGTTTGTGATGGTTGAATCGCGGTTCATAGCTACGCCCCGAATTACCGGTGGGTGTGTGTTATACTCATCCGTGCTTACACTGTCAAAGGGTGTGAACACTCGAAATCCGCGAGGGTCAGACTGACGGTATTTCTATCTTCAGGCGAAGAAGTGATGCGCTTATGAACGATTCGCGAGTTTCAGCGGGATACCTTCTTTTGTCTGGGTGGTGACCCGAGGTTCGAGAGTAAGTTTTTGGTCTCTTTCCCAGTCGAACTGGAATTGCTGGCCGATTGTCGCAAGAACGACTTTGGCTTCCAAGAGGGCGAACTCTCGTCCAATGCAGGATCGACGACCGCTCCCGAAAGGAGCGTAGGCGAAGTCGTGAAGACCCTCCTCAAACTCGTCTGACCATCGAGTAGGGCGGAACGACAGGGGTTCGTCATAGAACTGCTCATCCCGGTGAACGTGGATTACCGACAAGTGAATCTCGTGCCCCTCAGGGAGCCGATATCCGTTGATTTCAACGTCAGTCATCGTTTGGCGCGGGATCGTGTGGATCGGCGGGTAGAGCCGAAGTGCCTCAGTAATGATTTGCTCCGTGAACACCAGGTTCTGGAGATCGTTGTATGATGGTGGGTCACCGTCCAGCACTGTGTCCAGTTCCTGTTGGAACTGCTCTCGAATGTCCGGCTGCGTCGCTAGCACATACAATGTAAACGCAAGTGCAGTGGCTGTCGTCTCATGGCCCGCAAACACCATCGTGATCAGTTGATCTTCTATCTCCTTCGTCGTGAGTTGTGGCCCTTCCTTCGCGTCGCGAGCCCGTTGTAGCTGCGTGAGAAGATCTGGCGTCTCGGAACACGGAGACACTTGCTCGGGATTGTGCGGAGCACGTGGAGAGGCTTCTTTGAGACCGGTCGACTGGGAGACGGAGCGACCACTTCCCTCAGCAAGCAACGTCCGAACCTCTTGGCGAAGTCGCTTCGTCGAGTGTTCGAACCGCCGACGGGCCGGTGTCGGGATCCAGGGAGGCAGAATCCAAGATGAAGGCGTGAACCACTCGTTGAGTCCATCGGCGGCGTCTCGGAGTTCCTGATCTTCTCCAGGTATTAGCTCCCGGCCGAATAAGGTGGCAAAGAGAATTTCGAGAGTGAGATCTCGCATCTCCGTTTCCATATCCCGGATTTCATCCTCACCCCATGTCTCGAGCCGGCGTTCAGTACAGGCCACCATTTGATCTGTGTAGCCCCGAATTTGTTCACGGTAGAACAGCGGTTGCATCATTTCGCGCTGGCGTCGCCACTGCTGCCCCTCTGCTGAGAGCAATCCGTTACCGAACGCGCGTCGATAATCTTCGGTCTTTTCGAATGCCTCGACATCGGTTACTAGCACGCGGTTGAAATAGTCCGGATGAGCCAGTACGAAGACATCGTCAACAGCTGGGAGGTCCATTCGATAGATATCGCCACATTCTGTCGTCGCACGCTCCACGAACTCGAACGGGTCACGAGCGAATTGGACCGCGTGCTTGAGAATGGGGTATCCGGATGGTGCTGGTGGTAGCTGCGAGCCCACGATAGTTAGCCATTGTGTGACGACTGTAAAAAGTACTGCTAGATGTTTGAGTCTGTGTGTCAGTTGGAACAATAATACATGTCAGATAGATACATTCCTACACATGATCTCGACGATATATTCATAGTACTGGACACAAGAATGTTGAGGACGGGTGAGAATTTGTGACACACCATCCCCGTGTGGCTACGAACCCATTAACTGACGAACAATTTGTCGTCCGTGAATTCATTAGTGACCTAGTTGGCTCTACCTGTCTTGGAGTGTTACGTTCACTCGACGGACGATCTTCGACAGCGTCAGCCATTGAAGAACACGGAGAGGTCACTCGACAGACCGCCTCAAAACACCTTTCTCAACTCTCAGAGAGTGGTCTGACGAAATCGATGAGTGATGGAGAATATCGGCTCACAGCTGGCGGAAAGGCTGTTCTCGATGCGTTCGATACGAGTCTCGATGAGATCGACCGAACGCAGCTCACCAACCTCACTCGCTCGAAACACACCATTCCGCTGTTGCTAACGATTTCGAACGGAGCCGCACGACCCAGCGAATTAGTCGGAACGAACGACAGTGCCCCTTCACGCGCGACGGTTCAGCGGGCAGTTCGGATGTTCGAAACGGAAGAGTGGTGCAAGGAGATGAGTGGTAGCTACCACCTCACACCCACGGGAGAGCGCACATTAGATGTATACGAAGAGCTGGCTGTGACGCTTGAGCAGGTGATAGAGAAAGCACCCTGGTTTCAGCGGCTCAGTCCATCTAGAACGGACATACCGGTGTGTGAACTCACCGATGCCAAGCTGTACATCTCCTCTCCGAATTCACCAGGAATCGTCCTTGCGGCAGCTCTCAAACTCTGCGATCCACGACTCGATCACTTTCGGGTGTTGACGTCGATTTTCAATCCGACACTCTTCAGGGCGTACGATAAACTGCTCAAACTGGGTCTCAAAGGCGAGGCTGTTGTCGATGAATCACTCTATGATCGTCTCCACGAAGAAGAGATGGAACACTTCCTCGACGACTCCAACTATGATAACTTTCGGATCTCGAGTCTCGATGAGACCTTGACGATCGGGATCGGAATTTACGATGAGAAGCAGATTGCGATTGGGGCATACAATGAAACCGGGGCGGGAGAGCATATCGCAATGCTACTCAGTTCGAATGAGGCGGTCATTCAATGGGGAATACAACTGTTCAAATCCTATCGTGAACAAGCCTGCCACTCCGCTGAGAGCGCCTCAGAGCCGATTCAGTAGAGCAATTCTGTTAGCTACCGGGGCAAATACTAAGCGGATGGACACTCGTATTCATACATATTGCCATGGTGTTCCGCGGAGTCCTCGTAGGGTATCTTCTGGGATCAGCATATAAGCGTCGATCCCTCCGACGTGATGCACTCCGCGACTCCGGAACGGATACGTATAATCTGAAGCTGGGATATCCTGAACCGATTCCTATCCACCTGGACACTGATGGCCGTATCCAGTATTCGGTAGATGTTCTCAACGGTCCGCCAGTCGACTGCGTGTTGATGGACGATCGGAACTTCGCGTACTATACGGACGGACTCGAATGTGAGTGCTACGAACGGGGAACCGTGTACTGCGCGACAGCTGCGGAGATATCCTTTCAGCTCTCCGCCGGACAATATACGCTGATGGTTAGACAAGCTCCAGAAGCGAGCGAAGAAATCACTATACCAGGCGACTCCTGCGTTGAGTTCGCCTACAGTATCGACGCAACATAACGATGCAGGAGATCCACCGCAAACCAGCGCCCTCTCGAATCACTCAGGCTGCTGAGTTTCTCGTCTATCTACTTGGAATCGTCAGCGGTGTCGTTCTCATCGCTATCGCCAGCTACGTCGTCATCCCAACGATGATGTGGATTGCAGTGCCGTTCACACTCGGCCTGTACACTCTCTATCGGATCAAAACGATCTTCGACATCGTGGAGGGAGCTGATAGTTCCAGACCAGATATTCTTGAACAACTGGCGACAAGAGTACTGATCGGCAGTATCATCGCCGCTGCGGCGGGCGCTGGGCTCACGGCGACAGGAACGCCTGTGATCGGCATCCCGATGGTGCTCATCGCGTTTCCGGTGGCTTTCCTCGCCTTTGGAATCAAACTCGAGTGGGCGGCACGACGGGCTCGCCGTCGGTCGCTGCTCTTATGGGATCTACTTGGTCGAGGATCGCTCCTTGCCTTTGGGATCTGGATTACACTCGAGATGGTCCTCGTTATTGTTGGCGCGGCCGCTCTTAAAATTCCGACGTTCGTAGGCGATCTCTTGGCTGTCGTCGGTGTGGTAGTTCCGTTTCTGTACGTGTTGTTGGAACGTCCCACCATTCGCAGACTGCTTCTCCAGATAGACGTTAATTCTGTCGCAGTCATCATAACTCAGGTTCCGGCACTCGAATACTGGACGCCACTGAAACCACTGGACGGAGAAGCCTGGCGTCGCGTAACGAAACCCGACGACGCACCCTCTATTCGTGACGAACCTTCGAACCGTCGATACAGCGCAAACCGGTAGAACGGGTTGTAACGGGTGCTTGATTACCAAGTCGGGACGCACGGTCAAGGCCGAGCAAAAGTCGATGCATCTACGACTGCAACTCTGTTCGTTGTTCCTGTAGCTTTCGCCACCCGAACGTGGCTGGACTCCATAGATTGTTACCGAGAGTGTCATAGAACGATTCGCATGGCGTTCTTTTCGCTTCATTCGGCCTGCATTATCCGTTCACTACATTCTGCATATACATCAGCGAGACCGGGAGCGACGGACAGGGGATGACGAAGGACAAGCGGCGAGGCATGCGTGGTAACTTCAAAGGCAAGCTCCGGAAGACTCGAGGGTAGATTCCGGTTCAACACTTCTATACGGTTTCTGTTCACAGTGGAAACATGGCTCATTGGCGACGTCTCGGGTCCATAATTGGCGGGAGACGTATTATTGGTGCTCTTGGCGCGCTCTACGTCATATTTGCCGTTCTCCGGGTATTTATTGGGTTCAATATTGGTGAGCCGGTCAGTAGCATCTTCATCATAATCCTGTTGATCGCCGTTCCTGGGTTCGTCCTCATCTATGGCGCGTATTGGCTTTCACGGGGCGATATCAACACCGAGTTTCACGCTGACATCGCTGGGTGGTGTCTCGTCGGATTCGGGACCATGGCGGGACTGCTCATCTTATTTCATCTCCAACCCGAAGGTGGAATTTCTGAACCACTGACTGGAATTCCAATTCTTACAGCGCTGAGTAGTGTCGCAGGGCTTGGTATTGGCATCTACGACGGGCGAGCCAAGTCGCGAACCCGACAACTCAAACGGCGAGCCAATCAGCAAGATGCTGTGGCCGAGCTCGGTCAGATCGCACTCGAGACCGACGACCTCGACGACCTCATGTATGAGGCAGCCCGCAAAGTTGCGGATGCACTCGACAACGACTACTGCAAAGTGCTTGACCTCGACCCCGAGAACGAGGAACTACTACTCCGCCAGGGTGTTGGATGGAAGGAGGGGATCACTGGAGAGGCAACAGTCTCGTCTGTTGAAGCGGCCTCACAGGCAGCGTATACGCTGGCTAATAACCACCCGATCATCGTCGAAGACCTCGAAACGGAGACACGGTTCAGCGGTCCGGAATTGCTAACAAGCCACGACGTCCACAGCGGCATCAGTACCATCATCGGGCCGTTCAACGAGCCATGGGGGATTCTGGGGACGCACGACACCGTCCGGAAAGAGTTCACCGAGGAGGACGTCAACTTCGTCCAGAGCGTCGCCAACATCCTCGCGGAGGCAATCGAGCAGGCAGAAAAGGAACAACAGTTGCGGGAACGGCAGGCCCAACTGGATGTGGCGACCGAGGCCGCGTCGATCGGGATCTGGACGTGGGATATTCAGGAGGACGTGGTTACTGCAGACGAGTACCTCGCGGAACTATATGGAATGGATCCAGTAACTGTCACAGAAGGTGCTTCGATAGAAGTCTTCTACGATCAAGTCCATGAAGACGAGGCAGAGGAAACGAAGAGTAAAATCAAACGAGCTGTTGAGGACACAGGTGAACTCAAGGCCGAGTACCGGCTCAAAGATGGTGCCAGCACCTGGGTAGAGATACGGGGAGAGGTCGAATACGATGGTGGCGAACCGATCCGAATGCATGGTGCAGTCGCCAACATCACCGAGCGGAAGGAGCGAGAGCAAAGACTAGAAGAGCTAATCGGTCAGCTCAAGGAGTCGAACGAACGGTTAGAGAAGTTTGCGTATGCGGCATCACACGACCTGCAAGAGCCATTGCGAATGGTCTCGTCGTATCTCCAACTCATCGATAGCCGCTATGATCTCGACGAGGAGGGAGAAGAGTTCCTCGAGTTCGCCGTTGACGGGGCCGACCGGATGCGGTCGATGATCGACGGGCTTCTCCAGTACTCCCGCGTCGAAACCCAGGGCGACCCATTAGAGCCGGTCGACTTGGAATGCATTCTTGACGATGTCCGCGACAATCTCCAGGTAACGATCGAAGAGAACAGTGCGACAATCGATACGGCCCCGTTACCACGTGTCCAGGGCGACCCCGACCAGTTACGCCAAGTGTTCCAGAACCTGTTGGATAACGCCATCGAATACAGCGACGACCAGCCGACTGTTCACGTAACCGCAGAACGGAACGGCACGGACTGGATCGTCTCCATCGAAGACGACGGAATCGGGATCAACCCCGAAGAGCAAGAACAAATCTTTGAGGTGTTCCAGCGAGGCCAAAGTCGCAGCGATGGCGATGGTACGGGAATCGGGCTTGCGCTCTGTGAGCGGATTATCGAGCGCCATGGTGGGGACATCTGGGTCGAGTCCGAACCCGGCGAGGGGTCGACATTCTCATTTACCCTCCCTTCGAGTGGTAGGCAATGAGCGAGAATGAAGCAGATATTCTCCTCGTTGAGGACAACCCCGGTGACGTTCGACTCACCCGAGGGGCGTTCAAGGACGGGAAGATCGCTAACACGCTCCATGTGACGGAAGACGGCGTCGAGGCGCTCGACTTCTGTTATCAGCGCAACGAATTCGCCGATGCGCGGTGTCCGGATCTCATCCTGCTCGATCTCAACCTGCCACGGAAGGACGGTGAGGAAGTTCTGGAAGAGCTCAAAGCGGACTCCGATTTGAGGCATATCCCGGTTATCGTTCTCACGAGTTCGGATAGCCACGAGGACATGGTCAAATCGTACGACCTCCACGCCAACGCCTATCTAACGAAACCGGTCAACCCGGTCAAGTTTATCGAGACGATCCAGACGCTCGAGCGGTTCTGGCTCTCCCTTGTTCGGCTCCCAGAATGTGACAGACAATAATAAGAATAAGTCCCCGCACTCGGCAGTGTCTAGTTACTTGACTTCGCACCTTATGCTGATAAAGCGCGTAGAGGCAGCGTTAAACGCTGATGTTCCCCGTTACGTCGTTCCTGCCATGTGCTGAGCCAATCGACCAGTTAGCGTGTTTCTCGACGAGGCAGAAATATCACGCCAAGACGTACGTCACAGGTCTTGTTGCGGCCAGCAAAAAGACCGCTCAAGGGATCTCGAACCACGTTCTTCCGGCGAAAAGCGAACGTGCCCTGAACAAGTTCCTCACAGAGTACAACTAGGACGAAGATCAGCTCAACAAAGAACGTCTCGCGCTTCTCCAACAGACGAACGACACGAAATGGAGCAGTGACGGTGTCGTCATCATTGACGACACCTTCACGCACAAAACCGGTGAGAAAATCCCGAACGTCGGCAAATTCTACGACCACACGATTCGCGGCTATATCTGGGGCCAGAATCTGGTTTACGCACTCTACGCCGACGAGAAAACGACCTATCCACTCGGATTTCGTCTCTACGAAAAAGATACACAGAGGCGGGTTGAGTTGGCTATCGAACTCGTGGATGAACTCATCGAGATAGGTGTCCCGGCGGACACCTATCTCTTCGACATGAGATACTGTTCCCAGGAATTCGTCACTCACCTCGAAACCTACGACAAAGAGTGGGTTTCAGCCGTCAAAAGCGACGCACGCGTCTTGTACGGTGGTGAGCGAATCCGAGTCGATGCGCTGGCCGAGCGCATCGACACCGTTCCACGTACGATCGACGGCGAAACCTACCACATCTGGACGCAAAAACGCGAAGTGACCCGTCTTGGTGAGGTGAAGCTCCTGATTACGAAGAAAGAATCCAGCAACGAGGATGACGAACTGAGCGTGAAGTACATCGTCTCGAACAAAATCGATGCGCCAGCGAGCCATCTCATCGCGTTGTACGCGATGCGATGGCGCGTGGAGACGTTCTTCAGGGACACCAAGCAGGATCTTGGTTTTGGAGACTGCGAGCTCCGGCATGCCGCAGGTGCCAGTGACGACTGGCACCTGCTGATGCTGGCCTACAGCCTCCTCAAGCTCGGTACTGCACACAGCGCCCTTGGTACGATCCTCGAACGAGCAACCTCGTTGCGTAACGACATCAAGCGATCCTTCCGCGAAAGCGTTGAAAACCTCCTGTCTTGGGCGCTCAACAGCCCAAACCGTAGCACCGACGAGCTAATGCACCAGATCGAAGGCATGTTCGTCTAACGTGCGAAGTCAAGAAACTAGACAGTGCCATTAGGTGAGTATGTTAATTAGTACGGTGATTCCAGAGGGTGCATAGACAACCAAACCCTTCGCACGGAACCGTTCCTTCTATGTACTGTTTTCCGAGGCTCGTGATACGATACTTCCCGCGTTCAACTTTCGTAACGAAGCCCCGAGACTCCAATTCGACTAACCGACGGTTCACCTCCTCGCGGCTGTAGCCAATGTTGTACGCGATAATGGCCGGTGTCAGAACGAGATCCTTCGAGTGGAAGAGACCGAGGATCGCATCATCAACCGGAAGCATCCACTCGTCTACTTGGCGAACTTGTGCGGGATCCTGGAGCAGAAGATCGGCCCAGGCTTCCTGACGCAAATCGCTTTTCACCGGACTGTACAAACCGATCACGACGAACACCGATGCGACACCGTGTACCCAATGCACCACCGACGGGAACAGCAATTCCGCGAGCGGACCACCGATGAGAAACAGCAGTATTCCCAAGACCGTCAACAGCAAATAGCGGCGGTAGTCAACAACAGTCGGCCTGAAAAAGAGGAAATACAATAAGCCAATTCCCGTAACAGCGCCTACTGTGAGATTGTATACGGCAAATAGTGGGAATTCAACCACTGATCATCAACTCCCTGAAACACTCTGTTGAATTTGCTCGTGGGTGGCGATCACTAGCAATAGGAAAATTGCGACGACAGTGTGCATCGCACTCCGGAGCGTATCGAGAAAGACCGATTCTCCGCCGGCGATGATCAAGAAAACGTGATAGAGGATCACTCCAGACAGCGTCAGTGTGAGTAGCGCGACTATCGTCCCGAACGGCGTTTCGCGGAGGATCCCCCAGAGAAGGAGGGACAGTACGCCGGCTGCCGTCCCACCGATGATGGCGAACAGGATGCTCGCCGTTTGCAGCGATGTATCAATCATATCGGAGCGTACGATAGAGTGCGTCTTCAACTCCGCTGCCTGCAACCGAAAGCAAAATCAGAATCGCAGATTACTGCGATCTACGCTGTTTGAACGAAGGGATAGTGGGATCCCAGTACTGTTTCAGCCATAAAACACTATGTTGCATCCGGCACCGTCTAGTTAGCACAGTTTGAGAAACGAGCAGGTCGTAGAGTTTGGTTGGAACTATGCTCGCAGACCTGCTCAGCGAGTGCTACGCGGCGGAATTTGATGAATCTTGGGAGCGTGAGCGGACGGCGACACCCATCAGGGTGTTCGCCGTCCGTCTCCACGCGACCGGTTGTTCTCTCCGTGAGACACAAGCAATTCTTCGCTTGATCGGCGTAGAACGGTCTCATCAAGCAATCTGGCACTGGGTACATCGGCTAGCTGACAGCGTACCAGACCCGCCGACGGCGCAGCCGTCGCGGGTCGCTATTGATGAAACCGCTGTCAAGATCAACGGCAACTGGTCTTGGGTATACGCTGCAATAGACCTAGACTCACGCCTAATTCTTGATGTCGCAGTGTTCGGACGGCGAGGAACCGATCCAGCCGCTGCGTTCCTGCATCAATTGACCGAGAAACACGATCTTTCCGAAGCTGTGTTTCTCGTCGACGGCTACGGCTATTTGACTGCCCTCTCTCGATTAGGGTTAAGCGGTCAGCTCGACTACGTCGATCGAAACCTGATCGAAAAGTGGTTTCAGACTTTCAAGATGCGGGTTGACCGCTTCCATAATTCGTGGGTGGGCAGTCGGGCGAGCGTCAGAGAATGGCTTGAACAGTTTGTACACTACTATAACACACAACGACCGCACCAGTCACTCAACGGACAGACTCCCGTCGAGGTGCTAAACTAGACAGTGCCTTGCATCCCATCTCATTGGTTATCCCTGTTCGGCTGAACGGTGTTACCGCCGTCTCACTAATTATTCTCTCGGCTTGGGTAGACGATAACAAAGTCGGGTCGCGCCGACCGATGATATGCGATGGCGCTAACCCAGATTGACCACATGGACGACGAAATGGCGGAGTGTACAGACAATTGCTTCGAAGCGGCACAGGCCTGCGAGTGGTGTGCCGACGAGTGTATCGGAATGGGCGAGGAGATGGCGCGCTGTATCCGTCTCTGTCGGGACGTCGCCGATATCACGGCGCTACACGCTCGCTTTATGGCCCGGAATTCCGAGTACCACGCTGACCTCGCGGAGACGTGCGCAGACGCCTGTGAAGAGTGCGCCGACGAGTGTGAGCAGTTCGATCACGAACACTGTCAGGTGTGCGCCGACGTGCTGCGCAAGTGCGCCGAGAGCTGTCGAAACATGGCGTCAGCCTGATCCGCTGATTGCGGCGGGAAGCGGAGAACGAGAGCCTAGATTAAACGATTCTTTGCCCTACGATGCTGACAAGGACGTTTTCGGCCCTCACCCTGCTCCTCGGTTTCTGGTTACTTGCCACGCAGTTCGTTTTCCACGCACCAGCTATGTGTCAATGGTCTATCGCAATCACAGGTGCTCTGATCGGGATTCTATCCATATCTACTCAGTATGTTGAACGAGACGAGCGGGTAGTTACCCGAATCGCCGCAGGGGCGAATACGTTACTTGGGTTGTGGCTTGTAATAGCGCCGTTTCTCTTCGGGATAGACGGCGTGCAACGCTGGAACGTCGTGATCGTCGGAGTCTTGGTCTCTTCATTGGCCGGGTACAATTTCTATATCGCGTCGCTATTACTCTTCGGCGGATCTCCCAGTGGAGCGAACACGGATAACCCCTGACCGGCCTTGTTTAGACGCTTGAATTCACGGTCATGAGTGGCTAATGCTGAGTTCGATGTTTCTGACAGCGCATTTCAGGACGAGTTCGCGGAACTGACCGAACCACGTTCGAGCGCGGACGATCTCACCGTATTTGCGCCGGAGCGCGAAAAATGTGGATTCGGCGTTCGAGCGTTGATGGTAGATTGTATCATCTTGCAGTACATTGTTGGCGACGCCGTGCCAGCCGAATTCGCGGTGCTTGATCACTGGTTTGACGCCTTCTGCGCGCAATCTTTGGCGAAGGAGCCACCAGTCGTAGCCTTTGTCGGCGGTAAGAATGTTCAGTTTGTCGAGGTTGCGTTTGACCATTTGCCAGCCGATCTTAGAATCATGCGGTTGTTTCATCGAGCAATGTATATCTAGGATCACACCAGTCTGACAATCGCTGAGGAGCGTCGTTTTCACCGCCTCAAACGTGTAGTTCGTCCGTTTTGCGTAGTGTTGGCTGGCGGCGATCCGATCCATGCCGGTTGCGTCGATTGCTTGAACATCGCCAAGATCGTGCAACTCCGCCGACAACCGCAGCAGGACGCGCCAGATCCGCATTTCCAGGTCTTGCTTGCGCATACACACGGTGGTAAAATCAGGTAGCTCAGACACCGATAGGTCGAATTTCGCAACAATTCCGTGCATCTCGTGAAGCACGTCCAGCAGCCGCCGATACGTGTGATCTAGGTACTCGCGGAGACCGTGGATTGCCACGATAACCCAGTCTGCGTAGCCGCCTTCACCCGGTTCGAACGCTGGATCTGGCTCTCCGACGACGGCTTTTTGAGCGAGCGACACAACCCGATCAGTGAAGCGGGCGAGCTTGGACGACACAACCGGCTTTTCCCGCTTCACTTCCTAGTAAGTTAGACATTTAGCCGCTCTTACTAGCGTCTAAACACGCCCCCCCCTGACCAGAACACCGAACGGCTATGAACCTGGTCTATCTCACCATCGGCGTTGTCCTCCTCCTTGGAACTATCGTCGATCTCCTCTGGACGACACTCTGGGTCGAGGGAGGTGCTGGTCCACTTACGTCTCGGCTGATGGCGTGGACGTGGCGATCACTCCGTCGGATCGGTGCGCAGAACGAACGATTGCTGAGTCTCTCGGGACTGTTGATCTTCGTACTGAGCCTCACGGTATGGATCGTACTGCTCTGGAGCGGATGGACGCTGATCTTCGCTGGAGCCGAGAGCGCCCTCATTGACACGCTCGATCGTGGATCCGTGTCGTGGTTCGATCGGATCTATTTCACCGGATACACCATCTTTACGTTAGGTATCGGTGATTTCGCTCCCCGGGAGGGGATCTGGCAGGTTATTACGGTACTCGCAACAGGAAGCGGGTTGCTTTTCGTGACGCTGAGCGTCACGTACACGCTTTCCGTACTGGATGCCGTTACCCAGAAACGGGCGTTCGCTAACAACGTTAGCGGGTTCGGAACGCAGAGCGAGGAAATCGTTCGAACGGCCTGGGACGGCGAGGAGTTTCGAGGGCTCGACCTTCCGCTGAACAGCTTCGTAACACAGCTTACGATCCTGACAGAGAACCACAATGCCTACCCCGTTCTTCATTACTTTCACAGCGCTCACGACAAGCGATCCCCGACCGTCGAAATCGCGGCCCTAGACGAGGCGTTATCGCTCATCAAATTCGGCATTCCGGAACCACATCAACCGAACGGGATTGTTCTCCGGAACGCTCGCAAAGGTATTGAGAACTACCTCGAAACGCTTCATCAGACATTTGTTGAGCCTGCAGACCGAACACCTTCGTTACCCGACCTCAACGCCCTCCGCGAGGGTGGTATTCCGACCGTTTCTGACGAAGAGTTCGTCTCCTCCTTCGATACGTTGAGTAAACGTCGGCGAATACTGCTCGGTATTGTCGAATCCGACGAACGGCAGTGGCCTTCCGGAAAAGAGGGTCACAGTCAAGATCCTTCTAAGTCGAACAGCAGCTAATTATAGCGAGATCACCGTTATGCCCTCATTCTGCCGTTCGAGTCTATCTCGGCGGGTTTGGAACTCTTCATCGGTGAGATCGGCTCCCGTCAGCTCCAACTTTCGGATCTCAACGCGATTGATTCTCTCGATGCGTATAATGGAGAGCCAGACCGAACGATTGACCTCATGTTGTCCGGCGGAATGATGGGTGGGGATGAGTGGACCATTGACGGGCAGCCGTATCCGGATGCCGATCCAATCGGTATCGAAGGAGGTGAACACGTCCGTTTCCGAATGGTCAACCGAAGTCCGATGCGCCATCCAATACACCTTCACGGACACCACTTTGCAGTTGGTGATGTCCTCAAAGATACGGTCATCGTTCCCGGCCACATGGGCTAGATCACGATCGATTTCGTCGCTGAAAACCCTGGTGCATGGTTTTTCCACTGTCACCATCTCTATCACATGAAAACGGAAATGGCATGTGGGGTTCCATACGAGCAGTAGCATTAGAGATTGACCCGCACCAGTCACAAAGATATCGTTTGTCGGTTGGCATATCAGGGCTAAACCGTAAACTCTTAGTTCTCATTTGGACAACCATGTCATCGAAGTCAGACGAGATTCGCGTGTGACTCGTTGAGCGGGGATATAATAACCGAGATCTCATCATTCTCAAGTACGCCACTCCCGAGGGGGACCGAGTCTACCGGAAAGAGGTCGCGTCACAGGCACTGGAGACAGTGACTGCTGCCAAAGACATCTCCCCTGACGATCTGGGTACCGTCGAGGACCCAGACGTGCAAGAACGGTACGCCGACGAAGCTGAGCGGATGGCAAATAACTACGACCCTGATGAGCCGATTTGATCGTCACTTGCAAAGAGAGACCATTATTTTTCCTTAGAATGGGATATGAGGCTTCGGTAGACATCGCCGCGCAAATTTACAAGAGAGTAGATGAATGATCTTTCAACTTGTAACTGCACCAGCTAACTGTTTCGGCGGGTACCATAGATCAGCTCTCGCACCTATTATATGGATGCCCTGATCCGATCAGTACAAGGGAAGTAGATACCACTCAGCTATTCATGTTTCACGCATTTCTCGTGATTCTTTTATATCAAATAACAATTATCCCGCGTGCCTGATTCATCACAATCGAAAACGTTCGAACGATTTGGCAAGAAAAACGGCTGTCACATTGTGCTTGACCCGCCCAAAGGAACAACAAAGGGGTGGGTACAGTGCGGTGTCAAGACGGAGAAACCGTTGTGGGTACGAGAACATTCGTGTCCGCCGTGTGGTTTGAACTAACCGTGACCAGAACGCTGCGTTGGAAGTATAGCGTCTTAGGTTGCTCAAACTGGGGGTGGCCGAGGATGAATCAGGATTAGGTCAGGAACTGGCCGAATCAACGCCTGCTGAGATTGGAACCCCTGCGGGGCCACGTTCTAGCTCGTCTAGAGATGTGATTCCTGTAAATGCCGTCGTTGACACAGGAAGCCTCACCCTCAAGGAACGAGCCGCGTTAGCGGCGAGTGAGTAGGGTGGGGTAATTCACAAAGAGTGGAATTACTCCAAATCACTTTTACACTATCACCCCCTATGTCGAGATGAGACCTACAGAAGAACGCGATTCGGATCGCAGAAATTTATGGAGTATATCACGTTTGAACGCATCGCTGTTAGACGTCTTGTGTGGACGAGCACGTGGTTCAATATTCTCATCAGCGTTCAGGTATTTTTCGGGTTGATTTACGCCTACGTCACTGGTGCGATACCAACCCGTCTCACTCACTTTTTCATTCCGTTTGTCTGGATCACCGTTGCAGTGTGGGTTCTTTGGCATACCCGGCCTATTTCGCCAAAACACAGCTTTCAACTCATAGCTATTGTTCTGGCAGCCACGTACTTTCTTATTCTTCTCTATCTATCTGGTTTACTTGGGCAGAGCACTACTCATCTTGAGCCACTAGCTGGTCCAAACGGGATGTGGGTGACTGAAGGTCAGTCGCTCGGCTGGGGCCCGTTTGTGCTGTATACCAATGAATGGATCACGTTGACTGTCATTCCATATCAGGTAATCGGATTATTTGCCCTGTCATATCTTGTCTATGATGCTTTGCTCGATCTTGCTCGATCAACTATCGGCGGCATAATCGGTATTGCGGCATGTCCTGCTTGTGTTGGACCGTTACTCGCTCCGTTGCTTGCTAGTGGGGCAGGTGGATCCTCACTGGTTCTAATCCTCGGTGTTTACGGGTACGAAATCGCTACAATCTTATTTATCACAGCCGTTACGGTACTCTATCATCGCTATGCTTTCGTAAAATTCTATCAAAATTTGAGAGCGTAGAAGGCTGGCATGGGGTGGGTGCCTCAACCAGGTATCTCTGACCCGGCAGTCTACATTTGAGCGTGTGAAATAAATCTGCAAGGTGGATTCCTACGCCTCGGGAATCCACCATCTGCTTATACCTATGATTCCCCAAACTCGGATCGGTTAACCCATGGAACTTTCGCGTCGAAAACTATTGATGAGTGGTGCGGGCGCCACGAGCCTTGTTGCAATTGCTGGTTGCACCAGTACTGACAATGAGGGTACGAACGGTGAGGGCGATCACGGTGATCATGGAGATGGTGATGAGGAGTCTGAGGATGGCTTTACCCCGATTGATCGGTCAATCGAGGGGTTATCCGATGTGCAAGAAACTGAGGAGATCTATCTTGAAGACGGCGACACCTACACTCTTAACGCTGAAGTTGTACGACATGATCCCGGCGTTGGAAACGAAATTGCCATGTACGCATACAACGGGCAGCTTCCAGGCCCAACACTACGTGTACCACAAGGATCGGAGATTGATATTGAATTCGTGAACGAACTACCGTACGAGACTACCGTTCACTGGCACGGACTCCGTCTGGATGTAGAGAACGATGGTGTTCCAGACATGACGCAGGATCCCATCAAGCCCGGTGACACGTTCGAATACACGCTAAAATTCCCTGATGAAGGTGCTTTCTGGTATCACCCGCACCTGCGCGAAGATCTTCAGCAGAATCTCGGACTGCGCGGAGCAATAATCGTTGAAGGTCCGCGCGAAGAGGGTAGGGAGTGGCCACGGGAAGAGATTCTCTTCCTGAGCGACCTGAAAATTGCTGACGATGATGTATATCCATTCTGGGAAGAAGCCACTAATCATGCTATGATGGGACGGTTTGGAAACCACATGCTTACAAACGGGGTAAGTGAATGGGTCACAGAAGCTGATCCTGGAGAACGCATCCGGCTACATCTGCTGAATGTCGCCAACGCGCGTCCTTTCCAAGTAACCGCAGAGGGAGCTGAGCATATGGAGCTCATCGGTCTGGATGGTGGATTTCTTCCTGAGCCAACTACCCTCTCTGAGGTGCTTTTATCCCCCTCTGAACGGGCGACTGTGGACATCGTGATGCCTGAAGCAGGTGACGTTCGCCTCGTGCATACGAGCCCCCATGGAGAGAACGAACTCGGCTTGGTCGAATCCACTGACGCCGACGTAGTAGACACGTTGAATGTACCGATGGAACCGCACGAACGCGCCGAAGAGGATCTTTCCGAGGCGATTGCTAGGTCTGACGAACCAGTAGACATTACCTGGGAGCTTGATATCGACATGGATCATGAGCTCCATGAGATGATGGGCATGGGCGACATGGATCACGACGATATGGACGGGATGGATCATGGAGAAGGGCCGCCGCCGATCGAGTGGGAAGACGACATGGAGGACATGAACGAGATGAGCACGAATGAGCTGGTTACGCATATCATCCGAGATCAAGAAACAGGCGGCGAGAACATGGAGATCAACCCGTCATTTGAGCACGGTAGGTTTGCGCGCATCAAAATCGTGAATCTCCCTGATTCCGAGCATCCTATGCAGCATCCAATTCACCTTCACGGAGTCCACTTCCTCGTGGACACAATTGATGGGGAACCAAACCCGCATCCCTCCTGGAAGGACACGGTGCACGTTTCAGCTGGGAGTGAAGTTGTGATCACGGTCCCGATGTCCAATCCAGGAACTTGGCTGGCTCATTGCCATATCAGTGAACATTTAGAGGCCGATATGAAGGCCGCCTTCACGGTTGAAGAACCCTGACCCTTACTTAACATCCTTTCTCATCTTTTGGAATATTGGATATCCCAGTAGCAAGAATACCCCCAAGGTTGCAAGTAGAAGTACAGATGAAGGTGGGATTTGTGCGGTATCGATGTTTAGTGTCTGCGCAGCTGCGCCGATGTATACGAAGCCAATTACCCACGGAATTCCGCCGACAAACATTCCAATGAGATATGAGTGGATTCGAACTCCTGCAATCCCTGCTGCGTATGCGACAACATCGGTCGGGAGTGGTGTTAATCGCGCCCCAATAACTCCACGTGTTTCTCCCGTAGTCGTGAAAAACCGGTCACTCACCTCGCTTGCCTTGGCAAGTAATCCAGTCGTTGTTTTGAAATATCTTCCAACAATATATAGTGGGAGAACAGTTACAATCCCTCCAATCAGACCAATAATTAATCCTAATCGGAATCCATAGATGAATCCGATCGCCGTAGGAAAAATGCCATGAGGCCAACCAAAAAAAGGACGAAATAAGTAGACAACGAAAATCAAAAGAAGAAACCAGGGAGAACTGGAGGCTTCAGTAAGGATAATAAGAGCGTGAGAGTCGGAAAATACGAGGGCCGCAGTGAGAATACTCCCGATGAGCACGAGCCCAATGACATCTCGTTTCGTGACTAAGCATGCACCTTCATCCCCGTATTTCCACCAGCTATCCATAAACAGTGTATTTTAGTTCTTGTTTCAATCTGTGTATTTGAGTATTGGACATGGCTATAGGTGACGCTCGATATATAGCGAATAGATGATGATCATAAATCCAAGGGCTAAGAACAGGCTTTCCACCAAGATCCCGGCTTTCAATGATACGCCAAGGAGCTGATTGGCGATTCCCGCGAGGAGCGCCCCGAAGGTGATCGTCCCAAAGCCCACCGCCAGGACACGAAGCGATGGAGCTCCAGTCCTCCGATATGCTTTATACGCAATAACTGTCACCCCGCCTCCAAGAAGCAGGATAAGCGTCTTTAGCACAACAATAGCAGTGTCGAACATCAGACTCATATCTCGCCCCCCATCTTCGACCACATGTCAGCAAGCCCCTCGTCTACGCCGCGAGCTGGCCGGTCGATTGCGACCGAAAACTCTTCATCATCGTCTACCGAGATCGTAACGTCGGTCACGTCACGCTCGTACCGCGTGATCCGCCCGCCCTCAGGATGCACTTCAATACGTTCGCGGACTAACGATGCTTGACTGAGGCGATCCAACTTTCGGTACACCGTTGATTTCGAGATGTCACACGTGTCGGTGAGTTCAGCTGCTGTCATGGGTTCACTAGCTTCTCTGAGAATTGCACGGCAATCCGGGTCGTCCAGCGCACTGAGAACATCCTGTAACGCAGGTGTATCCCCGGTGTCCGCTGGATCACGTACCATTACCAAGTTCTGCGTTAGATGGGGTCTATAGAGTTCTGATTTGTGAATCAAGGAATTTCACAAAGATTGAAATGTTAGCCCTCAAGTCGGCTGCTCTCTTGCTGACCGTCATCCAGCGCCTCAAGACGTCGCCAGCCACGATCAGTAACGTCGTACACCCCACGGCCGACAGGGAAAGTCTGGTTCTGCTTGTGGAGACGAGCGCAGGCCAGATCGACCGATACCGGATGCTCAGTGATTATGTTGGAGAGATCCATCACGTGAAGCGGTGCCTGTGCAGCAAGCGCTTTGAGAACCTCTCGCTCGATTCGCTCGCGGCTCATCTATCGGTCACCGTATTCCCCCGTACACGTCCAGAAGCTCTTGTATAAGTCACGGATTGTGATCGTGCTAACGTTTGTTGGATCTCTGCACACGTAACGTGGTGCTGATTTCGAGTGGGCTCGTTCTCTGCCTGGTGGGCTGTTCGTTGGTCGTCCGAGTTGGCAATCATCTCGGTCATAAGTTAGGGTGTATCGGAGTGCTGTGTATCTCTGGTAGCGTGGCGTTCTCTAGCGGGAGGTAGCGTGGAGACAGTATGAGCGAATGGTGGATTCCCAACAGGTGGGAAACCACCGTTAGTCTCGGTGTTCAATCAGACTCATTCCTCGGGCTGTTCGCCTTGGACAGTGCTCCCAACGACGAGCGCGGCTCCAATAATAACGAGATTCTTGATGATGTACTGACCTTCGACGGTCAGTGCGTACGGGAACGTGATGAACGTCACATCGGGCAAGAGAACGAGTGGTAGGAAAGTGCCCGGCATCTGGAGAAACAACAGGAAAATGCCAACGCGGATGAATGGTCGGTAAAGCATACTCAGCCCGATCAGTACCTCCCAGACGCCCAGAACCGGGACAAATACCTCCGGCGGGACGATATAGACTGTCGCCGCAACCAGGTCAACAACGGGACTTACTTCAAATATCTTCAAGGCCCCGAACCAAATGAACACGACTCCAAGTGCGACGCGCAATATCGGAACGCTCCACCGACCCATCCAGGCGGCGATCGCTTGATCAACCTGCTTTAGTCGCTGCGGTATGTCCGCTATCAGGTCATTTGAGGATTGTTCCAACCAGGTTGTGGGAGAAATCGGCATGAGTAGGATGGTGCGGGGTTTCGTTGGACGGGTAACTGATTGGCTGCTCACCAGGAGATAAAGCAGGAGACTGCATGAACGAGTGGCGGATTCCCAGAAAGTGGGGAACCGCAGGAGTATCATTATACGACGATCATAAGGAGGGTGTTAAAGATCAAGCATGAGGAAGCGCGCAAACCAGCAAGACAGTAAACAGGATCAAGACAGTAAACAGGATCAAGACAGCAAACAGGATCGACCATCACCAAATGAAAATGGTCTGCGCCGGCACCTCGGCGTCGCGCTCCTGGCCGTCCTGTTAACGTACATATTCTGGCTGAGCCGCATGCAGTGGGATCCTGAGATGCGGCTCTGGCGTGCCATGGGAGACACCGCCTTTATCCTGCTCGCTATCGCGCTCGCAATCGGCCCCCTCACCGTACTTTGGCGACCGGCAGCACCACTCGTGAAGTGGCGACGGGCATTTGGCATCTGGTTCGCGCTGACGGCCACCGTGCACGCGTATCTCGTCTGGGACGGCTGGGCGAGGTGGTCTGTGCGACGGCTGTTCGGGTTCGAGTATCTCCCTGAGGTCGGCGAATATGTGTTGACTGATCCCGGGTTCGGGCTTGCCAACCTCATCGGGATCGTAGCCCTCTTCTGGGCGCTCGTTCTCGCCGCCATTTCATCTGATCGGGCCGTGCGCACGCTAGGTCAGCGCCAGTGGAAGCACGTACAACGGTATGCGTACGTAATCTTCTACCTCGTCGCCCTCCATGCAGGGTATTACTTGTTTCTCCACTACGAGCTCAGCCTCCGCAATCTCGTCTTCCAGAACCCTCCGCCATCTGACCCGAACTGGTTCCGCTTTTGGTTTCTGGCGATCGTGGCTATCGTCTTGACGCTCCAATGGGCCGCATTCATCAAGCGTGTGCGTGATAAATAATGTATTGAAGGTTATATACAAAGAGAGTAAGACACCCTATTCATCCATATTAATAGCGGAACTATCAGGTTAAATGCTTCTCAAGTAGTTGCTAAATCATTAACATACCATAATGATTAATCTATAGCGACCTTCTGGAGTCGGATCATGAAAGCAAGATACGTTGCGAGCAGCGTTAATACAACGGCACCGGCGGCAGCGACGTCAAACGCAGTTGCACCAAGCGCCACCGGATACTCGCGCGGAATCGGAAGCACAGTATGGTGGGGAGAGTCCCCGATTACCGGTACAAAGTAGTCAACAATAAGTCCAGTCCCGTACCACAATAATGCGATACCAACTGCCCATGGCGGGAAGTCGCCGATCCGGTGGAGTACCAGTGCCTGAACGACCATAGCGAGGTGGGTCCAGAACAATACGTTCCACATCAGGAGATCGCTGTATTCAGGCAGTGCGACTAAGAGTACAAGCGGGGTCCAAGCCCCAAAGGTTAGGTTACCGTAAAAAGCTAGCGCTGTCAGCCACTCACGCGGTTGTCCGAGCTTCCAAGCAGCGATAGCCGCTGCCGCAAAGAACGTCGCCATCGGACTGTCGGGAACGAACGGCCACATGACTGTCGGGGTTTCTAGGAGTTGTCCGGTCTCAAAGGTATAGAACCAAAACCCAAAAACTGTACCCACAAGATTGACCGCTACGACGAGCCATGCGAGGCGAAGACCGAGGTTCTCAATCCACTCAGGGACGGGTGCGAGGTATCGAGGAATCTGGTCTCGCTCGGGGAGTGCGTCCCCTGTTGTCAGCTGGTCGAACATCGTTGACAATTGCTCGGTAGGAATCGCCATTACCTGTTGTCAGGGTCGGACTCTGCAAAATGGTAGCGATCTGTTCATTGTTATCTTCCTCCGCGAAAACGCAAAGACCCGAAATCTTGACCGACTTCAGACGATCACCGCTGATAGGTCGGATTAGGGCTAATACCCGAGTCTCATTATCCCATATATAACTAACAACTTAGTGAGGATCTGAACCAACAGTATGTGGCCATGGGAACATGCGATCATAGGGTATCTCGCGTATTCGTTGTTCTGTCATCTATACTATCGAGATTCACCAACTGGCTTTGAAGCGATTGCTGCCGTCTTTGCATCTGTCCTCCCAGATATAATTGACAAGCCGCTCGCATGGGAATATGGTTTTTTCGAGACAGGATATGCGCTAGGACATTCTATCTTCTTTGCAATCCCGTTAGCACTTGTTATCGGATGGCTTGCCCGATCAGTGGAGCAGACGCGGATCGGTATTGCATTCGGCATCGGTTATCTCCTTCATTCACCTTCGGATATCCTCCACCATTACGCTACCAGTCAAAAGATCCAGTACGAACTGATGCTCTGGCCGCTAGCCCCAGTAGGTTCATACGAGTATCCCCCGGGGTTTGTTGAATACTCTATGAGTTTGTTTGGACGATATCAGAATCAAGTTCTGGTGGCCGATTTCTCGATATACATATGGATACAAGCCGGGGTCGCTGTACTCACCTTCTTGTTATGGCTCTATGACGGAGCGCCAATCGTTAGAGAGTGCTTTCATGGTGGGAAACAAATCATATTTAGAATGGTAAATATAGTCGGATTTTAGAGAGTAGCCGTTGTGCTCAACTCACTTTGTTCAGTTCCTCGTTTTTGATTCCTCTTTTGAAAGCGTCGAAACCACCTGGTGTCAGTGATACTTAATACTGATATCATCGCCTTCCGAAATCCCTGTCTCGTTAGCGTACCCCCGGGGTACCTCAAGAACCCATTTTGCCTGCCCAGTGTATCGCAGGTCTTCGCCGTCCTCACCTGGTTCCGGTGCACGAGCATGATGGATTGTCGTGATCTCTCCATCGGCTCCGATGAAGATGATATCGATGTCGAAGTCCATATCACGCATTACATAGGTCCGCTCATCCTCAGTCGCATGAACGAACAGCATCCCCTCACCATCTTCAAGCGAGTCGTAGTCGCTCAGACCAGTGTACCGTTCACTCGGAGTGTCTGCTACCACGACATCGACAACAGTTTTCTGTTCATCCTCATCCGATACTTCGACAGTTGCACGGTCCTGGCTCCACGGTTCGGGGATGACGCCGATCAGAACGCCTATAACACCGGCTAATACCAATAAGGCGACAATGAAGAAGAACTGCCACGAGCGTCTGAACGTCATTTTGGCGGAGTTCCGGTATGAGAAGCTAAAGAGTATTCGGATAAAAGGCTCTATACTTGGTGTCAGACTGGCGGTATTACACTGAGCAGTTCACTCATAGCGTTCCCGGCGTCAAGTAGCGCAATAGCGTGTTCATGGTCTTCACCATTCTCAGGGCCGTGCTCATGTCCGAGCAGTTCGATGCCCAAGAGTTCGTTCATTAATAATAATATACCGACGGCGAGACTAGCAATTCCGGCCACAATCTGTAAGATACGTGTATACGTGGTGGTTAACAACCGTCCCCAGAGGAATGCGAGTATTCCCATTGTAAGGACGGACGCGAGTGAAAAGGCTCCGAGGAAGGACAGACCAGCGCCGATGGTTGGCGCGGTCGCAACTAACAGCACGATAAGTGCGCCGCTTCCAGCCAATCCATGGACGAGACCGACCGCCATCGATTCGCCCTCTCGGTGAGAATAGGAGAATCCGAGGGAAATTGAGCCGATGTGGAGATGGTTGTGTGAATCCTCTTCGTGAGAATGACTACTGACATCTACATTAGAATATAGGAGTCGTATCCCGAGCAGAATCAAGACAATGCCTGCGAAGATCTCAAATAACAACGGTACCCAGTCAGGGAACTGTGTTCCAGCGAACAAAAACAGGACGCCAAGCGCTGCGATTGGAACCCCATGTCCGATACCCCACAAGAGGCCGATAAGCCCCGCGTGGTCAATCCCGTTGTCGTCGATCAATGCCGCAACCGCAGCGATATGGTCTGCTTCGAAGCTGTGTCTGATTCCGATCACACTTCCTGCGACCAATGCAGCCGTGACGCTCATAGTTCGTTCATCCGTTTCCAACTGCCTGCAATAATACCTTCTAAGCTGTACTCCAACAACATTTTCCGTTCAGTGAGTTGATAGGGAGGTGACCGCACGGCCAGAAGCCGCTATCGCAAGCAAATAAATAATAATCGAGACAACAACGATTGACCCTCCTGATGGGAAACTTCCGTAGATCGACAGGGCAAATCCACCGACAACTGATACCTGGCCGAACAAGATCGAGAGATACAGCGTCTCACGGAAGCTATTAGCTACTTGTGAGGCGGCAGCTACTGGAATAACGAGCATTCCAGCCACGAGAATCACACCCAGAATCTGCATTGCCCCGACAACGACAATCGCCGTCATGACAATGAGTAGCCCGTTGTACCTGGTGACGTTGAGTTGAGCGACGCGTGCGGCCTGCTCGTCGAATGTAATGAACAGCAACTGCTTATAGGTGTACGCCACAACAGCGACAACGACGATAGTGAGGAGCACCATCAACTGTGCTCCTTCAGGAGTCACGATTGAGAGGTTCCCGAACAAATAGCCCTCGATATTAATCCCGGTGAAGCCTCGGCCATAACTGATGATGAGCGTCGCAACAGCGAAGCTCCCTGTGAGCATAATCGCAATCGGGACGTCACCATAGGCATTGGTTCGTTCTGCAAGCCACTGGACTGCTAGGGCACCGAGAATAGCAACGACAAGCGCAGAAAGCATCACTGAAGTCCCCCAGCCTGTCGTTGTATCAAAGAGGAAGCCGATAGCCACGCCTGCGAACGCAGTATGAGCCAGCGTTTCTCCGATGAGTGCCATCTCCCTGTGAACAAGAAACGAACCAACCAGTGGAGCAACGATCCCGACGAGGAGAGCAGTCGCTAGTGACAACCACATAAACGGATGCTTAAAGACGTTCGTCCCGAGTATCTGATCAAGAAGCTGTCCAAACAATACGAACGTCTCATACAAGACACCAGTACCCGGATACGCTTGTAGCCGGTAGGACACGACGAACAAGATCATCACTATCGAGAGGAGTGCGACCACGCCGATCCCGATCAGTTCACCTGTTCGCCGGAGAGAGCGGCCACCAGTTAGTTGGCGTGACCTGCTGTACTCGGTTGATTCAGTTGTATCGTTAGTCATTAGTGGTCATGGTGGACGATCCGGCCAGTCGAACCGTATGCCTCAGCGAGAGCGTCACTCTCGACAAAGGATTCAGTATCGCTATGGTGGTACAGGTTGGTATTGATACAGGCGATTCGATTGGCACGATCAGTGACGACGCCGATATCGTGTTCGATCAAGATGATGGTCATCCCGTCGGCGTTCAAGTTGTCGAGCAGGTCGTAGAACATATCTCTGGATTCGGCATCTACACCGACAGTGGGTTCGTCAAGCGCGAGCAACTCTGCGTCTGACGCCAATGCCCGTGCAATGTACGCTCGTTGGCGCTGCCCGCCTGAGAGTTGACTGAGCTGCCGTCCGGCGAGAGCTCTGATACCAACCGTTTCGAGCGCATCGTTGACAATGCCGCGATCTTCGCTGGTTACTCGTGCATGCTCTGTGTGCGCAAACCGGCCCATCGTCACGACCTCCCGAACAGTGACAGGCATCGTTGTGCCCTTGTCGGTCGCTTGTTGTGGGACATAGCCGATGCGTTCTCCCTCATCGAATGACGCTATCGACTGCCCGAACAACTTGATTGAGCCGCGGTTAGGAGTGAGAAGCCCAAGCATGAGGTGCAAGAGGGTTGTCTTCCCTGAGCCGTTCGGCCCGATCAGGCCGAGGAAATCGCCCTCCTTGACCGACAGCGTGACGTCTTCGACCGCGAGTTGATCGCGGTACGCGAACGTAACATTCTCCAACTGGGCGACTATGGTCACTGTGATCCAAGTGCTTGTTCGAATGCAGGAAGGTTGATTTCCTCCATCTGTTCGATCCACCCCCATCCGTTGTCGGTCCACTCTTCGGTTGTCCCTTCGACAGGGCTGATTGCTTCAACGGTCGTTGCATCGCTATTTTCGACAATCGTGTTAGCGAGGTTCGGAGATTCGAAGTAATCGTAGAGAATCGTATCGATCCCGTTTTCGTTCACAACGTCGATCGTGTCCGCGATATCATTTGCACTCGGTTCCTCATTGGGGGACGCTCCGACGGGCGTGTGGATCTCCACGTTATAACGCTCTTCTATATAACTGTAGGAATCGTGCCCGGCAATAACGATAGTGGCACCCTCAACGTTTTCGAAGACATCTTGGAACTGACTATGAACTTCTTCAAGGCGGGTCTTATATCCCTCAGCGTTTTCTTCGTAGGTGTCCGCATTGTCGGGATCGGCATCTGAGAGCCCGGCGGCGATGTTGTCTACGATCTCCGCTGCGAGGACTGGATCGAGCCACGCGTGGGGGTCGGTATCGAAATTATGATCGTCGTGATCGTCATCATGATCGTCGTCGTGGTCGTCGTGATCGTCATCCCAGTCGAGGAGTTCCAGTCCTTCGAGGCCGTCAATCACAGTACTATGATCGTAGTCGGCTTCAAGCTGCTCAGCGATATCTTGAGCCCACGAGAATTCAGGATGGTCGAAATACACGAATGCATCCGTTTCGGCAATGTCTCGAACGAGATCTCCCTCCGGTTCCCACCCGTGGCCCATATCGCCGACCGGCACTGCGTTCTCGAACTCGGCAGTGTCACCAGCAACATGTTGCCCCCAATTGTAGAGAGTGAAGAACGCACCATATCCGGAATCAACACCATCGCTACCGCTTGCTTCTCCAATATTATCGAGACACCCAGCCAGCGATCCCGCAGCGAGTAGTCCTGCACCACTTGCCAAAATTGAACGTCGTGAGTGATCCATATCCGCTAATCGGAGTCCTCGAATAAAGACCTTATTATATTGAACGCGAAGTTTAATAATCCACCAGGTCCATTTCGGACGCGTTTAATAAACGACCACTGACATCCAGAACATAGGGCCATCTAAAGAAAAGAGGGCATCACAACGACCCTGGAAAATTAACCAGTAAACTTTAGTTTAGCCTCATCTAAATCTGCTCAATGCCTTCCGGTCCTGGTTCGGATATGACGGTTCGACCGCGTAAAAACACATCAAGTAATGCCCCCACCATGGCTGGCTCCGATGGTGGTTGTCTATGACGCAATCGCCGTACGAGAAACTTCCTCGCTCGGTCCTATTTCTTGGCCCGTTCATCGTTCTCGGTGCTGCAATTGCGCTCTTAGCGATCACCTCTCCGATCGGTGACTTGACCGCAATGGAAACCGCTACCCTTGGTGAGATGCTCACGATGATGCTGCTGATCGGTCTAATTGTGGGTATCGTCCCCGTTGCGATCGGTATGCTTTGGTTCCCGTTCATGCGGACTCTCGATCACAGCAAACTTCACATCGTGTTAGCGCTCTCTGCTGGCGTTCTCGCTTTCGTCGGCGTCGAAATGACGGAGGAAGCAATTGAGTACGCGGCTGCGGCCCCCTCACCCAGCCTCGCAGCAGGGCTCGCTATCGCTGCGTTCATCGGCACGTTTCTGCTAATGGTGGGTGTGAGTCGGTGGAGCTTGGCTCGCGCTCAGCAAAGCGGCAATCGCGGGCTCGGCGTTGCGTACTTGGTCGCGCTCGGACTCGGGTTACATAGCCTCGGGGAAGGCATTGCAATAGGGAGCTCCCTTTTGCTGGGTGAAGCAGCCCTTGCAATGCTGTTAATTATCGGATTTATCCTCGACAATGTGACCGAAGGACCGACCATTGTCGCTGCCGTCGCCCGTGACGCTGAAGCACCGCCACTACTTCACTTTGCGACTCTAGGCGTGATCGCGGGCGGACCTGTCGTGCTTGGCGGCTGGATCGCTGCCTTTGCCTTCTCACCGGTCATGGCAGCTGCACTCCTTGCCGTGGGGATCGGTGCGATTGTTCAAGTGATCTTACAGGTCATCGACCTCATTCAGTTTGACGCACCGAGGGTGCTCACTCGCGCGAACATGAGCGGATTCGTCGGCGGATTCGTCTTCATGTTCCTCCTTGATGAGATTATGATTGATATGATTCTTCTATGAATTGTCTCAGATTCAACCCCCCTGAATCTCTCGGCCATTTTCTGATTTGACGTCCCAGAGTAGACAGATAGCCAACAATCAATCTCTAATCTTCCCTTTAATGTTGGAATTAATAGGGCACTCCCGGGCAAGTTCTCATCTGAAGTCAGTGGATGTTTCATGGGATTTATTCCGTATGTTATCGATCAGTAATTGCATAGCTATCAATTATAAATAACGCCACCAGTTTCCGACTAGGATCCCGAGGAACAGTCCGCTCGTGATTGCAGTGAGGAGCATAATGACCGCGGGGCTCTGGCCGAGCGAAAGACCTACCAACACCGTTTCCGGTAATCCCTGCTGATCTAACGCGAGCAAGAGATTACCGGTGAAATATATTGCTGGAATACCGGTACTGACGAGAAGTGGCAAACGCAATTCGAATAAATAAATACCGAGGCCAATTCCGATGGCGAACGGTATCAAAGCCAAAACTGCTGTTACGAGCAGATGGAGTATCATTTTATAGGTGTTGCGGACCGTCTGAGGTAAATCGCTACCGCAGTATCATTCATCTGTTTCGATTTTGATATCACCGCGTTTCGACCAGTCGTAGTGGATCTCGCAAACGTACTCAGCAATATCGTCTTGAGCCTCAATCACAAGAGATTGCGTCTCGTTTTCGTCCTGCATCAGTTCGGTTTTATAATCTTCAACGACGGATTCGTTTTCATCCCAGATCTCGATATTGTGCGCCTGTCCATCTTCGTTCTTCCACGTGATGACGTACTCTTTCCCCTCTGTAAGGACAAGTGTTGGGTTCTCTTCCCCCTCGATGATCTGGGGTTCAATACCCTCCCATCCGGAAGTGGTGGCACCTAACACGATCTCATCAATGTTCTCCCAATCTTCCTTCGCTGCCTCTTCATCGTTGTCTTCAGCTTCATCTTCGTCGGTAACCCGTTCGTCACCTTCTCCGTCCTCGTGTGTTTCGTCTTCTGCCTCCTCGTTTCCATTCTGGGCATCTTTTTGATCACCATTGTCTGTTTCACCATCGCTGAGACAGCCAGCGATGAGAGCAGTTGCCATCACCCCAGCCGAGAGTCGTAGCATCTCCCGCCGAAACACTGGATCAGATTGTTCCATCGCCCCACTCCGCAATACGCCACGATAAAAGTACGTAGTCCATATAGTCATTAATACAATATTATAGGAGAAATTGATAAGAGGACGATCCCGAACGTACATTTCTGAGTCAGTGTACAATTACCCGTGAGTAGGATAGCAAACGGATGATGAGAGAGAAGGCCTTTCCATACACTCTTCTCACCAGCCATAGTGTAGTTACGATCTCCAACGCCCTGAAGGCCAATGGCTTAATTCGTGGTTCTCGTTTGTGGAGCCATGCCACCGGAATCCAATGAGGTTCGTGTGTGGCTTGTTGAACACGGGTACAATAACCGCGATCTTATTCTTCTCAAGCACGCGACACCTGATGGAAGCCAGATCTTTCGGAAAGAGGTCGCATCACAGGCTCTGGATACAGTGAGTGCCGCAAAGGAAGCTTCTGACGCCAATCTTGAGACTGTTGAAGACCCTGCCGTACAAGAGCGGTACGCTGACGAAGCCGCGCGGATGGCTGAGAAACATGACTCTGATGATCCAGTATGACCGTCACGTCTGGCAATTGTTCTGACGGGGTAACACTTCGTGTTAGCTGTTATGAGGCTCTCAATACTTCAATGAGGATTGAAAATATCAACTACAATGGTAGTTGCATATTCCAGTCCACGTTTTATTTGCTAGATGAGTGAGAGCTATTCTGATGGCATTAACTGAAATCGATCATGTGAGTGAGAACGACCGAATGGCAGAGTGTATCGACAACTGCTTCGAGGCTGCACAGGCCTGTGAGTGGTGTGCCGACGAGTGTATCGGGATGGGAGAAGAGATGGCTCGGTGCATTCGACTGTGCCGAGACGTCGCTGATCTCACTACGATGCACGCTCGCTTCATGGCCCGAGAGTCTGGGTACAGTAGCGAGCTCGCTGAAACCTGTGCTGAGGCCTGCAAAGAGTGTGCAGACGAGTGCGAACAACATGATCACAACCACTGCCAGGTCTGCGCCGAAGTACTGCGGGAGTGTGCGGACTCCTGTCGAGACATGGCATCGGCCTAGTCGTTCGCCGTAGCAGAAACTGGATGTAAACCGACTGGTGGAGAGAGCCACTGACCGACAACTACAATAATAGAACTACGATGGTTAACTCAACGCGACGTCAGATGCTTTGTGCGGCTGGAGCGGCGAGTACAGCTGGATTCGCGGGCTACGTGACCGCTGGAAGACAGGACGATGAAGATGAACACGAAGATACTGAGTTCAACGAAGTGGACATCATGTTCGTACGGATGATGATTCCGCATCATGAAGGTGCGATCCAAATGGCCGAACTCATCCCCGAGAGAACCAACCGGGAGGAATTACTTGGTATCCGGACAGAGATCATCGAGGAGCAAGAAGCGGAGATCGATCTCATGTGTGAATTGCTCGACGATGCCGGCGTCGCCGGTTGTGACGAGGTGGGGAGCATGATGCCCCACGAGATGGGGGAGATGATGCACGGCGACGGGATGGGGGACGAAATGCACGACGACGATGACGAGATGCACGACGACGACATGGATGATGGAATGCACGATGACGATGAGATGGGCGACGGAATGGGTCCCGACGAGATGGAGGAGATGATGCCACAAGAACATATGATGACCCACGACGACAGTCGGGAACTCCGCCGCGCCGAAAACGAGGAGTTCGATTGCCTGTTCGCCGAACACATGATTCGCCACCACGAAGGTGCCGTCGCAATGTCCGAGCACGTCTTGGACGAAGGTGAATCCGAGCGCATTGCTGGACTGGCAGAGGGGATTATCGACGCCCAGCAAGCGGAAATCGAGCTAATGGAGGAGTGGCAAAACGAGTGGGACTGTTGATCGACGACAGCTAGTCGGCCTGTTTCATTCATTTTTGCATAATCGAGGAGAACGGACCACAACAATTAGGGATTTGTTTGGTGAACAACAACACGATGGACGTCACCGATTTGGTCGGTTGATCCTTGTGCTCGCATCTTTGGTGAGGAACTCGACCAACTTCGGAAACGGTTGCCATTGAGAACCGATATATGTCACAATACGATCCGGCGGATACACCCGATTCGCATCATGCTCACGACGAGCAACAACGAGCAGAAAAACCAACTGACCGCGATTGTCCGTGCTGTCGCGTCTGCGGATTAACCGCTGAACGGACCGACGAGCCGGCGGTCCGACATGAGCATCGGGAAGCGGGTCATGAGGAAAGTGAGCACGAAGACCCCGATCGCTCGCATGACGACCACGACAGTCACGACCACGAGTCGCACGTCGATCACTCCGATCACGAGGAGATGTTCAAGCAGCGCTTTTTTGTCTGCCTCGTCCTCTCGCTGCCGGTTCTTTACTACAGCCCGATGCTTCAGGAGTGGTTCGGCTATGCAGCCGTGACGTTCCCCGGGAGTGAGTTCGTCGGGCCGGTTCTCGGCACGATTGTCTTCATCTACGGTGGAATCCCGTTCCTGCGAATGGGGGCGGTCGAAGTGCGAAACCGCGAACCGGGGATGATGTTACTGATCTCGCTCGCCATTACCGTCGCGTTCGTCTACAGCGTCGCTGCGATCGGCTTCGGGATTGGTGATCCGTTCTTCTGGGAACTCGTCACGCTGATCGTCATCTTCCTGCTCGGCCACTGGATCGAGATGCGTAGTGTCCGGCGAGCCTCGGGCGCGCTCGACGAGCTAGCAGAGCTGATGCCGGATACGGCCGAACGCGTAACCAAAGACGGCGAGACCGAAAAAGTCCGCATTGACGACCTCGCGGAAGACGACCTCGTACTCGTTCGACCCGGGGCAAACGTCCCCGCTGACGGTGTCGTCGAAGACGGTGAATCGAACGTCAACGAGGCGATGATCACCGGCGAATCGCGCCCGGTAAAGAAAGAGCCGGGTGACGAGGTGATCGGCGGCACGACCAACCGCGACGGCAGCCTTCGGGTGCGCGTGAGTGCAACTGGCGAGGAGACGACGCTTTCCGGAATTATGCGACTGGTCGAGGAGGCCCAACAGAGCCGCTCTCGAACCCAGGTACTCGCTGACCGTGCAGCTGGATGGCTGTTCTACGCAGCAATTGCGGTGGCGGCTGTTACAGCCGTCGCGTGGACAGTGGCGGTCGGCTTCGGGTTACCGGTTGTCGAGAGGGTCGTTACCGTACTCGTCATTGCCTGTCCGCACGCGCTTGGATTGGCTGTGCCGCTGGTCGTCGCAATCAACACGTCGATGGCGGCGCAAAACGGCATGCTCGTGCGCGATCGGATCGCCATGGAGGAAGCGCGCAACCTCGATACAATTGTCTTCGATAAGACGGGGACGCTTACAGAAGGTGAACAAGGGGTTGTGAATATCACCACGTCCGAAGACTGGGATGAGGACGAACTACTAGCCGTGATGGCTGCTGCGGAAGGCGACTCCGAACACATGATTGCAGAGGCGATTCGTGAGGAGGCCAATGAACGAGGACTCTCCATACCAAGTGTGCGCGAGTTTGAGGCGCTCCAAGGCCGCGGGGTCCGCGCGACCGTAGAAGTTGAAGCGGCGGCGACTCCCGGCGCGGGTGAGGACGGCGTACGAGATGGCGAGACGGTCTATGTCGGTGGCCCGAACTTGCTCCGCCACTTGGACATTGAGCTCAACGCCGAACTCGAAGCGTTCGCGGACGAAGCTGGTGAGCGCGGTCAGGGTGTCGTCTACCTGCTTCGAAATGGCGAGGCGGTAGGCGCAGTCGCGCTTGCAGACGTGATCCGGGACGAGAGCTTTGAGGCGATCGAAGCACTCCACGAGATGGGCGTCGAGGTTGCAATGCTCACTGGAGACTCCGAGGACGTCGCAAGCGCTGTCTCCGATGAACTCGATATTGACACGTACTTCGCCGAAGTACTCCCGGAAGACAAGGACAAGAAGATTATCGAACTCCAGAACCAGGGTAAACTGGTAGCGATGGTTGGCGACGGAGTGAACGACGCACCTGCGCTGACTCGGTCTGATGTGGGCATCGCAATCGGGAGTGGGACAGACGTCGCCGTGGAGTCTGCCGATGTCGTCCTCGTGGAGAACGATCCCCGTGACGTCGCGCATCTCGTCCGTTTGAGCCGGAAGAGCTACAGAAAGATGCAAGAGAACCTCGTGTGGGCGGCCGGCTACAACGTCTTCGCGCTGCCGCTCGCAGCTGGCGTACTAGCCCCAATCGGAATATTGCTTTCACCAGCAGTTGGTGCCGTCCTGATGTCAGCGAGTACGGTCATCGTCGCCATCAACGCACAACTCCTGCGACGAGCTGATCTGTCTGTGTAACTTTGCAAACGTAGTACTTCTCACGAACACGACACCCCTCCCTCAATGCGTCTACACTGTGCGAGCAGATAAAATGAGAAAGACGAACGCAACGATCATGCCACCGATTCCAGAGATTTCAGCAGTATATCAAACTGGGAAAATTGAGTCAAGTACATGCCTTCTGGCTGAAGAGGCAGTGTCTAGTTAGGCCAGTTTGAGAAGCGAGCAGGTCGTAGAGGTAGTTTGGAACAATGCTCTCAGACCTGCTCAGCAAGAGCTACGCGGCGGATGTGGTGTAGTGGCGAATGCTGATGTGAATGGAGCGGAGAATGCTGATGTGAATGGAGCGGAGAATACCCGTCGTCAAGCGGTTCTGACTGATGGTTGATCAGTACAAGTAACTCAAAGTCCTTCTTCGAGTCTGTCGGTGGAGGATATGAGTACCGGTTGTTTGGCGATGTGAGAACGGGTGGGGTGAGCTGTCAGTTACAGCTCGATATTCCCCAGCCGCGTCGAGTTCGTGATGACCGAGATGCTCGACGTAATCATCGCCGCGACGGCGATCACCGGGTGGAGCAGCCCGAAGAAAGCGATCGGGATCGCCACCGTGTTGTAGATGAACGCCCAGAAGAGGTTCTGCTTGATCTTCGAGAAGATCCGCTCCGACAGCGTGAACGAGTCAACGAGCGCATCGAGCGAGCCCCGCACAAGGCTGACGTCGCTCGACTGGATGGCGATGTCAGTTCCCGTGCCGATAGCAACGCCGATGTTCGCCTGTTTCAGCGCGGGCGCGTCATTGATCCCGTCGCCGACCATCGCAACGTTGTATCCCTCTTCTTGTAATTCGCTGACCTTGTCGATCTTATCCTGCGGGAGGACGCCAGCCATGACTCGACTGGGGTCGATATCGACCTTTTCAGCGATCGCGCGGGCTGTCCGCTCGTTGTCCCCGGTGATCATCCAGGTTTCGAGCCCACGGTCGTGCAACGCCTGAATCGCATCGTGGGATTCCTCTTTGATCGTGTCGGCCGTGCTGATGACGCCGACGTTTTCGTCTTCGACACCGACGAGCACCGTCGTTTTCCCTTCTTGCTCTAGGGCGCGCAGTTCGTCCTTGTAGGCAAGCGGAATGCCGACTTCGTCGAAGAACTTCGTGTTTCCGACGTAGACCGATCGTCCGTCGATCTCTGCTTGGATCCCTTTTCCGGCGACGTTATCGAACGCCTCCGGCTCGGTCAGTTCGATTTCCTGGTCTTCGGCGTACTCGATGATAGCCTGCCCGATCGGGTGTTCGCTCCCTCGTTCGGCCGAGGCAGCGAGTCTGACCACTTCGCGTTCGGTCAGACCGGGATCTTTTAGGTGTCCGCCGTCAGCACTGACCGCAGGGTGGTCTCCCACGACGATGTCCGTGACAGAGTGGTTGCCCTCCGTGATCGTCCCCGTCTTGTCCAGCACCACGACGTCAAGATCCTTCATCGTCTGAATTGCCTCACCGTCGCGGAACAGGATGCCATTCTCGGCAGCCTTCCCAGTACCGGCCATCAGCGCCGTCGGCGTCGCCAGTCCGAGTGCACACGGACACGAGATCACCAGAACGGCAACAGCCGCGAAGATCCCGAGCGTCAACGGATCGAGAGCGAGATCCACCCAGGGGAGGTACGGTGCACCGATACCCGCGACGGCCCCCATCCCGTCCGGGAACAGGAACCACAACACGAACGAGAGCGCTGCGAGTATCAATACGGTCGGGACGAAGTAGTTCGTGACACGGTCGGTGAAGGCCTGGATCGGGACTTTGGTTCCCTGAGCTTCTTCGACGAGTTCGACGACCTGTGAGAGGAACGTGTCGTCACCGACCTTTTCGGCCCGCACCTTGATCATCCCGGACTGATTCACCGTCGCACCGATTACTTCGTCGCCTTCCTCCTTGGTCACGGGATCGGACTCGCCGGTCACCATCGATTCATCGACGCTGCTTCGTCCCTCGATGACGGTTCCGTCGAGTGGAACCTTCTCGCCGGGACGAACGACCATTACATCCCCTATCTCGACTTCTTCAATGGGAACTTCGATTTCTTCGTCATCTCTCCGAACCGCTGCCGTCTCTGCCTGCATGGACATCAGGCCCTCGATGGCCGAACTCGCACGTCCTTTCGCTCGGTGTTCGAGGTACGTTCCCACGTTGTGCGAGGCCATGATCATCGCTCCGACGCCAGCGTAGTTCTCGATCGGCGTCACGAAGACCATCACGCCGGTCACCCACGCGACAAGGGTCCCGATCGAGATCAGCGAATCCATGTTGAACGTCCCATTCTGGATACCCCGAATCGCGGACGCGTGGGTAGTCCGACCGTAGTAGAAGACGACGAGCGTGGCGAAGACGAACATAGCAACGTCGATCTGGAAGCCGGTCAGAACCTCCAACGGTGTCCACATGAACACCATGAGTAGGACGATTGGAGACGTGACAATCCACGCCCGGATCGCCATCCGACGCATCTCCTGTAGCTCTTCTTTTCCTTCCATCTCGTCGTTCAGTAACTCGTCACGAACACCGTAACCAGAGGCTTCTACGGCCTCGATGAGTTCTTCAACAGGTACATCCGAGTCGTGGCTGACGTCTGCTCGCTCCGTGGCGAAGTTGACTGAAGCGTCCTGCACCCCGTCTACATCTTCGAGACTGTCCTCTATTGTAGACGCGCACGTCGTACACGACATGCCCGAGAGGGACAGGTCGGTTCGTTCTATATTCGAATGGTCGTTTGACATGGTCTCTTCACCTCATCTCCTACTACGGGCTACAGTTTGATGCGACTTGTCGTTAAAATTACTAGAATTCGAAAGGGGGTAGAACTTTAAATCGAAAGTCGGATTTCCAGAATCAGTTTGCCTCTTGTTGCAGCGATTTGTATTGCTGCTCGTGCTTGTTTTTACACGATGGACAGCAGAAGACTTTGACCTCGCCGTTGATTCGAGCGGTTTCGCCGTCACTTTTCACCGTGTTATCGCACACTGCACACGAGATGGTGAAATCAGAGGGTGTGACCCCGACACTCCATTCGTATCTGGCGAGGGGCGTGATCTCGTACGAGTCAATGTCTTCCAATTCAAGGGTGTCTCGGAACCACGCGTGAACATTTTGATCTGGGGCGTTCACGTGGGCAACGATGCCGCCATCGAAACATTGGAAGACGTGCTCGGTCTCCTTCAGCTCATACAACCGGTCGAAGATGCGTTCAACAGCTTCCGGTTTGACTGTCAGCTGAATCAATACCGGCACTCGGTTCTGAAGCTTCGTTCGGTCCACGTCAACCGTGAAGTTCCGAATAATGCCTAATTCTTCTAAGCGTGCGATGCGGTCGGAAACCGCTGGTGGGGTCAGGCCGACGTGGTCGGCAATTTCGCTGAACGGCCGCCGAGCGTCATCGATCAGCAACCGAAGGATTTCGAGGTCGGTCTCATCTGGGTTCCTCATAGAAGAGACTACCACGTCAAATACGATTAGTCTTCCCCGGAAATCGGTTTATATTCAAAAGTTTCAAACGAAGTTTGCTGAAAGGTCGAAACAACAACCGCAATAAGAGAATAGGTCTACTAGTACAGCATGGCGCGAACGATAACCGTCACCGGGATGAGTTGTGAAGGCTGTGAACAGAACGTCGAGGATGCGCTCCAAGCGCTCGACGGCGTGACTCAGGTCACTGCTGACCACGAAGCCGAATCTGTCGAACTCGACACCGAAGGTGGTGTTGAGGACGAAGAGATCCACGCGGCCATTGAGGACGCGGGCTACGAGATCGCTTAATCGTATTCTTCTGTCCTCCGAAATGTTCTGTGGGAGGACGCTTTGAGTGATGGGAAAGCGTCAATCGGAGATTGACTATTACGACCGCGCGCTTCGGACATCAGCGAAGGAAACAAGAGAGCGACCCTCGGATACCGTATTAATGGGCTCCACGAAGAATCTGGACGACGAACACCCGCCGGATCAGTGAAACAAGCGTTTCAGAGCCTGTACTTTCTGAATTCGTTGTCTCACATTCGTACAGAATTTGGATGGGTTCGTTTCCAGACCATTCACGCGGCTCAACACACCCCGTCTCTACATCAACTTCACCAACCCAAACGTATTGGCATGTGTCTGAATTCGCTAACGCTGTACAGACAGTGCGCTCCATTTCTTCACGCAATTCTGCCTGGAGAACTCCTCTACAGCCAGGGCAGGCCGAGTGCCTCGGGGCTTGACCCCGAGGCGGTTCACATTCTCTGACTCCGTGTGTCTGTGATAATGTTTGTCGATGGACGTCACAAAACATACGTGAGTGTAGTGTGAGTGTAGTAAGTAGGTAGCACTCTGCAACACGAACCCAAGACATCGGATCAACCAGATTGCAAAGCGAATGATCCAGATCAGTTCAGGCTTGCTGATCACGGGTTAGATCCAGATCGTCTTCAGGATTTGAGGGATATCCTCTCACCACCAAAAATTCGTCTCCTTCAGCAGATGTTGGCCAGTTCGACTGGGGCCCTCAGCGCGGTTGAACTCGCAGCTAGGAACGAAATCACGGAGAGCACAATCCGTGATCATTTACGTGACCTTCGAAACCGTAATCGGGCAATCGTAACAGTACTCGATGCGACAGTCACCAGTTCCAAACGGCATACCTCGAAAATATTACACTGTTCCCGAATACGGAATCGAGCTGCTCAGGCAAGTGAATCTGTATGAGCAAATCGGGATTCTCTACGATATGTATGAGGCAGCTGATTTATCGTTGCCGAGCAGTGAGACACGGCCAGTTGATATCGAAGAGATTGAGGACTTCGATTATCGTCCTCGTCCTGACTGGTTGTGAGATTGTTTCGGTGGCGTGAGTCTAACCTACCCCGAAACAACTCCCCTTATTACGACAAATAATCAATAATTCCCCTGTAAACCGTGCCGAGATAGGCTGAAAACCAGGATTTTATATTTCAACCCCGTGCCCAATTATTTCATTTGTAGGTTTCCAAATGTCGAATCTCTGACACTCTGCTAAATCTTGCTGTCGTAGCTTTAGATGGAATCAATCTCGTTGAGTGCTTCCGTAGCAACATCACCCAATTCCCCGGCCTCAATATGTGAGTACCGCTCTCGAACCATCTCTTCGGAGTTGTCGAGATACCGGGCCGCAACCGTGTATCCGAACGCGCGGACAAGGACCTCTCCCATCCCTCGGCGACCGCCGTGCGGAGCAAGATAATCGTGTTTCGGATGGTCGATCTCGATCTCTGCGGACTCTGAGAGCCGTTGGAGAATCGACCGTGCGCCGTCCGTCGTAATCGAGGGCGGCCGAATATCCTCATCGAGCGTCAGGAGGAGGTTGCGAGCGTACTCCTCACGGCGTTCGGCGATTACCTCTGAATGTTCCCCTTGTTCGGCTAGCTCATCCTGGACGAGTCCTGCGAGCGTCCGTTGGTCGAACGTCGGGAACACCGGCCAGCGTTCCGTCGGTGGGTCCATCAGCTGGCGGTAGCTCTGCAGCGGCGAGATCACCGGGTCGGGGAGACTGGCGGCGTCCCACTGCTGTTTCTTCCGGTAGACGTCCATACTACCGTCGTCGAGGGAGAGGTCCTCCCAGCGGACGCCACGCCGGCGCGGGTCGTTCAGGTCTCGGAGGAGTTCACCAACGCGGACAGCCGTGTACGCGAGAACGAACACGAGGGCGCGGTCACGAGCCGCCTTCAGCGCCGCGTAGCGTGATCGCTGCTTGTCGAGGGGGCCAGTATCCTCCGGGAGTGTCGTGTACGCCTCGACGGCGTCTCGGGCCCGTTCGTCGACGTAGCGGGTGAGGGCGTGGCGCTGTTCGGATGTCCAAGCCTGCTGGTCACCGGGCTTGCGGCCGTCGTCCTCCGGCAGCGGCGCCATCGCACTCGCCCGCTGGGCGTAGTGTGCCTCGAGGTAGCCCTCGTTGACGCACCAGCCACACCACGCAGAGATATAGCGGTAATAGGTTTGTACGGTATTTTGCTTGAGTCCTCGATCGCCGGCGAGATGCCGGGCGTACTCCCGGAACACTCGTTCGTCGAGGTCCTCAAAGGTGGGTTCGCGGTTGACGTTGCCGGGGACGATCCCAGTCCAGTCGTCGTCGCCGCGGTCACCGGCGGCCCACTCGGCGAACCGCTCGAGCTCGCGCGAAGCGTTGCGTCGATAGTTCCCGCCGTCACCGGCGCGGCCTTTCCCCTTGTCCTGAAGGTAGCGCTCGAAGGAACTTGTGAGTGACTGATCGGCGCGATCTCGAGGTGTCATCGTTCCTCGTTCGCGTACTGGTACGTCGGACGGACGTCCTCGAGGAGCTCTTCGACAATTTCCCAGAGAATCAGGGAGGGAGTCTCGTGTTCGAATGTGATCCCCCAGCGGTCCTCCGTATCGGCGACTGAGTACTGGAAATGCGTCCGTCCCAGATCGGGATGGTCTTCGTCCTGATTCCAGCCAGCGTGAAAGCCCGTGTTCGGGTCGGTGTAGTTGATACGGAACCAATCGTGTGGCTCCTGTCGATACCACTTGACGGTCAGTTCCGGCGAATCAGGGCCCGTTGGGGGATCCAGACGGGCCGGATCGAAAGTCGCCCGCAGCTGCTTTGCCTCGATATCGTCTGGAACGTACTCGACGGCCGTGATCTGTGGCACGCGGTCAAGGACGTCTCGCTTTAGCTGGGCGTAGAGGTTCGCGTTCGGATTACCACCTGGATGCGGGACCGACATCCGTTAGCTGCTGGCCTCAGCAGGCTCTGTCGTCGGTGCGAGGAAGTCCCACTCGCGGATGGCGAAGCCGACAATCTGGATACGCCGTAGAAGGTGCTCCCACTCGCGGGCAATCTCACGGCGACGGTCTTCCTCGCCACCGTCAAGGGACTCGTCAGCGAGCGTCCCACGAAGCTGATTCGGTGATTCAACGCCGAATTCATCCTCCCAGTCGCGAATCTGCGTCTTCATATTGGCGAGCCAGTCCGTAAGCTCCTCGACAGTGTGTCCGCTATCTCGGAGGCGCATCGCCTCCTGCATCGCTTGGCGGCGGTAATCAGGATAATACGTTGTGTGAGTACCGCTTTCGTCACGGTGGAGGATGCCGTCGTCGACGAGTCGCTCGAGGACGCGCTTAGTTGGTTCGTGTGACCAGCCCGCTTCGGAGGCGATCCAGTTGGCCGTCTGTGGCTCCGACAGCTGCCGAGCAACCATCCGCACGCGGTCTTCACCCGTGGTCTGGCGTTCCATCAGGCCCTCGGAGTTCGATTCATCTTCGGTCATACAACATCGTTCGGGCTTTGTCTTAATATAGGTTGAGGTTATTAGTTCTATATCGAATCGACTTCTTCGCCATCGCCCCGATCTCAGCTGAGGGTAGCCAGAGCAAACTCGGAGCCCGGTCTTGGCGGCTCTACCCCGGGGGAAGCGCCGTTGTGAGGCGGTTGCAGCATTCGTGCTTCACCGACGGCGTCGGGGTACTTCAAGGTGGTCGTGATTATCAGAGTAATCACGACCAGTAGTTAGCAGAGTCCCATAGCCAATATTTCCACGTTAGGAGGACTCTATCTCCAGATCTACGGAACTGGCTGCTTTTATAAATCGTATGACGATATACTAAAATAGAAACGTTACGATGCGAATGCCGGTCAAAACGTTCACGAAAACGCGACAATCTCCGTCGAAAACGGGTCATGACTGGTCGAAAATACTCCTCAAACACATCAAAAAAGTTATTTCCAGACCAAACGTCCAAAATGATGTCAAAAACAGCGCCGCTACCTACAGATATCTCTCACGAGATGCAAACCAGAACGCGAATTAAATGAGTGTGATCAGCTCCTTCTTGAGCCACTCAAGAAACCTGGAGAGGGTGATACGGGGTTTCTTTCTCGTTTCGATCACCCCAATCCGCTCCTGGGCGAGAAAGTCAACCAGTAGCCACAGATTGTAAATGATACAGCCAAATGCAAAATGGAACCATCGGACTTCGATCTCCTTTGACGTCGTCCACGCAGCACACTTCTTCACCGATGAGTAAGAGTTCTCAATTGCGGCTCGATCACTGTACTGCTCAATTTCCTTTCTCGCCCACCGCCGGTCCAACGCGACCTCATCGCTCACTTCGAGATTCGTGATAAACGGCTGCGGAGATCCCCCCTCATTTGCATCGTCGTCCTCGTCAGGGGGTAGTACCACAATATTCGTGTAGACTTTCGTGTTCGATACATCGTGCTTCACCGGGCCGTGGATGGGGAAGTCGTTTTTGACGTATAAGGCGGTATCATTCTCTTCATTGTATCCGCGTTTTAACTGGTCGAACCGATCACACATCGGTCCGATCCGATGTTGGTCTTTCACTGCCGGGATCACGTACTTCAAATCCTTGTTTTCGAGCGTGTAAATCACGTCTGCGGCATGAAATTCCCGGTCAGCGTACACCATCCGAATGTTCACGTACTTCTCGGCGATCGAAAGGAGTCGCCGGGCGACATCGCCCACGTAGTAGGACTTCTCATCACCAGCATAGGCATCGGTGTCAGCGTATTCAGTACTACCGAGTGGACAGACACCAACGATATAGTGCGAGTTGTCTCCGACGATTACGGCTGTCGCAAATTTGTGACACCACCTGTATCCCTTGTCTTCAGGTGCTCCTTGGACCCACACTACCTCATCTCGATCCCCGTAGTACGCGACATACGTGATATCCAGTGCGACTTTCGCTCTGGTTCCAAACCGTGACCCGTTCTCGTGTTCGAGTTCGTTAAGTCGGGGCTTCACACGCGTGTACGTCTTTCGCAATGCGAAGTTCATCACCGTCGCAATCTGATCAACCGACATGTTCTTCATCGATTCCAGCAGCGTCTCTCCGGATGGACCATCCTCGTAGAACGCATCATCTAGATCCGGATCTGGATTCTTCAGATCACCATGGGTTGTTCCTGCATCGTTTGCTGCCGATTGCTTGATTGCTGCAATCGACTCCAAGACGAGCAACTCCTCTTCGTCATAGATGGCGTCGTCTGGACGCGGAATCGATAGTGAGGGAATGATACTCTGTTTCAACTCTTCGAGTACATCTCGTCCTTTCTTTCGCAACAGTCGTTGTACCGTTCGATTTGACGGAGGATCATCGGTGGTATCCTTGTGCTGTTGCTTCAGAAGATCACATCCAATAGACGCACCGCGTTCAATCGCGATCGATTGAATATCGTCCGCAGCTGATTCCACAACCGATTGGAGGTTCTCAAATCGACCCTCAAGTCGAACCGGTTTACATGTACTTTCAGAGGGGAGATTGTCTGGGTCGAACCCAAACGCTCGTGCAAGTTTCGGTCGGTCCTCGAGTCTCCCTGGAATGCCTGTAAGCGGGTGGTCCTCTACAGTTGCCCAGAGATACGAGAGGAACAGTGGGCGAAATGGCGTCGAAGAGGTCCATTCGGGACATGTATCCTGGTGTTTGTACCGCTCGACGTCTAGTTCAGTGGCGAGTGTAATCCAGTCAGTCTCCGCCTCAATGAGTTCATCAACTTGTCTCGTTAGAGCCAGCTGGTACCGGTCATCAGTTTCACTCATGCCAGATTTGTCACTTGTATTTGACTGGGGGCAGTCGGCGAAGCGTGTGAGGATAGATCATGGGAGTACACTGTAGATACAATTTGAACTGATTCATTGGGATGTCGGTTCTGGAGGTTCTGGAAATACGTTCGGGATTGAGCCACATAAGCGGAATTGGCGAACCAGTATTCAGACTATATGATGATACAGCATTCACTCTAGTTCATTTTGTACTTCAGTACATTATAAACCGATGTATAGGATGAATAGATTTCCAACACAGAGTAGTACCTAATGCCAGACGATGTTCGGGATACGTCTCCAGACTTCGATGAAATTGATTACACCGAGCTATCAGACTTCTTTGACCGAAAAGGAGCGGTTGAATTGATCTCGCTACTTAATAGTGAGGGGTATCGGTTTGACGAGATCGACGATCTATTGGATGTGAGTCGTGGCTATCTCAATGATCGGAGAGACGAAGCGGTCCACCTCGGACTAATCGTACCGGACCAGGCGTATCGGGATGACACGCTCCGTCGCGTGTGGACCTTGACTGCGTTGGGCCATTACATCAGACAGCGAATGCGTCATCTTGGACTCACAGAGAGTCACGAACGATTGGTGAATGCAAGACGGGAATACACTGATCGCAAAGAGGAGTTCCTCGAGTGGGTTGATGATCCAGACGAAATACAAGAGTATACAAAAATGATGTGGGAAGATCAGCGACCACATCCATCGGAATTACCTGAAGAAATGAAGGAAGTGTTCCGACAGCTTGACGAAGATCGGTTCTGAATTCATTTTAATAATTGCAGAGGGTAGCCGTAGAACTATTGACACACCTACGATCTGGTGATTTCAATGAGCGGTAAGTACAGGGTATGTACTGAATGGTCAGTTCAAGTGAAATAATAATTGAAACTCAGGAATTAGTTAGGAAACCTTGACCCTGTGACATCCCACGAACATGGTTCAAGGTCGGACACGGTATGACTAACCCGCACCTCTTCTTCAGTTATCGTTACGTATGCGTTTCGAGTCGAATCACTAATTGAGTACCGGTAGTCGTGTTCTTCAGCACCGTGGCCGGTAAGCGTTCGAGCGGAGAGATTGTATGTGCCGAACCTGTCGGTTGCTTCGAGTTCGGTTTCTTCTCCCGACTTCAGAGTGATGGTTTCATCAACGAACGTTTCTTCATTTGTCAATTCCACATGCACCTCGTGTTTGCGGTTGTCGTCGTTGTGGACGCGGATGATCCTCGGCTCGGGCGTCCGAATAACGTCCACTTCGTGGAGTTCGAGAGCCTGTGTCTCGTTGGAAGTCTCAACGACCGGTTCGTATGGAGTGTCGTTTACCACCAGATACGACTCTTCAGCGTCAACGGCTTCAGCAAACAGTAACGTATCAGTTTCATAGCTCCCCTCTTCAAGTGCAGTGTCAACTTCGTCTTTGATGTCTTGAGGAAACCATTCATATTGTATCTCGATGAGGTAGCACTCTTCGTATCCCTGTTCTTCGTTCTCACTTCCGGTACTGCTGGTTTGGAGACAACCGACGAGAGGAGTACTGAGAGATATTCCCATCGTAGCAAGGACTTCACGCCGGTTCATATCAAATAATTCACGGTAGAAAGGTAAGTGTCTTCTCAAAGGTCAAACCGTTATTTGTTCTATGCTGTTCGGTCAGTTCGCATCTGTAGTGACCATACTGGCTGGTTCAGTATTAACCGCATTTCTGAATAAAGAAATTGCGCTACTATCTACTGTTATTCGAGCATTTCCCACATTGTAGCTCGGTCGAACCCATACATTCCATACTCAGTTTTTTGGAACCCCGGAGTTTCGTCATAAAGTCGCTCGACAGTTGACGCCCAGAGGGTATCAGCAGATTTGTAGGGCCCTGGTCGAAAAGCCGCTCTCTCAACTCGCTCGTACTGAGCGGCCCTTCCCGATCTAGAATCGTCACAGCATCAAGCATGAGGAGTTGAGCGTCCTCACTTTCCGGTACCTCCTCTTGTAGCCACGTTCCGAGTGCAAGAAGCATCCCCTCATCTGGATCCGTGAGACTTTCGACGATAGAGGTGCTATACCAGCCTGATCACTCCCAGGCAATCCATCAGCTGTTGTTGACTCTTGTGAGGGATCTTCCTGTTCAGTGGGCATCTTGGTGGATCCAGCACCTTTCTGATCAGGTCCATTCGATGAAGAGTCATCGTCGACGTCGTCCTCAAGGTCAGTGATCCGATCCTCAAGTCCAGTAACGTGTTCAGTCAGTTCCTCAACTTGAATTACAAGCGTATCCACAGTTTCGGCATCGGATGTAGCCCTATCGATGCCGGCTGTCACTCTCTCTATAAAATAGAAGATCGATTCAGAGAACAAAAATTTAATTTGGTGACTACAGTATGATATACTGGGAAGGCGACACGGAGGACGAGAATCTCTCCCTGAAGGGGCATGAGCCTCCCGTTGTTGTCTGGTAGGATCTTCTTTGGAGTACTACTTGTTCACAGGTCGTAGACCGCGATTTCTGTTGATCCGCACTCAGAACACGATTTCGAATCCTCGTCGACAGTAGCCCCACAACGGCGGCATTCGTGAAGCGAACTCGACGGATCTCGGAAGGAAAGGATGCGCTTCAAATGATGAGCGATACTGGACATAGAGAATCGAACGGTCACTCAGGAGCGACGACTTCCTGACAGGCAGGACATTCGGCGAATACTCCACTACCAGCATCAGTCTCATACTCAATGAGAAGCCGGGATGATGGAATAGTGGCTCCACAGCGTGGACAGTCTCCGAGCGTGGGGTATTGGCCACTCATCATCGATCACTAAAGGGGTCCGGAGCGTGTGACAAACTCCGATGGGAGGATTTTCACCCCGCTATCTGATAGAGGGGAGAGGATGTGTTTATAGGTAATGTAACCAGAGTGAAAGTGATACTCCGCATATCGGGAAAATATCGGAATGTTCACGTATGGACTGATGGGACGATTCAACCAATCGGAACAGTACTGGCTGTGATTGTGTCAAAGCCCATCCCTGGAATGCCAACGTACTCATCACCCGAACAAGCCCAGATCCGTGAGTCTTGTTTCAACGGCGTTTGTTGCATGGGTCACTGCATCGGTAGTCTTCGCACCAGTGATAACGGCTTTCCCACTGCCAAAGAGCAACGCAACCGCCGATGGGTCGTCAAGTCGGTACACCAATCCGGGGAATTGCTCCGGTTCGTACTCGACGTCCTCGAGGCCAAGTCCGATGGCGATCGCATTGAGGTTGAATTGGCTACCGAAGTCGACGCTTGCAACGATATTTTGCACTTCGATGGTGGGTGACTCAGAAATGTCAATTCCAAGGTCACGTAAGACCTCGAAGACAGTACTAAGAGATTCTCGTACTGCCGGTTCGCTACTTGCCCCAGTACAGACAATCTTTCCCGATCGAAAAATGAGTGCAGCAGCTTTCGGTTCCTGTGTCCGATACACGAGTCCGGGAAAATGCTCGGGATTGTAGTCGGCCTCAGGAAGATCATCACCGACTTGTTCGAGATTGAGTTCTTGATCGATACCCGTCGACGCAACAACGTTTTCGATTTTAATTGTCTCCGTTGGCTCAGTCATATAGCAGACATATCTATGTTGAACGGATATCAAACCAACACTTTCTGCTCACCAAAGAGACAGCTGGTTCCGATCATTCGAGTCGGTCCTGCTGATCACGAAGAAACCTGCGGACCCGTTTGATGTCGTCTTCTGGGATGGTTTTCTGTTGGAATTCACCTTTGAAGGCATCGATGAACCCTTCATCAGCCATTTGCTCGAGAATGCCTTCGAGTTGGGTGGAGAGCACTCTTGGGTTCCCCCGATGGAGATGGGTTTCGACGCGGTCAAAGTCCGCATCTGTTGCAGCCGCGATCACGTCGCGAATGTCCGTTAATCGACCGCTATGGAGCTTGATTGCCAGCAACAACTCTTGTTCTGGGATCTGAGCATCAACTGTAAGCGTCCGCCCGACAGTCGCTGGCTGTGAATGTTGTGTGAGGTATCGATACGACCATTCTGCGTCTGTCTGTCGGCACCGAAGTGCGTTCACCAACAACTCGATGCTCACTGGGTTACCAACGTCTTTCGAAAACTGAATAAATCGGCCTTCGTAGAGCGCACTCGTATCGTACTCGTTAGTCTGCTCGTACCCGTGTTCAGCAAGGAAGGATTCGTACTCTTCCAATGCCATCTCGGGGATGACGAGATCTACATCGGTTGAGAACCGTTGGTTGAATGCAGTGACAGCCCATCCACCGACGAGAACGTATGGGTGACCAGCATCGATAATTGCTTGAAGCGTCGATAAGAGCTCGTTCTCACGTTCGGGGAGACTCATTGCGATGGAATGTAGCTGGGCCGGTCAACGTCGATGTCGACCTCATATTCGTCTGCGATCATCTGTAATGCTGGCTCGAAATTCCAGCGATACTCCTGCATGTACTCGACTGCCTCGGTTAATGTGATCACTGGGTTGCCATCTACCCACTCTTGATCGAACTGTTCGGTCGTCGGGTACAAGCTGTAGTAGATCTCTCCTGAGGCGTCGTTGATAACACTGTCATCGCGCTCGCCAACAGTGCTCGGAATCCCATATCGCTCGAAGAACGATATCCATTGTTCAACGTCCGTATCATGAACGCGCATAAATACAGGATAGGCGTCGGAACCGCGTGCAATCTGGTACCCACCATGAGTCCACACATAGACAGCGTCGATTTTGGTATATGTGAACGGCATTTGCGAAAAGTGTGGCAACACGTACGCCTCTGCGGTAGTTGGCGGAGACTGCCGACTGATTGCTTCCATGGTATGAGCGTACCCTTCACGGACAGCGGGTGCGGTCACATGAACGCCGTCGTTTCGCTCGACGACACCGATCTCTTCCAAGCGTTCGATCCAGGTGTACACCCACGAGTAGGTCCCGTCGATCTTGTGAGCGATTTGGCGGATGGAGTCACCGTCGCTCGTGGCTAACACGATTTTCGCCGCGATATCGTCAACGTGCTCCATCATTGTGTGGGTATCTGTATAGTGATAATCAAACGTAAAGCTTCGGATCTTCGCTATCACCGGTTGTGATTATAGATGAGATATTCAAGAAGATAACTAGCGAAGTGGTCAGTGTAGGGAAACTACGTAACACTCAAGGATGCTAAAACCTAAACATCGAAACTAACCAAGCAATATGCCTGAATGTTCCAACTGTGGAAGTCACGTTACCTCAACCTTCGTCCGTGTCTTTGCCGTTGATGAGAATAACGTCCACGGATGTCCCACCTGCATGACCTACGCCGAGATCTCAGACGGCGAGTCAGCAGAAGAGACGTGACAATTCTTATTACAGGCTCCTCTGACCAGGAGTAGTCCCCCTAAGAAACTATCCAATGAAACCTAAATTCGTTCTTCCAGCTCACGGCCTTGAACACGGTCACATTCCAGCCCCTGCTGGACATGCACCACGATTGGCGGTGACATTTACTCGAGCGGGGCTCTGTGTCCACGAAGAAGGAAATTCAGACACATATCTACTGGCGAAAGATCCAGTCGAGATCCAGCGCTGATCGCGGAAGATTGTCGCTGAAGCCGATTATAAACGGGCAGCTTTATTCTTGTGAGAGGGAAATTCAACCTCATGTATGATCTAACAGCCTTCCAACGCGACTTGCTGTACGTCATTGCTGGCCATGAAGAGCCTCATGGCTTGGCGATAAAAGATGAACTCCAAAACTACTACGAAGCAGAAATCAACCACGGACGACTCTACCCCAATCTCGATACGCTCGTCGAGAAAGGGCTGGTTGAGAAGGGAACACTCGACAAACGGACGAACTCATACACGATCACCGATCGGGGATCTCGAGAACTCGAGGCCCGCCGTGAGTGGGAGAGCCAGTATGTCGAAAACGTATAGGTAGATCTGATTAGCTCACTCACATATCAGTAGATAGTAGCGTGGTTTCTTTATTCAGTTATAGGGGTGAAACTCAAGTCATTTCTAATCACACGTCGTACTATGAAACAATCCATCGAGTACAGTTCTAAATTCAGAGGGTTCAATAGCAGTAGATGGTAGTGAGGTTTATTTACCACGTCTATTCTTGAAACTGGATCGAAGCAGTTCGGTCACTACGTATGCGTACTTACCGCTGAACATTCTGCCAGTTAGAATAGATATTCTCGCTGCCGTGCTACACAGCGCAAGTGTATCAGTCACTGAAAAACCAATTGCCAAGGACAGTGATGACCGCGAAGGCGAGTCCAAAAGCGGCCCCGAGAGGTGCCGCGGTTGCGAACGACTCACCGCCAATGACGATCTGTGCACCAATGTACGTGAGACCCGGAACTACTGCGGCGAGAACGAACCAGAGCAGTGGGTGCGCCTCTAACCATTCGTTTGCGGCTTGGTAGGAGCCTTTCATCTATATTTACTAAACTATCTTGATTATTCAGGTTTAAAAATATTCGCAGAACAATAGATATTGACTCACGTTCTGTACTGAATAGGTGGTCCTCTGTACTTACCGCGAGTTTCACAGATAACTCTGAATAAAGAAACCGTACTACTAACTACTGTAAACCATCATATTTAAGATACTTATTGGAAGTTTCGGTTCTTAATCAATCGCTCAATAAGAAGATAGACGGCACATCTATTCCTCTCTGTTTCTGAATAAAGAAACCGCGCTACTATCTACTGATATATTATCATAAGAAAGACTCCGCTAGTCATCAGTCATATCTGAGACCGGCGATACTATTTTGTGTGCACACTACGGATGTACAGGCGTATGTCCGAGGCCGAACCAAATGACGGCGATCCCGAGATTGAGCGGATCAACCTTCGCATCTCGCAGTCATTTCTCAATGTGGCTGACGAAGCGTGGCGTGAACGCGGCTTCAACAGCCGTAGCGAGTTCATTCGGTACGCAATGCGAGAAGCCGTTAACCACCCCGAGGGAGCTGGGTTCTGGAAGGATCTCGCGATCAGCGAAGCACAGTTCGATGATGGTGACGGAATTTCGAGCGACGAAGTGAAATCGGAGTATGGGCTCGACAGGGAGTAATGACGATGAGGAGTGGGATTGGGTGTTGTCGCCGCGAGCCCATGACCAGTTCGGGCAACTGGACGAGGAGATCCAGGAACGTATCATCTCAAAACTGGATGAAGTGGTGTCGTCGGAGTGGGGTAATCCAGCGGACTTCCTCGAACCGTTGACCGGGTCGCCGTTTGAGAAGTTACGAATCGGCGGATACCGTCTCGACTATCGGTTGCAACGGGAAGAATTGGTAATACGTGTGGAGGGTATTCGGAAGCGAGAAGGTGCATACTTGGGGGACGATTAACGGAGTTGGTAAAACGGTTTCTTTACCCAGGGTGGGATGTGAATATGAAATGCCGAGTTCGGTCAGTACGTCCGCGGATTGATCAAATCGGGGTTTGAGCTTCCCGAAGACATATGAGGAGTCATCTCAAATATTTGATTATGAATCGACGGAAGTTCCTTGCTGTCGGTGGTCTTGGTCTTGGGACAGGAGGGTATCTCGCATGGAACAGATTTCAATCTCCGTCAATACCCGATGGCATGACCGTAGAGACGTTATATCTCGAACGAAATGTCTTTGACCCACGTGATGTCTTTGCCCTGAGGGAAGAGTCTTATACGCTTATCGCAGACGAAGAAACTGCAGCCAGAGAACTTGACGATGTTGAACAAGTGTCTGCTTTTAGTCACGAGACTGATTTCGACGAATCTTATATTCTTGTTGTTCAAAACGGAATGCGATCTGAAGACGATCTCGAATTAGATGCGATTGAACGCACTGAAGACGGAATTCAGGTTGCTGTTTCTATAGATCAACCACTTATCCCCGATCATGATGATCTTATCACACATTCGCTTCTTATTCGGATTACTGATGAGAAAACCGTGCCCGATTCAATAGATGTCAGTATAGCCGGTTATTGATGATCAATTCCTCTGTTAAATTCAATACCCTCTGTTAGTCTCTGTGTTGTGTATATCGCCTGTACTGAACGCGAGAACCATGACCAATTATTGATAAGAATCTAATCCCTGTCACAAGGACACGGCTTCCAATACACTTTCCCTGAGCCTATCTTCTTCGAGTTCAAATCACCCAGAAAGACAAGATCCTCAAGCTTATTCCTCGCGGTATTTCGATGACACGAAAACTGCTCAGCAACTTCTGGAGCGTCAAATGGTTCGCATTTATCATCTGTCTCCTCGAAGAACTGTAAAACATCGTCAGTAGTGATCCGAGGTTTAGGCCCTCCTGACATTATCTGAGTAGAACTCCTCTCGATGAAAGCATACGCCGAATGAAGCAGATTATATGTGCAATTGCACAATAACCGATAGAAATGCGGGGTACAAACCCTACGAAACTCTTTTGGGCCTTCCAACTCGATAGGGTCAATACGGAAGAACATGAGCGAATCGAAAAACTGGGGGGCGGGACAAGAATCCGTAGTGTACCAAATCGTCGAAGAGATTGCCGAGAAAAAAGACACGACTGTTGATGAGGTCAAACCACTGCATGGGTCTATTGACACAGACGCCCTTACAAGCCTCTTCAGTCGACCTGATACAACTCTCAAAATTGACTTCTACCACGACGGGGTAAAGGTGGTAGCACAAAAGGATCCTGAGTTGCATGTCAATGTCATCTAACCGGTGAACAACACTCAGTCAAATTCATCACATTCCCCGGATAGCGGCTAATACTACCCGCTTAGCTCACTCGAGCACATCCCACGCGGTTGCTCGATCGAATCCATACATCCCGTAGTCGGGCTTTTCAAAACCCGGAGTTTCCTCATAGAGCCGTTCGACAGTTGACGCCCAGAGGGTATCCGCAGATTTGTAGGACTCTGGATGCCGATCGAAAAGGCGCTCTCTCAACTCGCTCGCACTGAGCGGACCTTCCCTATCGAGAATCGTCGCAGCATCAAGCATGAGGAGTTGAGCGTCCTCACTCTTCGGACCCTCTTCCTGAAGCCATGTTCCGAGTGCAAGAAGTGCTTCGTCATCCGGGTCAGTGAGATCTTCAACGGGAGGGGTGCTCTCTATCTGGCCACTGCCAGGCGAACCATCAGCTGGTGTTGATTCTTGTGAGGGATCTTCCTGTTCAGTGGGCGTATTGGTGGAGCCGGCACCTTTCTGATCAGGTCCATTCGATGAAGAGTCATCGTCGACATCGTCCTCGAGGTCAGTGATCCGCTCCTCAAGCCCAGTAACGTATTCAGTAAGCTCCTCAACTTGAACGGCGAGCGTATCCACAGTTTCGGTATCGGATGTAGCCGTATCGATGCCGGTTGTTACTCCCTGTGAGATAGAAGACCGATTCAACAATAGGTGTCGAATGTATTCTGACCGGCTACTAAATCCCGCTTCGTCAGCCTCATCATCCAGATCGTCTAGTAAGTCCGGCTGAATCCGGAGTGTAATCGGTTCCATTGCGTTTCAGCTACACAAAATATAGGATTACAGTTAATTATTAGTGTATTCGAATCCATGTCTGATCAGCTACGGCTATCTTGGTTTTTGAGCAGCTTGAGCAAGATGTGGCCGACTTCGATTATGCGTAGCTGGATAGATAGCGGTTCGAATACAACGTGTTAATACCGATTCCGAGCTCACGGTGAAGGGTCGTAATTGGTTCGATCGAATCGGCTACAATTCGGCGCACGACTTTCTCATTGATTTCTGATATACTGGCGAAGGGTTTCGTACAATTCTAATGCCAGTGTATCTATCTCGTGCACGTTTCGTGTCGTTCGCAACTCAACAGAAACCGGTGTCGGTCAGAGATTCGGCATGCTCGCAGCTACAAACCACCAACTGATTGATATTCTCTGGCCGTTACAACTGGTCAGCCTCCTCGTGTTCTACGATAATTGTCAAAATTGTATATAGGTAATGGTTAGAAGCGAGGGCCGAAAAGGAGGTGCTTACGGGTTCCACAGCTACTGACTGTTATTTTTCAACTTCGTGGAATTGATTCCGAGACTCGTGTTCCCATGAGCAGGTATTGGTGGAAATCAAACGGCATAACCAGCAACAGACGTAACTTCTCACAAAATGGATTTCGTCGAAAAATATCAGACAGTGTTTGTTCTCGTCGTTATCGGCGGCGGCCTCGCAGTGGGGCAGGTTTCTGGCGTCGCTCCTGTCGCTGACCAACTGATTCTTCCATTTTTGATGGTAATGCTGTTTGCCGCGTTCGCCGGAATTCCACTTTCTCGACTCCGGTCGGCGTTCAAAAATCGTCGTGTGGTCGGGTCAAGTCTTCTGATAAATTTCATCTGGAGTCCGCTGTTGGCGGTGGCACTCGGCGCGATATTTCTGCGAGACCACCCTGCCCTGTGGGTCGGACTTATTATGCTGATGGTGACGCCATGTACGGACTGGTATCTCATCTTCACCGACATCGCGGGCGGGGATGTACCGCTGGCAACCTCTATTCTCCCGTACAACCTCGTTCTCCAGTTGATACTACTTCCGCTCTACCTGTACGTCTTCGCGGGCGAACTGGTTACGTTACCGGTGGAGTTGCTGGTCGAAAGTGTCGTTCTCGTGCTCATCGTTCCGCTCGTGCTCGGCGGAATTGCTCGGTGGGGGTTGACTCGTCAGATGGGCCAGCAGTGGTTCAATCGGCAGTTCCTTCCGAAGTTGAGCCCGCTCCAAATCATCTTTTTAAGCCTCGCTATCGGCGCGATGTTCGCCTCGCAAGGTGAGGTGATCCTTGAGAATCCCGGACTGCTAGCACTCCTTGCTGTTCCCGTAATCGTCTTCTATGCGATCAACCTCGGCATCGGGTTTGGCGTCGGGCGAGTGCTCTCGTTTTCCTACAAAGAGATGGTTTGTTTCAACAATACTATCCTCTCACGGAACTCACCGACAGCCCTCGCAATTGCCGTTGTCGCGTTTCCACACGAACCGCTCATCCCGCTGGCATTAGTGATCGGACCGCTCTTAGAACTCCCTCTCCTCGGAGTGATTGCACATATCCATGTAGCAATTAGAGATCGAGAGTGGTGCCCGTTTGACCCTGCTATCCTGTTCAGCAGAGGCTGACAGGCTATTCAACATAACACTATGAGATTCGAGGCCGACTCGAACCGCATTTAGAATGGGCTACAGTTCAGTCAGATTCAGCCGCATGATAGACCGACTTCAACGACGGGCTTCGAAGAGCGAGGTATTTTCAGGTTACAACCTGTAACATAAATCTCTTCGGCAACCTCGCCATCGTCGTCCACAACGGCGACGTGCGAGTCATCCTTATGAAGGTTGATTCCAAGGTAGTACCCTCTGGAGTGGAGCGTGTGTGGACGGTGTTACAACTATGCGATGAGATCCATCCATTTCGTTAGTCAAGGTGGACTGGGCGTAAGTCTAGGGACTTCCAGAAATACTAATTTTTTACTGCCCGTAATTTGGGACAACATATTTAGGGATTAGGGATGTCTAATTTAAGTAATGATGCTAAGCGCTGTGATGGAGGATTACATTAAGGCAATCTACCACCTCCACAAAGAGAACGAGGAGAGAGTCCGGACATCGGAGATCGCTGACGAACTCGACGTGACTGCGCCCACGGTGACAAGTATGCTCGACAAACTAGAAGAGCGGAACCTCATCGAGCGCAAAAAGTACAAAGGCGTCTCGCTGACGGCACATGGAAAGCGGGTAGCCCTTGAAATCATCCGCCATCATCGACTCCTTGAAGCTTATTTAACCGAACATCTCGATTATTCGTGGGCAGAGGTCCACGAGGAAGCGGATCGGCTCGAACACCACATCAGCGACGAGTTTGTCACGAGTATAGCTGCGGCACTTGACGATCCAGAAACCGACCCACACGGCGATCCGATTCCTAATTCGACGCTCGAACTTCCGGATGGCGGACCAGGGATTGCCCTCTCGGAGTTTGAGGAGGATACGATAGTCATTGTTGAACAAGTGAGCGACCGGGATTCGGAAGTCCTCGAATATCTGGCCGACCATGAGATCACTCCCGGAACCGAACTTACAGTCCGTGAGGTTGCACCGTTCGGGATGATCACTGTTCTAGCCGGTGATAATGACCAACCAGTCTCACTCCCACAACACATTGCCCACCACGTGCGTGTCGCCACTGTGGAACCAGCACAGGTGTTTTATTAGGCTCAATCTAATATACCTATAGCAAAACTTTTTATTTAGCCCAATCAAATTTGGCTTGATGAACGCAGATTTCGGCTCGGATGCGATTTGCGGTACCGACGATAGACTCACTGGATCGAGTGCTAACGCGCCTAGCCTGTCCGACACGACTTTTCCTGTTGGTGATGGCTCATGAGGGAATCACCGTACGAGCAGCTTCCTCGGTCGGTATTGTTTCTCGGACCATTCATCGTTCTCGGTGCAGCAATTGCGCTCTTAGCAATCACCTCTCCGCTTGGTGACTTGGAGGCAATTGAAACCGCCACAACAGGTGAGGTGCTTGGGACAATGGTACTGATCGGACTCATTGTCGGAATTATCCCTGTTGTGATTGGGATGCTCTGGTTCCCGTTTATGCGGACACTCGATCACAGTAAACTCCATATTGTGTTAGCACTCTCAGCCGGGGTCCTCGCGTTCGTCGGTGTAGAAATGACGGAAGAAGCAATCGAGTACGCTGCGGCGGCACCGTCGCCAAGTCTTGCAGCAGGGTTAGCTATCGTTGGATTCATCGGGACGCTCCTCCTGATGGTTGGCGTGAGCCGGTGGAGTCTTGCTCGCGCTCAACAGAGCGGAAACCGAGGGCTCGGCGTTGCGTACTTGGTTGCACTCGGGCTTGGCCTGCACAGCCTCGGTGAAGGTATCGCAATCGGGAGTTCCCTATTGCTGGGTGAAGCAGCACTCGCAACGTTATTGATTGTTGGCTTTATCCTCGATAACGTGACAGAAGGGCCGACCGTAGTTGCTGCCGTTGCCCGTGACGCCGAAGCACCACCGCTACTTCATTTTGCAGCTCTCGGCGTGATTGCGGGCGGTCCCGTCGTGCTTGGCGGCTGGATCGCTGCTGTCGCCTTTTCACCGGTTATGGCAGCTGCACTCCTTGCAGTGGGGATTGGTGCAATCGCCCAAGTGATCTGGCAGGTGGTAGACCTCATCAAATTCGACACGCCGCAGGTACTCACCCGCGCAAATATGAGCGGCTTTGTCGGTGGATTCGTCTTCATGTTCCTTCTTGACGAGGTGTTTATCGATATGATTCTCCTGTAACATCCTCCGCACCCTGATGGGCGCGGCTTCCCGTACGGCAGGTGGGATATTTGCAGGTCTACGACACGACCTGCTCTCTCGTGCGAAACATCCCGCTCTCGCGGTCGAATAGGTGTATCGATGACTGTGCAACACAGCCATTACTCCTCTCCTCGCCGTGAGGATCCGGAGTTATCTTTTGTCACGTATTCTCCGATCCGTAACAATCTGCGTTGGCCATCAACTCACACGGTGAGCAGACGTACAAGCCACGTTCCACGCGATTCGACTTCGTGTCGTCGCCACAACGTGATCAGGTTTTCGACGTCTCCCACTCGTTTTCTTGCAGTACCTCAACACCACGTATCTCACCTTTGTACGCGAGATACTGGTAGAACAGTTATCAGGGCGAGATTACGCTCCTCTGAATCTTGTCAGAGGGTCCTGCTGAACGCAGAGAAAGGTCGTTGCACTATCAGTCAGTAGATCTGATCACGAGACAATATAACAGATGTTAGATATAGTGGAAGTTTCGATGAATGCACCAATACTTATTCAGTTTCTTTCTGTTTACGGTACGCATATGGGCGAGAATTCCGAGCGACCGTGGCATATCACACTAACAGATAATCGTATAATGAAATTTCTACTCACGAACAAATACGTTCAACCAACTGTCCATGTAATTATGGTAGGGGTTTTCTTTTTAGCTATCTGGGAGGGGCTCACAGGTCCACAAGACCCTGGGTCCAACTTCGGTGCGGTCGCCTTTTTTGAGTTGTGGTGGATACCCGTGATGTTGTTTAGTCTGGTTCTTATCGGGCGCATCTGGTGTTATTTCTGTCCGATGGGTGCGATCGTGCGGTTCACACAACGATTTGGCCTCAAGCGACACTTTCCGATGTTTGCGAATACGAAAACGACGGTGCTCGGGATCTCTATTTCCGTCGTGTCAATTACGGCGATTACGTTCATTCTCGCTCGAATGCCGATGTACAATCTTGGAATGGTATTCGATCCACAACTGATTTCGTACTTCTTCTTGATCAGTACCATCCTCGCAGTTGGTGTGAGTTTAGTCTATCAACGACAAGCGTTCTGCCGGTACGTCTGCCCTGCTTCGGGAGTAATGACTGTCACCTCCCGGTTGTCACCATTCGAGTTGCGCCAAGAGGCCGAAACCGGAGTGCAGTGCGCGACGCTTGAATACAAGAGTGAGTACCTGTCTTCAGACCGCCGCTGTGTTTCCTGTATGAACTGTACAACGGAACAGCCTGACGAAGATGTCGGTCTCCGTGCTCGGTGGCCAGGTGCCGCAGCCATACGACAACGAATTCCACTCCCCGACGAAGCGATTCTCATCATCGTACTGTGGGCCGTGTTCCCGATTGACCACGTCCTCTCCGATCACATTGTCACCGTCACGAATGCTGAAGCGTTCATCCCTGGAGATTGGGTTGATATCTATGCTTACTTCGCCAGTCTCCTTCTCGCGTTTGCAGGGTACCTCACAGCGACTGCTGTCGGATCATGGTGGAGTGGAATCGACTGGGAAGAATCGTTCACATGGCTGGCGTACGCCTATCTTCCGTGGGCTGTCCTCTTCATGCTCGGAAATCATGGCATCCCCGGCTTTCTTGAGAGCGGTGGGGCTGCACTGAACGTCTTCTTCACCACGTTCGGAATTCCGATTACTCTGTCTGAGTCCCTCGTCAGTGAGTCAACGATCGCCGTTTGGAATAGCTTCAATGCGACGCTTCTCCCGTGGATCGGTGTCATCTGGGGCCTCGGTATCGTCTGGTTCGCGTTCCGTCGATTCAATTTCTCCAAGCGAACGATTGTACGAAGTCTTCTCCCACATGCGGTCTTACTGGTTGCTACGACGGCATGGGTCGTGGTCGAAGTGTTGTGGTGATATTTATCTGATGAATACTTTGGCGTTCTGTTCACCTCCTGTAGTGAACGGATAGTTTGGTCCAGATAGGGCGTAGGAATGCCATGTGAATCGTTCTATGACTCCCTCTAGTGGCAAGGCCAAACCACTGGTACCTGTTTATCATGGAATCAGACAGTATAAGGAGACGGCTCCAGGCACGAGTTGACCACCTCTTTCCGCTGTCTAATGGCCCGACGACTCCACGTTCCGAGAAGAATAGGAGGAACTAGTCAAAGTATTATTATTAACTCACTTGGAACACACTGATAAAGGAATACTAGAATAAGGGTAATAGATAGCAGATGAATTCATAAGACCTCAACGAGTAGTGTGACTCAATGAGCGAGTCAGTTGAAAGAACCGACGAAGTCCAATTCGATGTTCCTGAAATGGACTGTCCGTCGTGTGCAGGGAAGATCGAAAACGCACTCGACAGTATCGAAGGCATTATTCAGTATGAGACGCGGCCAACGACCGGAAAAGTCGTCGTAACGTATGATACGGCGAGCCTCTCGACTCGTGATCTCGTACGCGCAATCGAACACGCTGGGTACGATGTTGTTGATTCTTCAGTTGAAACCTCGACACCAGGTGCCGAGTCCCAGGGTTCGGAGGCACATGCTCATCATGACGAAATGCCGGGAAGTGTCTGGAAAAGCGAGCGCGCCATCAAAACCTGGATCAGTGGGGGATTTGCCCTCGCAGGCCTCTTCATCGAGTTCCTACTGATCGGCATCAACACTGAAGTCGCCATCATTCTCGGAAGAGATCTCTTCGTTGCTGATATCCTCTTTCTCGCCGCTGTCGGAACCGCAGGCGAGATCATCCTTCGGAACGGGTACTATTCCCTCCGGAATCGGAGCCTCGACATTGACTTGCTGATTTCGATCGCTATCATCGGTGCGCTCGCGGCCAGCCTTGGATTCGGCGCTGGACTGTATTTGGAAGCCGCACTGCTGGCATTCCTGTTTAGTGTGGCCGAACTCTTGGAACGGTACTCGATCGATCGGGCCCGCAACTCGCTTCGAGAGTTGATGGATCTCTCACCCGACGAGGCGACCGTTCGCCGCAACGGCGAAGAGATCTCCCTTCCCGTCGAGGATGTCGAGATTGGTGATGTCGTACTCGTTCGCCCCGGAGAGAAAATCCCGATGGATGGGGTCGTTATCGACGGTGAGAGTGCTGTGAATCAGGCACCGATCACGGGTGAGTCCGTCCCGGTCGATAAAGTCGAAGGTGACGAGGTATACGCCGGGACCATCAACGAATCCGGCTACCTTGAAGTCGAAGTCACGTCTGAGGCGAGCAACAATACCTTGTCCCGGATCATCGAGATGGTCGAGGACGCGCAGGCGGCCAAGACTGAGCGAGAGAAGTTTGTTGATCGGTTCGCATCCTATTACACGCCTGTTGTCGTGGTACTTGCGGTGCTCACCGCAGCTGTTCCACCGCTTCTCATAGATGAGCCAGTGACGGTTGAACTCGCCGCAGGATACGCCCACACCTTCCCGGCGGCGTGGGAGGTCTGGTTCCTCTACGGTCTGACGCTACTAGTCCTCGCCTGTCCGTGCGCGTTCGTCATCTCGACGCCCGTTTCAGTTGTCTCAGGTATCACGAGCGGAGCAAAAAACGGAGTCCTGATCAAAGGTGGAAATTACCTTGAAGCGATGGGCGACGTGGACGCGATCGCCATGGACAAGACCGGGACGCTCACGAAAGGTGAACTCACAGTCACTGATGTGATCCCGTTGAACGGGTATACGGAAGCGGATGTCCTTCGATGTGCTCGCGGGCTCGAAGCCCGGTCCGAGCATCCCATCGGTGAGGCCATCGTCGAGCACGCCGCAGGTCGGGATATCGAGACACCCGAGGTGCAGGAGTTCGAGAGCATTACCGGCAAGGGGGTCGAGGCGGCTGTTCACGAGAAGACCCACTATGCTGGCAAGCCCGGCCTGTTTGAAGAACTTGGCTTCGATCTCAACCACGTTCATGCGGCGACCGATGGTGGCGTCGTAACAACGAAAAGTCGAGAACTATGCGAACGAAATGACTGTCTCGACCTCCTTGATGAGGCGATTCCTGAGCTACAATCCGAGGGGAAGACGGTCGTCTTGATCGGGACCGAGGACGAAATCGAAGGGGTCGTCGCGGTGGCTGACGAAATCCGCCCGGAAGCGAAGGCGACCATCACACGTCTCCACGAGCTCGGCATCCGGGAGATAATCATGCTCACAGGCGATAACGAACGGACTGCCCGGGCAATTGCATCAGAACTCGGCGTTGACAACTATCGCGCTGAACTCCTGCCGGAAGAGAAGGTCAATGCCATCGAGGAACTCGACGACACGTATGACGGGGTTGCAATGGTCGGCGATGGCGTGAACGATGCACCCGCATTGGCGACGGCGTCGGTCGGCATCGCAATGGGCGCGGCTGGAACCGATACCGCATTGGAAACCGCTGATATCGCACTGATGAGTGATGATCTTTCCCGTTTACCGTACCTGTATGACCTCTCGCATAAGGGGAATAGCGTGATCCGGCAGAACATCTGGTCGAGTCTCGTTGCGAAGGGCCTGCTGGCTGCTGGCGTTCCCTTCGGTTTGGTTCCAGTCTGGGCGGCAGTGCTCATCGGTGATGCCGGCATGACTGTGGCCGTCACTGGAAATGCGACGCGGTTGTCCCGGATCGAACCAGATGAGCTTCTCGAAGCCAAAACACCGACATCATGAGTGGAGATACGTCCCGAGTCCGGTCGGTGCTAGTCGGCATCGGTTTGGCTGTCGGAGCAATAGGCGTTGGCCAGCTCGTTGTACTCGTGGCCGCATTAGGGCTTCTTGGAATAGGGATTTCTGTCTACGACAGACCAGCAATTCAACTCGGTGTCAGTACGGTCATGGTGCAAGGCGTTGCGTTTGGCGGAATCGCATTGCTGTATCTCAAATTCAGTCAGAGGGGAATCAGCTTCATACGCGTTCGAATACCGACGCGCCGTGATATCGCGTGGACGATCGGTGGATTCCTCGCCTTGCTGGCAGCCCTGTGGGCGATCACAACGATAATCGAATGGTTCGGTATTGAGTCGGCACAAAACCAGATTATTACGCTAGCAGAGCAAGAGCCCTCAGTGTTCCTCCTCCTCATCGTATTTTCCTTCTTGCTCGTCGGGCCAGGCGAAGAACTCCTCTATCGAGGAGTCATTCAAGGACGCCTCCGAGAGACGTTTTCTGCCCCTCGTGCAGTAGTTCTTGCAAGCGCACTCTTTGCAGCTATTCACGGTCCATCGCTTCAGGGGGACGGAAAATGGGTCTATATCGTCACCGTCTTTGTCCTTGCCCTGATTCTCGGTGGAGTCTACGAATATACCGACAATATCGTCGTCCCAGCCCTCATTCACGGAGCGTATAATGCGACCATCTTCGGTGTAGCATACATTTCAACCACACAAAGCGGGAACGTAGCTGTTGTGGAACCAACTGGAAGCAGCCTGTTCCTTTCCCTTCTTGCTGTCATCAGTGTCATTACACTCTCAGGTTTGGTCAATGTGTCGACAGAGTCGATCAAATCGTTCGTCGCCTCATGTTGTCCACCTCGGTATCACATCGTAAGAACTGGGATTATAATGCTCGGAGGAATACTCCTCGTGATGGGACTTCTATTTGGCGAGATCACGAATAGTAGGTTCGCCTTCAACATAGTGGAGGGGATGGTTCTTGCGAACTGACTCCGCTGAGGCTTCTAGTTGCAGCCTCTGTGGGCGCGAGATACCGCCATTCAGTATCGAGGACGAGACCGAGGCAGTATTTTGTTCGACAGGGTGTCGGGACGTTCATTCGACACTCGGAGGTCCTGAGCCGCAGGATAGTGAGATCGCGCCGACAGATGGAGGAGACATCGATGATGAAATAGGGAAAAGAAATGACACCTCCGATGGCCAAGAGGGAGAAATTGTCCGAACGTTCCTTCGGATTGACGGTATGCACTCCGCGACGTGCGAAGTCTTTCTAGAATCGGTTGCCGGAAAACAGGACGGTGTCAGTGACGCCGAGGCAAGCTACGTAACGGAGACGATACGGATTACGCACAATCTCGATCAGATTTCAAAAACAGATCTCTGTGATGCGCTAAGCACGCTCGGGTATACGGCCTACCTCCGTGAGGAGACCACAGACACTACCCAGAATTCGACAAACACGACGCTCCAATCGCGAGAAATGGCCGGAATTCGGAAACGTCGAGACGACCAACTCTTGGAAATGCGATATGCTGCGGGCCTGCTCTTCGGTGCGTTCTTGATGATCCCGTACGTGACCATACTCTATCCGACCCACCTCGCGTCACTCTTTGATTGGGAGGCGCTCCAGATGTTCGACGGTGCATTCCAACTGGATAGCCAGGGTGGGCTCGTGTTCCTACGTCTTTACTTCATATTGACCGGTGTAATCCTCTTTTTTACCGGGCTGCCAGTGCTACGCGGCGCGTACATTAGTCTGAAAATGCGACGCCCGAACACAGACTTGCTCGTTGCGATCACTGCCATAAGCGCATACGTCTATAGCACGGTTGCAGTTTTGGTCGGTTGGAACGACATCTACTACGACCTTACGATAGTGGTCGCGGCCGCCGTGACAGCGATGATGTTCTACGAGTCATCAATCAAACAACGCGCACTGAACCGACTCACGGATCTGACCGTCTCACAGGTGGACACCGCGCGGGTGTATGAAACGGGTGGGACAACGACAGAGGTTGCAGTTGACAACCTCGCGCCGGGTGATCGCGTCCTTGTCCGGCAGGGCGAACGAATCCCGGTAGATGGCATGCTGGTTGAAAGCAACTGTACCGTTGATGAAGCGGTCGTCACAGGAGAATCGCTCCCGGTGCTGAAGCGAACGGGTGATACTGTTATTGGTGGATCGGTCGTTACGGATGATGTGGCTGTTGTTAAGGTTGGCGAGAGTGCCACGAGTAGTATCGACCGGATCACGGCCGCTGTCTGGAAGTTACAGAGTGCCGATCACGGCGTCCAGCGCCGCGCGGATCGACTGGCGGCACGTGTCATCGGGCTAGTCGGCGGTTCGGCCGTCCTCATCGGTGGTGCAGCGGTATTGCTCGGTGTCGAACCACCAGAGATCGTTTTACTAGTGTTGATGGTTCTGTTCGTCGGATCACCATGGGCGCTTGGGCTTGCGACTCCGCTGTCAGTGGCAACTAGTCTCGAAGAAGCGGTGCAGCGAGGTATTATCGTCTTTGACGAGACGGTTTTCGAACGGCTCCGAGACATCGATATCGTCGTCTTCGATAAAACAGGGACGCTCACGACAGGGGAGATGGACGTAATCGAAGCCGATGCGCCGCCGGACCTATTGGAGGTGGTCGCTGAACTAGAGCAGCGGGCATCTCACCCAGCTGCGAACGCGATCGTGACCGCATTTTCCCACACCGATGACGGTGGAGAACCCAAGCCTCCTCGCTCTGATGACGGTGTGATCGACGAACGAGACAACGAACAGAAGAAGACAGGCCGAATCAGAGAGTTCACGAGTCACGCGACAGGAATTGAGGGAATAGTGGAGGACAGAGAGACCCTGGTCGGTAACCTCGATCTCTTCGCAGAACAGGAGTGGACAGTGAGCGATGACATCGAATCGCGGGTCGCTGATGCCCGCGGATTCGGTCAACTCCCAGTCATCGTTGGGCGAGATGGCACTGCAGAAGGGATCATTATTGTCGGTGACGAGCCGCGAGAGGGGTGGGATGAGACGATAACGCGTCTGGGAGAACGTGGAACTGACGTCGTGGTGTTGACCGGTGATGACGAAGAAGCCACTGACTTCTTCAGCCGGCATGCACATGTCACGCACGTGTTTGCAAGCGTTCCGCCTGAAGGGAAAACGGCAGCGATCCGGCGGCTTAAATCCAAGGGACAAGTCGCTATGGTCGGTGACGGAACGAACGATGCACCAGCACTTGCAGCGGCTGATCTTGGTATCTCGCTCGGCGGAGGAACTGCCCTCGCGGCTGATGCAGCCGATATTGCAATCGCTGACGACGAAATTCGCTCCGTTGAGATGGCGTTCGACCTTGCCCGCGCCGCGCAACAACGTGTCAGGAGGAATAATGGATTAGCCTTCGTTTATAATGGGATTGCGATCCCTGCCGCACTTGCTGGTGTGTTCAACCCGTTGACGGCCGCTGTTGCGGTGATTGCAAGCGGTGGCCTTATCGCCGCCAATAGCTCGCGAAAGTTGATAAAAAGTGACTATTAATAGCTGCTCATCTGTGGTGACAGACGTTCAGTATATGTGCGCGCTCATCCCGACCAGTCGTAACTTCCAGTAGCGACGAGTCCGTTAGTTGCTGTTGGGGATTCGGTAGAAGTGTTCCTTCTTGATCCGGACGAGCGTTATGAGCGACTCCGTCGCGCCCGCTTCGGCGCGACGGAGTCATGCGTCTATTGATACCTGTTCGTTTCGATAGAACGTGTAGCTGTTGGCGAGCCGCCTCGATATATCATATAGAGCAGAGTAGTTGAAATGAGGACGTCCGCGCCATGTTCAACGAGATGATGGACAGTCATTGGAACGAGTCCAAGGACTGTTCCAAGCCCGACAACAGAGCGAGCCACGAGTATCCCTAAGACGAACGTAATCAACAAATAGCGGACGGTTTGTCGCCTCAAATACGCGATAAGGCTGATTCCGAACAGGATAACCGTACCGACCACCGCAAGAACGATTATCAGGACGAGAAGGGGAGCCAGTTGCGGATCCAGCCATTCGCTACCCCAAAAATTCACAGCGAACATGGACGATACTGGTGATTGGAGCATAAACTATCTATGGGGCCGTGTTGAATCGCCATAAGGTGGTGCAATTCACTGTTCCACGCCTCGCTTGATGTTATAGACGACACACATCAAAGCGATTTCTCGGAACTCCCGAAATCGGACCGCGCTCGCACGGCGAGCCGTGCGAGCGCTTGACAGCCGAGTTGACCGTCTCAATCATAGAGCGCTGATGTAGCGCTGGCGGTCAATTCTGGCGTTGTGCGTGTGGTCATAGGGTACGAAGATGCGATGCTCTATTTCACCATTTAGCCGAATTGAGTTACCATCTCTGGTTCGATTCTAGAAGGGAAAATCGACACCCTCACTGAGCCCTACGAGATTGTTAATGCGACGTACAGTTGTCCAATTCCGCCCAGTATAAGCAGTACACCAGCAGCCGATATCAACCGATCGGGACCAACGACGCGCTCAATGTCCAGCGAACGCCCGGTTGCGATAGCGACTGTTGTAGCGAGCATCAACACGGCGACGACGCCTCCATATGCGCCGAGAACTACTGCAGTTTCTGTCGGTGGAAGTGTCGTCGCTCGCAGTGCTACGCCAAGGAACACTGGAAGTACACAGGCAGCCGACGCTAGCGCGTAGAGTGTGCCAAAAAACCCGAAGCCAGCAACGGTAGCCCGCCGTTCAGGGAGTGGTACATGAAAACTCCCTGTCCACCCTTGAAGAACCGCTAGGCCAAATCCGACCAGAAAGATTCCCACCAAAAGTTCGATCACGTGTAGGGCACTCTCAACAATATCGCTTGCGGTCACGGTGACAGCAGCTAGGAGACCAAAGGCCACCAATACGCCCACAGCGGCTGCAGTGCCTCTCACGACAGCACCAGCGAGTGGTGCCCTATTGCTGTCGGTCGCAGAGACATAGTACCCGATATAGCCCGGAAGTAAGGCATATGAACAGGGGGCAAAAAACGTCGCTGCCCCCGCCCCAATTGCAAGAGTTAGCGTTGCGTACGGTTCAGTACTCACCGAGTACACCTCCATTTTGAGTCCAATTTCCGAGCATTATGTTACAGATCATACCGTAGCGTTACTCTTCGCCCATCGCCGATCGAATCCCCTTGATTAATTCATCAGCGGTAGCATCGCCGCGATGTTCCCAGACGACGCGGTTATCGGAATCTAGCGCGTAGGCATACGGCACACCAGAAGGGTCCAATCGCTCCGTTAATTCAAGCTCGGAATCCAATGCGACTGGCCAGTTACCGTCGTGCTCTTCTAACCATTCAACGACCTCTTCACGAGTGGTCGTGATGCCTACCGGTTCGTTGGTTACCGACAAGAACTGCACTTCATCATTAACTTCCTCGTGGGCGACAGCGAGCTCAGGCATCATTCCCTGGCAAACAGTACACCAAGTTGCAAAGAATTTTATAAACGTCGGCTCACCCAGTGCAGGGACAGTGACAGTCTCACCGGAACTACCGGCTGTATCCACCGTCTCTAGGTCAACCGGCTGGATCCCGGCAGCTCCGTCGGGCCCGCCAAGCTTTCCGAACGCCAACGCGATACCTCCGCCTAGTGTTACTAAGCTACCGATGCCAGCGAGAAGGTCGCGCCGCCGCATGGTCACCACCGTTCACGGAGTGTCTCGACATCTTCAAGAGCTGTCGCAGGGTTCGGCGGCTCGCGGGTATATGTCCGCTCAACGTAGCCATCAGCGTTTGCCAATATGACGACGTTATTGTGAACCCATGCCATGTTTTCCATCTCTCGATCGTCCTCTGGTACGAACTCGGAGAGAACGCCAAAGGTATCGGTAACTTCTTCAGCCCGTTGTCGGCTTTCTGGGCGAAGGAACCACCAGTTTCCGATATCGAGGTCAGCCCCTCGTTCTTCGCTGTATTCGGTGATCTGTTCTGGGGTATCGTATTCCGGGTCGAAGGTTATTGGAAGAAACGCAAACTCGTCGGCAAATTCGTCCTTGATAGATGCCGCCTGTGCCTGCACAAGAGGTTCGACCAGCCGTGGACAGACCTCCGAGCAGCGCGTAAATATGCCGGTCAACATGACGTGCCGATCACCGACGAACTCCCGGGTCGATACCTCACGATCGTGAAGGGGCGCGGGGGCAGTCGCTGCCGGGAGTTCCTCTCCGTGAATTGGGTATGGTAAATCGGCTTCGGAACGCTGGTCATACTCCTCCGGCAGGTCAAGCACGACATTATCATTAGCACCAGTTGAGCCCAGCGAAAGGATGTCCGAACAGCCGGCCAGTGTCCCAGTGAGCATTGCCGCTCCGGTGCCCCGAAGAACAGTCCGGCGACCAATATCGGATCGGTTAGAAGCCATCTTAGACGAAGTTATGCATGGATAACTAAGAGATGATTGGTGCGAATCTCGAAATCGTCGAACGAGCGAGGGAATTTTACAGAGGTATCGAAGGGAATGCCACGGGTCAAGTCCCAAGGCGATTCACAACCCTTCAACTTTTCATCCCTTGGTCCAGAATTGAGCTCTACAGCGCTACTCTCGAAGGATCGGAATATCAGTGAGATTACTACTCCGTCGGGCTACAATCTCTCAGAATGAGCGACGTTCGATTAGGACGGTCGGATGCGTTCACTCAGGGCTAGCATGCCGAGAATAAGTACTGCACCTGTCTCCGCGATCTTACTAACCAGCGCAAACGGATCATTGAGGAGGTGATCAAGCAATATCTGTACCACAGGGTCCTCATGGTAATGGGGATCGAGACCGATTGTCTCGAGCGGAAGGAGGGTGTCGGCGTAACCGAACGCATGCCAGTCAGCGAAGGTGACAATATATAGAGCCATCAATACAGCTCCGAACGCATAAGCCGGAATTGGTGCGATACGGTTGGTGAGATATGCCCCAATCAGAGCATAGGCGACGAGTGCAGCAAGAATGAATAGCACCGGTAACGTGGCGGTTCCCTCATTCAAGCCGAGTGACTCATAGAGCCCAAGTATGCCGACGATGAGATGAACTGTTGCCGAAATAAATACGAGCCCACCAGCCAGATAAACCAATCGCCACGACAGTTGTTCGTTCATACCTGAAATAACTGTGGTTCTCATTTGCGTTTTGTGGTTCATTTACCGAATTGTGTGGTAATCTAATGGACCATCCAGTAAATCCGTACCAATTGCGATTCTCACCGTAGATAGACTTGCGCAGCGGTGTCGAAGCATGTCTCTGGCGATCCTGTGAACGAGCTATCCGCCCCTCAGTACTGGCAAGACTGGGAGAACAGCGGCTGACGGGATGATTCGGCAGTTGTTGCACTCTCTGGCCAGACCTGGGGCACGATTTCACGAAGTCAGAGCCGATACGGAGCTTCCATCCTCCCGGTTTTCCTGATCGAATCAGCAACTACTGTGAACGGGTGGGTTTCCGTGCTGTTGCCGCTATGATTTCCGTACTCAGAAGCCGTTGCCGTCTCCGTCTTCGATGTTGAAGTTGTGCGGCGCTCCGTCAAGGCACTTCTAAACAACCGAATTTTTGTTAGTATAAATTAGATTGTGGATCATTTGATTTTCCCATACACAACCCTCTGCCGGTCAGCCTTCCGTATCTTTCGACGCTAGTAAGGGCGTTTGATTGGATCAAGATGACAGTCTGACGAATGGTGCTGCGTCTGTCGGGGCAACTGTACGATCTGAGCCCTAATTGACGACCTGCGTTACTCGCTGTTCTCTCCTATTTCATCGGTATCTTCGGTTTCTTCGACTGGCTTGAGATTGGCTTCCATCCGTTCGTATTTAGCTTTACGAAGCTCGTCTTCTGACGGCATCTTCGGCACGAACGACGTGCCTTCAGGGAGGTTAATGTCCTGATCTTGCATTGGGTCCGAATCGGTGACCATTTTGCGAATCTCCATATCCCGATTGATTTTCCCGATCAGCTGCTCGAACGTCGTCTCACGTTCCTGCCGAACCCGCCGGAGCTCTCGAATCTTCCGCTCGAACTCCGTCTGCACTGCCCAATCATACACACGACGCCCGAGGATGGTGAGCTCATACCGCTTCTCTGTCCCATGCTCGGTTGGCCAGTGACTCACCGTGAACACCTCACGCTCAACGCCTTCAGAGAGTCGCGAGGAGACCGTCGATCCACTTACCGCAACCGCGTCGACGAGTGCGTTGAACGTCGCTGTTCCCGTTCCGATCTCCGTGATAAGTTCCGCCGCTCCCTTCTTCCGAAGAAACGACTCGAGTTCGTCCAATCCCATCGTACCTACCTGTTCTCAGTCTACTACTATAACTCCAACCGATATCCGATTCATACTGATTCTTGACTTACACCGTATTCTGGCCACAATCAATTCTCCAAGTATAGCACGCATACCTCTTCATATGTCCCCCACCACAAGCCAAGAGCAGACAACCGGCACTAATGCACAATCATATTTTCACTCTATCCTACACTGATATTCGCTCCTTCACAGCAGACGCTTCTACACACGATCACTCCAGTATCTGGTCGACCGCAGCCCAAAAACAGAGCAGCTTGTCCTGGAGGTGGCTCAATGCCAACTGATCCGTCGGCTGTTGCTGAGTCAATCATTGTTCACGCGGAGACGCTCTGTGAGCGTGAAGACCACCTCTGGGATGTCATCCGTAAACTCTCAATCCCCGTCAACGAACTGGAGGACGCCCGCGATCAGAACCGCGTAACCTTTGGAACTGACGAGATGTTCCGCACGCTCTTGTTCAAAGGGATTCGAGGCATCTCCCAGAATGAATTAGCGCAACGACTTGGACGGGAGCCGAGCTTAGTCAAGAGCTTCCACCTCGATATCACCGATCTCTCGGATACACCCACTCAACAAGAGCTTTCGTACACGCACGCGCAATTCAGCGAAGATACCCAAGAGATCCTTAATCAGACGGTTGCTGGTATCCGGAAAGTTGCTCTCGACAACGACGTCCTCACGGAAGGCCTCGTTCCGTCAGTCCCAGCCGACGCCGAGGAGGAGTCACAAAGCGCGAACGAGTATAAGAAAGAGAAGGCCCAGAAGACGCTGACGCTCGCTCGAAAACACGTTATCCCTGAGTTCGACACGCACCGAGCAGCCCACAAGACGTACTCCGACGAGGTAATGCTGGATATGTTTGCGAGTATCTGCGCGAACAACGGTAGTGCTCATTCAGAAGCCGAGTACGGCTGGCTCACCGACGACGAACTCATCTGCGACGACTCGACCTTCCTACGGGCAATCAAGAAGATAGCCATGCCCAAAGACTCGGACGGCCAGCTCACGTTCGAGGACTTCGAGGACGATAACTCGATGCCCGAGATCGACCAGATTCGGGACGCTATTATGACGGCGTTCAACGCCGCGACGGAAAACATCATCAACTCGATCCGTGGTGACGATCCCTTCGACTCTCGTCAGACCGTTGCGGCGATCGACATCACCCACGAGCAGTTCCACGTCTGGCCGTGGGAGGACAAGGAGGCGGGGATCACGAAGCCAGACTACCCGAAGATGGTGAGCGGGTACAAGAAAGACGGCGAGTACAAGCGCGGGTACAAGTACGCCACTATCACGCTGGTTGGAGACCACGCACCGATCGTTCTCGGTATTGAGCCGGTCAAAGAGAACTCTGCGTGGGAACCCGACGACTCTCCATCGTACTCGAAAGCCGACTTAGTAAGTCGATTGCTTGACCGGGCCGAGCAGTTCGTCGACCTGGATCTGGTGATGTTCGATCGTGGATTCTACGTCAATCGCGTGTACGCCGACGTTCACGATCGCGGGCTCACGTACCTCTCGCCGGTTCCGACATATGAGGATGATTTAGAGGATATCCAAAATATTCAGAAACATCCAACGGCGGACGAAGCTGTCAAGCACAACGTCCCGTTCGGAATCGACGGTGAGGTCCACCACGAGGCTGAGTTCCTCTATGCTCCCAGTACGAGCGATGATGCTGACGGAAAGTACGCGGTGTTCGTAACGAACCAGGACTGCGTCGAGCCCGAAGAAATCTCGAGTGTCGTGAACGGGTACAGTCGTCGATGGGACATCGAGAACCAGTACAAGTCGATCAAGGATTTCATGCCGAAGACATCATCGACAGATTACCGGCTTCGGCTGTGTAACTTCGCGCTGTCGACGCTGATCTACAATCTGTGGCGGCTGACGGATTATCTAATCAAGGTCGCGCTCGACGAGCCGATCCGGTCACCGCCAGTGATCACAGCAAAGACGTTCGTGCGGGCGTTAGGCGACTTCTTGCGTGAGTTCGGGTAACGCTTTTCTCACTCTGGGTTCACTGATTCGGTAGCGGTTGCGCTGTCGGTTTTTGCGGATTTCGAACTAACTATTATATCTATGAATGGTCCGTAGTTGCTAATTCGGTCTCGTCCGATTTTCGCACCGGATTTGTAGTCACTAACTCGTGAATTTCCGAGTTTCATTTGTAGGTTTATAAGCACGCGAAGAATGTGTGTCGGTATCTAGGGCAGAGAATAATCGCAGGACAGCAAGCGGATGGACATATGCATTATCTACATTATGTGCAATATGTACAATATCCAAATGATGGAGAAAATCGGTCGGATCCAAGATTAGTCGTTTGTGGTCTGCTCACTCAGCATCTCCACAATTTCCTGAACACGGTTCTCATCAGCTTCGATACCACGTTCTCGGAGTATCTGGAGGGCAACCTCGTCACCGTGATCTGCAATCACCCGGAGGCACGCATCTTGGAACTCTCTTCCCTCAAACTCGGGGACATCAAACATTGAGCACGCGGCGGTTACCGAAGATCGCATCCGAGTAACGCCATCCCACGTCTCATCCCGGACATAGAAGCCGTGCATATCGGTCTCGTCAAAGGAGAAGGCCGGCCCACCGGTGGAGTCGTCTACATCCTCCTTATCTTGATCAGATGTGGACTCGGTCTCCGATTCTTTGTCTGCAGTAACTATCTCCTCATCCGGTTTTAGTTCTTCATTCGCGTCTGTACGTTCGTCGTCGCCAGGTTCTACCCCCTCCTCCGTTTGTTTGAGCTGTTCAGCGACGTCTCCGAAACGGTCATCCTCATTAGGCATGGCTGTGTTCCTCCACGAGATCCGCTAAGTGGTCGAAATTCGGGATTTGGTCGCAATCTTCGTCGAACTCCGAGACGGGCATTCCTTGCTTGAAAGCACGAGAGATCGCGGTTCGTTCGCGAATCCCTGGCTTCGGAATACTCTCGATGGTGCGTCCCGAGTCATCGAGGGCATCGAAGATTTCCGGGTCCACACGAGCGTACTCAGGGACGAACGAACCGAACTCTCGGTTAAGATTTTCAACGAGAGTCCGGTGCTCGTTGCGTTGCCCCATTGTTTCTCGAATCATATTTGGGGTAACTGCGAGAATATCTAACCCGATATTCTGCCGAATTGGAAAAATTTGGCGTTCAATCATCTTGTTGAGGCCGTTAATCGAGCCAGCACGTGGGATCAACGGGATTATGACGCGCTGGACGGCGATGAGGGCATTATCGGAGAGTTTCCCGCGGCCGCCTGCGGCATCAATTATCACGTAGTCGTATCCGTTTTGGATGAGCGGATCGACGACGTTCCTCCGAAGCTTCACGTCTGCGAACCGTTCGTCCTTCAGCCTCGTCTCAACGTTCTCAAGCTCGTTGCTCGACGGGAGGAGGTGAACACCGAAGTCCGTCTCAATAAGCAGTTCTTCGGGATCTTCACCATCGATGAGGGCGTCACCGAGGTTAGCATCTCGGTCGTACGCATCGTCGTACCCAAGCTGGGTCGTCATGTGCCCGTCCTTATCCAGATCCAGTAGTACCGTCTCATGGCCGCGAGCAGCGAGTCGGTCAGCGATGTTGAGTGCAATCGTGGATTTTCCTACGCCGCCCTTGAGCAACGAGACAGCTGCTCCGGGAAGTCCTTCAAACTCGTCAGCACTCATGGGTCAGCACCCCGCAAAAGGTGGATTTTGCACATTTTGTAGGCAGTTTGCATTGTGTAGATATTGAAGGTTGCGCACGTTTCGTTGATAATGTGGGTTTTGTCCTGCTCATACGCGGCAAATGAAGCTCACCCACCATAATTCTGCGTCAGACAAATTGGGTACGCTATCCACACAACCTACATTTTTTACATTATGTGGATTGTTCACCCAATCTTCATTCGCCCCGATCTCTACCAACTACACGCAATCTACATAATCTGCATTATCTACAATTCGTTCAAATCCATCACAATTATCGCTACCTCCAGCAAGCGCCAATGAGCGCAATACATGCAACCTACATTGTTTACATTATCCAAATTATGCAGAAAGCGTGAGATATCGACATAGTCTAGCCATTCATTATGAGAAACCGGAGTGGTCCAGCTCAGTCGGAATCACTCTAACCGGAAGTCCAGTAAGGCTTTTAACTGTTACCAGATTACTGGTAATCGTCAGATGTACGAAGTTCTTGACGACACGGCGGCGCAGATTATCATCGCCACCGAGAGCGGCGACTCCATCCGTCGTGTCGCCCAACACCTCCACACACCGTACGAGACGGTGAGACAGGCCGTCAATCGGCTCGAAGACGCAGGCTACGTCACCTATGACGACGGCCTCACTGTCGTCGACGAGCGCGTACGCGACGCAGCGCGTGAGCTCGTCGCTGCCAGCGCCAGCGTCAGCCCACCCACCATCGAGGAGTCCTACGTCATCCCACAATTCGGCGACTGGCCGTTTGCGTTCACGCGGATCGACGCCGTCTACGTGTGGACCCAAGGCGGCTACCAAGTTGGACGGAATCCGGATGACTATCCGCTGTTCCTGGCCGTCCGTGAGCGGAACGTCGACGCCTGGGAAGCGTTTTTCGAGTCGTTCGGCCTCACTACCGCATTCGAGCGACAGCCCGGAGACGAGCTGGACGGACCGCTACAGATCGTCCTCGAGCCACGCGAGTCACTCGATATCGAGCACGTCGAAGGGTACCCGGTGATCCCGAGAGCAGAGACAATCGAGTATATGCGCGAGAACTACGCCCAGTTCCAGTCGGGGCTGGCGATGCTCGACCGGATGTACGAGGACCTCGACCTCGGCATCACGTATCGGGAGACCGAACGGGCACAGACATGAGCTTCAACAACCGAAGTGACACGCTCATCGAACTGCTCGAGGAGCTCACCCAAGAGGACCATGGGTACGTTCTTGTTGGCGGCTACGCTGTCTCAGCGTTCAATGCTCGCTTCTCCACGGACCTCGATATCGTCGTCGCGCCGGACTCCAAAGCTGACTTCGTCGAGTTCCTCGAACAGCGGGGATTCGAGAAAACGGACAGCCACGCCAAAGAATGGTTCTACGACACCGAAGTAATCGAGTACGAGAAGCGGCTCACGCCGCAGCAGCCGATCGGCTTCGATCTCCTGGTGAACGGACTCGGGTGTCGCCAGACGGAGGCACAGTGGTCGTTCGACTACCTGTACGACCACAGCCACCAACAGAAGGTGAGCGGAGGCACAGTGACGACGACAGCCAGAGTGATCGATGGGGCCGTCCTCGTGGCGGCAAAGCTCCACAGCGGCCGCGAAACAGACCTTCGAGATGTCCTGGCAGTAGCAGAAGAAATCGATCTCGACGCTGTCACGCCCCATCTGCGACGAGGGGACGACAATGCCCTACGGGAGCAACTTGAGCGTGGCCTGAAGATATTAGAGAGCGACGAACTCAAGCACGGATTTCGGAGTGACTTCGGGGCCTCAGCAGTCTCAGAAGAAACGGTCACCGCTCTCCAAGAGTATCTGTCTGTACAGATTAACCACCTGAGCTGAAGCGGTCGGGACCCCCTTGATCGGAAGTGAAGATAGGGTCCTTCAGCGGTGTTTACAGTCAGTCAAAAAATTGGAGGGGCGGTGTCAGTCGACCGTCGCTAACACACGGACATCCGTAGCTGAGTGTCGTTCCCGTTCAGTACGAGCACCATGCTCGCGGAGGAACTCATCAATACGGTCGGCAAGGGACTCCGCGTCCTCTCTATCAACGTGGACGATCAGCGTCGGATGTTCCTCGTCGCTGTTCTCAATCACGAGCGAGACATCCTTGAATTCGTCCGGCTGTCTATACGCCTCAAACTCATCGGCGACCAGGTTGGCCAGGTCGTCGAGTACCTCTTCCTTTGTCATAGATTGTATTTCGGCTTTGGAAGGTTGTGCCATCGCGAGCGCGTGAAGAAAACGTGACGTGACTTTCAGAACCACCTCCATCAGACAAACGCGAACGGAGCCTTCTCACACCGGTGGTTTACCGAGAAGAAGACCGATCCACAGAAGGGACAATGGGTTAGAGTGCTCGCGGATCGCTATCGACGATGCTCGCAAACGCGACGTTCTCCTGAACTTGTTCGATTTCGACTGTTGGCTCGTCGCCGGGCTGAGCGCCGGGAACGATCACGACGTACCCCCGTTCGACTTTCGCAATACCGTCTCCTTGATCACCAACGGTTTCGATTGTTACGTCGCGCACTTCTCCCTCATCAACAGGAGGACCAGATGAATCATGGCTCGTGCTCCCCTGAGAGGCGGGATGCCGTGGGCTCTGTGGAGATGTTGATTCAGCTTCGGAGGAGGAATCAAGAAGAGCGATGCGGTACGTTTCATCACCGGTCAGCGCCCCGTGCTTGATCTCACTCGGAGGAATCTCGATGACGAAAGTGCCATCCTCCTCCTTAATTTTCGCAGTGAAAAGCGAACACAGGGAGTCTGAGATTTCTACCATAACTGGGTTTGATACTGGATACAATTAATCGGTCTCTTTGAGAAGGAGCGAACTGGATCAGCTGTCCTCAGCTGGTTCTTCCCAAGGAATGTCTCGCTTATGGACTACAGCGAGCTTCGAGTCATCATCATCTTCCATTGCACTAAGACCACGCTGGACGAGAGTGTGAACCTGCCCAGCAGACTCCGGGAACGAAAATTGGTCATCCTCCGCATCAGTACGGAGTTCCAGATAATGGAGGTACAACCTGAACGTCGTATCTGCTCCGATAGGCCACCAAATCGTCCCTATCTGCTCATCTACCTGATTGTCCCAATGCTCTATGAGTTCACGGATATCGTCGACGAGCTCCTCCCCAGAGGTGCGAAGGCGGAGGGAGTATTCCCGATCCCGCTCCATATCTTCGATTATATCCTGAAGGAAAGGCTCAGCCTCCAAGGCGGTAGGTGAGGTCTGATCCGCTTCTAGAAGGTGTTCTAACGCCCGAATTTCTTCACGCCGAGCGGCTACAGCGTATGCGACATTGTACTTGTCCTCGGGGAAGATTTCGTGCTGACTCGGTTGCTGTGCCTGAGGGACAGTATCCCCAGTGGATGAGCTAAATAAGGTCTCAAAGAGTCCCATACGCTTCGTCCGGAGGGCACCCATAAGTACTTCCTGTCATATCAGACGCCAATTCTGGCGGCTGTGAACCGATTCACCTTGCCACTCGAAGAAGAAGCGGATTATCTTTGTATCGACAGACAGCGATGAATATGGTAGCAACACGAGAGAGGGCCCTTAGCGAACGCGAGTTCGAACTACTGTTAGAAGGTGCTGGGCGAATAGATGATACACAACAGAGACTCGAAACACGAGCGGCCATTCTCCTTGGAGGCCGTCTTGGACTTAGACCAGGAGAAACAACGCACTTGTCGAAATCGTGGGTTGACCTAGAGCGGCAGATGATCCAGATTCCCACACAGGAAAACTGTACGAAGGGACGGGATGGTGGCATCTGTGGATACTGCCGGCAGGCGGTGAAACAACGGCTAGATCACAATCCCAATACGGATTTTCAGAGCTTTGCTGAGCGTTATTGGCTCCCGAAAACAGAAGCCGCATCTCGAACAGTTCCGTACCACTTTTCGTATCGGGTTCGAGTCGCGGTTGAATTGTTACTCGACGAACATAGTGGCTGGCCGTATTCGTTCTCGACCTTACAGCGACGTCTAGAAACGGCCCTGAAATTGTCCCCAGAATTGTCTAACGACGCAACCTCATTACATGGATTACGTGCCACAGCAGCGTCGTACCATGCAGGAAGAGGCTTGGATCTTCCCGCACTCCGAGCAATGTTCGGGTGGGAGGACATCACGACCGCACGTCAATATCTAAATGTCGATGGAGCTATGACCCGACGAGCGCTGGACAGTATTCATCAGTAAATCTGAACCCACTGATATTCAGGAACCAGGCGTATCGCTATTTCAGTGATTACTCCATCGGGCCTACATCTCCAAGATAAGTGTATTTCTCAGCGACCTTCTCGAAGTACGCTTCCGTCATAATTCGAGGATTCGACACTCGATGGAAGTCATCAAGGACGAACTGCATTTCCTCCTCATCCAACCCATATGCGTGGAACACGGCCGCGTCGACTTCGGCTTGTAGTTCACGCCGGGTCTCCATATCCGTCGCCGGCTCAATCCCACCGAGTCGCTCACGCATCTCAGCAAACTCCTCACCGTAGCAGTTGAGCTTCGCCGCGCGATCAGCGATGTAGTGGAACCAGTCGTCGCCATCAGTGAGTCGGGGGACCTGTGACTCCTCAAACTTGTACTTCGAGGCGTGTGAATCAACCTTTGTCCGCATCAAGAAATCGAACGGAATACTATTGATCAGCCCAAGCGCGACGAAAAGCTCCTTTTCAGTGAAAACACGGTCGTAAGCGCTGTGCATCGGGAATTCCGAAAGATCATCCTTGCTAGGGTTTGCCTCGAATGGTCGAACCGTGTACAGCGTATGGACGACGACTCCACCCGGTGGGATTACAGCCGCAATGAGCGTCCGTTCGTCGGTTGCACGAGCGACTTCACGGAGCACAAGCCGGTACTCAGAACTATGGAGACGGATGTCCTCCAAAGAAAGTTCGGGGCGGTCGAATTCCTCTGTTAGCAACCGATTGACGAACCGCTTCTGCGAACTTGCCGGGAGATGGCGGAACTCAGGGTCATCAGCGAACTTGTTGAAGATAGCCTTCTTCAGACTGATCGCATCGTCCCGGGCACGGAAGTTCTTCTCTCGAACGCGACGCTTCGCGCTCAGCTCCTCGTTATCCTCATCGACACTCCACAAAGAGATGGGTTTGAGGTCGTCGACGTAGGTCGGCTCATAACAGAATTGGTGAATATTCTTTCCCTGATAGACCGGATAATCCCCTTTGGATTCGTCTTCGATGAATCTATCTCGATCTCGTCCTCGATCCAGTTCCTTGTATAAGACCGTTCGCCAAGCACCTTCAATTTCAGTCGTCAATGGTGGTGTCTGGAGAATTTTATCCAGCACTGAGACCTCCTGCTGGTCCTCGATGTTGGGGAAAATTCGAGCTTCAGGAGAATACTCTTTGAGGATTCGCGCTGGAATTTCTAGAGCTACATCGTCAATTGACCGAAGAACATCAACGGAAGTCTGATGAAAGATTCCGTGGACAGTATCAGTGCTTCCCTCTGTTCGGAGCGTAACGATACCGAAGTTATACCTAGTGTCTATATCGGAGAAAATGCCGCGATTTTCAAATCCGATGATACTCTGAATCTCAGACTCTTCCAATGCATGTACTCGCAAATCCTTTCCAGCGGCGGCATTGAAGAACGGACCAGGAAGCAGCTGTGAAACATAACCACCGTCTCTGACGATATCATAGACTCGCTCAAAGAACAGTAGGGACAGGTCGTTCGTCCGTGCAACCTGTTGTCCTTCTACGCTTGGTGTCTGGTACTCGTATTCTCCACTCTGGTTGATATAGGTCGCTTGCCGTTCCTTGTCACGCTGGAACTTCTCCCATTCGGCAGCGATTTCAGGGTTCTCTAAGAGCTCCTCTACCTTCTTGTCCTTTTCACCTGGTGGGCGGCTACGAAACTCAGTATCGTACTTTGGGAAGAAGTCCGTCCGGTATGGCTTCAGCTCATCCCACGGTGGGTTCCCAATGATGACATCAAAGCCGCCTTCCCGATAGACTGTCGCGAACTCGAGCACCCAATGAAACGGTGAGAACTCCTCTAATTCCTCAAGAGAAATATCCTCGTCGACAAGTTCGTTGAACTGATCGCGGATCTTCTCATTAAGCTCCTCGCTGTGGGTGTCGATTTTTCGTTCAGCCATTTTACGAGCATTCTGCGCTTCACGGGCAGAATCCGCAGCTCGATGGCGGTCCTGTTCCCGGATGACATCCTCATAGAGATCTTTGACTGCAGTTCCGACACCCCAATTCGAGAGTGACGCGTCGCCCGCATCTTCCCGTGCGACTTCTTGGAGCTCAGTGAACCCGATCAGCGAGTTACCCTGACGGATGTTAAAATCTATATTTGGGAGGGGTTCGACCTCGTTCGGTTCGTCCTCAATATCAGCGACCATCGACAGCCACAGGCGTAGTTTACAGATTTCGACTGCCCCGGCCTCGATATCGACTCCATAGAGATTGTGAAGGATGATAGAACGCTTTGCGAAAAGTGACACCCCTCCATGTCCCTCTTCTATTCTCTCCAATTCTTCACGGCTACGACTCTCCAACTCCCAGCCTTTCCCTTCAGCTTCGAGTCGTTGGAAATACTCAATGCATTGCATG